>NZ_JAXLPA010000003.1:0-602787 GCF_034322225.1 Aquimarina callyspongiae | reverse complement strand
ATCGTCACCACAAATGGTTTGTGTTGGTGCTGTTGCAACAAAAGGTTTAGGATTGATTGTAACTGTAAATGTATAATCATCACCAATACATCCGTCGGGACTTGTAGGTGTAATAGTATAGATTACGGTTTGTACCGCTCCGGAGATATTGACAAGAGTATCTGTGATACTGGTGTTGGTGCTATTCGCAGTTGTTTCCCCCGTTACATTAGGATTATCTGCAGCACTCCAACTAAAGGCAGTTCCGGTAACATTTACATCTGTTGTGAGATCGTGATTTAGCGTATCGTCACCACAAATGGTTTGTGTTGGTGCTGTTGCAACAAAAGGTTTAGGATTGATTGTAACTGTAAATGTATAATCATCACCAATACATCCGTCGGGACTTGTAGGTGTAATAGTATAGATGACCGTTTGTACGGTTCCAGAAATATTGATAAGTGTATCTGTAATGCTGGTATCGGTACTATTCGTAGTTGTTTCTCCTGTTACATTAGGATTATCTGCTGCACTCCAACTAAAGGTAGTTCCTGTAACATTTACATCTGCTGTGAGATCATAATTTAGCGTATCGTCACCACAAATGGTTTGAGTCGGTGCTGTTGCCACAAAAGGTTTAGGATTGATTGTAACTGTAAATGTATAATCATCACCAACACATCCATCCGGACTTGTAGGTGTGATAGTATAGATGACCGTTTGTACGGTTCCAGAGATATTGATAAGTGTATCTGTAATGCTGGTATCGGTACTATTCGCAGTTGTTTCTCCGGTTACATTAGGATTATCTGCGGCACTCCAACTAAAGGTAGTTCCGGTAACATTTACATCTGCTGTGAGATCGTGATTTAGCGTATCATCTCCACAGATGGTTTGAGTAGGTGCTGTTGCAACAAAAGGTTTAGGATTGATTGTAACTGTAAATGTATAATCATCACCAATACACCCGTCGGGACTTGTTGGTGTAATAGTATAGATTACCGTTTGTACCGTTCCGGAGATATTGACAAGAGTATCTGTAATACTGGTATCAGTACTATCCGCAGTAGTTTCTCCCGTTATATTAGGATTATCGGCAGCACTCCAGCTAAAGGTAGTTCCGGTAACATTTACATCTGCTGTGAGATCGTGATTTAGCGTATCATCTCCACAGATGGTTTGAGTAGGTGCTGTTGCAACAAAAGGTTTAGGATTGATTGTAACTGTAAATGTATAATCATCACCAATACATCCGTCGGGACTTGTAGGTGTGATAGTATAGATGACCGTTTGTACGGTTCCAGAGATATTGACAAGTGTATCTGTAATACTGGTATCAGTACTATTGGTAGTTGTTTCTCCAGTTACATTAGGATTATCTGCAGCACTCCAGCTAAAGGTAGTTCCGGTAACATTTACATCTGCAATAAGATCATAATTTAGCGTATCGTCACCACAAATGGTTTGGGTTGGTGCTGTTGCAACAAAAGGTTTAGGATTGATTGTAACTGTAAATGTATAATCATCACCAATACATCCGTCGGGACTTGTTGGTGTAATAGTATAGATTACGGTTTGCACGGTTCCGGATATATTGACAAGTGTATCTGTGATACTGGTATCGGTACTATTCGCAGTTGTTTCTCCTGTTACATTAGGATTATCAGCAGCGCTCCAGCTAAAGGTAGTTCCTGTAACATTTACATCTGCGGTAAGATCGTGATTTAGCGTATCATCTCCGCAAATGGTTTGAGTTGGTGCTGTTGCAACGTATGGTTTAGGATTGACTGTTACTGTAAATGTATAGTCATCTCCAATACATCCATCCGGACTTGTTGGTGTAATAGTATAGATTACGGTTTGCACGGTTCCGGATATATTGACAAGTGTATCTGTGATACTGGTATCGGTACTATTGGTAGTTGTTTCTCCTGTTACATTAGGGTTATCTGTAGCACTCCAGCTAAAGGTAGTTCCTGTAACATTTACATCAGCAGTAAGATCGTGATTTAGCGTATCATCACCGCAAATGGTTTGAATTGGTGCTGTTGCCACAAAGGGTTTAGGATTTATGGTAACTGTAAAAGTATAATCATCTCCCACACATCCATCCGGACTTGTTGGAGTAATAGTATAGATGACTGTTTGTACTGTTCCAGAAATGTTTACTAGTGTATCTGTAATACTGGTATCAGTACTACCCGCAGTAGTTTCTCCTGTTACATTAGGATTATCGGCAGCACTCCAACTAAAGGTAGTTCCGGTAACATTTACATCTGTTGTAAGATCGTGATTTAGCGTATCATCACTACAGATAGTTTGAGTGGGTGCTGTTGCCACAAAGGGTTTAGGATTTATGGTAACCGTAAACGTATAATCATCTCCCACGCAACCATCCGGACTTGTTGGTGTAATAGTATAGATGACCGTTTGTACTGTTCCAGAAATGTTTACTAGCGTATCTGTAATAAGATTAGTAGTTGTTAGTACGGTAGTTTCTCCGGTTATATTAGGATTATCTGCAGCACTCCAACTAAAGGCAGTTCCGGTAACATTTACATCTGTTGTGAGATCGTGGTTTAGCGTATCATCTCCACAGATGGTTTGAGTCGGTGCTGTGGTCACAAAAGGTTTAGGATTGATTGTAACTGTAAATGTATAATCATCACCCACACATCCGTCGGGACTTGTAGGTGTAATAGTATAGATGACCGTTTGTAGGGTTCCAGAGATATTGATTAGAGTATCTGTAATACTAGTATCAGTACTATTGGCAGTTGTTTCTCCGGTTACATTAAGATTATCTGCGGCACTCCAGCTAAAAGTAGTTCCTGTAACATTCACATCCGCAGTAAGGTCGTGATTAAGAGTATCGTCACCACAAATAGTTTGAGTTGGTGCTGTTGCTACAAAAGGTTTAGGATTTATGGTAACCGTAAATGTATAGTCATCCCCGATGCATCCATCTGGACTTGTTGGTGTAATGGTATAGATTATTGTTTGTAATGTTCCGGATATATTGACAAGTGTATCTGTGATACTGGTATCGGTACTATTAGCAATAGTTTCTCCTGTTACATTAGGATTATCCGCAGCACTCCAGCTAAAGGTAGTTCCTGTAACATTTACATCTGTTGTAAGATCATAATTTAGCGTATCGTCACCACATATGGTTTGAGTAGGCGCTGTTGCGACAAAAGGTTTAGGGTTTATAGTAACTGTAAATGTATAATCGTCTCCCACACATCCGTCGGGACTTGTAGGTGTAATAGTATAGATGACCGTTTGTACTGTTCCGGAGATATTGATTAGTGTATCTGTAATACTGGTACTGTTACTATTCGTAGTTGTTTCTCCAGTTACATTAGGATTATCTGCGGCACTCCAGCTAAAAGTAGTTCCGGTAACATTTACATCTGCTGTGAGATCGTGGTTTAGCGTATCGTCACCGCAAATGGTTTGAGTTGGTGCTGTTGCCACAAAAGGTTTAGGATTTACGGTGACAGTAAAGGTGTAATCTTCTCCAATACACCCATCAGGACTTGTAGTAGAGATAGTATAGATTACGGTTTGTACGGTTCCAGAGATATTGACAAGTGTATCTGTAATACTGGTATCAGTACTATTGGCAGTTGTTTCTCCAGTTACATTAGGATTATCTGCAGCACTCCAACTAAAGGTAGTGCTAGGTATATTAACATCTGCTGTGAGATTGTGGCTAAGAGTTTCATCACTACAGATAGTTTGAGTAGGGGCTGTGGCAACAAATGGTTCAGGATTTACAGTTACCATATAGGTATATGCAAATGGATTAGAGCTACAGCCTAAATTACTTTCAGGTAAAATTATATATACTACTGTTTGTACCACTCCAGAAGTATTTATCAAAGTATCTGTAATTATACTATCGGTACTATTAGAAATTGTTTCTCCGGTCACATCTGGATTGTCATTTGCTACCCACATAAATGAGGTTCCAGGAATATTAACATCTGTATTTAGATCATGATTGAGTGTTGTGTTACTGCAGATAGTTTCGATAGGATCATTTGCAACATATGGTTCTGGACTAATTGTTACCGTAAAGTTGAAACTATCTCCTATACAGCCATCGGGACTAGTAGGAGTAATAGTATATATTACGATTTCTACAACACCAGAAATGTTGACCAATGTATCAGTGATGAGATTAGTAGTTGTAATAGCAGTTGTTTCTCCAGTTATATTAGGATTATCTGTAGCACTCCAACTAAAGGAACTTCCTGTTAAATCGACATCCGTAGACAGATCATGGTTAAGTTCGGTATCACTACAAATAGTTTGGGTTGGTGGCGAAGCTACAAACGGTTCAGGATCGATAGTAACAGTAAGTGTAAAATCACTCCCTACGCATTCATCAGGGCTTGTTGGCGTAATAGTATAAATTACTACTTGTTGGATTCCGGAAATATTAGTTATAGTATCGGTAATAATTGAACCTGTACTGCTAGAAGTTGTTTCTCCGATTACATTGGGATTATCGGCAGCGCTCCAATTAAAGGAGCTTCCAGCAATATCGACATCTGGACTAAGGCCATGATTTAGCGGGACATCGCTACAAATTAATTCTGTGGGATTGGATAATGCTGAAGGTGGAGGATCTACTGTTATGGTTAATGTATAAGAAACACCTGTACATCCTGTAGTATTGACTGTTGGAGTTATAGTGTAAATAACTTCTTGAGGAATATTACTGGTATTGATTAGCGTATCTTGAATCCTGTCATCGGTACTAGTGGTTATAGTTTCTCCAGTTACATTGATATTATCCGCAGCTGACCATGAGAAATCAACATTATCATTAAAATTGTCAATATGTGAAATTAAATTTCGATTTAAAGTGTCTCCACTACAAATAGAAGCTGTTCTTGCTAATATTTCGGGATTAGGAGAAGGCTGTACAATAACACTATAAGTGTATATTTCTACAATAGATGAGGTTGCATCCGTTCCAGTAATAGTATAAGTAATTTCTCTATCCGATGTAGTTACATTTGTTAATGTGTCTGTAATAACAGAAGCGGTAGAAGTAGAAGTTGTTTCTCCTGAAACAAGAGGATCATCGGTCGCTGACCAGCTAAAAGATACAATAGATGGGTCTACATCTAGAGTTAAGTCATGAGATAAAGTATCGCCTCCACAAATGATTTCGAAAGGATTTACTGTTATGATTTCGGTATCCGTTAGATCTGATGGATCTGCAATACTTCCAGTTCTTGGAGTTGCACTAGCGGTTACAGTGTTTGTAATATCGGATTGATTTAGAATATCAGTAGTTGTTATCTCATATTCTGCAGTCCATTGTGCAGTTTGCCCAGGACCTAATTCATCTACATCATTATCCAAAGCATCATCAGTTCCTGTAGTACTTTGTAACGTAATATTTCCCAAACTTCCGGTTCCTGAATGTATGTCTGAAAGACTAACTTCATCAAAAGTTACATTTCCTGTATTTGATACAGTATAAGTATAGGTGATTACCTGCCCTTCAATCACATTACTGTTGTCATCTGCTGATTTTGTTACACTAATTGCAGGTACTGATATTAGAGGAACCACGGTAGGGTCATCTATTATTGATGTAGGATCATCAGGATCATCAGATATATCTGTTACGCTACCAAGACCGGGATCCAGAGCTCCAACAGTAGCTAAATTGGAAACCTGTGCTACGTCCAAATCTTCTTGCGTAATTATATGTGTCGCTTCGAAGGTTGCTGTTTCTAAAGGAGCCATACTATCAACAACATTGTCTCCTCCGGCATCAGTTCCTGTAGTGCTTATGAGAGTAATAGTATCTGCATTGGGATCTACTAAGTTTATGTTTGTTAAAGTTACATTTCCAACACTGGTAGCAACAATCGTATAGGTTATAGTTTGATTGATGGCGTTATAAGGACCATTAATTGGGGCATCATCAATTTTAGTAACATCAAGTTGTCCAAATTGTGGTATGCTTACCACAGTTGGATCGTTTGGTGCTAAAGTAGTTGGGTCATCAGAAATATCAGTTATAATAGCTCCTTCTACAGGTTCTGTGCCAGTAACCGTTGCAGAATTAGTTGCGGTTCCATTATCAAAATCTAATTGTACAATAGTATGAGTTGCCGTAAATACTGCTGAAGCTCCTGCAGGCAGATTTGCTACAGATGAAGGATTTAAGCTTCCTGGATCAATATTTGGATCCGTAATCGTGACATTATCCAAACTTACATTACCTGTATTAATTACAGTAAGTTCGTAGGTTATGACTTCTCCAAGTGCATCGTACAAACCATCAGCTGCTGGTTGTGCGATTTTTTCTAAAACCAAAGAACCTTTCTGGTCAATTGGTGTTATTGTAGGGTCACTAGTTGTTGAGGTTGGATCATCAGGATCATCAGAAACATCAGAAATAACAAAACCATTAGATAATGTACCTTGAGCAATTGCAGAATTACTTACTTGATCGGTTTCAATATCGGCTTGTGTTATAGTGTAAGTGGCAGTAAAATTGGCAGATGCTCCTATCCCCAGATTGCTTACAGTAGCAGGAGATAAACTCCCACTATCAATTAGAGGATCAGAAATGGTAACAGAAGGGATTATTTGATCTCCAGTATTTGTGACTACAAAATTATAAGTGATTATTTCACCAACAGTATCGTAACTTCCATCTGGGGCAGGGCTATCTGTCTTTGTAATTTCAAGCTCATTATTTATAAGAGTAACAGATTCATCGGGATCATCTGTTAAAAGATTAAAATCAGTTTGATCCTGAGTATTGTTTATAATATTGGTAACAGTGGTTCCAGCAGTAATTTCATTCACAGTAGTTTCTAATATGAGTGTATGGATTTCTCCGGGAAATATCGTTCCAATAGTCCAATCAGGAGAAGTCCACGAACCAAAACTAGGAGTACTATTCGTGATTGTAAATTCAGGAGGTAGTACATCATTGATTACTAGATTTGTAACAGGGTCAAAACTAAAAGATTCTACTTCAATTGTAAAAATAACAGTATCACCTTCTATTGCGGTATTAGTATTTGATGTTTTAGAAATTACGATTTCAGGGTTACAATTATAAACAGATAAGATCGCTGAGCTATAGGTGCATGTACTTCTTGTAACTTCTACAAAAAAATCACCTGGCTCTGTAGGCATGTATGTACTATTAATTTCTCCTACTACGGGAGCACCATCTTTATACCATTGATACGCATCAAAATCACCAGAAACTTCAAAAATATCTGCAGGCAAACATCCTCCTCCGGTAACATCTACTTCGACTACAGGAACAGAATCAAACCCAGAAAAATATCCGGCAATACCGGCATTTCCGCTAACACCAAAAAAACCAACCGCAATGGGACCTGTTGAGTTTACTATAATATTACCTGTTAATCCAGACACCGTTATCGTTTTCCAATCAGAACTTCCTGTTGCGTTAATTATAGGTATTGATGCAGGCAAACTCACAGTTCCGCTATTATCGGTTACTATGATATTAGCATCAGGTGTAGTTGCAGCAGCTGTTATTGCAATTCCTCCCGTAAAATCTAATCCAGCTACATTTTGAATATTATGGATATTATCTAAATCTGGTGGTAATAAACAATTTACAGGAGCAATGAAATTCATTCCTCCTGTTTGATTACCGCTAGAACCAGCGATATTTTGATAAGCGTACACTTCTTTAGAAGTGGTTACATACATATTGCCTCCCATTGTTCCAGAAGAATAGTTGGATCCTGGGATGACAAAGTAATCTCCGTTATTGATAGTAGCAATAGGAGATGCGGCTCCATTTACATAAATTTCTGTATTGTTTTGGGTAGCAATTATTATTGGTGTTTCATTAACATTTGTTCCTCCTGCCCGCACAAAAACATATTCTCTACCCAGAACATTTTCAGGAACCGGCTGATCAATACCAGCGTCTCTACTATTTGCACCTTCTAATGGAGCCGCGTTAAGATTTCCATTAGAAATAACAATAGGAAGATTAGATTGAACACTAGCACCCAACCAACAATCGATATTAGCATTACCATTATTTCTTGGCGCTTCCAAAACATAAGACTCACCCTCTTGCAATATTATTGATACACTGGTAGCTCCTCCAGTAGGATAACCATCAGCATCATTGCCATTCCTGAAGGTACATTCATCTCCAAAATCAAAAATATTAATTGTTGTTCCGTTTTGAGTAGCCATAATACCTAAGGTGGCATTAAGCGTATTATGACCATTTCCATAATTAGGACGACCACCCCATTTAAAAGAAGTTCCAATTGCTTGTCGCCCTTTTGAAGTTAATGAGGTAGCTTGTGAATTTGATCTCCCTCTATAATTAAGATAAAATTTCTGACCTCCTGATGATTCAGCCCTTATACCGGCATTGTTTAATACCTGACCAGTATTGGCTGTACTTATTAATGTTATTCCATTATTTCCATTGCCCAGTGTGTAGGATTGTGAATTACTATTAGATAATCCGGATATTGTTGCAATGGGGGTTGTATTAGTTCCTCTATAAATATTAACATCAAAAGGAGTAGTTTCGGGAGTAGAAAAATATAATCGTTGTTGATTGATAGATCCGGTGCCTCCATTTCCTTGTTTTAAGGGCGGTAAATAGTGTAAATCACTAAGCTGAGCGCTGAGAAATACAGGTATAATTAATAACAGAAAAAATGCGTATTTTTTTACCATAATGAAAAAGCAATAGTAGTAGTTGTATAAACCAAAGAAAGCTCCGAACTAAAATTTTGAACGGATATTAGTAAATACTGTGATTAATGGAACAGCACGCAAAACAATGACGAAAGGAATATTAGCGTGAAAAATAAATTTGGGTTACTCAAAGTTAATTAATAGATCGCTTAGTTGCATACGTTTAAACCTCAAATATAAGGTAGTTTAAACGTTGAAATAAGGGATTTTTCCCCAAAATATATCTTTTTTTAACTATTATTTTATATGATTTTTGCAGATTTGATATTTGTAGATTTATAATATTCAAAAAGACAGATTAAATTGAGTTCGAAACCTAAATTGTATTATCCTATATGGTGCATTATTAATTTTTAATGTTTTCTTGTTTTTAGTAACTTCTATTTGTTGATTTATTTTATCATCGATTATGGTTTAATTATTGATAAACAATGGTTTATGTGTATTTTTTAATTAAAAAAATGAATTCTCCAAATGATTTTATTTGTTTTTGATTGATTACTATTGTTGAATAAAATCTACCATTTTTTTATATAGTGTCTATCATTGTATAGGAATTACTAATTCATTTCAAAAATCTGTATAAAAAAAAACTTAAAGTGAGATATTTTTCATATTTTTGACACCTCTTCACAAAAGAATATAATTTCTTAAAATATTGTAGATTACGTGATTAACATAAATATTTTGAGGCTTATCTATATATGAATAAGGGAAATTTCTCCTAACTTTATAACAAATTCATTACTTACGTAAATGTACTCTCATACTGCAACATTAAAAAAGTTGGTATTTGATTATTAAATAATATTACTATAGAGTTAAGTCAAAACTCAATCACCTCATTATTTAAATTACCCTACATCAAATATTTAATTGACCATATATCCTTTGTAATAAGGATATGTAAAAGGTAAACACGTCTAAAAATTTAAAAAAGTAGCACCATTTATATGGATTTAATTAAAGTATTAACCCTGCTTTTTTTTATCATAAAAGGTGGTACCATATTTAGTCAAGAATATGATCCATGGATATTAGGAGTTGGAGTCAACATAGTAGATAATTCTGGTAGTCGTTTTGACGAATTACTGGATGTAGAGAATAATTGGAACCTCTCAAAACTGATAAAAGGATCGATAGAAAGAAGATTTGAATATGATTTTGGAGCTGTTATGGTTTTATCTATTAATGAATTCGACAGAGGGAAAAAGATAAACAGTGTTATTAACAATGAAAGAGTAAACTACTTTGCAGTTGATATTATGATTAAAAACTATACATCTAATTATTGGAAAGATCCTAGACACTCTAAATATGATGCGTATATCATAGGCGGATGGGGAGGTAATTTTTTTGATTGGGTATTGAATAATAGCATCAATGTAGGAGTAGGATTAAATATAAAAATAAGAACATATACCTGGCTTAATTTTCAAACGATAGGAAAATTTTCTATTGACAATAATACACCAGGTAATGCCAATCACCTACAACACTCTGTATCTGTAGTCTTTTGGTTATAAATTATAATATATGAAGCAAAACTATTTTTCGCACGAAACCGCAGTAATTGATGAAGGATGTTCTATTGGAGAACAAACCAAGATATGGCATTTCTCACACATAATGTCAGACTCAATAATTGGTAATAAGTGCAATATCGGCCAGAATGTAGTGATATCTCCTAAAGTTGTTTTAGGAAACAATGTGAAAATCCAAAACAATGTATCTGTATATACAGGCGTGACCTGCGAGGATGATGTTTTCCTGGGGCCTTCTTGCGTATTTACCAATGTAATTAATCCTAGAAGCGCTGTGAACCGAAGAGGTTCATACAGCAAAACCAATGTAGGTCAAGGAGCTACTATTGGTGCAAACGCAACGATAGTTTGTGGCAATGATATAGGAAAATATGCATTTGTAGGAGCAGGTGCAGTTGTTACCAAAACCATTAATGAATATGCATTGGTAGTAGGAAACCCTTCAAAACAAATCGGATGGATGAGTGAATAC
This sequence comes from Aquimarina callyspongiae, assembly GCF_034322225.1. NCBI lineage: Bacteria > Pseudomonadati > Bacteroidota > Flavobacteriia > Flavobacteriales > Flavobacteriaceae > Aquimarina > Aquimarina callyspongiae. Next base: position 592,035 of record NZ_JAXLPA010000003.1, on the reverse strand, counting down.
GGACATCGACTACATTTTGATGATGAAGGAATTGCGATCTGTCCAGAAAGCAAAGAAATTTATGTACTAAAGAATAATCTAGTTGTTAAATCAAAAAGTAAACAAATGGTTTAAAAAAAAGATACTGATTCCCCCATTTTCTATGAATACAATAACATAATCGATGTTTAAAAATATTAAGAATTATGAATAAAAATTTTGCTATGATTGGGGCTGCAGGATATGTAGCACCAAAACACCTACAAGCTATTAAAAAAACGAATAACAATCTTCTGGCAGCACTGGATAAATTTGACAGTGTTGGTGTTTTAGATAGTTATTTTCCAGAAGCTAATTTCTTTGTTGAGTTTGAACGTTTTGATCGTCATCTCGAAAAGATGAAAAGAAGAAAAGGGATTCCTATTGATTACGTAAGTATTTGTACACCTAACTATTTACATGATGCCCACATAAGAATGGCACTTAGAAGAGGAGCTCATGCTATATGCGAAAAACCATTAGTATTGAACCCTTGGAATATCCAATCTCTTATTGAAATAGAGCAAGAATCCGGTAAAACAGTGAATACCATTCTACAATTGAGACTACATCATAGTATTATCGCATTAAAAAAAATGATAGAAAATGGTCCAAAAGATAAGATCTATGATATTGAGCTAACATATCTAACCTCAAGAGGCAATTGGTATAACAATTCCTGGAAAGGAGAAATAGCCAAGTCTGGAGGAATTGCAACTAATATCGGGATTCATTTTTTTGATATGCTTCTTTGGATTTTTGGAGGAGTAACAGAAAATATTGTGCATAAACACGACCCCTACAATGCTTCTGGGTACTTAGAATTAGAAAGAGCTAGAGTTAAGTGGTTTTTATCCATCGATTATAATAATATACCTGAATCTGTAAAACTTAAAAATCAAAGAACATATCGTTCGATTCAGGTAGATGGAGAAGAGATAGAATTTAGCTCAGGCTTTACAGAACTTCATACAAAAAGCTACCAAAAAATCCTTGAAGGAAACGGATTTGGGTTAAGACATGCCAAACCAGCAGTTCAATTGGTTCATGATATAAGAAATGCCGAAATAAGCCCGCTTAGAGGTGATTATCATCCATTGCTTAATAAACTAAATGGGGTAAAAGAATACTCTGGAGTATAGTAATCCCATTAATTACCAACTAATTAATAGATATTAAGTGACGATTTTAAAAGAAAAAACCACTACGGGGTTAGTCTGGAGTAGTTTGGATAAACTTCTTACGCTCTTTATACAGTTTACTCTTGGCATTATATTGGCCAGGATTTTACTGCCAGAAGATTATGGACTAATCGGAATGATTGCAATTTTTATTGCTATATCACAATCTGTTGTGGATAGCGGATTTTTTACAGCTTTGGTTCAGAAAAAAGATGTAAATCAAACCGATTATTCTACAATATTTTTCTTTAACATCGTTGTTGGCTGTTTTCTATACCTGATCTTGTTTATAAGCGCAGGTTTTATAGCAGATTTTTATGAAACTCAAATTCTGGCTGACCTTATAAAGGTAATAGGTTTAAATGTTATTATAGTATCAACAACTATTGTACATAAAGCATACATAACAACCAAAATTGATTTTAAAACACTTGCCATAATAAATATAGTTTCAGCCTTGATGGGTGGTGCTGTGGGAATATACTTGGCAATGACTGATTATGGTGTTTGGGCATTAGTTTATCAATCATTGGTAAGAAGCCTGGTAATGGCCGTTCTATATTGGTTACTTAATAACTGGAAACCAGATATAATATTTAATAAGCAATCCTTTAATGCTCTTTTTGGTTTTGGTTCTAAGCTTATGTTGTCAGAATTACTCAAAATCTTCTTTAAGAATATATATCTAATAATTATTGGTAAAATATATAAAGCCGAAGAGTTAGGGTATTTTACAAGAGCAACTTTATTTAAACAAATTCCTTCTACCTTAGTTAATACAATCCTGCAAAGTGTTACATTTCCTGTTCTTGTAAAGGTTATTGATGAAGATTTAAAAGTAAAGAACCTACTTGAAAGAAGTGTTAAATTAACTGGATTCGTTCTGTTTCCGGTTATTTGTATACTTATCTTTTATTCAAAAACTATTATTTTAATTCTGCTAACTAGTAAGTGGCTTCCTACCGTTATTTTATTACAGATATTATCCTTAGAAATTATATTTCATCCATTACAATACATCAACCTTAATTTTTTAAATGCCAAAGGAAGATCAGACCTGTTTTTGAAATTAGAATTTATAAAGAATGCGCTCATAATCGTAGCAATAATTTCTACTTATAAATTTGGTTTGATCTGGATGAGTATAGGGTACGTAATAGTTTCATTTCTAGGATTTTTTATCAATACTCATTATACCAAAAAATATATAAAATATTCTGCAGTCGATCAATTAAAAGATTTGTTTCCATATCTGGTTGTTAGTCTAATAGCAACATACTGCGCGTCCTTTATAAGTGATTTCTTTTCTAATGAATTTGCACAATTACTTTTAGGTATTAGCCTGGCTATGGTTCTCTATCTTTTACTGTCGCGCTTATTAAAATTTAGAGAACTCATCGAATTACAAAACCTGATAACTAATAAAATTTCGACAAAAAAATGAAACAACTGATAAAAAAAATAGTGGCAGGTATTATCAATGCCATAATCGAGTTAATTCCGGGTAAAAAGAGCAAAGCTGGATTTTTAGGAATTATTAGCAAAGTGTTAATGAACAACAATAATAGTGTTGAGTATGATAAAGATTATGATATGTATTGGCTTAAAAATAAAGAGCAATACTTATATCTGGTAAAAAAACCATATTTCAATTTTAGTAAAGACAAGCTTTATAAAAGTATAGAAAGGATTGCTTGTAAATATTATATACCTAAAAAAGGAGATGTAATAATAGATGTGGGAGCTGGAATAGGAACTGAGACTCTTTATTTTGATGAAAAAACCGAAAACTGTGGTAAAATATATTCGATTGAAGCTAGTAAAAGCAGTCATCAAAAACTAGTAGAATTATGTGCTAAAAACGGAATAGAAACTTCAGAGAACCTAAATCTTGCCATTACTAATAACAATCAAAAATTATGGATTGAAGAAAGTAATAATTATCAAGTTGATGCAGTCAATTCAGAATCAAAAGGGGTTCAAGTAAACGGAGTAACCTTAGATCATTTTATTCAGGAAAAGCAGATTCAAAATATAGATTTTTTAAAAGTAAATATTGAAGGGTCAGAATTACAAATGATAGAAGGAATGAAAGAAGCTATTAAAATCACCAAAAATATAGCTGTTTCCTGTCATGATTTTCTTTTTGATGAAGATCGCCAGATTAAATCCAAAGTTTCAGAATTTTTAAAAGCAAATAATTTTCAAGTATTGTATAACTATACAGGGCATAAAGTTGTGGATAGTTGGATTTACGGAAGACAAGTATAGATGAAAATCATTCATATCATATCGACATTAAATATCGGCGGTGCCGAAAACTTTGTTGTACAACTTGCCAATCAACAGGTTGTTGATAATGAGGTGTTGATTGTTGTTACAGGAATAACAAATACAGAAGAAAATTATATTAATCATATTGATGATAGAATCATAGTACATCAACTTCAATGGTTAAAAAAATATAGTGTTAAACAGTTTTTCCAGCTTAATTCTCTGATTGGAAAATTAGGACCTAATCAAGTATTTGTTCATCTTCATAACCCTCTATATTATATCTATGGTGTTTCGTTCCTCAAACCAAAGTTGGCCTATATTCATACGATACATAGCAGTTTTGAAAATTGGAAACCTATTTTAAAATACCTTAATAAACTTCGGTTCATAAATAATAAGATTTTACATGTATGTGTTGCTAAATCTATATACAAACAACTCAAGCAGAGTTTTCCAAAACTTAGATCGACATATATCAATAATGGGATCAAAAGTTATCATGCTCAGAGAGAACCGGTTCAAATAAAAACATTCTGGAATAGCTTTTCTATTAAGCCACAAATAGGGCAACGTTTCTTGGCAATAGGAAACATCAATAAGCATAAGAATTATAAAATGCTGGCACAGAGTTTTGAACAAATACACGCAAAATATCCCAATTCAATGTGTATTCATATTGGTAATGAGATGGATCCAATATTAAGTGATGAACTTAAAAAAATTAATGCTCCTAATGTATTCTTAGCGGGAGCAAAAAATAATGCTGCAGATTTTTTATCAGAAGCAGATGCCCTTATCGTAAGCTCTGTACAAGAAGGAATGCCAATAGTAGCTCTTGAAGCTTTATCTATGGGAGTTCCGGTAATTACAACTCCTGCAGGAGGTTTAAAAGACCTTATAATTAATGAAGTAAATGGATATTTAATCGACGACTTTAAAGCATCCTCTTTGACAGAAGCAATCATCGAGTATATAAGACTGAGTAAAGATGAAAGAAAAGCATTGAGTACTAATGCCAGAGTTTATTTTGAACAATTCTACGATATAAGCAAAGTATGTGAAACCTATCAAAACAAATCGGCATAATGTATTGGACAAAAGGAAATACAAATGTTTTTATATTTTTTGCAGTAGCAGTTTTACTGTTACACATCATTGCATTTCCAAATTATATTATGCCACTACCGATTTTGTTGACAGGTACAGGAACTATCTTTTTTTTCGTAGTAGGGTTACAGTATTATTCTAATGCCTGGCAAAAAAGAGATAGCTTCATTCAAAGAATATTTCTGCATAGTTTGCTTTATAGATTTGCTGCCATTCAGATATTGTATTTACTAACATATTTCTATGACCCTGCAAACCTACCGATGGAGATTCATGCGCAAGATTCCTGGAATTATCATTATTCAGGAACTATGGTTGCAGACGCTCTTGATGAGGGTAGGCCTATTTCGATGGCTCTGGCTCAAATATGGAAAAGTGAAACGGATTATGGCTTTGCGACGATAATAGGATTTATCTATTATTTGTTTGGTAAAAACATATTATTAATCAAGTTATTTAATGCATTATTAGCAAGCGTTACAGTAGTTAGAATATATCAAATATCTCGTTTTCTATATGACGAAAAACGAGCTCGACTTGCGGGTATAATAGCAATGCTAATGCCTTCTTTATTATGGTTTACCGGATTTTATTTAAAAGAAACCACATTGATCTTTTTGATAGTCAATATTGCCTATCTCACGCATAAGATTATCACAAGTAAAGAATATAGGGTGTTAAATGCACTTGTGATCCTGATTCATTTTGGAGTTATTTTTTACTTCAGAGTGATATTGGCTCCTATTATTATGACTTGTGTCATTTTACAAATACTTCTTCATAAAACATCAAGTAGAAATTATAAGATATCTGCTATTTCTGTTTCTATGCTGTTCGTTATAGGTAGTTTTTTGGTAATGAAAGAGCTTGGAATGGATAAACATATAGAAACAGCTATAGAAGCAAGTCAGGATCAATTTGGAAACGAATTAAGCGATACTTCCAAAAAAAGAGGGGTTACATATGCCGCAGCTATAATAAGTCCATTATTGATTGCGGCTGCAATTATAACTCCTTTTCCGTCATTGTTAAATTTTGAAGCTGCCCAAATAGGAATTTACTCACATTTCCAAAATGAAATTATTAGAAACTGTCTGTACTTTTTTGTGTTCCTCGGGCTCTTTAATGTATATAAAACCAGGAATAAATCGGCCATTTTTGTTGGCAGTTTTGCTCTTATTTACATCATGGTTCTGGCAGTTTCAGGAATATCTTTTCAAGATCGTTTTCAAATATTAGCATTACCGTTTTTAATAATTTTTATGGCAGATGGTATTGCTACTAAGTACCCTAAGCGTAATAAGCATTGGATACAATATCTGTCTGTGATATTTATGACAATATTATTTTGGAATTTATTTAAACTATCAAACAGAGGATTAATCTAAACTGATGAAGAATGAATGATTTTATAATCGTAAATAAAGATTTTATCCATAAACTTTCTAAAAAGGAGTCTATACAATTAACCAATGACTGGTTCCTGTTTAGTTCTAAAAAAAACTATACAGAGTATAATATAACAGGTGCAAAAATAATTATCATAGGAGATTACCTGGATTCTATACAAGATTTTTTTACTGTCGCAGATAATGATATTCCAAAACAAAGAGGACATTTTTATGCTATAATAATTAAAGGAAATACAATTAAAGTGTATAACAGCTTATTTAGTATGCTTCCAGTTTATTATTGTTCTCGTCACTGTTTTATCTCTTCATCAATAGATTTGATAAAAAATCATTTAGAAGATCAATTAGAAATTGATAAGAAGTTTATTCTAGAAAACCTTCTGTTTAATTATGGATTTTTTAATAGAACCTTGTTTAAGCAAATTAATCTGTTGCCTAGTCATACTTTCATAACTCTTAGAAATAATAAGATAAGATTATCAAAGCATATTTCGATGAAAGATTTATTTGTTCTCTTTCCGATGAGAGGAGAGAAAACTGCTCGAAAACTGAGCGATCTTTTTATAGAAACTACTAAGAAATACTTCCCTGATAAACCATTTCAAGTTGCGTTTACAAGCGGGTTTGACGGTAGAACTTTGGTGAGTTGTGCTACACATCATCAAAAACAGTTTGAAACATTTTCATTTGGAAGACCAGAAAATGATGATGTTACTATACCACAACAAAATAGTGAGTTTTTGAATATCCCTTATCAGTATTTTGATCTTGGAGAAGAGTCATATGTTCAATCAGATTATTATCAAAATGCAATTGAATATACATCCTCTGGATATTTAGGAAATGGATTTTTATACCCTCACTTTCTTTATAGCACAAAAGAAATTTCAAAGAACACAAACTATCTCATATCAGGAGCGGCAGGAAGCGAATTGTTTAGAGCATTACATAATACAGGAGCTGTAACATCTCAAGCCCTGGTGGATGTATTTAAATTAAATGATGAAAAAGAAATCAGAGAAGCTCTTAAGAACGCAAAACCTTTAGAAGTACTAAACCAAGAGGAGTTTAGAGAAGAACTGGACGAACTTATTGAGGAAGTTATAGCTTATAAACAAGAATTGCCTTCAGACCTTTCTATGAATCAACGTTTTTATGTTTTTGTATTCGAAGAAATATTCAGAAAGTTTTTTGGACAATGGATCACCCTTCAACAAAAATATCTAAATGTAAGAACCCCTTTCCTGGACTATAATTTTGTAAAAGAATTACTAGCTACTGGTTACGCAGGGGCTAATAATGATTTTTTTACTAAAAATCCAATAAAACGAATGAAAGGGCAATATCTGTACTCAGATATAATCCGAAAAACGAATACTCATATATACCATCAAAAAACAGGAAAAGGATATCGTCCAATTGATGTAAGAGATCCAAGGTACATTCATAACATCATACTTCCTTTCTTAAACAAAAGATTTAAAAGAAAAGTGGCCAAAACTAATTTAGACAATTTAGGAATCATTTCTGGAATTAAGGCTAATCGAAAAAAAATATCTGAGATCCTGCAAAAGAATCAAGGAATGTTTAATACTAAGATTTTAAAGGACCTACAAGATAATTTAACACCATACACTCCAGAAAAAAAACGTGACACCTTACTAATGTCAATAGCCCTAATACATAATATATCATCAAAATCTTCCAACTTAAAAACAGAATACTATGAGCTCTATAATAGCATTAATGGACTATAAGTCAAAGTTTGGTTCAAAACATTTTGATATTCCATATCGTAGTGGGATGGATAAGCAAAAGCTGTCAAACTATTTTGAAGAGATGGATTATACTATAGAATATAAATACCTTCATGATATTGATCTGGAGAATGAAAACTATGAAGGTCAAAATATCATTTACACATCTTCTGAAGATATAGGATACAAGTATAAATCATATATAGAAGACATTATCTATTCATTAGAATTATCAGGAGCCCAAGTAATCCCTAATTACAAGCACCTTAGAGCAAACAATAATAAAGTTTTTATGGAGCTAATGCGTCAATATTTGAAGCTGACAGATAATATAAAAGCTCGAATGTTTGGATCAATGAAAGATTTATTAATGAATCTTGATACAGTAAATTATCCGGTAGTATTTAAAACATCTGGTGGAGCTTCGGGTACAGGTGTTTCTTTGGTGGAATCTGAAAAAGAACTTATTACAAAAGTAAAAGAGGTTAATCAAAGAAACTATCAAACTGATTTTAGAGATTATGGGCGTGCGCTTAAGCATAAAGGGTACATCAGAGAATCTCTTTATCGACAAAAATTCATTTTACAAGAATTTATTCCTGATCTCAAGAATGATTGGAAAGTTTATGTTTTTGAAGAGAAGATGTACATTTTTAAAAGACCTCTTTTAAAAGGAAGAGGCATAAAAGCTAGTGGAGGAGGATATGATAATTATTTCTATGGACTACAAGCAGAAGCTCCAGAAGGATTGTTTGATTATGCACAAAGTATCTATAACAAAATGGATGTGCCTCACCTTTCTATTGATATAGCTTTTGATGGAAAAGAATTTTATCTAATAGAGTTTCAGTCCTTGTATTTTGGAACAGCAGGGATTCCTTATTCTGATGGATATTTTACAAGAAAAGAAGATTCTTGGGATTTTATAACTAAAAAACTGGATATCGAAAAAGTATATGCTGATAGCATTGTATCCTATTTAAACAAAAAAAAGAAAGTAAATAAAGCCTACAGTCTTAGTGCTCAATCGTAAATCAAATTTGTGATATTATGGAAATACTATTTGTAAGTAGCGGGAATACAAAAAATGGAATATCACCTATTGTCTTTAATCAAGGAAATTCATTAAAAGAAATAGGACATGAAGTTTCTTTTTTCACCATAAAAGAAAAAGGAATCAAAGGATATTTCAAACATATTTTTGTGCTTAAAAGATTTCTTAAATCAAATACATACGATGTAATACATGCACACTATTCTTTAAGTGCTATTGTTGCTGCATTAGCTGGAGGAAAACCGCTGGTAGTTTCATTAATGGGGAGTGATGTTAAAGCATCTCCTTTACTAAAATATCTTATCAAGATATGTCATTTTTTATTTTGGAAAAAAGTGATTGTAAAATCACAAGACATGAAGTTATCGTGTGGAATTGAAAAAGCATCAATTCTTCCAAACGGAGTAGATTTCAACAAATTTGTTCAAATCCCAAAACAAGAGGCATTAAAAATTACGGGCTGGGATCAAAAGAAAAAGCATATACTTTTTGCAGCCAATCCTAATCGTAGAGAGAAAAACTATGCACTTGCTCAAAGATCTTTTGAGTTAATCAACCAGAAGGATGTAGAACTGCACGCATTGATAAATGTTCCTAATCAGGATATGCCTGCTTATTTTAATGCAGCAGATGTAGTAATACTTACTAGTCTCTGGGAAGGATCACCCAATGTAATCAAAGAAGCTATGGCTTGCAATTGCAAAATTGTAGCAGTAAATGTCGGAGATATAAAAGAGATAATAGGAGATGCAGCCGGATGCTTTGTAACAGGGTTTGATGAAAAAGAAATAGCCAATTGCTTAGAACGCGCATTGGAATTTTCAAGAAAACCAGACGGAAGATTTCATATCCCTCACTTAAATGCTGAGGTTATTGCCACAAAATTAACCAACCTTTATAAAGAAGTATTATGATGACCAATACTTTAACCATACATGACAGTGTTTTCAAACTCAGTTCAGAACAAATCGAAGAACTGATGCAAAATGAATCTGCTAATTTTTTTCAAACAATAGAAGCACTTCATTTTTTTAATACAGTAGGCCTGGAAACATTTTCCTATGCAATCGAATATGATAAAAAAATAACTGCTTTTGTAGCAGGCATAGTACAAAAAGAAAAAGGAATCAAATCTTCATTTACTAGCAGAGCTATTATTTATGGAGGTCCAATCATATCAAAAGATGTAGAAAAAGAGCACATAGCAGAATTGTTTAAAACCGTTGTTAAACAGCTTAAACATAAGGTTATTTATATAGAAACGCGCAATCTCAATAATTATAGTAACCATAAAGAAGTGTTGAAGGAAATAGGTTTTGAGTATCATCCACATCTTAATTTTCATGTGACCTGTGATACCCAGGAATTAGCTAAAAAAAGATTGAGCAGTAGTAAACTCAGACAAATCAAAAAAAGCCTAAAAGAAGGAGCAGAAATAAAAGAGGCTACAACAGAATCAGAAATCGCAGATTTTTATGAAATACTGAGTAATCTATATAAGACAAAAGTAAAAACTCCATTACCAGATCTATTTTTCTTTACCACATTATGGAGTCAAAGAATTGCTAAAATTTTTCTGGTGTTTTTTAATAATGAAGTAATAGGAGGAATTGTTTGTCCTTTCTTAAAAGATAAGGTGATTTATGAATGGTATGTCTGTGGTAAAGATGGGGTTTATAAAAACATCTATCCCAGTATTTTGGCAACCTGGTCGGCAATACAATATGCTTGTGAAAACCAGATTCCCCGATTTGATTTTATGGGAGCAGGTAAACCAGATGAAGATTATGGCGTTAGAGAGTTTAAATCAAAATTTGGAGGAGAACTTGTTGAACATGGGAGGTTTGTTTATGTAGCAAATCCATTCCTGTATAATTTGGGAAAGCAAGCAGTAAAAGCATTAAAAAAATGGTAATACAATAAACAATGAAAATTCTAATCGACATAGGTCATCCGGGACATGTTCATTTATTCAGGAATTTTGCATACTGCATGAAAGAAAAAGGTCATGAATTTCTTTTTACCTGTAGAGAAAAAGAGTTTGAAATTGAGCTTTTGAAAGCAGCCAACCTTCCGTTTGTATCCTTTGGGAAAAAATACAATAGCACTTTTGGTAAAATTTTGGGGTTGATAAAATTTGACATCCTTGAACTAATACAAGGACTAAAATTTAAACCAGATATTTTTATGAGCCACGGGTCACCATATGCAGCACACGCCGCCGCCATTTTAAGAAAACCACATGTCTCTTTAGAAGACTCGGGTAATTGGGAACAAATGAAATTATATCTTCCTTTTACTTCGTGTGTCCTTACTCCAGATGTGTTGTTTGAAGATTTAGGTAATAAACAAATTAGATATCAATCATATCATGAATTAGCATATTTACACCCTAATTATTTTGAAACAAAAAATAACCAGCACAAAATTCTAAACCTTACCCCTGATGAAAAATATGTAATTGTACGTTTTGTGTCTTGGAATGCTTCTCATGATAGAGGGCACAATGGTTTTTCTGAAACCGAAAAAGAAAGAATAATTGATTATCTGGCTAGTCGATATAGAGTGTTCATTACTTCAGAAGGGTATTTGCCAGAAAAGTATGAATCCTATAAAATAAAAATTGCTCCAGAAGATATACATGAAGTTTTGGCGGGTGCAGAATTGTTTATAGGAGAAGGAGCAACAATGGCTGCAGAATCTGGAGTGTTAGGAACTCCTTCAATTTATGTTAATTCTATAAGAAGGTCTTATAATGAGGATCAAGAAAAGTATGGGTTGGTATTTAATTTTCAGAATGAAAAAGGAGTCTTTGAAAAAATTAAAGAAATAGAAAACATTCCTGATCGTAAAAAAACTTTTGCTGACAGACGTGTTAATCTACTCAATGATAAAATAGACATCACTGCTTTTATGGTGTGGTTTGTAGAAAATTATCCTAAGAGTAAAGATGAAATAATAAATAATCCACAATTACAATTTTCATATAAATGATTGATTTTACTGTTCAAAAATATAGAGAATTCTTAACCTCATTGATTGAAGATAATTATGAGTTTCAGACTTTTGAAGAATTTATATCCAATCCTAAAAAAAGGAGCATTGTACTAAGGCACGATGTGGATTTACTTCCTGCTAATTCTTTGGCATTTGCAAAAATACAAGCAAATAATAGAGTTCAAGGAACATATTATTTTAGAGCGGTTCCAGAGAGTTGGGATGAAAGTATTATTAAAGAAATATCTGAGCTAGGGCATGAGATCGGTTACCACTATGAATGCCTGACAACCACCAAAGGAAATCTTGAATTAGGGATTAAGGATTTTGCAACCAATTTAGAAGCTTTAAGAGCATTAGCTCCTGTAAGTACTATCTGTATGCATGGATCTCCGCTATCAAAATATGATTCTAAAGATCTTTGGCAAACCTATGATTATAAAGAGTATGGCATTATTGCCGAACCATATTTTGATGTAGATTATAATCAGGTTTATTATTTAACTGATACAGGGAGAAAGTGGGATGGTCACAAAACAAGTGTAAGAGATCGTGTAGAAACCAATTTCTCAAAAACCTATCATAGAACTTCAGAAATTATCAAAACCGTTGATGCCGGTATTTTTCCAGATCAAGTCATGTTTACATTTCATCCACAACGATGGAATGATAATTTTATTAAATGGAGTAAAGAGCTGATTTTACAAAATGCAAAAAATGTAGTTAAAAAACACTTTTACGTTAATCACTAATTATGCTATTCAATTCCCTGGATTTTGCCATTTTCTTACCTATAGTATTTTTACTGTACTGGTTTGTTTTTAATAAAAACTTGAAAATACAGAACCTCTTGATCGTGGTGGCGAGTTATATTTTTTATGGCTGGTGGGATTGGCGATTTTTATCTTTGATTTTGTTTAGTAGTATCGTGGATTTTTCTGTTGGATTGTCTTTAAAAAGAACAAAAATATCCTCAAAAAGAAAAATGCTACTTTGGACCAGTATTCTTGTGAATCTGGGATTCTTAGGCTTTTTTAAATATTATAATTTTTTCTTAGACAACTTTGTCACGGCCTTTACATTTTTTGGATTTGAAATTCAAGGCAATTCATTAAACATCATTCTTCCAGTTGGAATAAGTTTTTATACATTCCAAACCCTAAGTTATACTATTGATATTTATAGAAACAAACTAGAGCCTACTCGTGATTTTATTGTTTTTTCTTCATTTGTTGCTTTCTTTCCTCAGCTGGTTGCTGGTCCAATAGAAAGAGCTACTAACTTGTTGCCTCAGTTTTATAAAAAACGAGTATTTAAATATGAAGATGCAACCGATGGTTTACGACAGATTTTATGGGGATTGTTTAAGAAAGTTGTTATTGCTGATACTTGTGCGGGATATGCAAATACTATATTTAATGATTCAGATATGTTTGGAGGAAGCACTTTATTAATTGGCGCCCTCTTTTTTACATTTCAGATTTATGGTGATTTCTCCGGGTATTCAGATATCGCAATAGGAACCTCTAGATTATTTGGTTTTTCATTAAATCGCAATTTTGCATTCCCATATTTTTCAAGAGATATTGCCGAGTTTTGGCGAAGATGGCACATATCATTATCCACCTGGTTTCGTGATTATCTGTACATACCTCTTGGAGGAAGTAGAGGAGGAACCGGTATGAAAATAAGAAATACCTTTATCATTTTTATTGTGAGTGGATTTTGGCATGGTGCTAATTGGACGTTTATAATTTGGGGAGCTTTAAATGCTTTGTATTTTTTACCATTACTGTTATCTGGCAATAATCGAAATAATTTAGAAATAGTTGCATTTGATAAAACTTTTCCATCGATAAAAGAGATTGGTCAGATTTTGTTAACCTTTGGTTTGACAATAGTAGCCTGGATTTTTTTTAGAGCTGAAAATGTAACGCAAGCAATCCAAATACTTTCAGAGGTCTTTTCATCTTCTTTATTAGAATATCCAGAGATTTTTCCTAAAAAAATATTGTTGTTGGTTTTTGTGTTTCTACTTATTGAATGGATGGGTAGAAGAAATGAATTTGCAATAGCCTCAATTAACTATAAATTACCTACCCCGTTGAGGTGGTCAACATATTTAAGTTTAATAGGAATGATTTTGTACTTCTCAGGACAAAATCATCAATTTATATACTTCCAGTTTTAAGATGAAAAAGTTTCTATTAAAAATATTAATATTTCTAAGCATTCTTACTGGAGTTGTATTGTTGTTATTTTTTTTAGAAGGTGATCGTTTAAAAACTAATGAGTACATGGCTGCTCTCACAGATAAGCATAAGAGAATAGAAAATATAAAAAAACCTAAAATCATACTTGCAGGAGGATCAAACTTAGTGTTTGGTGTTGATAGTGAAACTATCGAAAGAGAATTAGAAACTCCAATAGTTAATTTGGGATTACTTGCCAAACTAGGATTGAAATTTATACTTAATGAATTAAAAGATGTGGCGAGAGAAGGAGACCTTATTGTATTATCAATAGAACATGATATGACTATTCAAGGAAACCTAGAACTACAAAAGATGACATCGTATTATAATTCTTTTGCTCATAAATATTATCGCAATCAGGATGAATTAGAATTCGGTAAATATGTAATAGAAATAGAAAATTGCCATTTACTTTTTAAAAAAACCATATCGTCTCTTATAGATAAAGTAAAAGAAGATCCGGCTTATATGAGAAGTGGTCTTAATAAATATGGGGACGGAGTGTATCATCTTGATATACCTTCATCAAATGTGCTGGGTAGTAAGTCCATTATCAAAGCCAATAAAGATGAAGAAATTGAATTACTAAATGAGTTTCATCTTTTTGCCAAAGAAAAAGGGATAAATGTTGTATTTTCTTATGGAGCATATGAGATAAGAGAGTATGAAAAAAATAAGGTTGCTCTACATAAAGTAGACTTGTCTATGAGAGAAAACCTTACCCTAGAAATGATCATGGATTTAGAAGGTTTTGTCTATCCTACTTCTTATTTTTTTGACAGTGTTTATCATTTAAATAAGAAGGGTAGAATTGAGCATACAAAAAACCTGATTTTTGGACTTAAAAATAGCAATGTATTCAAACAGATTCAGCTTGCAAAAACTTCACTTAAATAAGCTGATTTTTACTCACTTTTTATCTCTTTTGATGTTCACCTACAATTTTTACTGAAAAACCATATTTATCGCAATGAAAACTACTATTTATGTGTTTTTGTCTATTAAAATGTGTTTTTAATCGGTTTTTATTGAAAAATTAACAAATTTGAATAAGTTTTTTACTTCAAATGTTTACGTTTTAACAATTTTTACTAAAAATTCCCTTAAATATTACAAGTAAAAGACTCTATTTCAGATATTTACATTAAAAACATTGCGGAAAAACCGTCGTGCAAACAGCGTATTAATTCCTATATTTAAAATAGTTAACCTAAAAGAATTATTATGCTAACAGATCTACTAAACAGAGATAGAGAAAATATGCTCTATTTCTTTCGAGAAATTTATTCGTTTTCTACCCTTTTTTGTCCCTTGAATTTATCCAGTAAAGATGATCAGTAAGGAGAGAGGTATCGAAATCTATTCTACTAAGAATAGACCGGCCAAAATCCTTACTGATTTAAACTATTTTGATACTACACTACCTTCTAAATTAAGGGCTAAAAGTAAGGTTGCGATAAGAAAGATAATTACCCGAAAACTGGGTAATGATGTATGTGATTTTATAACAAATCATTTACAAGGATTTGAGTTAAATGAGGTTTTATTATTTGACTCTCATAATAAAGAAGAAATTAATAATCGTACTAAAAAAAGATATCGTTCTATTGTTAATTTAAGCGATGCTAATGATTACAGAAGAATTAATAAATTCTTTGAATCTGTAAACAAAAAATTACCTGAGAAAGGAATTTTTATAAACAGTTTTGTTCCTTATGAACAAAGAAAGAAAAGCTTTTTCAAAAAATTTCCAAAGCCATTGAATCATATTCTTTATTTAGGAGATTTTATAGTACATAGGGTATTTCCTAAGCTTAATTTTACCAAAAAACTATACTTTTCTCTTACTAGAGGAAAAGGGAGAGTTTTAACAAAAACAGAAGTTTTTGGAAGATTGTATTCTTGTGGATTCGATCTGATAAAAGAAAAAATGATTGGGGATAAATTGTATTTTGTTGCGCAAAAAACAGGAATTCCTACTTATGATACCAACCCTACTTATGGACCTTTGATTAGTCTGAAAAGAGTAGGTAAGAATGGAAAACCTATTGATGTATATAAGTTTAGAACGATGCATCCATATTCTGAGTATCTACAGAAGTATGTATTTGAAAAAAATAACTTGAGAAAAGGAGGAAAGATAAAGAATGATTTCAGGATTTCTAATGTGGGTAAGATGTTTAGAAAATATTGGATAGACGAGCTCCCGATGATTATTAATCTTTTAAGAGGAGATCTCAAGTTAGTTGGAGGAAGACCTTTGAGTAATCATTATTTTAGTCTTTACTCTCAAGAATTACAAGAAAAAAGAGTAAAATTCAAACCTGGTCTGATTCCTCCATTTTATGCGGATATGCCTGATACTCTGGATGATATTATGAAATCAGAAATGAAATATCTCGAGGCTTATGAAACGGCTCCTTTAATGACTGATATTTCATACTTATACAAAATTTTCAAAAACATCATTTTTAGAGGAAAAAGAAGTTTTTAAGATTAAATTGATTGATACTTTTTATTACGTAAGTAGCAGCTATTATCTGTGAACATGATAAAATTGGAATTTTCCCCGTCATGTTCGCAGATATTAGTTAAATTTATAGATATTAATCAATACTTAAAAAGAGCGATTCGTTAAATGAACTACGAAATAGATGAGGACTCTGAGAATTTATTTGTAAAAGAATTATTAGAGAGATACATTTCCAATTGGAAACTTTTTGTCATTGCCTTTGCCATAAGTTTTGTGGTGGGTTTCTTCTATTTACGATACACTCCAAAGCTCTATAGAGTCACGTCTACTATACTTATTAGATCAGAAAAAAATGGAATCAAATCAGAACTTGCTGCTTTTGAAGATCTTACTATTTTTAAAAATGAAACGAAGGAAGTAGAAAATGAAATAGAAATAATTAAATCCAGGCCTCTTCTAGAAAATGTGGTCAAAAACCTGGAACTCAATGTACAATACTTTAGTAAGACTCGGTACTCAAAGAGACTGGTAGAGTTCTCAGAAAATATCCCAATTAAAGTAGAATTTCTTGATGATTCTTTTTATCAGCAAGGAATCAGTTTAATAGTAAATATTCTTTCACAAAAAGAATATGCTATAATAGATTCTGAAAATAATATTATTGCAAAAGGAGAATTTGGGACTTGTTTATATACTCCTCAAGGTGATATTAATATTAACCCTAACTTTAATGTTATTGGGCAATATTTGGGTAGTAATGTACATGTCCAGGTAACTCCTCTTATTTATGCAGTTGAGAGATATAAATCATCAATAAGTATTGGACTCACCAATCAAAATACAAGTGTGGTTACGCTTACCATGACCACTATTGCCAAAGAAAGAGCAGTAAATATCCTTAACAACCTTATAGAAGAGTACAATAAGGATATTATAAATGATAAGAATCAGATATCATCTAATACAGCAACATTTATCCAGGAGCGACTTGATATCATTAATGAAGAACTCGAAAATCTCGAGAAAAATTTAGAATCTTTTAAAACTGATAATAAACTTACTGATCTTACCTCAGAAGGGTATATTATGTTGGAAAAAGCCTCTGAAACAGAACGGTATTTGACAGAAACCTATATACAAATGGGGTTGACCGATTTTTTACTGGATTATATGCAAAAAACTAAAAATGAGTTACTTCCTGTAAATCTCGGATTTAGTGATCTTACAGCGGTCGAATCTATTAATAAATATAATGAGATTGCCCTGCAAAGAAATAGACTGATAAAAATCAGTGGAGAACAAAACCCTCTTATTGTAAATTTTAATCAAAAGTTGGCAGATTTAAGACTTAGTATCCAGCAGAGTTTAAAAAATCTTAAAAAGACATTAGAATTAAAACTAAAAGAGTTTGAAAAACGAGAGGCTAGTATAACAGCTGGATTATCTACCATTCCAGAGAAAAAAAGAAAGTTACGAGATATAAAACGCCAACAACAGATTAAAGAAACCTTATTTCTCTATTTACTCGAAAAAAGAGAAGAAGCCGCTATCTCTCTTGCTGCAACAGTTTCAAACGTCAAAGTGATAGAAAAAGCATATGCTACGTTAGGGCCTATAAAACCCAAAAAGAATATCGTCTTTCTTACAGGTTTATTGGTTTCTATTATTGTCCCGATAGTAATAGTGTTTTTTAAGGATTTATTAGATACTAAGATCAGAGATGTAAAAGATTTAAAAAAGAAGTTAAAGCTACCATTAATTGGTAGTATTCCTAAGTCAGATAATAAGGAACTTGTAACACCATCAGCCGATAGATCGATCCTGGCAGAATCTTTTAGGTTGATGGAAACCAACCTTGATTTTTTACTTTCTCATTCAAAGAAAAAAGGGAAGACAGTTTTAATAACATCGAGTGTTAAAGGTGAGGGTAAATCGTTTGCAGCTAGTAATCTTGGAGTGACTCTTGGTCGTTCCGGAAAAAAGGTGGCGTTACTTGATATGGATTTGCGTTCTGCCCAGTTGAAGGAAAGAATGGAGATAGATACCCAAAAAGGAATTACGAATTTCATAAAAAATGAAGAGCTAACTATTGAAGATGTCTTTTCTAATATGGAAGGATTTAAAAACCTGGATGTTTTTACTTCGGGTCCTAAACCTCCAAATCCTGCAGAATTGCTTAAACACCCACGAATTGATGATTTATTTGAACAACTAAAGAAAAAATATGATTTTATACTTATAGATACTCCACCGATTACCGTAGTTGCAGATACACTTTTACTAAGCTCTTACACGCATTTATGTATCTATGTAGTTCGTCAAAAATATTCTGATAAAAGATTGCTGGATATACCCAAAACCTTAGTACAAGAAAAAAGATTTTCCTCATTGGCAATTTTGTTTAATGATATCGATTTTTCAAAAGGGTACGGATATGGTTATGGATACGAATATGGTTATGGATATGGAGAAAGAAGAAAATCAAGTTTGTTTAGAAAAATTATACGTGGTTACTTTGGAAGGAAATAATAGTAATTAGATACTTTCAGATTATTCTAAATGTTGCTTTAATTTTTATGAACGATACTAACGAATATTATTTTTTTACTATTTCACCCTGTAGAAAAGTGTTGTTTTTATCTTTATATCTATATACTTTTTCTGAATAATGAAAAGTTTCCGGATCAGCCTCTTTAATCAGAACTCCTGTAAAATAAACGTGATTTTTATCCTTGGCGTGTTCTTCATCAATAATTGTAAAGCTGCTTATATCAATATCTTTAATTTCAAAGCCTTTATAAAATACTTTATCATTTACCTTAAGATGTGTTTTGTTATACGCAGTCACATTTTCAAAATCTGAATACGGAATTATTTGTAATTTTTTTTCGCCTCTATTTCTTACGTATTCTGCAAAATAATAGATGTTTGTTTTATCATATGCATAATAATCATCGAGCTTTTTAAAACTATTTTGATCAACTTCAAATGATTTAAATAATTGATAAGTATGATAATATGCTTGACTTTTATCTAGATGAAAAGATTTGTTTATTTGTTTAAAAGTAGAGTAGTCTACATTAATCATTTTATAGTCAAAAAAGTAATTTTTATCATCTTTAGAAAAGTACTGATTTAGTTGCGTAAAGGTTATGGGGTTTGCACCTTTAATAATGGTCGCTTTTGATTTAAATTTCCCTTCTACTACTTCTCGCTCAAATATGTAAGCGTTGTTTTTATCAAAACCAATATGCCACATCCAAGCTACTTCTTTTGTATTAAAACTTTGGATATCTATGCCTGTATTCTGAGCAGCCTGACCGAGGTAATAAATATTGTCATTGTCTTTACCAAATTTATTGCTTAAAACCTTAAAACTTGCAATGTCGACCTGTAGATTAGTAGCCTCTAATTCAAACCAATTTCCATTTGGACTATAGATAATATCCGTTTTTGAGTTGTTATAAAAGTGGCTATTAGAAATTTTTTCATCTACAGGACTTCCTAAAGGACTACAGGCTTGAATTAACCAAATAAAGGGAGCGAATAGAAATTTGAAGATTTTTTTCATAGCTAAGAGGTATAATCTATTTAATTGTAAAAGTAAATTCATTAGAATCGGTAAGTCCGTTGATAGCGTGATTACCAATAAACTGAATGGTATACAGTCCTTTTTTATCTATTAGATAACTCTGGTTAATTTTAAAAGTGCAAGCAGTGGATTTTCCCGGGTTTAGTTTGGTATAATTTTTATCCTCTGGAGGAAGCCTTTTTTTTAATATCCCTTGATAATCTAATTGTTTTCCATCTCTTTTTACTTTAAAGATTTCGTTTGCAATGCCTTCAAAAGGAGTATGGTAGTCACAAAATCTGACAGTTGTATCGCTTATGTTTTTTACTGTAAATGAAAATACTATAGATTCATTTAGTTCAAATATGTTTCCTTTACTTATGAGAGTAACATCAAATTTTTCAAATGATTTGTTTTCGTTTTGCATTGCACTAGATGTTTAAAAGTTTATTTAAAGAAGTTGATATTATTATTATTATTATTCAAGTTATCAGATTACATAAAATATTCGGTACCATCATAAGTGATATAACCACACTGAAAATCTGAATTTTTTACAAACGCTAACCCACCTTCAAATCTATGTGCCAGAATATATTTAGGTGGTACAATTTCTTTTCCATCAGCATCGATAAAACCAAAGTTAAAGACACCAGAAATGCTACCTGTAGCTTCAATGTCTTCGATAGTATTATTGAAATTTAAATTAGGATCCAATCTTGAAACCAGAGAAAGATTTTCACAAAATGGGTCTATTGTGCAATATTTGGGTGTCACTATCTCTTCGCCTTTATAATTAGCATATCCTAATAAAGCTCCTTTTTTGATAGGAATCCTTTTTCGTTCTATCGTATGTAAAACTTGTCCCATTGCTTTAGGAAGATCATATTGAATAGGAAGCAAGAAAGTTCCATCTGGTTTTATAAGACCCCATTTTTCATCTTTTACTACGTGCATAAGACATTCTTCATCTGGTCCAAACATTCGAATGTAAGAATCACTTACTTTTTGTCCTTGTTTATCAATAAAGTAAATAAATTCATCCTCAAAAATGGCACAAATACCATTATTAAAATCTAACGCGTATTGAAACTGAAAATCTATAACTACTTCTCCTTTTTCATTGATAAATCCATATAATCCATTCTTTTGAGCGGCACTAACCCCATCCCTTAATTCACCTAACTCAGAGAATTGAGGAGCAACAATCCATTCACCGTTTTGATCGATTGCGCCCCAATTTTCATCTTTTTTGCAAGCAGCTTGACCATTAGAAAAACCTCTGGTTTCATCAAATTTGGCTTCAATGAGTAATGCTCCTGTTTTTGATAGAAGTCCCCATTTATTGTTATGAATAAAAGGCCAATTTTCATTTTCTATTGATTTTATTGCATCATATTCAGGGGATAATAATTCTTTTCCTTCTTCTGTAATTAATCCCCATTTATTATTTCTTTTGAAAGGAGCTATTCCATCAGAGAATTCTTTAATATCTTCGATACTATTAATAACCTCTTTTGGAATTTTTGGATAAAAATTGGTTGAAACAGGAGTTCTCCATCCTTTATCATATGCTTCATCTATTACCATTTCTCCATCATCATAAGTAATAGGGAGTAGCGTTTCATCAGTAGAAGAAATCAAACCATATTTATCTTCAATTCTTACTAATGCCACATTATCTATAAATGGATAGGTTTGATCATATTTTAATGGGATGATAATGTTTTTTTCGCGATCAGAAAACCCCCATTTATCCCCTTTCCTAAAAGGGATAAGTTGAGGGAAATATTGAGGTTGTTCGTGAGTTTTCATAATATGTAATGCTTTTGGTATGGGATTACATAAATATATAATTTTTTGAATCATTAGAACAAGTCTTACTATGTGACTTGATTATAAAGATCTCTTATTCATAGAATAGAAATTGATAGAGCAATGGTTTTTAAACAGATTTAATTACAAAAGAAAAACCCTCTTAAAAGAGTTATTTTAAGAGGGTTTGTGCTTTTGTTGAAATAATATTTATTTCACATTATGAATATGTACATCCCTTTGAGGATATGGGATAGAGATTCCGGCTTTGTCTAAGGCATTTTTAGAATCCTCAAGCGCTTCAAAATATACATCCCAATAGTCAGCAACGTTAGCAAAAGGTCTTACAACAATATTTATAGCATTATCACCAAGCTCGCTTACTGCAACAGTAGGTGCCGGGTCCTTTAATACTTTTGGATTGTTTGTAAGTACATCCATGATCGTGTCTTTGGCTTTTTTGATGTCATCACCATATCCGATACCTATATTTAGATCTACTCTTAATGTTCCAAGAGTAGTGTAATTAATAATATTACCATTGGATAAAGTGCCGTTAGGAATAATAGCTTCTTTATTTTCTGGGGTGGATAATTTTGTTGTAAAAATTTCTATTTCATTAACTACTCCTAAGACACCTTGAGCTTCTATAAGATCTCCAATTTTAAAGGGTTTGAAAATCATGATCAATACTCCTCCTGCAAAATTTGCCAAAGATCCTTGTAAAGCCAAACCAACTGCTAGACCTGCTGCAGCAAGTATTGCCGCAAAAGAAGTGGTTTCAACACCAACAGTTCCTAAAACCGCTAGAATCAAGAGGATTTTTAATAACCAGCCTAATAAATTGACAAGAAATTTTTGGAGACTTTCGTCATATTTTCTGGCGATCATTAGTTTTGAAACGCCTTTCATTAATTTTTTTATAACCCAGGATCCTATGATCCAGATCAAAATCGCCCCGATTACTTTTGGGCCAAAATCAGCAATGAATTCTAGACCTTTGTCTAGCCATTTTTGAATATCCATAACAAGTTTTTTAATTAGTGATTTCTGTAAACCTAAAATTAAGCTTTGCTATTAAATAATTATCTGATTAGACTCTAAAAATTAATTAAAATTCGATGAATGACAATATTGTTCTTTAAAGATGTAATACCTTAAAATTTTGATAAGAATTTTAAGGTGATTTCTTCATTCTTCGATTTAATTGTACATTAGTCCCAACCTCAAAATTTTAAAAGATTATGTCATTGTTTTGGACTAATGCCGAACTGGGCTTTGATCACGTGTTGGATTGGCAAGCTTATGATCACATTTTATTTTTAATTGTACTGATTGCAGCATATAATTTTGATAATTGGAAACGAATAATATTACTCGTTACCTTATTTACAATTGGTCATACCATTTCCTTAGTATTGGGAGCATATAAATTACTTCCGATATCTGGTAGTACTGCAGAATTCTTAATCCCGATAACAATTTTAATAGCTGCTCTTTTTAATATATTTACCGCGAATAAGGTATCAAGTCATGGACGGTATAGAATTTTATACGGAACTACATTATTATTTGGACTAATTCATGGAGTAGGATTTTCTAATTATTTTAATATTATAAGTGGTAATTTAGGATCTAAAATTTTTCAATTAACCGGTTTTGTAATTGGGATAGAGATTGCTCAAATTATTATAGTGATAATTGTTCTTCTTTTAGGGTTTATTGGTCAGACATTTTTAAGATTCTCAAAAAGGGATTGGATCTTGGTGGTTTCTTCAATTGTTATTGGAATGGTGATTCCTATGATCATCGAAAATAAAATTTGGTAATTTATTGTCAATTAGGGTTGTATTTGACACATTGACATAATATATTCGTATTTTGATAAGTATCAATTTTTCAGATGTTATGATCTATGCCAAAACAAAAACAACGTAAGTATGATAAAGCGTATCTAAGGATCGCTAGAGAATGGGGGAAGCTATCTCATTGTGAAAGAAAGAAAGTTGGTGCGGTTATTGTTAAAGATAGAATGATAATCTCTGATGGATTTAACGGAACACCAACTGGTTTTGAAAATCATTGTGAAGATGAAGAGGGATACACAAAGTGGTATGTGTTGCATGCTGAGGCCAATGCAATTTCAAAAGTTGCATCTTCTACTCAGTCGTGCAAAGGGGCTACATTATATATCACATTATCGCCTTGTAAAGAGTGTAGTAAACTCATTCATCAAGCAGGAATAAAAAGAATAGTTTATCAAACAGGATATAAAGATAACTCGGGGCTACAATTTTTAGAAAAAGCAGGAGTAGAGATAGAACAGATTAAAGATTTAGACGATTAATGGGTTATTCAAAGAAATACTTGCCTTTATTTATTGGTTTAGCAATGGGAGCTGGAGTTTTCTTAGGTAGTAAACTTGATTTCAGCAATCCATCAGCTAAGCTATTTTCTTCTAATGCCAAAAAAGAAAAGTTAAACAGGCTTATTGATTATATTGATTATGAATATGTAGATGAGATCAATACAGATAGTATTGTTGATGTAACTGTTAATAGAATTCTAGAGAATTTGGACCCACATTCTGTATATATTCCTCCAGAAGAATTAGAAGGGATTACAGAAAGTATGCAAGGAGATTTTATTGGTATAGGAGTTAGCTATTATCCATACCGGGATACGATTTCGGTAATCAATACGATTAAAGGAGGACCTAGCGAGCGTTCTGGCATCAAAGCCGGTGATAGGATTTTAATGGCAGATAATGATACTCTTTACGGAGAAGGGTTGATAAGGGATGGATTAGCTAATAAGCTAAAAGGAGAATTAAATAGCCAGGTACAGCTAAAAGTATATAGAAAAGGAACAGGGGTTTTTGAAGTCCTTGTAAAAAGAGGACGAGTTCCATTAAGGAGTGTTGATGCCGCATATATGCTTAATGAAAGACTTGGGTATGTGAAAATTAATCGATTTGCAGAAACAACATATAAAGAGTTTAAAAGAGCTGCAGACTCATTACATGATTTAGGTGCAGAAGATTTGGTAATAGATCTTAGGGATAATGGAGGAGGCTTTATTGCGCCAGCATTAAAAATGGCAGATGAATTTCTGAAAGATGATACCTTAATAATGTTTACTAAAAATAAAAAAGGCGCTATTGAGAATAATTATGCGACCAATAAAGGTGATTTTGAAAATAATAATGTGTATGTGTTAATCAATGAAAACTCAGCGTCAGCTAGTGAAATTTTTGCCGGTGCAATACAAGATAATGATAGAGGAGTTATAGTGGGTAGAAGATCTTATGGAAAAGGATTAGTTCAAAGAGAAATGGCACTTGGAGATGGTAGTGCTATAAGATTGACTATATCTAGATATTATACTCCGACAGGAAGATCTATCCAGAAACCTTATGAGAATGGAAATAAAGAATACTTTAATGAGTATTTAGAACGTTATAAGAACGGAGAATTGCAAAATGCAGATAGCATTCAGGTGGCAGATTCTTTAAAGTTTAGAACCCCAAAGGGTAAAATAGTGTATGGTGGTGGAGGAATAATACCGGATATGTTTGTTAGTAAAGATACTACCAGAGTGGGAGAGACGTTAAATTATTTATTACGCTCAGGACGAATGGGAGGATATATCTTTGAAGAACTTGATAAAAAAAGAGTTTTTTATAATGGCCTTTCTGAAGATGAATTTAAGGAAGAAGTCAATATTAGTTCAGATTTTGCAGAAGATTTTATGAAATATATACGAAGAAGAGGAGTAGAAATTGAATTAAGAAACTATCAGGAACAATTAAAAAAATATTTAAAAGCAACTATGGCACAACAACTTTTTGGCACAGGAGCTTTTGAGAAAATTATAAATGATGATGATAAAATGATTAAAAAAGTTTTGTCACTATCGCAGCAAAAATAGAACACTTTTAGAGCCCCAAAAAATGATAGAATTAAAAGAATACCTAATTACGATTGCGATCTGCTCCCCCGTCTTCCTTTTCATAATAGGGGTAATTTTTAGATTACTTGATAATAGTGCTTCTATTTTTCTTAATCACGAGATCTTAGTGGATTCTTCATATGTATCAGGTGACTTGATAAAAGAACATATTAATGATTCTAAAGATCCTAAATTAAAAAGATCACTTAAAAGAGCATTACTATTTAGAAGGTTGCATAACTTTTTTATGATTTTGATGGTAATATCATTACCGCCAGTAATCATAGCACTTTTTATAGTGTTTTAAATCAAAAGAATGTTAGGGTAATTATTTGAAAGAAAGGGGTTTATTGTCCTTTGCTTTTCTCTTTAATTATTCTAGAAACCAATAAAATCAAAAGTAGAACCACTACACAAGCAGAAGCAAAAACACCAATTAGAGCTGTAGCACTATCACCTTGTAAAAGGTTATTAAAATCTAGCTTAGTAGTGTTATAGATAATTAGCCCAACGGCTACAAGAATAAGGATGTAAATAAAATATTTCATATAAAAAGCCCTTTAATATTAGCGGCAAATAATTTTACGGCGATAGCCAACAAGATCACACCAAAGATTTTTCTAATAACATTTATTCCCTGCTTCCCTATTACTTTTTCAATTCTTCCAGAAGATTTTAAAACAATATATACAAAAATAATGTTTATGAGTATTGCAATAACAATGTTTATTGGGTGATATTCTGCTCGTAATGATAGTATAGAGGTCATAGTTCCGGCTCCGGCAATTAAAGGAAAAGCAAGGGGTACTACAGCTGCAGTTTCAGGTTCTTCGTCTTTGTATAATTGAATTCCAAGAATCATTTCTAATGCTAAAAAGAAAATGATAAAAGCACCGGCAACTGCAAACGAATTGACATCAATACCGATAAGATTTAAGATTTCTTTTCCTACAAACAAGAAAACAATCATAAGTATCGCAGCAACTATAGAAGCTTTTTCACTCTGGATATGTCCTACTTTTTTACGAAGATCGATAATGATTGGAATGCTTCCTATGATATCAATCACGGCAAAAAGAACCATACTTGCAGTAAGAATTTGTTTAAAGTCAAAATTCCACATAGATCAAGGTTTTTAAATTAACAACAAAGAGATGTGTTCATTCTGAGGCAAAAGTAGGATAAATAAGTCAATAAATTGTAAATAAAAGATGGATTGAATTATTCATATCTAGTATCTTCGCGATATGTTTCAATTAGGCAAAACGATTATATCTGAAGAGATTATCAAAAAAGACTTTGTATGCAACTTATCTGCCTGTAAAGGGGCTTGTTGTATTGATGGAGAAGCAGGTGCTCCATTAGAAGAATCCGAAACAAAGAAATTAGAAGAAGTTTATCCGATAGTAAAGACGTATCTTAGAAAAGAAGGAGTCAAAGCTATAGAAGAACAAGGAGTCTATGTTAAAACTGAACAAGGTGAGTTAGAAACACCTCTTATCAATGGAGCGGATTGTGCATATGTAATCTTTGATGATAAAGGTACAGCAATGTGTGCGATCGAAGAAGCCTATAATCAAGGAGAGATTGATTGGAAAAAACCTATTTCCTGCCATTTATATCCTATTAGAGTGCAGGATTATACCGAGTTTTCTGCAGTTAATTATCATCGTTGGGAAATTTGTGACGATGCCTGTACATTGGGTAAAGAACTTCAAGTACCCATTTATAAATTTGTAAAAGAAGCTTTGATCCGAAAGTTTGGAGAGAATTGGTATTTAGAATTGGAA
The DNA here is from genome assembly GCF_034322225.1 of Aquimarina callyspongiae. NCBI lineage: Bacteria > Pseudomonadati > Bacteroidota > Flavobacteriia > Flavobacteriales > Flavobacteriaceae > Aquimarina > Aquimarina callyspongiae. Next base: position 564,377 of record NZ_JAXLPA010000003.1, on the reverse strand, counting down.
AAAGTAGCAGAAGATTTTAAAAAATGATTTTGCTCAAACCGCTTGCATAAATCTCTTATGTAGCTTCGTTAAGTGTTGATTCCTAGAGGTCTTGTTTTTTTGTATTTTACTACGTATACTACTTTAAAGAATAATTTCGTTATTTTTATTAAAGTAGATGTTAACCTTGTTGTGCATTCTACCACCAACAAAAAACCAATAACAATAAAGTATTATGAAAACTATTAAAGTATTTGCATTGATTTGCATGATTTTGACATTGGCATCGTGTGATGACGATGATGTTGATATTGTGATTCTCAATGCAGAAGAAACGGGAATCTTTTTAGAACAAGATTTACACTTACGCTATCTTAGGCAGAATGTAGATCGCAGAAGAGAATTGATAAAAGAACTGGAAGCCGAAGGAGATCCTAATAATCAGATAGAAGAACTGGAAGCTCTTAATGTAACAGATCTTAATTATGCCAATACTTTGAATGATCAAATAAGTTCTGGAATAAGTATTTCAGAAGTTCCCAGAGTGCCCAGAATAGATCCTCCATTACCACCACCACCAGATCCTTGTAATTGTTTGGATAGAATTAATATGTCGAAATTAAAAGGGATATTAACTATCCCAAATTTTGGTAGATCTTCTGGTAGATCAAATGGTAAAAATATGGACGTATCTATTAAGTTAAGAACTGAACAACAAGAAGAGTTGGGTAGTTTTGGAGCTCCGCAAAATTTTGATGGTACAGGTTTAGATATCATATCATTAATCGGTAATATAGAATATACAGGTAATGTAGAGATAGAGGTTACTAAGTTCTTTCAACCTGTTAACGATATGATCACTTATACGCTGTCTGGCAGAATTGATTAAAAACACTGATAAGAAATATTTAAGTAAATTAGTCTTCTATCATTATAGAGGGCTTTTTTATGTTTAAACGTATTATTTACCTGTTTTTTATACTAAGTTTTTCAGGGTTTTCTCAAGAAAAACAAGATGATTTAATGTCTTATTTTCAAAAAGGGAGTAGCTTTTTATACACCAATAAAGATAGTTTGCAATATTATTTTGATAAAGCCACTGCAATAGCTAATGAAGAAAAAGATGTAAGCTTCTCTATGGTAATCAAATTTTATTTAGTACAAGCAGCAGGATATCATTATGATTTAGAAATGTTTAAGAGAAACCTTGATAAGATAGATTCAGTCATAACCAATGTTAAAAGTTTTGATACCCTTCAAAGAAAAAATGAGTTTAGAAAAAATTTTCTGTTTCAGAATGGGAATTATAATTTTAAAACAAAAAATTATACTACCTCAAAAGATATTTATGAAAAATTAGCAAAAATTCTTTCCAAAGAAAAACTAGATGAACTTAGTGTAGAAGATCGAACACTTCTTTTTAGTACATATAACTATTTAGCATCAATTAATGAGTTGTTGTATAAGAATCAATTGGCTAAAGATATTTATGAAAAAAACCTGGATATAGCATCTACCTACCCGATAGAAAACTCTGAAGGAAGAATAGCGGGAGTTAAAATGCGTTTTGCAAGGATTTATGAAAATGAAGAGAATTATGTGAAAGCAAATGAGCTTTTAACAGATGCCTTATCATATTATATAACACAAAAGGATAACCCGAGATCAAAAAATAGCTTACTTTCTGTTCATCAGAGATTAGCTAAAAACTACCTTCTTCAGGACAGTACATTACAAGCAATTACAATACTCAAAGAAAGTGAAGCGTATTATTTATCAGGAGATGCATTTGAACGGTCTGCGGATTTATTATATGGAGATATATACCTTAAAGATCAGCAATATCAAAAAGCAGAAACGTATTATGAGTCATACTTAACCAAAATAAAACACTATAGAAATAATCAAAAACATCAAGATGTTACAGTTGCTTATTCACGATATGGAGAACTCTTCCTGAAGCAGAAGCAATTTGATAAAAGTTTAAAATATTATCAGTTGGCTTTGCAGCAATTGTCTAATACGTTTGACGATGATAGTTTAGAGAAAAACCCGAATCCCAGAGAAGTGTTCTCAAAATTAGAATTAATTAAAACGTTAAAACAAAAACTAGCAGTTTTACAAAAAGCTTTTAAAGCAGAAAAAAAGTTAGAATATCTTAAGACAGCTCATAATACATCATCTAATATTATAGAAACATTAGATCTGCTTAAACCAGAATTTGAGAGTAAAGTAGATAAACAATTTTTGATTTCAGAGATGTATCCAGCATTTCATGGTATGGTTGAGGTGGCTTATGATTTGTATGAAAAAACAAAAGATCAGAAATATGTAGAAGATGCTTTTCGATTTATTGAAAAAAGTAAAAGTGTATTGCTTCTTGAAGCAACCCGAAATGCACAGGCTAATTTTTTTGGAGGTGTTTCAGAAGATGTATTGACCAAAGAACAACAATACAGGGCAAAAATTATTCATCAGGAAAAGAAATTGTATCGTAGAGGAGGAAATAAAACCGTCTCTGATTCACTTTTTGCTTTGAAGAATGGGTATTATGATTTTATTAAAGAGATTGAACAAAACTATCCTGAATACTATAATCTTAAATATAATGATGAGGTAATAACACTTCAAGAAACTCAAGATATATTAAGAGAAGATACAGGTTTGATAAGTTATTTTACTGCAAATGATAACCTATATATTGTAACGGTGCAAAAGAATGCTAACGCCTTTTATAGGATACCATTTGATAAAAAGATTCAAAATACCATCGTATCTTTTTATGAAGATATTTCAACACTGAAATCAAATCAAATTAAAGAAATTTATAAATCAGGGAACTCTATTTATCAAAAGATTCTTAATGAACCAATTAAAGAAATGGATGTCAATAGGTTCGTTGTTTTAAAAGATGGTGTACTGAATTATCTTCCATTTGAAGCTTTATCAAAATCACTGGATCAGCCAGAGTATCTTATACAAGATTATCAAATCAGTTATGCTAATTCGGCAACAATACTTAAAGAACAAAAAAATAGGTTAGCCTCTCGTAAAAGTAATTTATTGGCGTATGCGCCTCATTTTGGAGATGTTGGTCAATCGGCTTCTGAACGATCAGATTTTGGACCTCTTATTTATAATACAAAAGAGGTAGAAAATATTATGAATTATTTTGATGGTAAAGCAATAACAGGAGCAGACGCTTCTATACAATCATTTATTGATAGTGCTTATGATTATACGATTTTGCATTTTGCTACGCACGCTGCAGCTAATGATAAAAATCCAGATTATTCATATCTCGCTTTTACTCCTGATCATAATAATCAACCTAATCTTTTATACGTAAAAGATTTATATGGATATACCATTGATGCCGATCTAGTAACTCTTAGTGCTTGTCAAACAGGATTAGGTAAGCTGCAAGCTGGAGAAGGAATGTTAAGTCTCGCAAGAGGATTTAATTATGCAGGAGCGAGATCTTTACTCACGACTTTATGGAAAGTTAACGATCAAACCACTGCTGAACTAATGAGTGATTTCTATAAAAATCTAGGAGATAATCTTTCAAAAGATAAGGCATTACGAGAAGCAAAACTTAATTACCTTAATACTATAGAAGAGCCATTATTAAAACATCCATATTATTGGGCAGGTTTTGTGATTTCTGGAGATATGACACCTTTAGAAAAACAAAGTTCAAGATTATGGTGGGCATTGTTACTCTTGCCTATACTCTTGATTATTTTAATAAAACGTAGCAAAGCCTAACTAATGTAGTTTTTTTAATAAAGCTTCGGCAGAACCCTTTTTAAAAGATTCTAATGCTACTATTTGCTCCAGTAAGGAGATAGCATTTTTCTTTTGCCCATCTTTTAGATAAGCTAATGCAAGATACCACTTACTTCTTGTGGATAATTGATCGTTTAATTCTATATGTTGTTTTAATAGTGGGATTGCTTTTTTTGTATCTCCAGAAGCAAGTAAAGAATTTGCCTGGTATAATAAAAAATAAGGTCTTTTAGTGTTTTTAAATAATTCGTTGAATTGAGAAGAAGCTTTTTCGTAGTTTTTACTTTCATAAGATATAAACGCAATAGCTTCAGGAGTGTCATTGTTTTCTCCACGCACTATTGGAGTAATAACATTGCGATAAGGCTCAAAATTTTCGGCAAATAATGCTTCAGTATTTGTAGCAAAAGGATTTAATAAAGCAAAAGTGCCTATGGCAATAATTAATAAAATTGAAGCTGCCGTCAACCAAAATCTAGAAGATGCAAATAAGGGTACTACTTTGGTTCCTTTAGAAGTTATTTTGGATTCAAAATCAGTAAGAGTATTTTTTAATTCCTTTCTGTTTTCAACTCCTGATACTATAGTAAGATTTTTTAATATTTCAACATCGTTTCTGAAGTCAGCATCACTTTTAAGAAGATTATCAAAATCTTCTTTTTCGCTTTGAGTGAGTACTCCGCGTAGATGCCTGTCAATAAGCTCTTCTCGTTCCATGCTAAACGGGGGTTTTGATTAGTTCTTTTAGGGATTTTAAACAACGAGACTTCTGACTTTTTACCACGTTTTTATTTTCATAACCAAGGCTTTCAGTAATTTCGTCAATAGTTAGTCCTCTGTAATAGAACAGGGTTAACATCTCCTGGCATCGTTTTCCTAGGTTTTTAAAATGCTGTCTTAATAATTGCTGTTCTGGAGTCAATTCAGGTTCTTTAAAAACTTCAATAGCATCAGGGTTTTCTTTAAGATCGACATGGTTATCTAAAGAAACAGTTTTATTATTCTTTTTTAGTTGATCATAGATCATATACTTGCCAATACTAAAGAGATACGTTTTAATAGAACTTTTGAGGTCATCTAATTTTCCATTAATGGCGTGTTCTCTCAGAGCTATAAAAGCTTCTTGGTAAATGTCAATGAGAGCGTCATTATCGAGATCATATTTTTTGGCAAACTGCAAGAAAGACTCACGATATTTGGTGTACATCTTTTCTAATGCTCGATTGTGACTTTTTTTTAACGTTAAGAGTTCTTCCTTCATACTTAATAACCTGATATCTGGTTAAGGATAATATGTCAGATTTATGGTTTAAAGTTAACCTTTTTTAATGAAAGCACACAAAGGATAAAACCAAAGAATCATATCATGAAAACACACAGAGTAATTATTGGGGTTGTTTTAGTAGCTTTTTTTATGACAGGAATGAATACTGTACAGGCTCAATTTTGGAAAAAAGTAACAAAAACTGCAGAAAAAGCTGCAGAGAAAGCAATACTTAAAAAGACTAAGGAAAAAGTTTCAAAAAAAACAGATAAAACAATTGAGGATGTAATTGAGAAAAAATCAGGTAAAAAACAAGAAGAAGGAGTTGAAAATGAAGAGGTTTTTTCTAACAAAGAAAACAACGATAGTACCAAAATTGATCAAGAAAAGGAGAACAGCTCATCAATATTCAAAGTATACTCTAAGTTTGATTTTGTTCCTGGAGAAAAAGTGATTGCTTTTGAAGATTTTAGTCAGGACGAAGTGGGGGATCTACCGGGTAGATGGAATTCTTCAAATTCAGCAGAAATAGTCACTTTAAGCAATGCTGAGGGAAGATGGCTTCAAATAGGAAGAGGAGAAGGAGCCTTTGTGCCAGAATTTATTGAAGAATTTCCTGAAAATTTTACCTTAGAGTATGATGTGATATATGATTATGATGTTTCTGAATATGCGTTTAAGAGAGATTTAGTAGTTATTTTTTCTGATATTGAAAATGCTGGATATGAGTTGACAAAAATTTCTCCTGGAAACAATGGGTTTTATTTTTCAATAGAAGGAGGAAACAGTGGAGGTGGTGGAGTAGAAGTATTTAAATATACCAAAGATCGCAAATTGAATATGAGATCTGATAAAAAAATCCCACAAATAGATAAGAGTAATAATGGACGAGGAAATAAAATGCATGTATCTATTTGGAAACAAAAACAGCGAGTACGAGTTTATGTTGATGAAAAAAAGGTTTTTGATATCCCCAGAGCTTTTGAGCGTGGAGTAGCTGTGAATAATTTGAGATTCTTCTCTCAGGTAACAACAGATGATACATATTATTATTTGGCGAATATTAGATATTCAGTAGGAAAACCTGATATAAGGAATAAACTTATTACAGAGGGTAAATTAATTACCTATGGTATTACGTTTGATACTGCTAAAACCAAAGTTAAATCAGAATCATATGGTACCATAAAGAAGATAGCGTCAATTTTAAAAGAGAACCCAGAAATAAAAGTTATGATAACAGGGCATACAGATTCAGAAGGAGGTAAATCATTTAATCAGGAGCTGTCAGAAAAAAGGGCAGAAGCAGTAAAACAAATTTTTGTGAATCAATTTCAAATTAACTCTTCTAGGCTTATGACAGAAGGAAAAGGGGAAGAAGAACCTATCGCATTAGAAAATGAACCAGATACAAAAGCAAAGAATAGAAGAGTAGAGTTTAAAAAGATATAAATAAACTTTATTGAAAATTAAATATAAATAGGAAAAATAAATACATAAGAAAAAAATCACTTTTAAAAGTGATTTTTTTCTGTTTTAAATGTTAAAATCAACAAATGTAAATTACGGTTTATCCGTAATTTTTTAAAGCGATAAAACATCCGTTTTTGAAGGGTGTAAAATGCTGTTAATAAGTGTAGAATTAGTGCTTTTGATGAATTTTGTAAAAATAAAAAACAAAGAGTAGTGATAATTTTAAACAATTGATAAACAGCGTGTTATTATATTAGTGAAGAGTAGGTTTTTTGAGGGAGAAATACCCTCATGTTGAAAACTTTGTTGAAAACGTTTATTAAGTTTTTGTAAAACTTTTGTCTCATTTTTTGATCTTTGTTAGTCCCTAGCAAGAGGTAAAAAAGTACAAGATAATCGCTAAAAAAATTAACATGAGTTCCGTTGAACCGATCCTACAAGAAAATAAAGACAGATTTGTAATTTTTCCAATTAAACATCACGATATTTGGGATTGGTATAAGAAATCTGAAGCTAGTTTTTGGACTGCTGAAGAAATTGATTTACATCAAGATTTAACTGACTGGTCTACAAAACTTACAGACGATGAGCGATATTTTGTAAAACATATTTTAGCTTTTTTTGCAGCTTCTGATGGAATCGTAAATGAAAACCTTGCAGAAAACTTTGTGAATGAAGTACAATATTCTGAAGCAAAATTTTTCTACGGCTTCCAGATTATGATGGAGAATATACATTCAGAAACCTATTCTTTGTTGATAGATACATATGTCAAAGACGAAAAAGAAAAAGATTTACTGTTTAGAGCTATTGAAAACTTTCCTGCAATCAAGAAAAAAGCGGATTGGGCGTTACAATGGATCGAATCTGATTCATTTGCAGAGCGACTAATTGCATTCGCAGCAGTAGAAGGAATTTTCTTTTCAGGCGCATTTTGCTCGATTTTTTGGTTAAAAAAACGTGGTTTAATGCCAGGTCTTACTTTTTCTAATGAATTAATATCTAGAGATGAAGGTGTACATTGTGATTTTGCTGTACATCTGCATAATAAACATTTGGTGAATAAAGTGCCAAAAGAAAGAATTCGTTCGATCATCGTAGATGCTTTAAATATTGAAAGAGAATTTATTACAGAATCTCTTCCGGTAAGTTTGATTGGGATGAATGCTAATCTAATGACACAGTATTTGGAGTTTGTTACAGATAGATTGTTAGTAGAATTAGAATGCGAAAAAGAATATGGGACAGCTAATCCATTTGATTTTATGGATATGATCTCATTGCAAGGAAAAACGAACTTCTTTGAAAAAAGAGTTTCAGAATACCAAAAAGCAGGTGTTCTTAATAAGGACACAGACGACAATAAAATAAGCTTTGATGCGGATTTTTAATCCCCCTAAAAATCTCTCAAAATAATGATATATTCATTCTGAGCTAGTCAAAAACTGTTACTTCCGTTTGATTAGATTAGCTCAGTTTGATAAAGTTTTTCAGATAAAGAAAAACTTTGCATAAAGGCGAAAGTAATAACTATTATATTTTTCTTTTAGAAAATCCTTATTTCTCAATAAAGATTAAGGTTTTCTTTATAGTATCCAATTTTGGGGATTGGACTAAAATGTAATTTTTTGACTTTCAGGGGAAATAAAAAAAGAACACAAATTAACATCACTTTTCTTCAGAAGAAGAAATCAAAAAAACCAAAAATCGTATGTATGTAGTAAAAAGAGATGGGCGTAAGGAGCCAATTATGTTTGACAAAATTACCGCAAGGGTAAGAAAGTTGTGTTATGGACTAAATCCACTAGTTGATCCTGTAAAGGTGGCAATGAGAGTGATTGAAGGATTGTATGATGGAGTAACTACTAGTGAATTGGATAATCTGGCAGCAGAAATTGCAGCTACCATGACAATCACGCATCCTGATTATGCAAAACTTGCAGCTCGCATCTCTGTCTCTAATTTACATAAAAACACAAAGAAAACTTTTTCTGAAGTTGTTACAGATTTATATGGCTATGTTAATCCAAGAACAGGAAAAAAAGCACCATTAATTGCAGATGATGTATACGATGTGATTATGGCTAATAAAGAAAAGCTAGATTCAACAATCATCTACAATCGCGATTTTGGTTATGATTATTTTGGTTTTAAAACATTAGAACGTTCTTACCTATTAAAGATTAATGGGAAAATAGCAGAACGTCCGCAACATATGTTGATGAGAGTTTCTATTGGTATACATCTTAATGATTTGGATGCGGCTATTGAGACTTATGAGTTGATGTCAAAAAAGTATTTCACACACGCTACACCTACATTATTTAATTCTGGTACACCAAAACCTCAAATGTCATCTTGCTTTTTATTAACCATGAAAGATGATAGTATTGATGGGATTTATGATACACTTAAACAAACTGCTAAAATTTCGCAGTCAGCAGGAGGAATAGGGTTGTCTATTCATAACATCCGTGCTACCGGATCATATATAGCAGGAACTAATGGAACTTCTAATGGGATTGTTCCTATGTTGAGAGTGTATAATGATACAGCACGATATGTAGATCAAGGAGGAGGAAAACGTAAAGGATCTTTTGCTATATATGTAGAACCTTGGCATGCCGATATTTTTGACTTCCTAGATCTTAAAAAGAATCATGGTAAAGAAGAAATGCGTGCACGTGATTTATTCTACGCGATGTGGATTCCGGATTTATTTATGAAGCGTGTACAAGATGATGCAGAATGGACATTGATGTGTCCTAATGAATGTCCTGGTCTTTTTGATATTCATAGTGAAGAATTTGAAGAGGCATATTTACGATTTGAAGCAGAAGGTAAAGGACGTAGAACGATTAAAGCCCGTGAATTATGGGAAAAAATCCTAGAGTCACAAATCGAAACAGGTACACCTTATATGTTGTATAAAGATGCTGCCAACCGTAAATCAAATCAGCAAAATTTGGGAACAATACGTTCATCTAACTTATGTACTGAAATATTAGAGTATACAAGTCCGGATGAAATCGCAGTTTGTAACCTAGCATCTATCGCATTACCAATGTTTGTAAAGAATGGAGAGTTTGATCATAAAGAGCTATTCAAGATTACAAAACGAGTAACAAAAAACCTTAATAAAGTAATTGACCGTAATTATTATCCGGTAAAAGAAGCAGAAAATTCTAATGTACGTCATCGTCCTATCGGATTAGGAGTACAGGGATTGGCGGATGCTTTTATTCAATTACGTATGCCATTTACCAGTGATGAGGCCAAGAAGTTGAATCAGGAGATTTTTGAAACACTATATTTTGCAGCCGTTACAGCATCAATGGAAGAAGCTAAAAAAGACGGTCCATATAAAACATATGATGGTTCTCCAATATCCAAAGGAGAATTTCAGTATAACTTATGGGGTATCAAAGATGAAGAATTGAGTGGTCGTTGGGATTGGGCAAAACTTCGTAAGCAAGTCCTTAAAAATGGAGTGCGTAATTCTTTGCTAGTTGCACCAATGCCTACCGCATCTACATCTCAGATTTTAGGTAATAATGAAGCGTTTGAGCCATATACAAGTAATATTTATACCAGAAGAGTATTGTCTGGAGAGTTTATTGTAGTAAACAAACACCTATTAGAAGATTTAGTAAAATTAAACTTATGGAGTGATGATCTAAAAGATGCTATTATGCGTGCTAACGGATCTATTCAAAATATAGATGTTATTCCACAGGATTTAAAAGAGTTGTATAGAACTGTTTGGGAGATGAGTATGAAAGATATTATTGATATGTCTCGTCATAGAGGATACTTTATTGATCAATCTCAATCACTTAACTTGTTTATGGAAGGAGCTACAATGTCTAAACTTACATCAATGCATTTTTATGCCTGGAAAAGTGGGTTAAAAACAGGAATGTATTACCTGAGAACTAAATCTGCGGTAGATGCAATTAAATTTACTCTTAAAAGTGAAAAGAAGGAAGAACCACAGCCAGAGAAAGTAGCGGTTGCAGCTGCACAGGTTATGGAAGCACAGGCAACAAAAGCTGATCCAAAACCAGCACCAGCACCTGTTTCTCCAGAAGGTACTTCATTGACTCCAGAAGAACTTAAAGCATTGATAGCGCAATCAAAAGAAGGAGAAGGAGATGATTGTTTAATGTGTGGATCTTAATGATTTGTTGATTTTGAGAGTAATAACGAATCAAAATCAATAAGAAAAATTGTTACCAACGAAGGTTGGGAACTTTAGAATGTATTTACTGTTTATACTTAGAAGTGTGGAAAATAAAAAAGTATAGACTTTTACATAGGGCAAAAGGGAAGTTTTCGTTAAGATACTTCCCTTTTTTTGTTGATTCATATTTGTTAAAAAAAAGGATGCTAGGTAACAATATCAACTCTTAAGACACATACTTTAAACTATAATGAATATCAATTATGCAGAAGCCTAAGAATTTGTACTATTTGATATGGCTTAAATAACTTGTATGGAAGAAATTACGATCCAAAATGTATCTTGTTCACAGTGTAGTACAGAAATGACATTAGAAACTAAATTTTGTACTAATTGTGGGTATCCCCAAAACGGAAATGAAAAAGAAAAAGCAGTTTTTCATGCCAATAGAGTGATGAAAAACAGTCAGATTAAAGATGATGAAAAAAGAATTAAATCTGCTAGAAATACACTGTACTGGATGGCAGGGCTTAGCTTTGCTTTTGGATTGATTCTCTTCTTTAGAACCCAGGACACGATAGAATTGATAGTGCAAACGATCGTATCTGGAATATATTTATTATTAGCCTATTGGTCACAACAAAAACCATTTGCGGCAATATTATCTGGACTTCTTCTATATTTAACGATTATAGCTATTCTTGCTATCGTAGATCCCTTTACTATTTTTAGTGGAATCATATTTAAGGTTATAATTATTGCTTTCTTGGTCAAAGGAGTGTATTCTGCTTCACAAAATAACAAAGGTTAATAATGAATATGGTTTGTAAATCGTGTGGTATTTCTTTATCTGAAGAAGCAAATTTCTGCCCTGATTGCGGCACACCCGTTAAGAAAATAGCCCAAAAAGATGAAAATAATCATACCAATCTTATTATAGCTTTCTATATTACAGAACTCGTGTTTTTGATTATAACTTACTTTATTTATAAAGAAGGTAATTCACTTTTTAAAGAGATTGTTATTGAAAGTATTTCAGCTATAATAATACTAGGTTTTGCATCATTGGATTTTAAGAATATTTTGAAGCTATATAATTTCCCTAGAATTAATCCTTGGATTTACTTTGGAGTTGTTATTACTCCCCTTATAACTGGATTAATAGTCTATTATGGGATGGAATTTGTGAATTTAGAATTCTTTTACGAATCTTATAACATATATGCTGAATATGCGGAGTATCCGAATTCGCTGTTCTGGGCAATATTGTTTATTGCAATTACACCACCGATTTTTGAAGAATTGGCTTTTAGAGGATTTTTGTTTAATCAGTTACAGAAGGTTGCTAATCCTCAGGTTACTATAATACTTACAGCTTTTATTTTTTCCTTAGTTCATTTTTCCTTTATATCCTTGATATGGATATTTCCTTTTGGCCTTCTATTGGGGTATTTAAGATATAAATACAATACATTATGGTTGGGTATAATTATTCATTTCATACATAATCTGATAGTGTTATCTTTGGACTATTATTATTTTGGTAACACCTTGAGTTTTTAGTTAGATTGCAACAAAATCTATGGGTGTAACTAATCTCAATTTTAATTGAGATTCAAAAATGTTAGAATTATAACTTTTATGATGAATTGGGAACAACTCCTATCGTTAAAACGATATGGAGATAAGAATAAAAGACTACGCAAAGAACAAGATGAAACGCGATTAGGTTTTGAGGTAGATTATGATAGAATTATATTCTCTTCAGCATTTAGAAGCCTTCAGGATAAAACGCAGGTGATCCCATTATCCAAAACTAGTTTTATACATACTCGGTTGACGCATAGTCTTGAAGTATCAGTTGTAGGACGCTCATTAGGAAGAGTGGTAGGAAAGAAAATTTTAGAAAAACACCCACATCTTTCAGAAATCCATGGATATCGTTTTAACGATTTTGGTGCTATTGTGGCAGCTGCCGCATTAGCTCATGATATAGGTAATCCACCTTTTGGTCATTCTGGAGAAAAAGCGATTGGAGAGTATTTTAAAACAGGTAAAGGAAAACAATATCAGGATCATTTAACACCAAAACAATACCAGGATCTTATAGATTTTGAGGGAAATGCAAATGGGTTTAAAATTCTTACCGAATCTCGTGTAGGGATTGAAGGGGGGCTTAGGTTATCGTATGCTACATTGGGAGCTTTTATGAAATATCCTAAAGAGTCCTTGCCTAAGAAACCTACGCCGCATATTGCCCATAAAAAGTTTGGATATTTTCAAAATGAAAAATCATTCTTTCTTGAAATTGCAGAAGAGATAGGTTTATTAGAAAATAAAGTTAAAAACGAAATCACCTATAATCGACACCCTCTTACTTTTTTGGTAGAAGCAGCAGATGATATTTGTTATACAATTATTGATTTTGAGGATGGAATCAATTTAGGACTTATTGAAGAGGAGTACGCGTTAGAGTACCTAATCAAATTAGTAAAAGATACAATTAATACTTCAAAATATAATAAACTTACAACTACCTCTGATAGGTTGAGTTACTTAAGAGCTCTTGCAATTAATACATTGATTAAAGAGGCCGCAAGTATTTTTATCAAGTATGAAGAAGATATACTATCAGGTAAATTTGATACAGCTTTAATAGATAAAAGTAAATATCAGGCACAGATTAATGATATCCTGAATATTAGCATTTCGAAGATATACCAAAGCCAGGAAGTAATAGAAAAAGAAATTGCTGGATATGAAATTTTAGCTACATTATTAGATCGATATTGTGAAGCTACAGAAAATTTTAATAAAGATAAAAGCTCTAACTATGACAAGCTTATTTTAAAAGCAGAAGGTGATAATTTTGATTATAAAAATGAAAATTTATATCATAGATTGATAAGTATAAGTAATTATGTTGCTAGCCTTACTGACGGTAATGCGTTATTGAAGTTTCAGAAAATTAAGGGATTAAAACTGTGAAATAATTGAAGAATTTGTTGCAAATGGTTCGTTATTAGTTATTTTTGTTAAAAAAACCGTGAATTTTTAAGGGAAATTTCGATCCTAATAATAAGGGCTTACTCGAATTTTCACCTTTTCAATCACACTTCTCAAACTCAATTAAATAATTATTATGAAACAGTTTTATCTCAAACTTTTTATGGTGCTGTTGGGGCTTAACCTAACGTTTGCACAATCTTCAGAGATTGATGTAATCCAGAAGTACCTAGTAGATTCTGGAATGGATGCTAAGGATGTAAATGATCTGAGCATTAAATCACAAGCTTTTTCCAAAAGCATGAATGTTACTACAATGTATGTAGAACAATTGTATCAAGGAATTCCTGTCCGCAATGCAATAGGTAGTTTTGCCTTAAAAGATGGTCAAGTAGTTTCCTATGCAGGTAAATACATACAGAATATTTCTTCAAAAGTTACTACAACATCGACTACTTTGTCTCCAGAAGATGCTATTACCAGCGCTTCTATTGCATTAAATTTGGGAGTGGCAAATGGTGTTGCAATGATTAGTAAAAAAGAAGGAGAAAATAATTCTTTTATTTTCTCAAAAGGAAATATTTCTACAGATGATATTCCTGTAAAATTAGTATATGAACTAAAAGAGGGAAGGTTATTGTTATGTTGGGATCTTAGTATACATACCAAAGATGGAAAGAACTGGTATAGTGTTAGGATAGATGCTAATAATGGTTCTTTACAGAGCCAAAATGATTGGATAATAAGTTGCTCATTTGGAACACATGCTCATAATAATAAAAGAAAAGTAAATAATACTTCTTTATTAGAGTATAAATCAGAAACCCCATCTTTGTTAATGGATCCAGTATACAATGTATACCCTGTTCCGGCTGTAGAAAGCCCTAATCATGGGAGTAGACAATTAGTTTCTGGTACAGAGGATGCTACAGCATCTCCTTTTGGATGGCACGATACTAATGGTGTAGCTGGAGCAGAGGCTACAACGACGCAAGGGAATAATGTTTTAGCTGCTGAAGATTTGGATGGAAATGATGCTCCAGGAAGTCAGCCTGATGGTGGAGCTAATCTTGTATTTGATTATCCATTTGATCCAACTGCGACAATTTCAACATATCAAAATGCTTCGTTAACCAACTTATTTTATGTAAGTAATGTGACTCATGATGTTTGGTATCATTATGGGTTTGATGAAGCTTCAGGAAATTTTCAAGTAAATAATTATGGAAACGGTGGATCAGAATCTGATGAAGTATTAGCAGATGGTCAAGATGGATCTGGTTTCAATAATGCCAATTTCGGAACTCCTCCAGATGGATTTAACCCAAGAATGCAAATGTTTCTATGGAATGTTGAAACATTAGTTTTTACAATAAATAATACAACATTAGCAGGAGAATATGTAGTTACGGATAACACCTTTAATCCAGGTACTCCTGATCCTCCAACATTACCTGATGGAATTACTGCGGATTTAGTATTAGCGATAGACGACAATGCAACTCCAGATCCTAACGATGCCTGTAGTGCTTTGACAAATGCAGCTGATATCAGTGGGAAAATAGCAGTTGTTCGAAGAGGAGAGTGTAATTTTGTAGATAAAGTAATACGATGCCAACAAGCAGGTGCCTTAGCCGTTATAATTGTAAATAATGCTCCAGGAGGTTTTGTTCCTGCTGGGAATGGTCCTGCTAATAGACCGACTATAGGAATTAATCAAGCAGATGGAGAAGCTATTATAACGCAGATGGCTAGTGAGACTGTTAGTGCTACTTTAGCATCTATTCAACCAGAAAATTGGATCGCACAAGCAGATGGTTCTTTTGATAATGGTATTATAGTCCATGAATATGGACATGGGATATCTACTCGTTTATCTGGAGGGGCAGCAACTTCTGGATGTTTATCTGGAGAAGAACAAATGGGAGAAGGTTGGTCTGATTGGTTTGGACTAATGATGACTATCGAAGCAGGAGATACTGGTGCAGATGCAAGAGGTATAGGAACATATGCTATTGGACAACCTGTAACCGGAGGAGGTATTAGACCTTTTCCTTACAGTAATGATATGAATATCAATCCTGTAACATACGGGAGTATTAGTGATGCATCGACTTTTTCTGTTCCTCATGGAGTAGGATCTGTTTGGGGTTCAATTATTTGGGATTTAACCTGGGCATTAATTGATAGAGATGGTTTTGATTCAGATTTATATAATGGTACTGGGGGTAATAACACGGCAATGCAATTAATCATTGATGGTTTAAAACTACAATCTTGTAGTCCTGGTTTTGTGGATGGTCGAGATGGGATTCTTGCAGCGGCAGATTTATTGCCAAATAGTACAGCGAACAAATGTTTGATTTGGGAAGTTTTTGCAAGAAGAGGTGTTGGTTTCAGTGCAGATCAGGGTACTTCAGGAAGTAGATCAGATCAAACAGAAGCATTTGATTTACCTCCAACAGGAACTCTAGACTGTACATTAGGAGTGGATGATGTAAATGCAGGGATCTTCAGTATAACGCCAAACCCTTCAAGAGGAGTATTTAATATTAGAGCATCTCAAAATGTTGGCGATAGTGCGATTTCGATATTTGATATGAATGGTCGTGTTGTATTTAAACAAGATGCTCAGATTGGTAACCTACATAGAGTTGAAACAGATCTTGGATCTGGAATCTACCTGATAAGAATAGAAGCTAAAGATGGATCAGCAATATCTACATCAAAAATAGTAATAAACTAATCTTATTATTAATTTAATCTTATATAAAAGAAGCTGTTTTTTATAACAGCTTCTTTTTTTTATGTAGTATGTTGTAAAATAGTTTTGGCAATTGCAGAAGAAGAAATGCCACATTGATGATATAATTCTTCTGTGGTTCCTTGATGGATGAATTTGTCTGACACGCCTAACATAATAATCTTAATTGTGTGCTGTTGTTGGTTTGCATATTCTAATATTGTGCTACCAAACCCTCCTTTTACAACCCCATCTTCTATGGTTATTACTGTTTGATATTTTTTGAAAATATTGCCAAGTAAATTAGTGTTCAGCGGTTTGATAAACCCAAAATGATAATGACTTATTCTTTCTTCAAGAGTGTTTAATGCGGTAATGACATTATTAGCAATAGTGCCAGTTGAGATAATGGCAATTTGAGAATTATGCTCTTCAAAACAAGTAGCTTTTCCTATTGTTATAGATTTCATTGGTTTTTTCCAATCGATAATAGTGCCTCTACCTCTAGGGTATCGAATAGCTATAGGGTGTTGTAAGCCTTGAGAGGCTGTATAGAGTAGATTTCTAAGTTCTATCTCATTGGCAGGTGCTGCTATGATCATATTCGGGATACAATTTAAATAGGCAATATCAAAAACTCCATGATGTGTGGCTCCATCTGCTCCTACAATACCAGCACGATCAATACAGAAAATTACTGGTAAATTTTGTAAAGCTACATCATGAATGAGTTGGTCATAAGCTCGTTGTAGAAAAGTAGAATAAATTGTACAAAAAGGTACTAATCCCTGTGTTGCCATTCCAGCGGCTAATGTTACAGCGTGTTGCTCTGCGATACCAACATCAAAAGCTCGATCTGGCATTTCATCCATCATGTATTTTAGAGAACTTCCTGTTGGCATAGCGGGAGTAATGCCTACTATTTTTTCATTATTCCTAGCTAATTCTAAAATTGTATATCCAAATACATCTTGAAATTTTGGGGGCAAATCAGTACTATCTTTAGGAATCAAATCACCTGTGGATGCATCAAATTTTCCTGGGGCATGATATTTTACCTGATTTTCTTCAGCTTGTTTTAATCCCTTTCCCTTAGTAGTAATAATATGTAAAAGCTTGGGTCCATTTATAGATTTTAATTTTTCTAAAGTTTTAAGAAGTTTAGGTAAATCATGTCCATCAATAGGTCCAAAGTAATTAAAATTTAAAGCTTCTATGATATTATCGGTTTTTGGCTTAAATCCAACTTTAGCTTTGGTAAGGTATTCTTTTAATGCTCCTACGCTTGGGTCAATTCCTATCGAATTATCATTAAGAATGATTAGCATATTTGCATCAGCGACTCCAGCATGGTTGAGCCCTTCAAATGCCATTCCGCTAGCAATAGATGCATCCCCTATTACAGCGATATGTTGTTTTGATAAATCACCTTTTAGTTTGGAGGCAATAGCCATTCCTAACGTAGCAGAAATAGAAGTCGAAGAGTGCCCAACTCCAAAAGTGTCATATTCACTTTCTGCTCTCTTAGGAAAACCACTGATACCACCTAATTGGCGATTGGTATGAAATACATCTTTTCTTCCCGTAAGAATTTTATGTGGATATGCTTGATGTCCTACATCCCAAACTAATTGATCATTTGGAGTGTCAAAAACATAGTGTAATGCAATAGTAAGTTCTATTACTCCAAGACTAGCTCCAAGATGCCCTTCTTTAGTGGCAACAATATTAATAACAAAATCTCGAAGCTCTTTTGCTAGTGTTGGTAACTGATCAGGAGTAAGTTTACGAAGATCTGAAGGGTATTTAATATCTGATAGTAATGATGCTGACATATCGCAAAAATACCATTTTGTTACGGTTCTCAATAAACTTTTATCGTATTGTAACTATCCAAGTTTTTATTTACTAGTTTTACTTAAAAATAACATTTATATGCTCGATCCGTTTGATGATGCTCATTATATGCGTAAAGCCCTGCAGGAAGCAGAAATGGCATACGAAAAAGGAGAAATTCCTATAGGAGCGATTGTAGTAGTAGCCGATAGAATCATTGCTAGGGCTCATAACCTTACAGAATTATTGAATGATGTTACCGCACACGCAGAGATGCAGGCAATTACAGCTGCAGCAAATTACCTTGGAGGAAAATATCTTAAAGAATGCACCTTGTATGTTACCATAGAACCTTGTCAGATGTGTGCAGGAGCCTTGTTCTGGAGTCAAATAGGGAAAATAGTGTATGGAGCAAGAGATGAACAAAGAGGCTGTATAGCGATGGGTACAAAGTTGCATCCTAAAACAGAAATGACAGGTGGTGTGTTAGAGGAAGAATGTAGTGAGATCTTAAAACGGTTTTTTATTGAAAAACGAAATTTAAATTAAATACAAAAGCGATATTTCTTTAGATTATAACTTCTTTGCATTTGGATTTGCAACTGTCAAATATGACAAACGTCTTTTAAAAGCAAATCAAATAGCTGGATGCATAACATTACTTATTTTTTCTTATTGATAATTACATTTACGGGCTTTGCACAGGAAACTACAATGCTTAAAGGCAGAGTTGTTATGGATACCGTTCAATTTGAAGCCATACATATTATAAACAAAACAAAGAAAATAGGAGTAATCAATGATCAATCGGGGTATTTTGAGATTGCAGCAGAACCAGAAGATACTATTGTTTTTTCATCTGTTCAATATGTGTTAAAAGAATATTTAGTACGTAAGGAAGATCTGGATTCAGGTAATTTTAAAGTTAAATTAGAATACTCTGTTAATCAACTAGACGAAGTAGTTATTTCTCAATATACTTTATCAGGAGAGGTTAAAGGAGATGTAAAACAAATTCCTACTTATGAAGAGAATTTGCCATTATGGAATGCTAAAGAACTTAAACGTCTGGGAGTTGAGAGGCCCGATGATGCCCAGTCATCTGTAAAAAACTACGCTCTTACCGATGAAATGGATGCAACTCCAATGAATATTTTGGGGTTGGTAAAACTAGTAGGAGGAGCTTTTAAAAAGAAAAAAAAGCCAAAAACAACTAGAATTCCCAAAATCACAGAATTATATTCTGAGGATTTTTTGACCAAAGAATTGAGGATACCGGAAACGGAGTATTATAATTTTTTGGACTATGTTAATGAGCAAAATAATACTCGTGAAATTTTAGGGTCAGGAGATGAGTTGAAGATTTTAGAATTTCTATTAGAGCAAAGTCAAACCTTTAGAAAGAAGTATCAAATTGATTAATAAAACAAAAAAGCCCTGCATCGCAGAGCTTTTGAAACTGAGAATATTATATCTTAATCATGGATCACGCGCACTTGTGCAGCGATAATTCCTTTTCTACCTTCTTCTTCTTGATATTCTACTTTGTCACCTTCGTTAAGAGCTTCACCGTTAAGTCCGGAAGCATGAACGAAGATGTCCTTTCCTGTTTCGTCGTTGGTAATAAATCCGTAACCTTTTGATTCATTAAAAAATTTAACTGTTCCTTCCATTGTAATAAATATGATATAATTTAGAACCTAAAGGTAGGTTTAAATATTTTAGGAATCGTTATCAAAATGTGAATATTTTAAAACTATATTAACTTTTTTTGCCTTTTTTTTGATTGAATTCTTTCATTTTTTTAAGGTTTTCCTCAGTAAGCATATAATCCTTTACTTTCTTGTTTTTCCATCTATGGTATATAAATATAGGCATTAGAATAAAGGATGTGGCAAGAATTCCTATTCCAACCCATTTATCTCCAGTATCGTGATTTCCAGTATTTTTAAAATAATACCCAACAGAGATTAGTATGATGATAGTTATAAAAAGTATTCGAATAACGTACTTCATTTTTATTAATGATTAGATTATCTGGTAAAATTAATTAACTTTCTTCGATATGAGGTTAGGAGTTTTGATTTAGAGATAAACCCAAAATATTTACCTTCCCTAATCACAGGTAGATTCCATGCACCTGTGTCCTGAAATTTTTTCATAGTTGTCTTTACATTATCTTCTTCATAAACGATTACAGTAGATATTTCAGATAATAACATGTCTACTGTAGTTTTGTGATATAAAGTGATGTCAAACATAATATCTCTTATGTCATCTAATGAAACTATTCCTATCAAAAGACCGGATTCATCCGTAACTGGAAATAAATTGCGGTTTGATTTTGCGACAGCTTCACTTAAAAGCTGTTTTAAGGTATATTCAGGTTTTATCGCGATAAAATTTGTTTCAATACAGTCCTCAAGATTCATTAGGGTTAGAACTGTTTGATCTTTATCGTGTGTCAATAAATGACCTTGTTCTGCAAGCTCTCGTGTATAGATATTATGTTCGATCCTGTTTTTAGAAATAATAAATGATATTGATGTGGTGATCATAAGCGGCAGAAATAACTCATAACTTGATGTGATTTCTGCTATTAAGAAAATTGAGGTTAGGGGAGCATGCAATACACCAGCTATTAAACCAGCCATTCCAAGTAACGTAAAATTGGCTTCAGAAACTTGAAACCCCAAACCGAGGTTATTAATTATCTTTGATACTACATTGCCTAATGCACTGCCCATCACCATTGTGGGAATAAATACTCCTCCAGATCCACCAGCAGCAAAAGTAGCTGTCATGGCTATAGCTTTAAAAATAGTGATTCCAGCAAGTAGGCCTATTACAACCCAAATATTACTAGTGATACTATCAAAAGGAGTTTTGCCAATGGCAGTAAGGTGATCACCTCGCAATAAATCATTTATAAAACCAAGTCCTTCTCCGTAAAGTGGTGGGATAAAATATAGCATTGTACCAATAGCAAGTCCGCCTATTAATAGTTTGTATATTTTTTTTGAGAATCGATTGAAGAAGTGTTGAATTCCAAAATACATTTTAGTAAAATATATCGATGCAATTGCTGTTCCTATACCCAATAGAATATAAAACGGAACATCATTGAGTTCAAATTTTTCTAAAACTTCGAACCTAAATAATACTTCATCACCCAAAAAGAAATAGGAAGTTATAATTGATGATACAGAAGCAAAAAGAAGAGGTAATAACGATGCTAAAGTAAGATCTAAGCTAAATATCTCTACAGCGAATACTAAACCAGCTAAAGGAGATTTAAATACAGCAGAAATAGCTCCTGCGGATGCACAACCAATTAATAGTATTCTAGTTTTATTATTTACATGAAAGAGAGTGCTTATTCCGGAACTTAGTGCAGAACCAGAACCTACTGCAGGACCTAAAAGTCCAACAGAACCACCAAAACCTACAGTGATTGGAGCCAGAATCAATGGTAAGTATGCATGTAGTGATTTAATTATTCCATTTTTCTTTGAAAGAGAATATAGAATTAACGGAATTGCAGGTCTTACTTCTTTTTTAAATATAAACTTAGTAAATACGTATACGATTAATAAACCGATAACGGGAACTATAAAGTAAAAAGAAGTTTGCCAAGAAAGAATATCACTTTCTAGTACAACTTGAATTAAATGAGTTATGTTTTTTAATAAAACTGAAACTAATCCTGCGGTAAACCCAACAAGTATACTAAGGATAAGAATAAAATTCTTGTTAGAAATATGACGATACCTCCATTTTAAAAACTTGTAGAGTAAGGATTTTTTAGAAGGGCTGTTTTTCATTTAAAGATGAATCATTGGATTAAGTACAAGATAATGAAAAAACAAGTTAAGGCACTAGTATTTTGTATATTCTAAAAAGGTGAAAAAATCAAATCGTAATAGAAAAATAAGCCGTCTAAAAAATCATTATTAATATGTTTTTATAGATGATATTCTGAAAGTAACTTTAACTAATACTTATTCATTGAGAAATAAGTTTTTTGATTTTTTAGATGGCTTACTTATTTTTATTTTACTATTATTTTTGATGTAGATATTGCCGATCCATCCTTAGCTTCTATTCTTATCAGGTAAATTCCTGATCCAAGATTCGTATCAACTCTATGTGTGTTGTCAAGCTGAGCATTTTGCTTAAATACTACACGGCCATTCATATCAAATATTGAAATCGAACTATCACCAACATTTTGAGATGTTCTAATATTAAATACACCACCCCTTGAAGGGTTTGGTGTTATACTGAAAATTCCTGCATTTATATCATCTATTCCCAATGTACAGTCTAAAGTCCCAGTAGGGGGCAAATCAAATGCCTCCACTTGATCAAACCTATTAAAAGAAGACCCTTGATCGGCACTGAAACCAACACCTCTTCTTGCAAAAACTTCCCAAATCAGACATTTGTTAGCTGTACTATTAGGTAATAAATCTGCTGCTGCAAGGATCCCATCTCGCCCATCTACAAAGCCAGGACTACAAGATTGTAGTTTTAGCCCATCAATAACTAATTGCATTGCTAGATTATTACCACCTGTACCGTTATATAAATCTGGGTCAAAACCATCGCGATCAATTAAAGCCCAAGTCATATCCCATAAGATTGATGCCCAGATAGAGCCAATCCCATGTGGTCTTGAGTAATTTACATCATCACTAACATCTGCATAAGTAACTGGATTTATTGACATATCCGTACTATAAGGGTTTGGGCGATTGCCTGGACCTGTAATGGGTTGACCATTTGCAAAAGTTGCTCTTCCACGATAGTCAGTTCCTTGATCCCCTGGTTCAATAGTCATTACAATTCCAAACCAATCAGACCAACCTTCTCCCATTTGTTCATCATTTCCTAAACAACCAGTCAATGTAGGACCTCCAGTTAAACGATTAGATATACCATGCGCATATTCATGAACGACAATACTATTATCAAAACATGAATCGGCATTAGCAATCCAGTTTTCTGGTTGTATTCTGGCAATTGTTGCATTTACGGCGCCATTTGACATTTCGGTGATTATAGCTTCTCCATTGGTTTGATTTATCCCAAATGTAGGTCTATTAGCAGGGCCATTTCCGCCTATAATAAAATCACCAGAATCATTATTTACTATTAGAACGGCTAAAGCCCCAGCTTGTTGACATCTTATTACTTTATCTACAAAGTTACATTCACCTCTTCGCACAACCGCTATTTTTCCACTAATATCTGCTGCATTTGTGAGTGCACTACAAGCATCATTAGGATCTGGAGTTGTATTGTCGTCAATCGCTAGTACTAAATCAGCAGTAATACCATCTGGAAGTGTTGGTGGTTCTGGAGTACCCGGAAAAAAACTGTTGTTAATGATTTCATATTCTCCCGCCAAAGCACCATTATTAATGGTAAATTGTATTGTGGGTTGTGGGTCATATAGAAACATTTGCATCCTTGGATTAGTTCCATCTGGAGGGGTTGCAAAGTTAGCGTTGTTAAAACCAGATCCATCCTGACCATCAGCTAAAACTTCATCATTACCAGCTCCTCCTTTACTGTAATTATTTACTTGAAAATTCCCCGAAGCTTCGTCAAATCCATATTGATACCATATATCATGAGTAACATTATTTGTGTAGAAAAGATTTGTGATAGAAGCATTTTGATATTCACCTGCTGTTGCATTTTGATCATAAGGAAAATCAAACACTAGACTTGAACCACCATCTGGTTGATTTCCGTTGATATTATTGGCATCTAAATCTTCAGAAGCTAATACATTGTTTCCTTGGGTGGTAGTGAATTCAGGTCCAGTAACCCCATCAGTGTCATGCCAACCAAAGGGAGACGCGATTGCATCTTCTTGCCCAGAGATCAATTCTCTATTTCCGTGATTAGGACTTTCAACATCAGGTAATGGTAATACATTATAAGTAGGAGGCATAACCAACGCATTATCTAATAATCTTTTCTCTAAGATAGACGAGTTGCTTGTGTTTTTTTGAGACTGAATAGTTTTAGAGTCAAATGAACAATGTAACACCCAGTCATTTAGACTTTTTAACTCACCACTATTTGCATCTATTCTAACACTATACCAATTTTTACCATTTTTAGTGTAAATGTTTAGATCCCAAGAAAGGATTAATGTGTTTTCAACAACTTCATAAACTAATCTTACGGGTATTTCATTATTAGAAATATTTGTTTTAAAAACAGAAATTGCACCAGAAGATTTTTCTGAAATTTTTTGTAAATTTTGTATTATTTCTAAATCAAGATGAGTCGCGGCGCTCCTTATAGCATCTTCTGGTAGTAACACAGGAGATACCATATTAATTTTTGATGCAATACCATTAATATAAGTTCCTTTAAAAGAAAGTACTTTGCCATTTTTAATAGCAAAACTCCCTATTGCATTGCGAATAGGAATTCCTTTATATTGTTGAAGAACATATAAGGTGTTGACCTGCATGCTTTTAGAGAAAGATTTAGATTGAATTTCTAAATTTTCTATATCCTTACTATCCATGCCAGAGTCGAGTAGATACTTCTGGATTATTTCGATTTCAAGAGATTGCGCAAAGGTCAAATTAAAACCTAGAAAAACGATAAAAAAAATAAAGTAAAATTGTTTCATAATAACCATTTAAATTGGTTTAATAAGTAATTAAAAAGGGAAGAGCGCTTTCTTAATTAGAATTCAGCTCTTCCGTTAAATATTCATTTTGTCAATAAGGGAAACACTTTTTTGAATAGTGATCCTTATTTATTAGTGTCGGAATAGGAGGAAATGTTACCCTGATCGAGAAAGTTATTATGATGTTTTATAACTTGATTTTAGTTTTTTATATAAATAAGGAAAGTTTTTTATCTTACATATCGAGTTTAATATTTAACTCCTTGAGTTGCTCATTATCAATATTTGCTGGAGCATCAATCATGACATCCCGACCACTATTGTTTTTTGGAAAAGCTATAAAATCTCTAATGGTTTCCTGACCGCCCAGAATGGCGACAAGTCTATCAAAGCCAAAAGCAATTCCTCCATGTGGTGGAGCACCGTATTGAAAAGCATCCATTAAGAAACCGAATTGAGCCTTTGCTTCTTCTGGAGTAAACCCTAGATGATCAAACATCAGTGCTTGAGTTTCTTTATCGTGAATACGTATAGAACCTCCACCGATTTCGTTTCCATTTAGAACTAAGTCATAAGCATTAGCACGTACATCTCCTGGTTTGGTGTCTAACAATGCAATATCTTCGGGCTTAGGAGAAGTAAAAGGATGATGCATGGCGTGATAGCGTTCTGTTTCTTCATCCCATTCTAATAATGGAAAATCTACAACCCATAGTGGTGCAAATTCCTCAGGATTTCTTAAGCCAAGACGTTCTGCTAGTTCCATTCTCAAAGCACTTAGTTGAGCTCTTACTTTATTCGTAGCACCAGACAAAACACAAATTAAATCTCCAGGTTGAGCAGCTGTTTCTTTTGCCCAATTTGCTAAATCTTCCTGATCATAGAATTTATCTACAGAAGATTTATAGGAGCCATCCTCATTACATTTTACATAAACCATTCCTAAAGCTCCAACCTGCGGTCGTTTTACCCAATCAATTAATTTATCGATCTCTTTTCGGGTATAAGAAGCTCCACCAGGAACAGCAATTCCTACAACTAATTCTGCATCATTAAAAACTTTAAAATCTTTATGTTGAGCTACGGTATTAAGTTCTCCAAACTCCATCCCAAAACGAATATCTGGTTTGTCATTACCATATTTTTGCATGGCCTCATCATATGTCATTCTAGGAAACTTGTCGAGCTTAACTCCTTTTATTTCCTGTAACAGGTGTCTGGTCAACCCTTCAAAAATGGTAAGAATATCTTCTTGTTCAACAAAAGCCATTTCGCAATCTATTTGCGTAAACTCAGGTTGTCTGTCAGCTCTTAAATCTTCATCTCTAAAACATTTTACAATCTGAAAGTATTTGTCCATACCTCCTACCATCAAGAGTTGCTTGAAGGTTTGAGGAGATTGTGGTAACGCATAGAATTGCCCTTCATTCATACGAGATGGAACCACAAAGTCTCTGGCTCCTTCTGGTGTAGATTTTATTAAGTAAGGAGTTTCTACTTCAACAAAACCTTCTTCAGAAAGATAATTGCGAACTTTCATCCCTACCTGATGACGAAACATTAAACTGTTTTTTACAGGATTTCGACGTATATCCAGGTATCGATATTTCATTCGTATATCTTCACCTCCATCAGTTTCGTCTTCTATAGTGAATGGAGGTACAATAGCTTCATTTAAAATTTCCAATTCTTCTACAAGTATTTCAATATCGCCTGTAGGAATATTTGGATTTTTTGACTCACGCTCTATAATAGTTCCTTTTACTTGAATAACAAATTCACGTCCTAAGGTTTTTGCTTTTTCTACTACTGATGCAGGTGTTCGTTGCTCATCAAATATTAGTTGTGTGATTCCGTATCGATCTCTAAGATCTACCCATATCATAAATCCTTTATCACGAGTTTTTTGAACCCATCCCGAAAGGGTAACATCGGTATTAATATCTGAACTGCGTAATTCTCCGCATGAATGACTTCTGTACATAGTTGTATTGAATTAAGGCTGCAAAAATAAGAAGTTTAATAGAAAAAAGTTAAATTTTACCTGAAATGAAGAATCATTTTTAGAAAATAGGAAAATTCATCAATTTTAACGGAAATACCGTAATTCTAATATGTTTTTAACGCATAGTTGATGTTTTTTACACTAACAATTGTTAGTATTAACATTTTTTTATAATAATCTTTTAATAGATTTAACCAAACAAACATTTAAACAAATCATTATGAAAAGACAAACAAATTATAGCAAGGGGCTTTTGCTATTATTATTTTTTTTTCCGATCGTGCTTTTCGCACAAGAAACGATCACCGGGAAAGTGGTCGTTCAAGGTACCGGAGAACCGGGACCTTTTGTTAACGTTGTAGAAGACGGAACTAGCAATGGAACGGCAAGTGATATTGATGGAAATTTTTCTTTAACAGTTAATAGTTTACCAGTAACGTTAAGGGTATTTGCATTAGGATTTGCAGAAACCAAAGTAACTGTAGAAACTGCAAGTGATGTAACTATAGCAATTGCAGAATCTTCGGAAGCCTTAGAAGAAGTAGTAGTAACTGGTCTAGGGTCGTCTATTAAAAGAAAAAACTTAGCAAATGCTGTCGCTACTGTTTCTTCAGAAGAATTAGTTGGTAATACAGGACAACCAACCGTAGATGGAGCTTTGTATGGTAAGGTTCCTGGTGTTAATATAGTTTCTTCTTCAGGAGCTCCAGGTGGAGGGTTTGCACTTCGTCTTAGAGGGGTTTCGTCGATTAACGGACAAAATCAGCCTTTATTTATTGTAGATGGAGTTTATTATAATAATGATGAAATTCCGACAGGATTAAGAAATGCTTCTGGAGCCAATCGTGGAAACGAAGAAAATTCTGCTAACAGATTATCTGATCTTGATCCAAATGATATTGAAAATATAGAAGTGTTAAAAGGAGCATCGGCTGCTGCTATTTATGGTCAGCGTGCAAGTGCTGGGGTTATTATTATTACTACCAAGAAAGGTAAAGGGGGTAAAACTAAAATTAACTTTAGTCAAGATGTTGGTTTTACAAGAATAGCAAATGCTTTAGGAATGAGGCCTTGGACTGCGCAATCTGTAGAAGATACTTTTGATGCTGCAGAAAGAGTTTTGTTTGAACAAGCTGTTGCTAATGGTGGACTTATTGATTATGAAGATGAAATCTATGGAGAAACAGGTTTTATAACAGAAACAAGATTAAGTGCATCGGGAGGAAACGACAAAACAAAATTTTATGTAGGAGGTTCTTTTAGAGATGAAGAAGGAATTATCAAAAACACTGGATTTGATAGGTTGTCTATTAGAGCTAATATTGATCACCGTATCTCTGATGTTTTTGACTTCTCGATTAACTCTAATTATGTAAAGAGTAACAATAGTAGAAGTTTTACCGGTAATGAGAATGAAGGAGGTTTAAGTTATGGATACACATTAGCTTTTACTCGTCCTTGGATCAATTTGTTTCCGGATGCTAATGGTAATTACCCTAATAATCCAAATTATCCTGGTAATCCTATTTTTGTTAGGGATCAAGCTAGAAATGAAGATGCAACTAATAGATTTCTTCAAGGATATAAAGTAAATACAAAATTATATACTACTGATAACAATAGAGTTAGGTTTCTTGTGAGTGGAGGTTTAGATTATGTAGCTAATGAAACCTTTGTTTATGTTCCTGAAACACATCAGGCTCAAGTAGGTGGTCAAGAAGGATTTATCGCTCAAGGTAAGAATAACATTATACAGTTTAATAATCAAGCAATTTTGATTTGGGATAATACATCTTTAGATGGAGATTTGAATTTAACAACACAGTTAGGTACGGCTTATATCGATATTGAGAGAAATTTTGTTAATAGTCAAGGAGCAGACCTTACTCCTGGTCAGACAAATGTGGATCAATCTGTGAATCAAACAATCAATCAGTTTTTAGCAAAAGAAAGAGATGTTGGATATTTTGGACAGGTAGAAGCAAACTATAAAGACCGGTTTATTGGTACCTTAGGATATCGTTTGGATAAATCTACCAGAAATGGAGATCCAAATGAATTTTATGGCTTCTCGAAAGCTTCATTGGCTGTAAATATTACAAATTTTGATTTTTGGAATTTTGAGCCAATCAATCAATTAAAATTAAGAGCAGCTTATGGTGAAGCAGGAAACCCTGCTACTTTTGGAAATACTTTTACAAGTTTTGTTTCTTCTAACACTGGTGGTAATGGAGGTTCTTCTGTTGCTGGTTTAAGAGGAGATCCAAATATTGAGCCTGAAACATCAAAAGAATTTGAAACAGGTTTTGACATAGGTTTTCTAGATAGTAGAATATCTTTAGAAGCTACTTATTATAATAGAAAAGTTGATGATCTAATCTTAACTAGACAACTTCCTGGTTCTTCTGGATTCACAACAGAAACTACAAACCTTGCTGATTTAACTAATGAAGGTATCGAATTGGCATTAAGAGCTGATGTTTTTGATAATGACGTTATTTATTGGAACACAGGAGTTCAATTCTATTTGAACAGATCAGAAATAACAAGACTGGATGTTCCAGCATTTGCACAACCAGGAGCTGGATTTGGAACCGGGCTTGGAACTTTCTTTATCGAAGAAGGGCAGCCTGTTACTCAGTTAGTTGGAAATATAGATGGGACATTAACTCAAGTAGGAAATGTTGAGCCGGATTTTCAAATGGCTTTTTCAAATCAATTGACATTGTTTAAGCAAATAGATGTGTCTTTCTTATTACAGTGGAAAAAAGGAGGAGAGAATTTAAACTTATCAAGATTCTTAACAGATTTAGGAGGAACGTCTCCAGATCTAGAAACACCAGAAGGTCAAGCTAGATTAGGATCAACAGCTAATGCTCTTCGTTTTGTTGAACCAGCTGGATATGTGAGATTGAGAGAAGCAGCTATTTATTACAGATTTCCATCAGAGATAATAGATGGATTTTTTGGAGAAGATTTACTCGATGGAGTTAAATTCGGAGTGTCTGGTAGAAATATTTTTACAATAACCGACTATAGTAGTTATGATCCTGAAGTATCGGTAAATGGTGGTGCAGGATTGTCAAGTGGAATTGAGGTAACTCCTTTCCCTAGTTCCAGACAGTTTTATTTTCATCTAAATGTTAATTTTTAAGAGAGAAAGAATCATGAAAAAAATATCAAAAATAACTTTAAAAATAACGCTTTTGATGGCTTTCATCATAACAGGATTTACTTCTTGTGATTTTGATGAAGTTTTAGATCCTAATGGTCCTAGTGTTGGTGGAGTAGAAACCGGAGCATCTGTAGATCAGTTAAACGGATTAGTTGTAGCTGTAGAATCAACTTCTAGAAATGGTTTAGGAATAGAAACTACCGCAAGTGGTACTATGGCAAGAGAACTTTATCTGTTTGATGCTGATCCACGTAATACAGGAGATTTATTAGGAAAGAACGGAATTTCACTAGATAATAACTCCTTTTATAGTACTGCACAATGGAATGGTAGTTATCGTTGTATTAAGAATGCTAACGTACTAATTGGAGCGGTGAACAATACAGAAACTGTTACCGAAGAGCAAAGACAGGGATATTTAGGTGTTGCTAAGACATTTATAGCATATGAGTTAATCCAGATAGTAAAGTCTTATGGAACGGCTAGAGTAGATGTTGCAGATCCTGATAATTTAGGCCCTTTATTAGATCTTGGTCAAACATTAGCTGCTGTTAGAACTTTACTAAATGACGCTAGTACTCATTTGAGTAATGCAGGAAGTACTTTTAACTTCCCTCTTAGTAGTGGTTTTGATGGATTTAATACTCCTTCTACTTTTACTCAGTTTAATCGCGCAATTGCTGCGGTTGCTGCGGTTTACGATGGAGATGGATCAGGAGCATTAACGGCTTTAGGAGCTTCTTATTTTGGTTTAGCAGTAGATCTTGAATTAGGACCTAAATATGTTTTTGGATTAGGTGGAGGAGACCAAGCAAATCCTGTTTTTAGGGTGCCTTCAATTTCGGCAGCTGAACCTAATAATGGAGATCAGGTTATTGTGCACGATAGCTGGGTTAATGATGCCGAAGCTGGTGATACAAGGGTAACTTCAAAAACTGCTGTTCGACCATTGCCTACCTCACAAGATGACCTTAATGGTACTAATGAGACGAGATTATATGCTACTAATGTTACTGATATCGATATTATTAGAAATGAAGAGTTGGTGTTAATCTATGCAGAAGCTAGTATTCTTGCTAATAACTTGCAAGATGCAGAAGATGCGCTTAATGTAGTTCGTACTGCTGCAGGTTTAGCTAATTATGCAGGAGCACAAACTGCTGCAGATTTAACTACAGAGATGTTAAATCAAAGAAGATATTCTTTATGGGCAGAAAACCATAGAATGTTTGATTTAAGAAGATATAATCTGTCAAATACATTACCACTTGATAGAGCAGGAGATCAGGTATTTAATACATTGCCTATCCCGTTATCTGAAAATTAATAGAATCTGTCTTTTATAAATAAGAAACGCCGCAATTCTGCGGCGTTTTTTTATGAATAAAACTGTAATTAACTTATGTGGCAGGAACAGGAATTACTGTTGCTTTTGCTACTTTTTTTCTATTGAACCTAACCTTTACTCGATGTACAATAAAGAATAGACAAGGAACGATAATTAAAGTCAAGAATGTAGCTATAATCAACCCATAGATTACGGTCCAGGCTAATGGTCCCCAGAAAATAACATTGTCTCCACCCAAATAAATTTTAGGATCTCCTGTGCTAAACAAGGAGAAGAAATCCAGGTTGAAACCGATAGCTAGCGGAATCAGTCCAAGTACTGTGGTAATTGCTGTTAACAATACAGGTCGTAAACGGGCTCTACCACCTCTGATAATGATTTTCATAACTTCATCATTAGGTAATATCTCATTTTCTGGTACATCTAATTCAACCTTTTTTCTGTCGATCAATAGTTGTGTATAATCTAATAATACCACTCCATTGTTTACTACGATCCCCGCAAGAGATATAATACCCATCATTGTCATCATGATTACAAAAGAAGCTCCGGTAGTCAATATTCCTCCAAACACACCAATAAAACTTAAGAAGATTGCAATCATAATAATGGTAGGTTTAGAGATAGAACTAAATTGAAAAACTAATAGTAGCATAATCAATCCAAGCCCGGCAAAGAAAGCACCCATTAAAAATGCCATTTGTTTACCTTGCTCTTCTATTTGTCCGGTATAATCAATTTTTACACGTCTAGGTAATTTTTCAAAACCAGCCATCTCTGTTTGAATTTGAGACACAATTGCTCCAGCATCTGTAAAACCTGGTTGCAAACCTGAATAAACAGTTACCACTCTTTTGGTATCATTATGCTTTATAGCACTAAAAGAAGAGGTGTTTTTTTGCGAGGCTACTGCAGAAACTGGTATTTCTTTTAATTGACCACTTGCCTGATCTCTAAAAGTGACATTTTGATTAAATAAAGCGCTAGTATTATATCTATTTTCTTCATTAAATCGAACATAGATGTCATAATCTTCTCCATCTTTTTTATACACACCTGCTTTTTCTCCAAATATAGATCGTCTCAGTTGATTGCCTACCTGACCCGCAGCAACACCAAGTTCTCCAGCTTTTTCTCTGTCAACAACTACTTGCATTGCAGGTTTTCCTTTATTGACATCGATCTTTAATTCTTCGATCCCAGGAATATTCTTTTCATTGATGAAGTTTCGCATTTTTTCTGCAATACTTATCAACTCATCATAATCTGGTCCTTCGATTTCAATATTGATAGGGTATCCTGCAGGAGGTCCTACAGCATCTTTTTCAACAGAGATTGCTACACCAGGATAAATACCCTTGACTGATTCCTGAACTTGTTGACGTAGGATTTCAGAATCTTTGCCATTTCTGTATTTATATTCTCGCATAGTAGCTGTAATCTTTGCTCTATGTGGCATTTCTGCATTACTACCACCATCGGTTTGAGGATTTCCGGCGCCTTCACCAACCTGAGATACTGCAGATTCTACTAAGAAATTATGATTATCACCTTCTATATATTCAGAATCATTTACCACAGCATACACTCTTTGTTCAATATCCTTGGTGATGGCATTGGTTTTTTCAATGTCTGTTCCTTGCGGATATTCTACATATACTATAATCTGATTAGGTTTATTATCAGGGAAAAATTCTACTTTGGTACGTTGACTAGCAATAGACCCAAAAAACATAACAAACACAATGATTAATAAAGCTCCTGTTCCAAACACAAATCCGTAGACTTTCCATCCTTTTAAGGCAAAGGATAAAAAACGTTGATATCTGTTTTCTAACCAAACCAGAATTCTTCTTTGAAAGAAATTTGCAGCTCCTTTAAGTACATATCTATATATCCAAAACATGATAGCGGTAACAATCATTAAACTACCAAGTCCTCGAACTTGTCCTCCAAAAATCAGTATAAATGTACCAACTCCTCCTAAAATTATACTCAGGCGTATCAATTGTTTAGGAGTCAAAACTTTTTCGCCAGTTTCCATGAATTGTGAAACTAACATAGAATTGATAAAGATCGCAACAAAAAGTGATGAACCTAATACGACAGATAATGTAATAGGGAAATAGATCATAAATTGCCCCATAACTCCGGGCCACATACCTAAAGGTACAAAGGCAGCAACAGTAGTTGCGGTAGAAATAATGATAGGGAAGGCGATTTCTCCAATCCCTTTTTTGGCAGCTTCGATACGAGACATACCTTCTTCTTCCATCAATCGGAATACGTTTTCGACAACAACAATACCATTATCTACAAGCATTCCTAATCCCATAATCAGCGCAAATAGAATCATTGTATTCATTGTATATCCAAGTGCTGATAAGATCATAAAGGACATAAACATAGACATGGGTATTGCGAATCCTACGAATAATGCGTTTCTGAATCCTAAGAAGAACATTAATACTCCTACTACCAGGATAATACCAAAAATGATATTGTTTACCAGATCACTTACCTGATTTTCGGTTTTAGCAGATTGATCGTTAGCAACACTGATTTCCAGATCCTTTGGAAATACATTTTCTTCGGCATCTTCAAGAATAACATTAATTTTTTCAACTGCTTCGATCATGTTTTTACCAGATCGTTTTTTTACATCTAACATCACCACACTTTTACCATATTCTCTGGCATAAGTAGTTTTGTCTTCTTCTTTAAAAGTTACTTTGGCAATATCTCGTAAATAAACGGCTCCATTTTGAGACTTAACTACAAAGTCATCTAATTGAGAAGGGCGATTGATCTCTCCAAGAATTCTTATAGTACGGCGTTGTCCACTTGTAATCATGTTTCCGGCAGACATAGTCATGTTTCCGTTACGGATAGTGTTGATTACATCATCAAAACTAACCTTGGCAGCCATCATTTTATAGATATCTACAGCAACTTCAACTTCTTTTTCTTGAGCTCCACGGATATCTGCTTTTTTAATTTCGGGAAGATCTCCTATTTCATCCTCAAGATACTCTGCATACTCTTTTAATTTTTCAACAGGATAATCTCCGGTAATATTGATGTTCATAATCGGAGTTTCCTCAGAAATACTAAGATCAAAAACATTAGGTTCTACTTTAGCACCATTAAATGTAGGCCAATCTTCATTGGCTTTCTCAGAATCTACTTCATCTTTTACCTTTTGCTTAGCTTCGGGCACAGAAAGCTCTTCGTCAAATTCTACGGTAATGATACCATAATCTTCTTGAGAAGTAGAGAGGATTTCGACTACATTACTTACATTTTTAAGTTTATCTTCTAATGGATCTATGATCAATCTTTCGATATCTTCTGAAGTATTTCCGGGATAAGGAATACTTATGTAAATTTTGGTTTCATTAATTTCAGGAAAGTTTTCTCTAGGCATAGAGAAATATGCAGATAATCCCAAAACCAGAATAATCCCCATCATTACATAGACGGTAGTTTTGTTGTCTATCGCCCAGGAAGATAATCTAAATTCCTTATCTACTTTTTTCTTATTGTTATTCATAGGGAGCTTAGTTTATAATTTCTACATTTTGACCATCTCTTACACTTCTGGCACCTTCGCTAATAAGTGCATCGCCATTTTTAATTCCGTTAAGAATTTCTATAAGATCACCTTGAGTTTTTCCGGTTTCTACGATAACTCTTTTTGCTTGTGCTACATTTTGAGCATCTTTTTCTGAGGTTACATAGGTATACTGGTCACCATTAGAATTTTCAGAAAGAATATTTTGAGGAATCAGAATTGCTTTTTCATTAGTGTAATCATTAATCTTAACCTTGGCTGTAAGGTTAGGCTTTATAATTCTATCCTTATTAGGAACTTCTATTTCTACTTTAAAAGATCTGTTATTAGGATTGATATAATTACCTACCTGTCTTATCTTAGTTTCTACGGTTTTACCTAATACAGGAAAATATACTTCTACCTTTTTACCATTTGTGATGCTGGTTACATAGCTCTCTGGTACTTCGGTTTCTATATACATATTTGTAAGATTGACCACTCGAATCAATTGGGTCTGACTAGGTGCTACTACGCTTCCTTGTTCTGCAATTACATCGTCTACTATTCCTGAGAATGGTGATGTTACAGTAGTTTTGGCCAATTGTCTTTTAATTTGGTTAACAGCATTCTCTTGAGCTTCATAATTCGCTTTTGCTTGCAAGTATTGAATTTCAGATCCTATTTTCTGTTCCCATAATCTTTTTTGACGATCAAAAGTGGTTTTCGCTAGTTGTGCTTGTACCTCTAACTGCGATAATTGTTGGCTTAATCCACCATCATCAATTCTGGCAAGTAATTGTCCTTTTGATACACGTTGACCTTCTTTTACATATACATTGGTCAGAACACCACCCATCTCTGGATATAATACAATGTTTTGCTTAGTTTCTACGCTACCCTGAAGTTCAAGATAGTGATTGAAAATAGTGTCTTTGGCGGTAATTGTAGTTACCAGAGGAAGTTTTTTTATTGTATCAAGAGAGGCTATAGCTTCATCTAATTGACTTAATTGATCAGCAATGGTTTGCTGTTCTGCCACGATCTCTGTTCTTTTGGTTCGTAAAGCATCAAGATTACCTTCTTCTATAATTGTATCTATAGACTTCGTTTTATTTTGTCCACAAGAAATGATGAGAAGTGATCCGGATAATATGATAAGTATCTTTTTCATGGGTGTGGTTTAATTATTTGGTGTGTTTAAAATCGTTTCTAATTCGGCTTTCTTGTTTATGATCTCAAGCATAGCTTGAAGAACCTCTTGTTGCGAGGAGTACAGTTGTAACTGTGCTTGTCTGAGCTCAAAACTGGTGGCTAGACCTTCCGAATACTTTATTTGGTTTTTATTTTCAATACGTTCTGCTAGTGATAAATTCTGTTTAATTGTTTCAAAATTTTCTAATGATAATTGGTAATCACTAATGGCGGTATTATAACTGAGTTCTATTCTTTGTTGAGTTTCTATAAAAGAAGTATTTGCTTGCTCAAATGCTATTCTAGCTTGTTGGGTTTTTGCACTTCTTCCTAAAGAACTAAAAATAGGGATATTAAGGCTTACTCCTAGTACAGAAGATTGAAACCATTGTTGGTCACTATCTAAAAAAGTAAAAGAATTGCTATTTGCTTGAGTTCCATAATTTACAAATGCAGATAGCGAAGGTAATGCCTTGCTTTTTTCAAGTTTTAGCTCTAATCTTCTTTGCTCAGTAAGTAGGTAACCTAATCTATAATCAATATTATTTTCGGCTACAAAAGGTTTGGCTATAATAGATTGATCTGTATTTTTAACGGTTAGGCTTTCTAAATTATTTGATAGAACTGTATCAGAGTTTACATCAACACCAATAGTAAGATTGAACATCTCTAAGGCAATTTTTGATAATCTTTCAGCATTATTAAGCTGGTTGGTGATCTGTAGTAGTGTTATTTGTATTTGTTCTACATCTTCTTCTTCATTAAGACCGTTTTCAAAAATCTTTTTAGTTTCATCAAAATTCTTTTGAAGTGCAGCTTTATTATTCTGAAGAATTTTTACACTCTCTTGTGCCACTAAAACACTTCCATAAGCATTAATAACACTTTTACGAACTTCGAGTTGTACTTTTTCTTCAGAGTCATCGCTGTACTGTAAAAAACTTTTAGCGGCTTCTAATCCTACAAGGTATGATCCATCAAAAATGAGCTGCCTCAATGTTGCGGTAATAGATGCTTGTTGC
The DNA here is from genome assembly GCF_034322225.1 of Aquimarina callyspongiae. Taxonomy (NCBI): domain Bacteria; kingdom Pseudomonadati; phylum Bacteroidota; class Flavobacteriia; order Flavobacteriales; family Flavobacteriaceae; genus Aquimarina; species Aquimarina callyspongiae. Next base: position 527,143 of record NZ_JAXLPA010000003.1, on the reverse strand, counting down.
TTAGTACCAAAAACAACGGGAGTAAAAGTTCCTGGTTCTCCTCCTGTAAATTCTCCAGGTATAAATGATACTGGTTGTTTAAGTTGATTTTGGTAATCAGCTACTGCGCTGATTTGTGGAAGTCCGGTGGCTGTTGTTTCCCACTTCCTCTTTATAGCCTTAGCTACATCACGTCTGGCATTAATTGATTGATAACTGTTTTCTAAAGCAAATTCAATTGCTTCGTCCAACGTAAATGAATATTGCGAAGAAACTGGTGTTTCCTGGGCAAAAGCAAATACGGTGAATAGGCTGTAGAAACATAAAGACCAAAGGTTGTTTCTCATAATTTACTGCTCTTTAATAAGTTTATTTAATATGTTAAGTCCTTTTTCTGTAGCGATACCTCGAACGTGGTATTCGAGATAATCTTCCATTAGTTTTGTAATAGGAAAAAATTGCATCGGAAACATGAGTTGATCTTTAATTCCGACCATTCCTATGTAATATAATCTTGAAATTACTTCGACATTAATATTGTCTCTAAAAACTCCTTTCTGAATACCTCTTTTCAGATTTTCAATGACACACTCTTGCATTACATCAAATTGTTTTCCTTTAAGAGTGCTATGTATTTTTGGGTAATATTTCTGAAGTTGATATTGCGGAGCGGTTTTTTCGTTTTTGAGATGAAACATTACGAATGCCTTGATGGCATACAACTCTTCGATAGGTTCATTCTTTTCACTTAAAATGTCGTCAATACCGTTAGAAATTTTACAAAAAATGTAATTGGTAGTAGCTTCTACCAACTTTGTTTTATTCTGAAAATGAGTATAAATGGTTTTTTTAGAAATTCCCATTTCAGAGGCGAGATCATCCATTGTCACACTCTTAAACCCAAGGTTTAAAAACATGTCATTAGCTCGCTCAATTATTTTCTCTTTCATTATGGGTTAAATAAATTCGGTGCAAATGTATAACAGGAAACTTTAAAAACAATAAAAGTTTCCTAAGTTTCACAATTATTTAACATAGGAAATAAATGAGGTTATATTCTCTTGACTGTATCCTTATTATTGTATGTTTTAGGAGCTCTTTTTTTGACTCTAGAAGAGTTCTTTAAAAAGTTTGGATTACTTTAGCACAAAAAAATAACTGTGCATACAATTTCTGAGTATCAGGAGTATTTCTTGGAGTATTTATCCAAAAAGAATATTACCAAAGAGCCTAAAAATCTTTATGAACCTATTTCATATATTCTTAATCTTGGTGGAAAACGTTTAAGACCTACGTTGGTTTTAATGACTTCCGAAATATTTGGGGGATCGTATCAAAAAGCTCTTGATGCGGCTTTAGCTATTGAAGTTTTTCATAATTTTTCTTTGATTCATGATGATATTATGGATGATGCTCCTTTAAGAAGAGGAAAAGAAACGGTTCATGAAAAATGGGATATCAATACAGGAATCCTTTCTGGTGATGCCATGTTGATTAATGCCTATCAATTATTTGAGAATTATGGAGGTGATATTTTTAAAGAATTGGCTACACTATTTACTAAAACAGCTATTGAAGTATGTGAAGGGCAGCAATATGATATAGATTTTGAGACTAGAGATGATGTTACTATTCCTGAGTATATCAAGATGATTGAGTATAAAACAGCAGTTCTTGTTGGAGCAGCCATGCAAATGGGAGCTATTGTTGCTCAAGCTCCAGAAGATTGTAAATCGTCAATATATAATTTTGGAAGATTATTAGGATTGGCTTTTCAACTTCAAGATGATTATTTAGATGCTTTTGGCAATCCAGAAACTTTTGGTAAACAAGTTGGAGGTGATATTATAGAAAACAAGAAAACTTTTTTATATCTAAAAGCGTTAGAATTTGCCTCTAAAGACGAACAAAAGCAATTAGAAGGTTTGTTTTCTTTAAATCCAGAAGATCCTACCGAAAAAATAAATACAGTAAAACAATTTTTTGAAAGCACTGGCGCAAAAGAACAAACCAGATTAGAAATCGAAAAATATACTAAAGAAGCATTTTCTGCATTAGATGAATTATCAATCTCAGAAGATAAAAAAGATATGCTTAAGTTTTTTGGTCAAAGTTTAATGAATAGAAGTGTCTGAAAAATATAATCTTATATCCATTCAACAATGGATAGATAAAATATCTGGATCCGATTTGTATCCTCATTTGCTTGCTCAACTTCAAAAAGATATAAAGCGCGCTGGGATTGAGTGTGATATTGAAGATGAGCTAAAACCTGTTGATTTGGTAGAAAAACTTCATGATCTGTTGGTCAGAAAAATACAATATGCATTTAATGAGTATCTAAATTTATTATATGCAGTTGATGTCTCTGAAACAGAAGTAAAAAATATTAAGTCAGAAGATGTTGTAGATATAACTAAGCAAGTAACTTATTTAATTCTTAAAAGAGAATGGCAAAAGGTCTGGTATAGAAACAATATTTAAAAAAAAACTCGTACAAAAGGAGCATAAGCACTACCATATATACTTTTGTCACTATCATATAAAACATCATATCTAAGTCCAAAACTTACAAAACCTGCTCTATAACCAGCACCCAAAAACAAAGCAGGATACCAGTAATTATCAGAGAAACTTTGATTTCCTATTTCAATATCTCGACTTACACCCATTTCTTCAAATTCTGCAGAGAATTGCAGTTCTCTGATAGGGTTGAATAAAGTTATAATACTACCTCCATAATTTATACTGGTTCTTTTATCATCAAAATCTTTATCATCAAAACTTGTGTACCCAAAACTAAGTCCTACTCCAGCGCTAAACCATTGGTTAAAATCATAAATTGCTGAAGGAGCAACAACTACGCTAAAGGTTTCATTAGTGAATCCTAGACCCAAATTTCCTCCAAATCTAACATTGGACCAAAAATTTTCATCTTGTGTAAATCCTTTCTGTAAGGAAAATAAAATGAAAAGAACTAATACAAGAGTTTTAGAATTTTGAACGGTATATACTTTCATTATTAGAAGGATAAAAAAATGTTAGAATAAATATAGATAATTCGATACTTAATATACTGTAATTGTTGTATTTTTGTGACGTTTTATAATAAAAAGACGGTTGAATACTTACATATGGATAAATATTCATTTTTGAATGCGGCTAATACCGCATTTTTTGCAGATTTATATGATCAATATTTGCAAAATCCCGATAGCGTAGAACCAAGTTGGAGAGCATTTTTTCAAGGGTTCGATTTTGGACTAGAAAGCGCTGATGATTCAGGTGAAACAATTTATGTTGAAAAAGAATCAGGAGAAACGGTTGTTGTACCAGAGAATGTTCAGAAAGAATTTCAGGTAGTTCGTTTAATCGATGCCTATAGGACTAGAGGACATCTTTTTACAAAAACGAATCCTGTTAGAGATAGAAGAAAGTATAATCCAACATTATCATTAGAAAATTTTGGGTTAAGCCAAGCAGATCTTAACACTATTTTTAATGCAGGAGAGATTATCGATATTGGTCCTAATACATTAAGTAATATTGTTGTTCATTTAGAGCAAATTTACTGTGATTCTATTGGGATAGAATATATGTATATTAGAAATCCTGAAGAACGAGAATGGATTCAGTCAAGGGTTAATTTTAATACCAATAGGACTAAGTTTTCTTCTGATCAAAAAAAGCATATTCTTAAAAAATTAAATCAAGCAGTTTCTTTTGAAAGTTTTTTGCATACTAAATATGTAGGGCAAAAACGTTTTTCTCTGGAAGGAGGAGAATCGTTAATTCCTGCATTGGATGCGTTAGTCGAAAAGGCAGCGGATCTAGGTGTAAAAGAATTTGTGATGGGGATGGCTCACCGTGGTCGATTAAGTACACTAACTAATATATTTGGGAAGAGTCCTAAAGATATTTTTAGCGAATTTGATGGTAAAGATTATGAAGAAGCCGTATTTGATGGAGATGTAAAGTATCATCTTGGTTGGACATCTAAGAGAGAATCAGATACTGGTAAGGCTATAAATATGAATATTGCACCTAATCCATCACATTTGGAAACAGTAGGCGCAGTCGTTGAAGGGATTACAAGAGCTAAACAAGATAGACATTATAAGGATAATGCTTCACAAGTATTACCGATTGTAGTTCATGGAGATGCAGCTGTTGCTGGTCAGGGATTAGTGTATGAAATAGTGCAAATGGCACAACTCGATGGATACAAAACAGGAGGAACTATTCATATTGTTGTGAATAATCAAATAGGATTTACCACTAATTATCTGGATGCTCGTTCGTCGACATATTGTACAGATATAGGAAAAGTTACTTTGTCACCAGTACTACATGTTAATTCAGACGATGCAGAAGCTGTAGTGCATGCAGCAAATTTTGCATTGGATTTTAGAATGACTTTTAAAAGAGATGTATTTATAGATCTATTGGGATATCGTAAATACGGGCATAATGAAGGAGATGAACCTCGTTTTACACAACCAAAACTTTATAAAGCAATAGCAAAGCATAAGAATCCAAGAGATATTTATGCAGAAAAACTAATTGCAGAAGGTATAATAGACGCACAATATGTTAAGAATCTTGAAAAAGAATATAAAGCATCATTAGAGGAAGAATTAGAGGATTCTCGTAAGCAAGAGAAAACAGTTATTACTCCATTTATGCATAATGAATGGATAGGCTTTAACAGAGTGCAGGAAGATGAAATGATGGAGGTAGTAGATACTTCGTATCCAAAAAAAGAGCTTACAGAAATTGCTGAGGTGATTACAAAGCTTCCTGAAGATAAAAAATTCTTACGTAAAATAGAGAGAGTAGTAAATGATCGTAATAGTCAATTCTTTGAAAGAGATCAATTGGATTGGGCTATGGGAGAATTACTGGCATATGGTTCTTTATTAAAAGAAGGATATGATGTGCGTATGAGTGGTCAGGATGTAGAAAGAGGTACATTTTCTCATAGACACGCAGTTATTAAAGTAGAGGATAGTGAAGAAGAAGTTTTATTGCTAAACAGTTTAAAAGGAGAGCAAGGAGACTTTTATATATACAATTCATTATTATCTGAGTATGGTGTTTTAGGATTTGACTACGGATATGCAATGGCAAGTCCAAAAACTCTTGCGATTTGGGAAGCACAATTTGGAGATTTTGGTAACGGAGCTCAAATCATGATCGATCAATATATTTCTTCTGCAGAAGATAAGTGGAAATTGCAGAACGGAATCGTTATGTTATTGCCTCATGGATATGAAGGACAAGGAGCAGAGCACTCTTCTGCTCGTATGGAAAGATATTTACAGCTTTGTGCAAAAGATAATATGTTTGTAGCCGATGTTACTACTCCTGCAAATATGTTTCACCTGTTAAGAAGGCAAATGAAAGCGAATTATCGTAAACCTTTAGTTGTATTTACACCTAAGAGTTTATTAAGAGATAAAAGAGTAGTGTCTTCTGTTGAAGAATTTACTAACGGTAGTTTTCAAACAGTTATTGACGATTCTGCAGCCAAAGCAAAAGATGTAAAAACATTGGTTTTCTGTACAGGTAAATTTTATTATGATTTACTTGACAAGAAAGAAGAGTTTGATAGAAAAGATGTTGCTTTAGTACGAATAGAACAATTGTTTCCTTTGCCTGCAAAAGAAATGGATGCAATCATAAAGAAATATAATGCAGAAGAAGTGGTATGGGCGCAAGAAGAACCTAGAAATATGGGAGCTCTTAGTCATATTCTAATGCATTATGATGATGCAAAAACATTTAGATTTGCGAGTAGACGACCTTATGGAGCTCCTGCGGCAGGAAGTGCAACAAGGTCCAAAAGAAGACATCAGGAAGTTATCGATTATGTGTTTGATAAAACACTAGACAATCAAAGGAGAAGAAAGAAGTAAAAAATAACTATATATTAGCAATATTTTCACGAAAGTGATATAAAGTATAAACTTAGAATTATGGCTTTAGAAATGAAAGTCCCATCACCGGGAGAGTCCATTACAGAAGTAGAAATTGCTCAATGGCTTGTAGAAGACGGTGATTATGTAGAAAAAGATCAAGCAATTGCAGAAGTAGATAGTGATAAAGCAACACTAGAATTACCTGCTGAGGCTAGTGGAATTATTACACTTAAGGCTGAAGAAGGAGATGCAGTCGCAGTAGGTCAGGTAGTATGTCTTATCGATACTGATGCAGCTAAACCTGATGGAGCATCTGCATCATCAGAAGAATCCCCAAAAGTAGAAGAGAAAAAAGAAGAAGCTCCAGCTCCAGCACCTGTTAAAACAGAAACCTACGCTACTGGAACAGCTTCTCCTGCTGCTAAAAAAGTGTTAGCAGAAAAAGGAATTGATGCTTCTCAAGTAAAGGGAACAGGAAAAGACGGACGAATTACTAAGGCAGATGCTATTGATGCAAAACCATCAATGGGAACTCCTGGAACAAGTAGTAGAGGAGAATCTCGTAAAAAGCTATCAATGCTTCGTCGTAAAGTGGCAGAACGTTTAGTTTCAGTTAAAAACGAAACGGCAATGCTTACCACTTTTAATGAAGTTGATATGCAACCAATTTTTGACCTGAGAAGTCAGTATAAAGAAACGTTTAAAGCAAAGCACGGAGTAGGTCTAGGATTTATGTCTTTCTTTACTTTAGCTTGTGTAAGGGCATTACAAATGTTTCCAGCGGTGAATTCTATGATCGATGGGAAAGAGATGATTTCTTACGATTTTCAAGATATTAGTATCGCAGTTTCTGGACCAAAGGGATTAATGGTTCCTGTAATTAGAAACGCAGAGAATTTAAGTTTTAGAGGTGTGGAGTCTGAAGTAAAAAGACTTGCTATCAGAGCTCGTGAAGGTCAAATAACAGTAGATGAAATGACTGGAGGAACTTTTACGATAACTAATGGAGGTGTTTTTGGTAGTATGTTATCTACACCAATTATAAACCCGCCTCAAAGTGCAATACTTGGGATGCATAATATTGTAGAAAGACCTATTGTAAGAGATGGTCAGATTGTAGTGGCTCCTATTATGTATGTAGCATTATCTTATGATCACAGAATCATTGATGGTAAAGAGTCTGTTGGGTTCTTAGTTGCAGTAAAAGAAGCACTTGAAAATCCAGAAGAATTATTAATGGATAATAATGTAACTAAAGCATTAGAATTATAGATTTTTTTAAATAAATCTAATTCTTTATTAATATATAAAGTCCTACAAGGTTTTAAATGCTTTGTAGGATTTTCTTTTTACAATAAATATTTTCTATCTAAAATTATGTAAAGAGGGCTTGTTTTTTAATGGATCATTATTTTATTTCATATGTTTCTCCAGAAAAAAATAAGTCATCAGTTTTGGTGAAACGTGAATTTGCTTTAACCTTATTTATTTGTTCATATTCACGTTCTTCTAAGGTGATGTCATCAACACTTCTTATTATCCCTGTGACTAAAGGATTTTTTAATCTCACTAACATTTGATGTAGAGTTGGATCCGGTTCCTTGGCATTGTGAATCAGAATATCTTCTTCGTTAATTCCGTTTTCTCCAATGATGACAACCTCTAATTTTAAACCGTTTAGTACAAGACCTTTATTTTGTTCTTTTCCAAAGATCATGGGTTTTCCGTGTTCGACAAAAAGTTGATTATCTTCTCGAACCTTTTTATCGGTATATTTAGAAAAACAGCCATCATTAAAAATTGGACAGTTTTGTAATATTTCAATTAACGAAGTTCCTTTAAATCTTTCAGCTTCAATAAATATTTGGGTCATCTCTTTTGGGGTGTTCCCTGCAACTCTGGCCATAAAACGGGCTTGTGCTCCTATGGCAAGTTCTCCAACAGAAAAAGGCGGTTGTGTATTACCGTAGGGAGAAGATTTAGTTTTTTGCCCAACAAGAGATGTGGGTGAAAACTGTCCTTTGGTTAAACCGTAGATTTCATTATTAAATAGTATTACATTTAAATCAACATTTCTTCTTAATAAATGAATGAAATGATTTCCGCCTATGGCCATAGCATCACCATCCCCAGTAATTACCCATACACTTAAATTAGGGTTAGAGAGTTTAATACCTGTTGCAATTGCAGGAGCTCTACCATGAATACTGTGCATACCATAAGTATTCATATAATAAGGAAAACGCGAGGAGCAGCCAATTCCAGAAACAAAGACAATATCTTCTTTTTTAACACCTATTTCAGGAAGTGCTTTTTGCATCGCGTTTAAAATCACATAATCATCACATCCGGGACACCATCGTACTTCTTGATCACTTGCAAAATCTTTAAATGTATATTTTTCTGTAACAGCCATAACTATATGAATTGTTTGAATTTTTGAACAAGTTCTTTGCTTCCAAAAGGTAATCCTTGTATTTTATTAAATTGAGTAATGTTAAAGTTTTGAAAGTTTGCTTTGAGGATCTTAACAAATTGTCCGTTGTTTAATTCGCAAACAATAATTTTTTTGAATTTTGATAGTATATTTTCTGTGTTTTTAGGTAAAGGGTTTATATAGTTAAAATGAGCAAACCCAATACCGGTATTTCCTTCTTCCTGTAACAATTTTACTGCAGAGTATAAAGAACCATAGGTTCCTCCCCAACCAATAACCAATAAATCCCCTGCGTTGGCAAATTCAATTTTTAAATCGGGAATATAATTTTGAACTCGTTTGATTTTTTCTGCTCTTATTTTGGTCATGTATTCGTGGTTTTCTGGAACATAAGAAACGTTACCAGTAGAACTATCCTTTTCTAACCCGCCAATTCTGTGCTCCAATCCTTTGGTTCCAGGAATAGCCCAGTTTCGAGCTAATGTTTCTGAATCTCTATGATATGGATGCCAATTTTCAGGAATTTCATGAGTAATATTACTTTTGATTTTGGGCATATCTGATACGGTTCTGATTTTCCAGGGAGCAGAACCATTAGCTATATAACCATCACTTAATAATAATACGGGAGTCATATGTTCTAGTGTAAGTTTTGCAGCTTGATAAGCAAAGTCAAAACAGTTACTTGGCGTGCTGGCGGCAATTACAATGATTGGACTTTCACCATTTCTTCCGTACATGGCTTGAAGTAAATCAGATTGTTCTGTTTTGGTAGGTAAGCCCGTAGAAGGACCACCTCGTTGTACATTAACAACTACAAGAGGTAATTCTGTCATTAAAGCTAGCCCTAAAGCTTCTCCTTTCAAAGCTAATCCTGGTCCTGAGGTAGTTGTAATAGCTAAGTTGCCCGCAAAAGAAGCGCCAATTGCAGAGGTGATTCCGGCAATCTCATCTTCGGCTTGTAGTGTTTTTACCCCAAAGTGTTTATGTTTTGCTAATTCGTGTAAAATATCTGAAGCGGGAGTAATAGGGTATGACCCTAAGAATAACTCTAGATTAGATTTTTCGGCTGCGGCCAAAAACCCCCATGCGGTAGCGGTATTACCTCGTATAATTCTATAAGTTCCAGGATTCATTTTTGCAGGAGCTATAGTATATGCATTCGGAATCAGTTCTAAAGTTTCGGCAAAAAAGTAACCCGCATTTAAAACTTTGGTGTTGGCCTCTATAATCTCAGGTTTTGATTTAAATTTTTTATTAAAAAAATCAATAGTATACTCTTTTGAGCGATTATACATCCAATAAACCATTCCTAAAGCAAACATATTTTTGCTTCGAGTGATACTTTTATTCTCAAGACCTTTGATATCTTTTAGCGTCTCTTTGGTTAATGAGGTCATGGTTACCTCGATAACCCGATAATTTTCTAAACTCCCATCTTCCAGAGGGTTGGATAGGTATTGCGCTTTTTGTAGATTTTTTTTGTTGAAAGCATCAGTATCTACGATGATAGTATGGCCGGGTTTAAGCGCATGCAGATTGGTTTTTAAACCGGCAGGATTCATAGCTACTAATAAATCTACATTATCTCCAGGCGTAGTGATTTCAACACTACCAATATGAACTTGAAAGCCAGATACTCCATATAAACTTCCTTGAGGAGCACGGATCTCAGCAGGATAGTTAGGAAAAGTAGCAACATCATTTCCGAACATAGCTGAAGTATCAGAAAATTGAGTTCCTGTTAGCTGCATTCCATCACCAGAATCACCTACAAATCTTATGACCACAGCTTCGAGTATTTTTTGTTCACTACCTTTTTTATCTATAATCATGCTTGTTGCGCTTTTAAAAACTACTTAAATTTAACTAAAAATAGATTAAATGATTGCTAATCAGGGAAGCATCTGGTTTGTTTTTAAGATTCTTTGATTATAAAAAATCATTTAATAACCTTCTGCTATAAATTTTAAGAGAAAAAACCTGAAGGATTGATGAGATTAGAATCTCTTTTGGCTTAGGTTAATTTTACAGAACAATTAGGAGTGTTCTTTCATCGGTTTGAGGAGATATTGTTTTGGAAAGATTAATATTTTAAGAAATACAGGCTTGTAGATAAAATACTATAGAACCATTTCAAGATAAGGTATGATTGTATGATATCCTTTATTTCTAAAATATGTTATATCGGATAAGGTGCCAGTTACTAAAACAAAATCACCTCCCCAACCTCCAAGACTTTTTACGCTGCCGGAATAGTCTGAAAACAATCTGGATTTTACTGTTTCGGTTTTAATTATTTTAGAAATGATTTCTTCGTGATTGTTGATCAAGGTTTTAAATTCTTCTAAAGCCTGACATTCTAATAGTTTACTTGTGATATCATTAATTGCATTTTCAGCTTTGTCAAAATCTTTTAACGGTAAAGATTGGTAATGCTTTATAGATGCTGAACTACTTTGTTTTTTGTTAAGATGAACAAAGAATAGATTTTCCTTAAAAGGAGGGTCAAAATCTACTTTTTTGACCAAGGGAGTAAAATTATTTCGCTTATAAAGTATGGGGGTATTGTTGTGGGCACAGGCAACATCATAACCACTACCTCCAAAACTTTTTTCAAGTAACTCAAAGGCATTTATTTCTGCCCACTGAGCGATATTATTAATAACTGTTGATGATGATCCTAATCCCCAATCCCGATCAAATTCAAGTTTTGTTGTTATTGTATATCCTTTTTGAGAGGAGATAAGATTTGGGTTTAGTTGTTTTGCGGTGTTTAATATTTTCAACAATGTTTCTGAAACCTCAGATACTGTTGTGTCATTAGAGTCTGTTTGGGTAAAAACATCATTTTGAAATTGAAAATTAGCCTCAAACCAGCAATTGCCTTTTTCATCAAGACTTTTCCAGTGGATTATTTCAGAATTATTTTCTTCAACTAGTAGCCATTGTCCTTTTTTAGTGGGTATTGCCAGTGCTTGAACGCCATCAAGCACTAAGTATTCACCAGTTAATAAAAGTTTACCATGACTATAGTAGGATGTTTTCATGAATTTAAATTGAAATTATTTTAGGGTTTCAAATTATGACTGTTGGCATATGTAAAAGCGAAAGATAATAATATACCTGTAATGAATGTCGAAATAATAGTTTGAAAAATAACAATGCTATCAAAAATCAAATAGTAAACTAAGAAGTTTATAATAAAAAGCGAGACCGATATTATTATAAAGTGTTTTAAAAAAAACTTTACTTTCATGTATAGATTTTGTTATTGTCTTAATTTCTCTATTTGTGTAACCACTTCGCCATGAGTAACGGTATTGGTTTTGAAATATTCTACTAGTTGCTCTTTTTCATTTTCTGTAGCTCCAAATTGATTTAGAATATTCATCAGATGCATTTTCATGTGTCCTTGTTGAATTCCGGTAGTAATTAAAGAATTAATTGCTGCAAAATTTTGTGCTAATCCGGCAACTGCTGTAATTTCCATTAGTTTTTTGGCATTAGGATTTCCAAGCAACTGCAGAGCAAGCTTTACTAATGGATGAAGTGATGTAAGTCCGCCAACGGTTCCTAGAGCTAATGGGATTTCTATAGAAAAAGTGAAAATATTATCTTCAATCTTAGCATCTGTAAGACTTGAGTATTTTCCTCCTCTGGAAGCATAAGCATGTGCCCCGGCTTCGATAGCTCTAAAATCATTTCCGGTCGCCAGTACCACAGCATCTATACCATTCATGATTCCTTTATTATGAGTTACAGCGCGATAAGGTTCTACTTGAGCAACTCGAACTGCTCTAACAAACTTTTGAGCATATTGAAGAGAAGATAATTCTTCTGTACCAGGTAATTGATCGATAGGGCAAGAAACCTGTGCTTTTACAGTACATTCTGGAACATAATTGGAGAGGATACTCATAATAATCTCTATATCCTTTTCTTTACTGGAGAAAGCTTCGTGTTCGTTTGCTTTTGATAAAAGAGTCTTAGCAAATTGTTCTAAACATGAGTTGATAAAATTTGCGCCCATAGCATCTACAGTTTCAAAGGTGCAATGTAATTGATAATAATTTTCAATATCACCAGTTTTATCTCGTAATTCTATTGCTCTAACACCACCACCACGTTTTTCCATATTTCGGGTGATCGAAGTTACCGAAGAGATCAATTCTTTTTTTATCTGGCTAAAGAAATTGTTTAATTTCTTAAAATCTCCTTTATAACTAAAATGGACCTGACCTACTTTTAATGTAGATAAAACTTCTGCTTTAAAACCACCTTTGTTCTGCCAGAATTTAGCGGCTTTACTAGCTGCTGCTACCACAGAGCTTTCTTCTATGGCCATTGGTATGGTATAACGATTGCCATTAATCAAGAAGTTGGGTGCTACCGAAAAAGGTAAATAATAATTTGAAATAGTATTTTCTGTAAACTCATCGTGTAACTGCTGGAGTACATTGTCTGAGTTCCAATATCGTTGAAGTGTGACAATTGCATTTTTATCATTGTTAAAATGATGCTCAGCTAACCATTTGATTTTATCAGATTTGGAAAGCTTAGAAAATCCTGAAACTACTGGTGCCATTTTATGTATTTGGTATCAGGCAGCAAAGATACTATTCTGTTTTGTGATATAAAGTATTCTATGATGTTTAGAAATAATAAAGCCTCCCTTTTAAATATTTTGATAGTAATGAATTATTAATAATATAAAAGAGCAATATTGATGATATGTTAATAAAAAAGGATTGGTGTCTAATGTTTTTATTGTATTTAACAGCAATTGTTGTATTTTTCGAGGATTTTTTATTATTCTTGGCGCTAACAATTTATTAAATGTAGAATATGAAGATTACAAGATTGTTTATTGGAATTACACTTTTTGTAGGGTTTTTAACTTTTGCTCAAGACAAAGCTTTTACGCTTGAGGAGATATGGGGAGGAGCTTTTAGAACAGAAGGGTATCAATCATTACACTCTATGAAAAACGGAACACAGTATTCTGTTTTAGAAAGAGACGATTTATCTAAACATACTTCGATAGAAGTATATGACTATGCTACGGGTCAGAGAGCTAATACATTATTAAGCACTTCTTTTTTGGCAGATTTAACTTCTTTTCAAGGATATACATTTAGTAAAGACGAAAAAAGAATTTTATTGTCAAGTGAGGTAGAGCGCATTTTTAGACGTTCCACCAGAGGAATCTATCATATTTTTGATGTTCCTTCTCAAAGTAGCTTTAAGATTAGTGATAAAAAAATACAATCTCCATTATTATCTCCAGACGGTAACAAAGTAGCCTATGTGCTTGATAATAATATATATGTTCTCAATTTTGTTACTGGAGAAGAAATACAGCTTACAAATGATGGTAAGAAGAATGAAATCATTAATGGAATTACGGATTGGGTATATGAAGAAGAATTTGGTTTTGTAAGAGCTTTTGACTGGAGTGCTGATAGTAACAAGATTGCTTTTATTCGTTTTGATGAAAAAGAAGTGCCAGAATTTTCAATGGATGTTTATGGTACTGCTTTATACCAAAGACAAGAAGTTTTTAAATACCCTAAGGCAGGAGAAAAAAACTCTAAAGTCTCACTTTTTGTAGCCGATTTATCTGAAATGGCTTTGGATGAGATTAAACTGGGAGATTATAAAGATTTCTATATTCCAAGAATTAAATGGACTACGAATCCAGGTGTTCTGAGTGTACAGGTTATGAACCGCCATCAGAATAATCTGGATTTAATTTTTGTAGATGCAAAGACCAAAACATCAAAAGTAGTTCTAAACGAAAAAGATGAAGCTTATATCGACATCACTGATAATCTAACTTTTCTAGATGATAATAGTTTTATCTGGACGAGTGAAAAAGATGGATATAACCATATTTATCACTATAAGGAAACCGGAGAATTGATTAATCAGGTAACCAAAGGACCTTGGGAAGTCACTTCATATTATGGATACCAACCAAAAAATAAAACCATATTTTATCAAAGTGTAGAAAACGGAAATGTAAACCGAGATATATATTCTATCACATTAGATGGTAAAGACAAAAAGAGATTAAGTAAGAAAGAAGGAACAAACTATGCTGAGTTCAGTGCTGATTTTACCTATTACATCAATTACTTTTCAAATACAACTACTCCTAGAGAATTTACATTAAATAATGCATCTGATGGAGAAGTAGTACGTGAGTTAAAAAATAACAAAGGACTTTTAGAAAAACTAGCACAATACGATGTGAGACCTAAAGAATTTTCTACTATTGAAATCAATGGAGAAACCTTAAATATGTGGACAATAAAACCAAAGGATTTTGATCCTAAGAAGAAATACCCCCTTTTTATGTATCAATATTCCGGACCAGGATCACAGCAGGTTAAGAATTCTTGGAATAGTGCTAATGATTATTGGTATATGATGTTAGCGCAACAAGGGTATATCGTGGTTTGCATAGATGGTAGAGGCACTGGGTTTAAAGGAGCTAAGTTTAAAAAAGTTACCCAAAATGATTTAGGAAATTTAGAAGTACAAGATCAAATAGCAGCGGCAAAACAATTAGGAGCCTTAGAATATATCGATGAATCCAGAATAGGGATTTGGGGATGGAGCTATGGAGGATTTATGTCTAGTAATTGTTTATTCAAAGCGCCAGATACTTTTAAAATGGCTATTGCTGTTGCTCCTGTGACTAGTTGGAGGTTTTATGATACCATATATACGGAACGATATTTGATGACTCCACAAGAGAATGCAAAAGGATATGATGATAATTCACCTATTAATTTTGTAAATGGATTAAAAGGAAAATTCTTGTTAGTACATGGTAGTGCAGATGATAATGTACATGTGCAAAATACAATGCGATTGGTTGAAGCATTGGTGCAAGCTAACAAAGATTTTGATTGGGCATTATACCCAGACAAGAACCATGGGATTTATGGAGGTAATACAAGATTGCATCTTTATAACAAGATGACCAATTTTATTAAAGAGAACTTATAATTAATTAAACAACTTATAATTTTACTAACTTAATTTTTTTGTATGGAATTTAAATTTGGAGGTTCGGAAGTAAACCAAAGAACCGTTTTAGGGCACCCTTCAGGACTTTTTGTTCTCTTTTTTACTGAGATGTGGGAACGTTTTTCTTATTACGGAATGCGTGCATTACTCGTTTTGTTTCTTGTTGCTTCTATCGTAGATGGAGGTTGGGGATGGGAGAGAGATAGTGCGCTATTGCTTTATGGATGGTATACCGGATTGGTTTACATCACTCCAATTTTAGGAGGTTTGATTGCAGATAAGATTATGGGGTACAGAAATGCTGTAGTTTTAGGAGCATTATTAATGACCTTGGGACATGCTTCTATGGCATTAGAGGTAACAGCAGATCTCTTCTTTTATGCAGGATTAGGCCTTTTGATTATAGGTAATGGGCTTTTTAAACCAAATATCTCATCCATGGTGGGGCAATTATATAAAACACAAGGAAAAGAGAAAGATGCAGGATATACTATATTTTATATGGGTATCAACGCAGGAGCGTTTCTTGGAATTCTTCTTTGTGGATATATAGGAGAAAAAGTAGGATGGCACTATGGTTTTGGACTAGCTGGTATTTTTATGTTCTTTGGAATGCTTCAATTTTATTTTGCACAAAAAATCTTTGCTAATATCGGACTTTCTCCAAAAAAGATGGAAGACCTTGATGATGTGATTGAGGATTCAATTGAAGATACACAAGAGGCTATAGAAGACGTGATTGATGAATCTAAGAAGTCTAAAGTAACTAGAGATCGATTAATAGTAATTGGTGTTTTCTCATTCTTTGTGATATTTTTCTGGTGGGCATTTGAACAAGCAGGTGGTTCTATGACAATTTTTGCGTCGGATTACACAAATAGAGTTCTAGAAGGTAATGGAGCAATGATTTTTAAAATATCTAATACACTATTAACTGTAGTGCCGATGATAATAATTACTTGGGTTTTGATGTTGTTGTTTAAACAAACATTTGGTAAGTATTCTTTATCCAATATTCTATTAGGAATTAGTTTTGCAATTATATGGGGTATTGTAATCTGGATGTTACAAAGAGAGTTTGCTGATGATAAAGCAGAAGTTGCAGCTTCTTGGTTCGGGATTTTAAATTCATTCTTTATTATAGCATTTGCACCACTTTTTTCTAAAATATGGCAAAGTAAGTATAACCCAACAGGACCAGTAAAGTTTGCAATTGGATTACTCCTTTTAGGTTTAGGTTTTGGGATATTAGCTTTTGGTTCAATGGGAATACCATTAGGAGCAAAAACAGCATCTGTAAGTATGATTTTCTTAATATTAGCTTATTTATTCCATACCTTAGGTGAGCTTTGTATATCACCAGTAGGGTTATCCTATGTTAGTAAATTAGCACCGGTTAAATTTGTAGGATTAATGTTTGGTATTTGGTTTGTCGCAAACTTTATAGCCAATACAATGGCAGGTGTTACAGGTAGTTTTATTGACCCAATAGTTGAGGAATATGGAATGAGTATCTTCTTCTTGATGTTTACTGTGATCCCTGTAGGAGCAGGAGTTGTTATGTTAATACTTAATAAGACATTGCTTAGAATGATGCACGGAATCCGTTAATACTAAAATATAATTTCATCCGTTTCCCAAAAACGGATGAAGTTTTTATAAAGGAACAGTTTTTGTTTCGACTAATGATAAAAATGTAAGATATGAAAAACCTACTTTTTCTGATTGGACTCTTATTTGTATTTTCTGTACAAGCTCAAGAGATCAAATGGATGACAATGAATGAAGCTTTGGAAGCTCAGAAAAATGAGCCTAAAAAGATTTTTATGGATGTTTATACAGATTGGTGTGGACCTTGTAAGTTATTAGATAAAAATACATTTCATAATAAAGATGTTGTAGAATATGTAAATAAGAACTTTTATGCTGTGAAATTTAATGCAGAAGGAACAGAAGAGGTTCGATATAATAATTTTACGTATACCAACCCTAATTATAAACCAGGTAAAAAAGGAAGAAATAGTCAACATTTTTTTGCAAATGCGTTAAAAATTACGGGATATCCGAGTATGGTGTTTTTTGATGAAAAAGGTAATTTAATCGCTCCTGTTGTGGGATATAAAACACCACAACAATTAGAAATTTATCTAAAAATGATTCATCAGGATGACTATAAAAAATTAACGAGTGCAGCAGCATGGCAACAATATGAGAGCTCTTTTGTAGGGACTTTTACAAATTAACATTAATTACATATATCATAAAAGCCCCCTTTTGTATATACAGAAGGGGGCTTTTATATATGAAAAAAAGTTAAAAATCTTACAAAAAACTAAAAAATCGTTTAAATGTACAATTAATCCGATATATTGCCGTTACCTAGTAAAATAAACCCAAAACGAATACCCAAATCAGATTCGAAAAAAGGATTTTTTGACTTTACGTGTAAATCGAATATTATAAAAGTAAAGAAGAAGATTGCTGATTTTGAATCATTGCCCTATTATGAAGAAATTTCTGATCGTAGTTACCTCACCTATGTTGATGATTGTATTGGTACTTGCCCTCATTGGAGCAAAGCATCCAGAATCATCTCAAACAATTCAACCAGTACAAAAACAGTTAGCGCATTTTCCACAACCTCCTTTATCTTATAAATCAGATTTGGATAAAGAGCTTTTAGAACAAGAGATTCAAAACTATTTCAGAAAAGCAATCCAACAGAATCAAATTGTTGGAGCTTCTATAGCAATCGTAAAATGCGATTCTATAATATACCTTGGAGGGTATGGAAATAAAAATGCTGCTTTAAATGATCAAATAACAGAAGAAACTGTATTTAGAATAGGTTCGGTTTCCAAGGGATTTGCCGGAATATTAACAGGCATTCATGTAGAAGAAGGATTAATTGATTGGGAAGATAAAATTATTGACCACATACCAAATTTTCGTTTAGCAAGCCAGGCAGAAACTAAAAAAGTTACCCTGTCTCATGTTCTTTCTCATACATCAGGATTACCTTATCATAGTTTTACCAATTTAGTAGAAGCAGGATTACCTTTGACTACAATAGCTAATCGTTTTAATGAGGTGCGACCGCTTCAACAAGCAGGTACAATATATAATTATCAAAATGCGATTTTTGCACTTAGCGGACAAATAGTTGAACAAGTAGCAGGAAAACCTCTAAAAGAAGTGATTAAAAGCAAAATTTTTGAACCTCTTCAGATGAATACAGCTTCAGCAAGTTATGAAGCCTTACAAGAATCATCTAATGTTGCGCTACCACATAGGCGATTATATGGTAAGTGGAAACCACAGAAAATAAATAAGAAATATTTTAATGCAGTTGCTGCCGGAGGTGTTAATGCAAGTGCAACAGATATGGCTAAGTGGATGAAGTTTTTGTTAGGAAATAATCCGGATGTAATGTCTTCTGAAACTATGAAGGAAATTTTTAACCCTAAAATTCAGGTAGGGGGAAGAAGACAATATTATCAGAGGTGGCCAGGGTATTCAAAATCCTATTATGGATTAGGATGGCGAGTGCATAATTTTCTCGATAAAAAAAGCGGAGAATCTAACAAGGTAATCCATCACGGAGGACATGTAAATAGTTATAGAAGTGAGATTGCTATATTTCCTGAGAATGATTTAGGGATTTGTATTCTTTTTAATAGCCCGACGAAGTTAGCACGGACCGTTATTCCAGATATTAAACAAATTATTGAAAATGTTACTGATATTAAAAAGATAGATATTACTGAGGAAACACAAGAAATGAATTATTTCTAGAAGCAGTACTTATAAAAATATAAAACCCCTTTTTACAACTTATGTAAAAAGGGGTTTGTTATTTAGGTTTTAAGGTAATTTGCTAATAGAGTATATTTAATGCTTGAATATCCGAAGCTGTAAACTCCCCATCTTCACCAGTACCAAAGCAAGCTAACATTATAGAGTCAGCATAAGGTGACCAGGGAGTACCAGGAATCCATATAGCTGCTGGATTAATTGATGGCTCTGCTGGAAATGGTCCAGTATAACCGCAGGTCCAACGATTATACCAGTCTTGATGTCTAAAACCTACAGAATGCCCTATCTCATGACCAATAACGTGCTCAATCACATTAAGACTATAGGTTGATACATCAAGTCCTGTATTGATTCGAACATATCTGTTAGGTTTTCCATTTGCTGTTGGAAACCCTGCAGAACCTCCTGGACCTCCTGCAACTCTATAAACAACCATATCTGCTTGGGATTGATCAGTACCAAAAGAGAGTGTAAAATTAAGTGTGTTAGGTAGTGCATTATAATTTGCAATTGCCCAGGACAATGCGGTTCTCATTCTCAGAGTTAACTCATAACCGGAGCCGGTCCAACCAAGAACACGAATATTTCTGTATTGTGGAGCTACTAAATAGTCTGAATGATATTGTTTATTATCTCCATCGATTGATTTCATTTCAAGATAATCATCGAGTTTATCTGCAAGAATAGTTATATCTCCAGATACCAAATATCTCTGTTTTGTTCCATCTGGGAGAGGAATATCTTGTAAAGTTACATCCTCAGTATTAACACCCATATTAGATAGTTTATCTAGTTGAGCTTTTGTTGGTTCTTGTTGTATTTCTAGAGGCGTTTGATTGGTTACCTCTTCTTTTTGGCAGGATATTATACATCCAGCAAGCATAGTGCAAAACACTAATAATTTTAAATTTTTCATGTGGTTTAGTTTTAAGAATAATAATTCAGTTAGTCCACATAGTTTTATCTGATCAATAATTGAGAAACTAAATCTGCAATTTCTAATGACCTTAAACTTTTGTGAATAATGAACCCTAAAAACAGCTAATCATCCTTTCAGAAACAATTAATATTTCGGTACCGTTTTTTGTCTCTTACCAGTTAGATGGTATAATCTTAATGACGTCTAATAAATTATTGGATTCATTTAAATCAATTATAAGATTCGTTAAGGTGAGTCTGTAAAACTACCTTGGTATTATAATTGAATATTATTGTGAGGAAATAACCTATAGAAAACAATCTTGTATTTCTATTAATAGTTAAACCAAAGATATTGAACGGATTGTTTATAAAAAGAAAGAAAAGTGGTTTGAAATTATTAAAAATTATTTAATTAGCTTATAATCAATGTTTTGTGTTTTTGTTTTTAACACAAGGATATATTAAAAAGGGGTTTTTGACTTTTTTTATTAAAGTTAAAAACCTCTTGATATAATAGGTGTTTACCTAAGGTTTTTTGATTTTTTCTTTAAAGAATTTTCGTATCGAACTTACATTTCGAAAATTAACATCCAGGATAACGTAAAACCACCCACTTTTCCCGGGTTAATACGTATTGATTATATCTCATAGAATATGGTACTTTGAAATAACTACTAACTTAAATTTTTTACAATGAAAGATTCGAATAACGATAACCTACAAAGTTTTCTTCGTCAAACCGGAAAAAAAGGAGGAGAGTTAGAATTAATAACTCCTATACTTAAGGAAGGAAAGCGTTTGTTAACATCAAATAAAATTCCTAAAGCTAAAGCTCTTGAATCCGCTCAAGAGATAGTGATTTTAGGAGGCGGTATAGCAGGTTTAACACTAGCCTATGAGTTTTTAAATCATCCTGAGAAATATAGAGTTACTATTTTGGAAGCAGAAAATCGTTTAGGAGGAAGAAGCCTCACACTTAGACCAGGAGATAGCTTTACTGAATATACTAATCATATCACACAAACCTGTGAATTTGATACCGCAGGAGTTACTGGAGTTCCATACCTCAATGCAGGACCAGGAAGAATTCCATCAGGACATCGTAACGTTCTTAACTATTGTAAAGCATTAAACGTAGATTTAGAAGTGTATGTTATGGAGAGTCGTTCCAATCTTATGAAGACAATAACAGGTTTTGGAGGAACTCCAGTAGTAGATAGACAATTAGCTAATGATCCAAGAGGATATTTTGCCGAATATTTGTATCAGAATGCAGCGGTGTTTTTAAAATATATGAATACTCGGCAAGATAAAGAAAAGATCACCGATGATGATATCAAAAAACTACAGGAGTGGCTTACAAGTTTTGGAGCTTTGGATGAACAAGGAAGGTATGTAGGATCTTCTCGATCAGGATATGAAAAACTTCCAGGTACAGAAGAAGGAATTGTAGAACCTCCTTTACCTTTTAAAGAAATTTTGGAATCGGTATTTTGGGAACTTAATTTCTATCAGCCAGAAGATTTTCTTTGGCAACAAACCTCCTTTCAACCGGTAGGAGGAATGGATAAAATCGTCCAAGCTTTAGAACGAGAAGTAATGAAAAAAGGAGGGATAGTGCATCTGGATTCTCCTGTACAAGAAATCAAACGAGTGGGTAATGAATGGTATATTAAATATGGAGAAAAGGGTGCTATTAAAGCAAATATTTGTGTTAGTAACATTCCAATTCCGTTATTAAAAAATATGGTTGGCGAAAAAGATTTTAGTAAAAACTACTGGTTAGCATTAAACACTGTAATTAATACTAAAGGTTTTTTAAGGCCTACCTGCAAAGTGGGGTGGCAAAGCGATCGCAAGTATTGGCAAGATCCTATAGATGAGCAAACCGTTCCTATTTTTGGAGGGATTTCTAGGATTCAACCTAATAAAATGGAGCAAATGTGGTATCCGTCTAATGATTATCATGATAACACAGGGATTCTTACAGGAGCATATAATTATGGAAGCAAAGCAGAAGAATGGGGTAAGGAAAATCCTGATGCACGTATGAAGGAAGCAAGAGCTGGCGCGGCAAAACTTCACGGAAAAGAGTTTGCAACTCAGTTAAGACATGGATTGAGTATTGCTTGGCAAAACATAAAATCTCAGCAAGGAGGTTGGGTAGATTGGGAAAAAGTTACCGGCCCTCAAGAAACGTTGAAAACTTCAATACCAAGTAATCGGGTACATTATGATAGAGTAAGAAGTCTAGTTCTAAAAACAGAGCCAGAAAAAGGAAGTTCTGAATGGTGTTATAACGAATTACAAAAAGAGGATAATGGGTTTTTTATTACCGGAGATCAGGTGTCACATTTGCCTGGTTGGCAAGAAGGAGCCATGGCTTCAGCCTTGCAAATTTATGGGATGGTAGAACACCCTACCCATATTTTACCTCTTAAATTATATAAAGTGCCAAGTACCAGAGCATTGGTTGAAGGACGTTAAAAAAATAAATAATTTTAATTTAATAAAAACTCTCTTGTATCAAGCTGATACAGAGGGTTTTTTGTTTTGAAAAAAGAAGAAAATTGTAAATTATATCTATATTTTTTGAAATTATTTTAAAAAAGTTGTTAAAAAAATTAGGGTTTCCAACTTTGAAACTGTCTAATAGTAAAACCCATTCTTGTAAAAACATCAAATTATGTTTTAATGAAGAGTGATTTTTAAAAGAATCTCATGAGTTCTTGTCATTAAAATAAACAGCTTAAACAGTGAACAATTTACTTATCCAAAAATTGAACTAACTTATGAAAAAGGTATCCTTGTCATTGCTATTATGTATAGCTTCTTTTATTTCTACAGCACAAGACTGGAGGCAACAAACATTTGAAGAAGGAAGTAATTATTTTGATATTGTTAAAAATCAAAAAGAAAAACTTTCTGCGATTCGTTCAAGTAAACAAAGATCAGATGTTAAACAAATTAAACAATTCGAAAGATGGGCTTACTATTGGGAAACACGTATAAACGATGATGGGACTTTTCCTAATCCAATGCAGGCTTATCACGAATGGAACAACTATCAAAAAACTCATAAAACTCAAAAAAGTTCATTACTAGCTCCTTGGACTATTTTTGGTCCAACTGTAATACCAGAATCGACAGTAGGATTTTATGCAGGTATGGGACGATTAAATGTTGTAACATTTAACCCTTCAAATACTAATGAGATATGGGTAGGTTCGCCAGGTGGTGGAGTATGGAGATCTGATGACTCTGGTGCAACCTGGACTCCTAAAGGTGATGACGTGCCTAATATGGGAGTGTCAGATTTAGTTTTTGATCCTTCAAACCCAGATACAATGTACATGTCAACAGGTGATTTTGATGGAGGAGATAACAACTCTATAGGAGTTTTAAAATCTACTGATCACGGTGAAACCTGGGTAACTACAGGATTAAACTACGATGTAACCCAATCAAGAAGGATAGGGCATCTTTTAATAGATCCAAACAATACTAGTACGATTTTTGCAACAACTAGTAACGGAATCTTTAAATCTACAGATGGGGGAGCAAACTGGGCGCTTAAATCTTTAGCTAGAGGTTTTAATGATATAGTATATAAGGCAGGAAGCGCAACGACTTTATTTGCAACAGAATCTGGACAGACTAAATTTTATATATCTACTGATAATGGTGAGAACTGGACAGAATCCTCTTCTGGTTTAACGAATAATGGAAAATTGGACATCGCTACTACAGCGGCAGATCCAGAATTTCTTATGGCTCTAAATCGAGGAACTGTTTTTAAATCCACTAATGGAGGTACTTCTTGGAGTACATCAACGGTACCGCCAACCTTAAGTACACAAGGAGGATATAATCAAACAATTATAATAGCCCCTAATAATAAAGACCTTATTCTTTTAGGTGGAGTTGATGGATGGAGAAGTACTAATGGAGGAACTTCTTGGGTAAAATATTTAGATGGATACTGGGAATCGGGACAACCATTCTTTTATGTTCATTCAGATCATCACGATTTAGAATTTTTACCAGGTAGTAATACCGAAGTATTTTCTGCAAATGATGGAGGATTGTTTAAAGGAGATATCACATCAGATAATGCTTGGACTGATCTTTCTTCTGGGCTAGCAATAACCCAGTATTATAAAATTGCAGGAACCCCTCAAAATTCAGCTTTTATATTAGGTGGAGCACAGGATAATGATGTAACACATTTTGATGGAACAAATTGGAATAATAGAAATTATGGTTCGGATGGAGTAGAAGCACTATGGAATTATAGTAATTCTGATATAGCCTATGGATGTAGTCAATTTGGGACTATTCAGCGTACAACGGATGCTTGGGCCACAAACCCTACTCGTTTAAGTACTCCAGGAGGAGCGAGATTTGTATGGCCTTTAGAAATAAGCCCAACAGATCCAAATACAATCTATGGAGGATTTGGTAAGGTATATAAGTCTAACAATCAAGGAAATATTTGGGATAATTTAAATTCTCCTGGATCTTCTCCTAGAGCAATTACAATAGCACCATCAAATGATCAGGTGATTTATACTACAGATGGATCTGGAGTATATATGACAACTAATGGAGGAACTAATTGGAGTACCTTAACTCTACCAAGTGTTGGAACGGTAACTAGTATTGCCATAAACTCAACAGATCCAACTGAAGTATATATTTGTTATGGAGGATACAATAATGGTAATAAAGTGTTTAAGTCTACAGATAGCGGCGCTAACTGGACAAATATATCTGGAACACTGCCTAACTTGCCTGCAAACAAGGTACTGTATTTAACAGGAGGAGATGGAGACTTATTTTTAGGAACAGATGTAGGTGTGTTTCATAAAGATAATGATGCTGCTGATTGGCAGGTACTAGGTACTGGAATTCCTAATGTTATTGTTAATGACTTAGAAGTACATTATGGAACAGGTAAATTAAGAGCTGCTACCTATGGACGTGGGATTTGGGAAACATCAATTGCTCCATTGATTTTAGGAGTAAGAGATTTTGAAGATAATGTTCTTACCATATCTCCAAACCCAACTAGAGGTAAATTCTCTATCCAATTAGAAGATATCGAAGGAGAATCTGAAATAACAGTGTACAATATTATCGGTGGAGTAGTTAAGTATTTTAAAACTAAAGAATTACGATCCGATATCGACATCTCTCGTTTTAGTGCCGGAATCTATCTGGTAAATCTTAAAAATGGAGGTAAACAAACTACAAAAAAACTTATACTCAATTAACAGTTATTATTTTAGTGGTTTATTCTTGGCTCATCCTGATTGGTCTTATTTGATTAGTCGGGATGAGTTTTTATTAAAAAAAGATGTTTTTTCTTTAACATAATTAATGAATTATGAAACCTTTTAAATACATATTAGTAGTACTTGCTATGATAACGATCTCTTCTTGTAAGAGTGAATTAGAAATAATATCAGCGATCAAGGAAACTATAATTCCAGGGGCTCCAACGGCAGAATCTTATGTTCAATATATTATACGATTCAAAAATCTAAATGAAGAAGTTGTAGAAATTAACAATGTCGATTTGCCTGGATCAAATCTACAAAAAGAAGATATCACATTTGGTATGTTAAAAATGGATACCAGAGAAAGTGTTTCTAAAATTGAAAGTAAAGGAGAATATGAATTAATTATAAGACCCAATCAGAGCGAAAATATAATTTCTGATGAAAACAACAAAGTCGTAATTACTTATACCATAAATTCGATAGAAAGTAAAATTACTATAAACTCATTTGAGAAAAAAACTACCCGAAGACGTTGATCCTTTCTATTTAACTACTCGCCTTATGAATACATAAAACATTAATAATTTAGATGTGTTTAGAAGATTTGTTTTGTGATACGTAAAAATAACATACTTCATCTTTCACTATATTCAGAGTTGCACATAAGGGGTTGATATAATAACTTTACATCTTTAGATTATAATATTAAGCAAGTAGAAAAATCTTTTTCCGTTGTTTATTTATATTATACAGTATATTACCTATGGCTAAAAGCCAAATCTTCTTATGAAAGAAATAGATAGCTATACGATACTTAAAAAGTGTTTTTTTATATTAATATTAGGTGTTGTTTTATGTTCTTGTCAAAAAGATAAATCAGCAATGAATCTGTTATTTGCTGGAGATGTAATTTTAGATAGAGGTGTTAAGGATGAGATGAAATTATATGGAGATAGCCTATTAATAAATTCACTAAAAAGTGCAGGGCAAAAAGATTTCTTTATCCTTAATTATGAAGGTGTTTTTACTAACTCTGTCGAATCACAAAAAGACACTTTTAATTTTAAAGCTCTTCAAAATAAAGCTTCTCTTTTATATAAAGGAGGTGTTACCCATGTTTCTGTAGCCAATAATCACAGTTATGATTTTAAGAAAGATGGATTTAAGCAAACGGTAGAAACTTTGATAGAAAATGATTTAGTACCATTAGGAGAACTGTGTCAACCAAAAATACTACAAAAGAAAGCGTATAAAAGTGCTGTTTTATCTGTTTCATTAACTACACATAATGAGTTACTATGTATTTCATCTGTAGAAAAGCTAAAACAAAGCGTAGAAAATTTTATCGCCCAATACCCAGAAATACCTTTGATTGTATTTATTCATTGGGGATTAGAATTGCAACCTAGCCCAGAGAATTGGCAAAAAAACCTAGCTAAAGAACTTGTGCATCTTGGTGTTGATGGTATTATAGGGCATCACCCTCACGTGGTTCAAACTGTCGAGTTTATTGATGAAAAACCAATCTTCTATAGTGTAGGTAACTATATTGCAGATGCATATTTACCTAATACAAATAAAGCATATACCGTTACCCTTACAATTGCAGATGAGATTACAGATATAAAAATTCAACCAATATTAATCCAAAGATATTTTCCAGAGTTTGTAAATGCTAATGATCAGTTGTCCTATATTAAAGAATTCCTTTCCTTTTCAGATAATGTTTGTGCTCTGCAGCAAAAAGACGGTTGGTTGATAAAACCTATAGAACAAATAAATTTTCAAGAAGAAACAAATCTTTGGGTGTTTGTTGCTGACAATAAATTATTGGCAATAAAAAAGTTGTTGTCGGGATCGTATTCGTTAAAACAATATGTGTCAAAAAATATAACAACTACTATTAGTTTACACGGAGGATTATCTGAAATACAATTTTCAGATATTAACAATGACGGTGTAACAGATATTCTTCTTGGTATTAGTAAAAAAGTGAAATTTGACCCTGTATTAAAAAAAAGAATTAATATCTATACATATAAACAGCACCGTATACAACCACTTTGGTTAGGTACAAAATTCATTCACGATGTGGTGAACTTTGATACCCGTAAAATTGACGATATTAACTATCTCACGACTTTAGAAAAGGACCATAATGGAGAAAAACATCATAGGATATATCAGTGGGATGATTTTGGCTTTGCACTAACCACATTTAATCAAATCAATACTAATGAAAACTAATTCAATTTTATTTTATCTTATACTTAGTGTATTGCTTTTTGCTAATTGTAATAAGAAACAAAAAGAGAATGATACTACTCCGCAAAAAGAAGTAAATAAAACTCGTGATAAAGATTCTGAACAAGAAGAGAAAACACTGAGTAATGCAGATAAAATAGGTTTAGAAGCTTATTATGAATTACCGCACATAAAAGAGTTTTACGATTGGATGGAAATGGAATATACCCCTTTAGAAGAGTTGAACTATCCTAAAGATTTGTCTGTCTTACCTTATGATGAATTGAGATTATTGAGAAATGAGATTTATGCGCGTAATGGTCATTTATTTAGTGATGGGTTCTTAAGAGGACATTTTAATCAATTTAAGTGGTATATGCCTATTTTTGAAGTAGATGATTTTGAAGTAATGTTAAGTGCAGAAGAAGAAACTCTAGTCAATAAAATTTTAGCTGAAGAAGCTAGAAGAAAAGGGCAAAAAATGAAGGAGAAAGAGGGGTTGCAGTTATATAATGCTGATTTGATTGTCAATAAAAAACAATTTGCAGAGATTTCAGAAAAGATACTTGAGGATTTTAAAAACCAAAATTTCAGTATTGTTTCAGCCAATAGGGCAATGCCATTCTATGCTTATGATGAGAATGCATATCAGTATATTCCTCATTATATCACTACAGATCTTTATTTATTTATACTACATAAGTATTTCTCAAAAAGTATCGAAAAACTAGATGAGAATTATATGCAAAATCAACTTAAAAACATCCTAAAAGGGGTTTCTGGGGAATTAAATAAACTCTTAGATATAGAAGGTCAATTTCAACCAATAATAGAATGGACACAGATGTATAATGCTTTAGCGCAATATGCCATTGGTGATACATCATCTGTTATACCTTCAGGATATCAAGAGATATTTAATGAAGAAAAAAATAAGATAAATGCATTAGCAGGAAAACCTTCTTTTATAGAAAATACTTTCGTTAATTATAAGGAGTTAAAACCTAGAGGGCATTATACAAAAAATGATACTTTACAAAAATATTTCAGGGCGTTTAAATGGATCAGCTTAAACGGGATTTCTCTTAAGAATGATCAAGAACTCAAAGGCTTAATTTTATTTGCACACCTAATAAAAAATAACAAAAGACTACTTAAACAATACGAAGACTATGTTGCTGTAATGGAGAAATTAGCTGGACAGGAGGATAATTTATCACTTACAGATGTTATAAATATAATATCGATAGATAATAGTCTTGAAGAGGCTCTTTCTGATAGTAATATGACATCAATCAGAAAAAAGTTGGACGCATTAGATAAAGAAAAGATTAAAAGAGTATTTGGCGAAACCTTTAAAACAGAAGAAAGGGATAATAAAAGGGTATATTTCTTGTCCAGTACGTATTCTATAAGCGGCGATATTTTTTCGAAACTTGTTCATGTAGATGGAGAAAAATCAAAGAGACCTTTTCCTTCGGGATTAGATGTTCCTGCTGTATTTAACAACAAAATGGCACAGAGTATTCTAACTAATGAATACCAGGTAGATGCAAGATGGCCAGAATATTTAACAAGGTTAAAAAATCTGCAAGATCAGTTCAAAGATTTTGATGACTGGGACCATAACTATGGTTATAAAGGAGTTCAGACTGCTTTAGCATCAAATGCAGAAAAGGATAATTATCCAGATTTTATGAAAACAGATGCCTATAATCGAAAAGAATTATCTACTTCTTTAGCGTCTTGGACACACATAAAACATGATTTGATTTTGTATCAAGAAAAACCTTTTGCTGCAGAAGCAGGTCAAGGAGGAGGTCCAGAACCTCCAAAACATTATAGTTATGTAGAACCTAACCTGGAGTTTTGGGATACAGCTATAGAATTGGTAAACTGGTTAGAAACGCTTTCAGAATTTGAATCTTCATATGGAGATGAATTAAAGGAGATCAAAGCAGTAGGAGAAAAGTTAAGAAATGCAGCATATAAACAGCTTGAAGGAAAACAACTAACCAGTGATGAACACGCAGAATTACATTATATAGGTGGAACAATAGAATATATACTTTTTGGATTGTTAGAAACAGATCACCTTCCAGAAAGAGAAAGTTCTATGGCATTGATAGCAGATGTATATGTTTATAATAACAAAAATCTAAATGTAGCTGTTGGGCATGCAGATGATATTTATACAATAGTACCAATCAAGGGAGAATATTATATTGCTCGTGGATCAGTATTCTCATATTACGAGTTTACCGGCCAAATATATAATGATGAAGAATGGAGAGCAAAAATTAAGAATAATAACGCTCCTGAAAGACCTATGTGGATCAAGCCAATAATAAATGAAGTAAAACCTTTAAAAGGACAAATGCAATTTAGATACTAAAAAATTGATTATTAGTGATTTGTGTTTTTGTGTCTTCTAAGGTTATTGTAACGAATCTTATACGAATTCGTCATGTTTATAAACAAAAAGACACATGAAAGCTGCAGTCTATCAAAAATATGGCACGACCGAAGTATTAAGAATACAGCAAGTAGAAAAACCAGTACCAAAAGATAATGAAGTACTTGTAAAAGTCAATGCTGCTTCTGTTAATTCCTGGGATTGGGATTTGTTACGAGGTAAACCTTTTGTGGTAAGATTAGCAGGAGGTGGTCTGTTTTCTCCAAAAAAACATATACTAGGATGTGATATTGCAGGAAAGATAGAAGCAATTGGCAAAAATGTAAAGCAATTTAAAATAGGGGATGAAGTATTTGGCGATATCTCTCAATGTGGATGGGGCGGTTTTGCTCAATATGTTTGTACTAAAGAAAATTCTTTGATACACAAACCAGCAGAGATTACTTTTGAAACTGCTGCTGCCATACCTCAGGCTGGAGTGATGGCTTATCAAGGAATCTATGACTACGGAAGAGTAAAATCAGGACAAAAAATATTGATTAATGGTGCTGGAGGAGGAGTAGGAACCTTTGCCATACAAATGGCTAAATCTTGTGGTGCTCATGTTACTGGAGTGGACAGCAAGCATAAGTTTGATATAATGAAATCTATCGGAGCAGATCATACTATCAATTATAAACAAGAAGATTGTACAAAAACTGGGCAACAATATGATTTAATTCTTGATGTTGTCGGACATCATTCGATTTACGATTTTAAAAGAGCATTACTGCCAGGAGGAACCTACCGTATGATAGGAGGGCATACTAATCTTATATTTCAATCACTATTGGTAGGACCGTTGATTTCAATTATTACAAATAAAACTATGGGTATACTTGCTCACGAGCCTAATAAGAATTTAGATACAATACTTACACTTATTAAAACTGGGCAAATTACGCCAATAGTAGATCAATTATTCCCTCTAGAAAAGACAGCAGAAGCTCTAGAATATCTTGGTAACGGCGGGGTAAAAGGAAAGATAGTAATCACCATGTAAAGAAATCCAACATCTTCTTTATGTATTAACAATTTGGTTTCAAAAAAGGAATCAGTATCTTTAAAACATACTCCCTAAATATCTCAACGTCATCATTGTTTAATTATAATAAAAAAACATAGTGCTTTTTTAACATAAAGATTAATATAATCATGGAGTCAGGAATAATTACCGGGATTGTTGCATCTGGAGTAACCTTGTTTGGAGTATTACTCAATTGGTATCTTTCAATTCAAAATAAAAAAAAAGAGATTGAACAAAAAGAATATCAATTTCTTTTAGAAAACTTAAAAGAATTCTGGAATACTCAAAACAGATTATATTCTGAAACTTTAAAAGTTACTTCAGAACTTGTATTAAGTAATGAAATTAGATCTGAAAAATATTTGGAAAACTATAATAGATTCTGGGAGTTGTACTGGGCAGAGCTGCCGACTTGTGAGAGTAGAGAAGTAGAATCAGCAATGGTAAGAATTAAAGATTTGATTCATGAAAAAAAGCATATAAAAGATGGTGAAGAATATAAACTCGAAGATTTAAGAAAACCTATGAAATCGGCACTTCTTAATCTGTCAAAAGCAGTGAGAGATTCTTCAATTCTCTTAGAGTACTCTGAATCTATTAAGAATAAGTTTAAAGAAAGTAGTTAATATAAGTAAATAAATATTTATGAAATTAGATTTTAAGAACCTGAAAAATGTTACTATTCTTGAAAAGAAAGAACAAAAATTGATTTCTGGAGGAAATGAACCTTCTTGGCATTATAACTGCTACCCAACATACTCCTTAGATAGTAATTTAATGGATGACTGTTATTGGGAATTTTATGAATGATCAATTATATTTTTTGAATAAACAAAGTAATGTTCTATAGTATCTTTTTGATATATAAAACTAGATAAACCTTTTAAAAGCACACACATGAAATTAGGAGCATTTTCAATAAGTCTTAATGTTAAAGATATTAAGGCATCAAAATCATTTTATGAAAAACTTGGTTTTACCGTATTTGCCGGCGACATCGAAAGGAACTATCTCATTATGAAAAATGAAGAC
This sequence comes from Aquimarina callyspongiae, assembly GCF_034322225.1. NCBI lineage: Bacteria > Pseudomonadati > Bacteroidota > Flavobacteriia > Flavobacteriales > Flavobacteriaceae > Aquimarina > Aquimarina callyspongiae. The sequence continues at coordinate 494,985 of NZ_JAXLPA010000003.1, read as the reverse complement.
TCACTTATCGGTTTGTTTCAAGGTATGTTTGAAGATAATATTCTAACATTTAATCCAGGTTGGGATCAAAATGCCAATACATTAGATTCTTTTGATGATGTTAGAGATATTCAACGACATTTAAAGGCAGAAAAGATTAAACTGGATAGAGAGGCAGACGAAACTACAACTGGTCCAGCAAGTATTGTATTGATAGATCCTGATGGAAACCCTGTATTGATCGATCAGCATATTTAACAGGCATTGTATTGTACTAATAACTTTGAAATAATCTTCAAACCAACTTTTTATTTATTTAAAAGAGGGTTGTGTGGCTTATAATAGAAAAGTTGGGTATAAAACAATGTGGATTTATAAAACTCTTTTGATACCAACAAAACAGTTATTCCAGTATCGTTCATTAAGACTGGAGACTGTTACCCCTTTAGAGACAGAAGCATGTATGAATTTTACTTCTCCTCGGGTGGCTACAACCAGCCCTACATGATTGATAACATTTTTGTTTTTATTTGTCTTAAAAAATAATAGATCTCCAACAGCAACTTTTTTTAATGATATTGATTTGCCCTGTGTAGACATTGCTCTGGAAGTGCGTGGCAATATAACCTCTTCTTTTTTAAACGAAGTATAGATCAAACCAGAACAATCCATTCCTTTTCTGGTAGTGCCACCATATTTGTATTTAGTACCATCAAAAGTCATAGCGTAGTTTATTATACGCTTTATTTTTTTTGGAGTTTTTTCTACAGGTTTAGAAACACGTTTTGAATTTTTAGAAATAACTACAGCATTCTTTTTTTTCGAGCTTCCGCAAGAAGATAAGATCATAGTTACAAGTAGGAGTAAAAAAGCAGATTTTTTCATAATGGGTTTATAACAAAGTACGTGTTTTTAAACAATATTTTCAAAAAAATTGAAGTATCGAACAAAACATTTCTACCTTCAAAACATCAAAAATCATCTTTTTATTCTAGTAAAAAGCAATTGTTAATCTCTATAATTGTGGTTTTCATCGTTTTTATGTGCGGGGATGAAGTAAAAGACAATATATTTTAATATCTTATAAGTAGCATATTGATCAATATTTTTTGAATGAAACTACTAATACCCCAAAATATTATATACATTTTGACATGGGTTTTCTGTGCAACTAATTGTTTTTTGGCGGCTCAAACTTCTAATCTGGAAAAAGTAAGTTCAGATAGTATTAGAGGGTTGTTGGAAAAAAGCTGGATACCGTTTTCGCAAGTCTCAAAAGATGGAAAAAGCCAGGAAGTACATATTTTGGAGCTAGCAGAAAATTTAGCCCAGGAAAGTACCGATCCTTATATTAAGATAGAAGTAAATAGAAGAATGATAGAGTTCTATCTAAGTAAAGGAGATACAATACAAGTCGAAAAATATTTAAAAAAGAATCTGGAGCTTGTTACCAAATTAGATAATAAACGACAATTGGGATTGTATTATGAAGATGTAGGTGTCCATAAATCTATGAGTGGTCATAAAGAAGAAGGATACGTCGCTTATATAAAAGCAGAAAAGTTGCTTAGAGAGCACGGAGAAATGGAAGATGTAATAGATATTAACTATAATCTTAGTGCGCGATATCTAAAAATTAAGGATTGGAATAAAGCTATTGAACATGCATTAAGATCCCTGAATGCAGTTCAAAAAACAGAAGTAAAACAGGATAGACGAAGAAACTTATATTTATTTTTAGCAGAAGGCTATACGAATTTAGAGAGGTACGAAGATGTTGAGAATTGTTTTGCAAAGATTAAAGAAGAAGAATCTGAGTATGCTAATGATTTGTACTTTATTGCAAAACTCTTTTATCAAAAAGGATTTTACTATGAAAAAATAGGAGATTATAAACAATCTTCTTCTTTTTATAATCAGTCTTCTAATGCTTTTTTAGAATATAATCGGCAGAGAACAAGAGAAGTAAGTACAGCTCTTGTTTTAGCTAATGAATTAAATTTAAAAGAAGAAGAAAACAGAAGGATTAAAATAGAGAACGAACTTAATGTTGAACAGGTAAGAAATCGAGGATTTATCATTTTAATAGGGATAATGATTATTCTGGCTTTACTGTTAATTAGTCTCTTTCAGTATAAAACTTCATCATATAAAACTAAAGTCAATAAGCTATTAAAGAAAAATTATAAAAAAATAGTTGCAGCCAATAAAAAGGTAGATAAAGCTTTGCAAGCAAAATCAGAATTTCTGGATTCAGTTACACACGAATTACTAACCCCGTTAAACACAATAAAAGGAACAACATTTTTACTTCAAAAAGAAGAGCTGTCAGTAGAGCAAGAGAATCAGATAAAACTTATTAATGTATCTAGCGATTATTTGTTAAATCTTATTAATGATGTAATTCATCTTAATGATCTTGAAAAGGGAGAGTTGGCATTACAAAAAAAGGAATTTGATTTAAAAGCATTGATCAATAATTTGATTGATTCTTCTTTGATTATGAAGAAAGAAAAGACCAAGATTCACAGGTCTATAGATGATGATATCCCTGATAAATTACAAGGAGATGTACTGAAGGTTTCTCAAATTTTTTTAAATATATTGGATAATGCTTTAAAGTTCACAAAAAAAGGTGATATCCATATTGAAGTATTACTGTTGTCAAGGGAAGAGAATAAGGCCAAGGTTACCTTTTTAATAAAAGATACTGGTATAGGAATGTCTGAAAAACAACAAAACAAGGTGTTCGAAGTATTTAATCAAGGGTCTGTAAAAATAAATAGAGAGTTTGGGGGAACAGGGTTGGGGTTATCAATTGCAAAGAAAATATTAAGCCTTACTGGAAATAAGATATCTCTCAAGTCAGAAGTGGGAAAAGGAACTTCTGTATTTTATACTATGGATTTTGATCTTTTTGAAGGAGAAGAAAAAGTTGAGGCAGAGGTAAATAAAATAGTTGATAAGCCTGATAAAGAAATACGTATTTTATTGGTAGAAGATAATAAGGTTAACCAGTTTATGACAAAAAAAATCTTAGATAATTATGGTTTTAACTGTGAAACTTCAAATGATGGAAAAGAAGCTGTTGAGATGGTCGAAAAAAACACATATTCGCTAATCCTTATGGATATTATGATGCCGGTAATGGATGGTTTTGAAGCTACCAAATACATAAAGAGCTTTAATGCAGATATCCCGGTAATTGCATTAACTGCAATATCAGAAGGGTTGCATAAAGATAAATTTAATGAAGTAGGGATATATACGGTGCTTAATAAACCAGTAAATCCAATTTTACTGTATCAAACAATCGTAAATCATTGTCCCATATAAGTATCTCCTTTCATAGACGAAAATGAAACCTTTAGCTTAACAAAGTATTTAAATAATTAGTACCAGAAACCTATGGTATAACTAAAATACTTATTGCAAAAAAGGAATTAATACGTCTAAAACAATAATACCTTACTAATTTCACTTGTACAATAATGAGTTAAAAGAAAACTACGGGGTAACTATCTTTTTATTATGGCATTAAAGTAAAAAAACAATATGATTTTAACATAATTTTAATATCTTTTTAGCCTATTACCTCATAATTACATCTTTTTAATGGAATCAAAGACATTTATAGTACTACTTTTTTTCTCTTTTAATCTTACCGTGTCCATTTACAATAGCCCGAAGAGCAATATAAGCTTGGCAAAGGAGGAAAGAAATTTTGAAAAGCTGTGTCATTTTTTTAAGGAACAAAAAGAAGAAAGTAAAATCCAAAGAGAACGTTTTGACAATCAGCAGGAAGAACATCAGGTACTTAAGGATAGTGTAAAGAAAATTTTAGAAATATCCTCAAAGCATTTAAAAAGAGTGTCATTATCAGATCCTAAACACAATAAAGGTGTAGAATTATTGGATAAAGCTGAAGGTTTGGCAAAGAAGATAGATGACCCAAGCTTGACAATGTTGGTCAATCGTCATAAAATGAATTATTTTTTAGTTATGAATGATACTATTATGGTATCTGAATACTTGGATAAAAACCTTAAACTTATAGAGCAGACAGGAGATAATAGAGAGTTAGGGTTGTATTATGAATTTTTGTCGGTTTTTAAAAACATTCAAAACAAAATAGATGAAGGAGTTTTAGCAATAAAAAAAGCCGAAGAATTATTAAGAATACATGGAGAAACCAAAGATTTAATAGATGTCAATTACAACCTTTGTATGCTATATAAAGATAAGAGAGAATGGGATGCATCTATAGTTCATGCTCTTAAATCTTTAGAAGCAATTGATAAAGTTGGTATAAAAGAAGATAGAAAAAAACATTTGTATCTGTTTTTGGCAGAATGTTATATCAGGAAAAGAAAGCTAAAAGAAGTAAAAGATTGTTTTGAGAAGATCGAAAATGATAAGCTTTACAAGGAAGATGATCCTCTTTATAACGGTTATTTAAATCAGTTAAAAGGGATGTATTACAAAGAATCTAATGATCTTCTGAAGTCTATTCAATATTATGAAAAAGCAGCATACGATTTTTATCTAAATGGTAACAAAAGAAGCAAAGAAATTAGTAATTCACTTGTTTTGGCAAATAAGCTAGCGCTTAAAGAAGAGGAAAATAAGAGAATCTGGATAGAAAATGAACTAAAGGAAGAACAGATAACTAGTAGAGGCTATATTATTTTGTTGGGGATCATTGCAATTTTAGGTTTAATTGTTTTTGGGAGCATACAGTATAGAATATCTTTATTTAAGACTAAAGTTAATAAACAACTAAAAAAGAACTATCGCAAATTGGTTAAAGCTAATAAAGGAGTAGATAAAGCATTGAAAGTCAAATCCGAATTTTTAGATGCTGTAACACACGAGCTGTTAACCCCTCTTAATACTATCAAAGGAACTACATTTTTATTACAAAAAGAAAAACTCTCAAGTCAGCAGGAAAATCAAATAAAACTGATTAATGTGTCCAGTGACCACCTGCTAGACCTTATCAACGATGTGATTCATTTTAACGAATTAGAAAAAGGGGAAGTTACATTTAAGAAAGAAAAAATTAATCTTAAAATCTTAATAAATAACCTTATAGATTCGTCATCATTTATGCGACAGAATGATAATGTTATACATAGAAATATCGATGAAAAAATTCCGGTTACACTTTATGGAGATGTACTAAGAACTTCGCAAGTCTTTCTAAATGTATTTGATAATGCTTTGAAGTTTACCAAAAAGGGAAATATATATGTAGATGCATTATTGTCTTCCAGGGAAGAGGGTAAAGTTAAAATTGATTTTTCAATAAAAGATACAGGTATTGGAATGTCATCAAAGCAAATAAGTAAAGTGTTTGAGGCATTTAATCAGGGCTCTGTCAAAATAAATAGAAAATATGGAGGGACGGGTCTGGGATTGTCTATAGCTAAAAAGATATTAGGATTTAATGGAGATGATATATCCTTAAAATCAGAAGAAGGAAAAGGAACTTCTGTATTGTATACTATGAACTTTGATCTTTTCAAAGAAAAAGAGACAGAAACAAAAAGAAATCAGGTAATGGATGAGCTGGACAGAGAAGTCCGGGTTTTATTGGTAGAGGATAATAAAGTAAACCAGTTGATGACACAAAAAATACTACAAGATTATGGCTTTGTTTGTGAAACTTCTAATGATGGTAGGGAAGCTGTTGCTATGGTTGAAAATAATAAATATTGTATAATACTGATGGATATCATGATGCCTGTTATGGATGGTTTTGAAGCTACCAGACGAATAAAAAGTTTGGAGCCAAATGTTCCGGTAATTGGACTAACTGCAGTATCCGAAGAGTTACACAAAGAAAAATTTAACGAAGTGGGTATATATGCTGTACTTGGTAAACCGGTTAATCCAACCTTATTGTATCAAACCATCGTAAACCATTGCCAGATCTAAAAACTTAATTTTTTAAAGTTTCTACAATGAGTTGAGCAGTTTTATCACTAGCACCTTTACCACCTAGTTGTTTTTCAAGATCATAATAATCAAGAAACATTACAGCTCTTTTATAATCATCAATAATAATAGAGAGTTCTTCTTTGAGTCTTTTAGTATTAAAATCGCCTTGTATAAGCTCAGTAACAACAGGTTTATCCATTATAAGATTAACCAATGATATGTAATCCAGGTTAATAATTCGTTTTGCTATTTGATAAGAAATAGCATTACCCTTATAACAAACGACTTCAGGAATTTTAAATAAAGCAGTTTCTAGAGTAGCGGTACCAGAAGTTACCAAGGCAGCATTACTAAGACTTAATAGATCATACGTTTGATTCATTACAAGATGAACACCTTCTTTTTTTATAAAAGGAGTATAAAAATCGACATCTTGACTAGGTGCTCCTGCAATGATAAATTGATAATCAGGAAAATCGTCTACAATACTTAACATCACCTCAAGCATTTTTTTAATCTCCTGCTTTCTACTGCCAGGAAGAATGGCAATAATTGGTCGTTCATCAAGATTATGTTTTTCTTTAAATGTTTCGGGCATAATTTGTTGATGATCGGCGATTGCATCAATCAAGGGATGGCCTACAAAATGTACAGGAAAATCATGTTTCTCTTCGTAAAAAGGTTTCTCAAAAGGAAGAATAACATACATGGCATCGATGCATTTTTTAATACTTTTTATTCTTCCTTCTTTCCAGGCCCATATCTGTGGAGAGATGTAATAATGAGTTCTTAACCCTTTCTCTTTTGCCCATTTTGCAATACGAAGGTTAAACCCTGGGTAATCAATAAAAATAATTACGTCAGGTTGATACGCTAAAATATCCTGTTTACAGGTTTTGATATTTTTTAGGATTGTAAATAAGTTTAATAGTACTTCTACAAATCCCATGAAAGCTAACTCTCTGTAATGTTTTACAATTTTTCCGCCAACAGCTTGCATAAGATCACCTCCCCAAAATCTAAAATCAGCATTAGGATCTTCCTTTAGAATAGATTTCATAAGATTGGCACCATGTAGGTCGCCTGAGGCTTCACCAGCAATAAGATAATACTTCATTAATTCTATTTCATCTAAGACTCATTATGAGCAATTATTGTTTTTTTCGTTTAACTAAATTTACTTATAGCAATACAAGCAGCTGCAATAAGTGTAGCAAGAAGTACGCCACGCGCACGATATGGTTTGTTTTGTTTTAAAAATAAAAAAAAGAGCCCCAAATTAAAGATCGCACCCAAAGCAATTATACTTCCAAATGAACCATTCTCAAGAGAAGCATCAATTGTTCCTTGAAACGAAGAGACCTGAGAGCTTAAAGCAGAAAACACAAATACGCATATAATAAATCCTATTGTATTTGCAAGAATTCCTGCAATCAACCCTATAATTATTTCTTTTTTAATCATGTATTTGCCAATTGTTTAATTCTTTTATAAAAGAATGAGCAGTAAGGTCAAATTGAGTTGGAACAATAGATACATACCCATTGTTTAATGCCCATTCATCTGTGTCTTCTCCCTCATCTTCATTTACAAACTTTCCTGAGAGCCAGTAGTAATCTCTACCCATTGGATTAGTCCTTTTGTCAAAATCTTCAAGCCAATGTGCATTTGCTTGTCTGCAAATTTTAATACCTTTAATATCATTCTCTTCTAATCGAGGAATATTAACATTAAGAACCACTCCTTTAGGCAATCCATTTTTAAGAACTAGATCTGCAATAGCTCTAACATATTTTTTAGAAGGTTCAAAGTTAGCATTCATACTATAATCTAATAATGAGAACCCTATTGCCGGAATCCCTTCAATACCAGCTTCAACGGCAGCACTCATTGTTCCTGAGTAAATAACGTTGATAGCAGAATTAGAACCATGATTAATTCCACTTACACATAAGTCAGGTTTTCTATCCAGAATTTGACGGGATGCTAATTTTACACAATCTACAGGAGTTCCAGAACATCGATATTCTTTTTGCGGAGCATCTTTTTCGATAATTATAGAATCACAATATAAAGTGTTGTTTACAGTAATTGCATGTCCCATACCACTTTGAGGGCTATCAGGCGCTACCACAAGGACTTCTCCAATTTCATTCATTACCTCGATAAGAGCTCGTATACCAGGAGCAGTAATACCATCATCATTTGTAACCAAAATCAAAGGTCTTTTTGAAGCCATAGGGTTTATTTTTTATTGGTAAAAATACACTTTTTTTACGCTAAAAGAGTTATAAAGATCTGACCAATATTTAGACGATAAAATGATCGTTAAATTTTGTGTGATTGTTAAAAAAATAACAAATATAATGGGATGTTAGAGAAGGTAATAGAAGAGTGTAAAAGATAATTAGTTCTTTTAAGAAAAATTTAGTATTATTACCTCATATTGGCACGATTTTTAATGTACTTTGCCAGTAACCCCCTAAATTTAAAATAAGCGTATGAAAAAGAGTTTTTTGATTGTGATGCTTACCGTGATAGTTTCGGCTGCTTCCTGTAGTTTCACTTCTAAGTTTGAAAATGACCCTGATAAGGATAGATTATTGATTGATTTAATTAGTTATGTTCTTAGTAAAGGTCATTATGATGCAAAGGATATTAATGATGATTTCTCAAAAGAAGTATTTACAGATTATATAGAGGCATTAGATCCTCTGAAGCGATATTTTTATAAATCAGATATAGAAGATTTTAAAAAGTTCGAAAATCTTATCGACGATCAGATCAGAGATAAAGACATTACTTTTTTCAACCTCACATATGAGCGATTACAAAAGAGAATGACAGAAGCAAGAGTTTTGTATAAAGAAATTCTTGAAAAACCATTCAATTTTGATAAAGATGAATCTATTGATACTAATTATGAAGGTTTATCATATGCTGAAAACAAGGCTGAGATGAAAAATAGATGGAGACTGCAACTTAAATTTAATGCGTTATCCAGCTACTATGATAAAGTTGATGAGCAAATAGATTCTATTACTAAAAATGATAGCTATGTGCGTAAAACTGCTATGGTTTTAGAAGAAGAATCTCGTGAGATTACTAAAACTTCTTTAAAAGAATATTTTGAATTTGCTGATGACTTACAGCGTAAGGATTGGTTTTCGATTTATATCAATTCTATTGTAGAAGAATTTGATCCACATACATATTATTTTGCACCACAAGATAAAGATCGTTTTGATATTGCAATGTCAGGAAAACTTGAAGGAATCGGAGCTCGATTACAAAAGAAAAATGATAATGTAAAAATCATTGAAATTATTTCTGGAGGTCCTGCCTGGAGAGGTAATAAAGTAGAGGTGGGCGATCTAATCATGAAAGTAAAGCAAGAAGAAGAAGTAGAGCCTGTAAGTATCGTAGGAATGAGATTAGATGATGCTGTAAGCCTTATCAAAGGACCTAAAGGAACTAAAGTCACTCTTACTGTAAAAAAAGTTGACGGGACACTTGAAAACATAGAAATTGTAAGAGATGTAGTTGAGTTAGAAGAAACATATGCAAAGTCATCTGTTGTAAAGAAGAATGATAAAACTTATGGGATCATTAATTTACCTAAGTTTTATTTTAATATGGAAGACTACAATCAGAGAAATGCAGCAAAAGATGTAAAGCAAGAAATCATTCGTCTTAAAGAGCAAGACATGCAAGGTCTGGTAATAGATCTTAGAGATAATGGAGGAGGATCTTTACAAACAGTTGTAGATATTGCAGGATTATTTATAGATAAAGGACCAATCGTTCAGGTAAAAACTAAAGGAGAATCACCAGAAGTTTTGAGTGATCGTGATAGAAATATACTTTGGGATGGACCATTAGTAATTCTTGTAAACGAGCTTTCAGCTTCGGCTTCAGAAATTTTGGCAGCTGCCATGCAAGATTATAAAAGAGCAATTATTATCGGTAGTAAACAAACTTATGGTAAAGGGACAGTGCAAAATGTAATGGATCTTAATCGATGGATGCGTAGTAATGATTTTGGAGATCTTGGAGCTTTAAAACTAACCACACAAAAATTCTATAGAGTTAATGGAGGTTCTACTCAATTAGAAGGAGTAAAAAGTGATGTAGTGGTTCCAGATCGTTATAGCTATATTGATATTGGAGAAAAAGATCAGGAAAACCCTCTTCCTTGGGATAAAATACCAGCTGCAGATTACACAATCTGGGATGGATATATAGATTTTGATCAAACCATTAGCAATAGTAAGGCTAGAATGGCTAAGAATGAGCAATTAAGATTGATCAATGAAAATGCGAAGTGGGTACGAGAAAAAAGAGATATAGATGTATATTCTTTGAACTATCAAAAGTATAAAACCAATATAGAGCTAAACGAAAAACAAGCAAAACGTTTTGAAGCGATCAATGATTATCAAACTAATTATTCTTTTGAATCATTGCCATATGAAATGGAATTAATAAAGAAAGACACTGTTTTGTCTGAAAAAAGAAAAAGATGGCATAAGAGTTTAAGTAAAGACGTGTATGTAGAAGAAGCTTTGAGTGTTCTTGAAGACATGAAAATCAATAATATACGACGTTCTAAAAATCCACTTTCAGTTAAATTAAAGAATTAAAATGCTTTAATGCAGGATATAAAATCAAACTCATTAAGTAAGCTAGCGCTCCAAAGATTTAAAAGAAATTTTTGGGGCGTTTTGAGTTTTTGGTTTATTGTATTATGTGCATTTGTAGCAGTATTTGCATATGTAATTGCACCAGACGATTCGCAAAACGCAAATCAAATGCATCTATCCATCCATTCAAAACCTCCTGGATTTAAAGTACAAATGTTAACAATCCCTTCTCAAGTAGAATCCAATCAGTCTTTTTTTAATAGAACTTTTTTTGGGAAGAAAAATACAGACACAGAACTACCTATTGAAGGGTATAGTTTTGAAGAAGGAGTTTTAACGATTATTCCATTTAGTGAAGGCGAACTTACGGGAGTATCTAAGAATATCGAATTAAAAGATTTTCCTTTAGAGCTTACAAAAGAACAAATCAAAGATCAGTATATCAGAACGCAACGATTTGTTTTAGGAACTGATAAATACGGAAGAGATTTATTGAGTAGAATGTTGGTTGGAATTCGTATTTCATTTTCTATAGGCTTTGTAGCGGTGTTAATTTCTTTAATATTAGGAATTTTTCTTGGAGCAATTGCAGGGTATTTTGGAGGCAAGATTGATGCTTTGATTATGTGGTTTATTAATGTTACCTGGTCAATACCTACTCTATTAATGGTTATAGCGATTACTGTAGCCCTAGAAAAGGGTTTCTGGCAAGTTTTTGTAGCAGTTGGTCTTACCATGTGGGTAGAAGTAGCAAGGGTCGTTAGAGGGCAAGTTTTAGGAATCAAACAAATGCAATATGTTACCGCAGCAAAAGCTTTGGGTTATAAACATATGAGAATAATTGTTAAACATGTATTACCTAACAGTTTGGCTCCGGTAATTGTTATTGCTGCAGCAAATTTTGCCGCTGCCATCCTAATAGAAAGTGGACTAAGCTTTTTAGGAATCGGAGCACAACCGCCAATGCCAAGTTGGGGTGCAATGATTAAAGATCATTATTCATATATAATCTTAGGAAAAGCTTATTTGGCAATTATTCCGGGATTGGGGATTATGAGCCTGGTAATGGCGTTTATGCTTATCGGTAATGCCTTAAGAGATGCGCTGGATGTTAAAGGTTGATTAACAATTAATTAACTTAATTTGCAAAACAGAATCTTTATCTTATTACAAATTTTTTGTTATGATAAGAGTATTCAAGTATTTGTGTTTTTTTCTTATTTTTTCCTCTTCATTTGGTCAAATTACTGTTGAGTTAAGATCCGTTGTTACAGATAGAATAACGAGAGCTCCAATAGCTAATGCTAATGTTGGTTTTGTCGATCGCGGATTAGGAACGGTATCAGATAATTCAGGTTATTTTGAATTACCGTTTTTAGAAAAACGACTAAATAAGAATGATACCTTGCAGTTAAATGCCGAAGGATATTATCCTTTACGATTGCCTTTTGGCAATTTAAAATCCATAATGGATAAGACCAAAGTACTTTATTTATCACCTTTACCTCAAAATGATTTAAATCAAAAAGGTAAGATGGTAAATGAAACCTTAGTTGAAGAAAGTATAGGGTTTCATCAATACGATTCTTTAACGTATGCAGTATTATCTGGTAATGAGCAAAAAGGAATGGAATTAGCTACTTTGATTAAGATTCCATATGAAAAAGTAATTATCAAAGAATTGAAATTCAAGATTCTTAAGCATCAGGCAAAAAGTACCAAAATTAGAGTCAATATTTATGATGTTACAGAGAACCTATCTCCTGGTAAAAAAATTATTAAATCGCTATATCATACAATAGAAAAGAATAGTGGAGAAGAGGTGATTCAATTTAAAAATAATGTTATAAATGCAAAGAATATTATAATTGGTTTAGAGCTTATACAAATTGATGATGCGAGTGATGACCCATACCTCCAAATTGCAATGGCAAAAGATATAGGCAGTAGTTTTATTAAATCAACAAGTCAAGATAATTGGCAAGAATTACCATACAGTGCACTTGGACTTTCTTTGAGAATTTCGACACCTCGATTCGATATTACAGAGGATAAAATGCAAAGAAAGGAGCATAAAATTAAAGGAGTTGTTTCTATGTCTGGAAAACCTGTCCAGGGATGTGAGGTAAGAATTAAAGGAGAGTTGTTGTATACGCAAACAAGAGAAGATGGTTCTTTTGATATTAGCGCAACTAAGAATGATGTTTTAGAATTTCGTTCATTAACCACCAAACCAATAGATCTGGCAATAAAAGACCAGAATAATTTGCGAATAACGCTGGAACCAAAATATGATCAACTGGAAGAAGTACTGCTTAAAACTAAAAAAGAAGAAAATAAAGAGGAAGAAAGAATGTATATGACAATCTTTGGTCCAAAGGACCCAAGTAAAAGTGGATTTAGGGTTGTGCATAAAACTAAAGAGGAATTAAACAAGACTGCGATTAATTTCAGCGATTTAATTGCAGGTAGATTTCCTGGGTCAAGAGGTTCTTCAAGTATAGTACTTTCTAATAGTAGAACAATAGTGGTGGATGGTGTTGTTATTGATCAAAGAATAAATCCTGATGATTTATTGAACCCCAATATGATTGCTAGTGTTACCGTAGTTAATAGTGTTGGAGGTAATGTCGCGTATGGTTCTGCAGGAAGAAATGGTGTGATTTATATTACTACTAAGAATGCAGAGCAGAATTGGAAGTTTTTAAAAAGAAAGGAAAAAGCTAAAAATTTATTCGCAAAAAATAATGATTATGATAACTCTGCAGTTATCTATAGGGATGGTACCACAGATAAAGAATATGGATTTAAGAACACAGAAACAATTCAGGAAGCAAAAGCCAGATATGTGGGAACCTCAGTAGCTAATATGACGAATATAGATTTTTATATAACTGCGTTTAAATATTTTTTGAATAAAGATAAAAAGTATGCCTATGATATTTTAAACACAGCTAGAGAAATGGCCTGGAATAGTCCAAAAGCGCTTCGAAGTCTTTCCTTTATGTATGAAGAACAAGAAAAGTTTGAAGATGCGCATTTGTTGTATAAAAGAATAGGAGAGTTAGAACCATTACGATCCCAAACCTATTTGGATTTGGCTCAAAGCCATGTTACTATTGGAGATTATCAAAAGGCATTTTCATTATATAAATTGATGCTTGATAATAAAATACCTGGAGTAATTTTTAGTGATGAAATAATGGAAGTGGTGGTAACAGAGGTAAAACATTTAGTAACAAAACATAAACTACATGTGGATTATCGAGATTTACATCCTTCATTTTATAGTAAGGCTCTAAGTTTGGATGGTAGAATCGTTATTGAATGGAATGACCCTCAAAGTGAATTCGAATTTCAATTTGTAAACCCTAATAATAAATTTTTTAAATGGTCTCGTATTACAAGATCTAACTATAAGGATATTGTTAAATCTGAAAAAGAGGGATATCAGGCAAAGGAGTTTTTTATAAAAAATGCAAAAGCAGGAAATTGGTTGATAAATATAAGCTCTTTACAATTAAGTACTAAAGAACCTTTAATTCCTAGATTGGTGAAATGTGTAATTTTTAAGAATTACGGTACTCCACAGGAGAGTAAAACTATAAAGATTATAGAGTTGGATAAAATTGATAAAAATACCTCGATAGGAGCTTTATCCTTACAATAAAAGAGAATATAAAAAGAGGGTATATTACTTAAAATACCCTCTTTAATGTGTTGTAAACAGATGATTCTTTATAAATTACAAATGGGCTGTGTTCCATCACTGCAATAACTATCGCAGGGTGTTTGAATCCATAAACCATTCTCGATGCAGATTCCGACATTATTGTTTCCTCCACCGGTTCCTCCACCGGTTCCTCCACCATTGCCACCTTCTCCGTCACTACCAATAGGATCTGTACCACCGTTTAGCGTTTTAAGTTGTTTTCTGTTTAGAGTGCGTACTCCTTTTAATTCTAACATTTTGTGTAACATAATAACTGATTTTAATATTATAAATTGGTATTAACTATTTGTTTATGTATTTATAAATAAAAATGTTACTTAACTTTTGGCGGTTTAACGTAAAGTTTTGATAATTTTATATTAGAACAAACAAAAAGGGAGCTAAACTCCCTTTTCTTATAAACACTTAAAATATTCTTTCTTTAGAAACAATCGCAGGTATGTCCGTTGTAAATTCCTCCACTAAACGGTCCAACTCCACATTGCCAATTTGCTGTTCCACAGCAAATACGATCACCACCATAGCATCTTGCTTTACTTGCAATACCGCCAGATATAGTTTGTTGTTCTTTTTTGTTTAGTGCTTGAACGTTTTTTAGATTTAAAATGTCTTTTAACATAATTAATGGGTTTTAAGATTTGATTTTATTGGTTGGTCATTTTATAAAATCGTATCAGATTTTAGCAGTCATAACATATACTATCCATGCAAATCCCAGGATTTCCTGTAGGAGTGTCATAACAAGTTTGACCATCTGTAGTTGGTGTACAGACAATAATCCCGAAGCCTCCCTGAATAGATAATTGTTCTTTCTTACTTAGTTTTTTTGCGTACTTTACTTTTGAAACTAGATTCATAACAGTAAATTTTAAGAGTTAATGATCTAAGAAAATAATAATAATCTTTCCTTAACTAATATTATCCACAAGGTGCAATATGAGGATAGTTAGGACCGCAATAGCAACCATACCATTGACAACCTCTTTGTGAAGAGCAACCTTGACTTGATGTATGACTAAAACAAGAACCACCGAATCCAAAATTTCCTCCTTGAATTTTACTTTGCGAAGCCTTGCTAATTTTTGTTACATTCTTAATGTTTCCAAGTTTTTTTAACATTGTTTATGGTTTTAACAGATTAATATAATAAAGAGTTTGTTTTACCATCCACCATTACAGACATCGTCTGTACAAGTATAGTAAGAATCGTTTGCTAGAAATGGATATCTCTGTATCCACCAACTTTGTGAGCGAGGACCACAGCAAAATTCTTCGAGAGTAGGGATATACCCTCCGGTAATTAATTTTTGCTGGTTTTTGCCAAGATGAGTAATGTCATCGAGATTGATGATTTTTTTTAACATAATATGTGGTTTTAAGAGTTAAAAATATTCCCCGGAAATTTATAGACATCCGGGGAAAACTGTCTTTTTGTGTGTGTGAAGAAAAAGAGTCTTTTGGTCGTTAACTAAACTCGCAAAATTCCTTAAGCAAAAACTATAATGAATATGAGAATTTGCGATAGTAATAATCAGAATCATATCTTATAGTAACTGTTTTGGTTTTAATAAAAACAATTACTTAGATGTGTTTTTTTTGATTCTTTCTGCCTTGATATAAAAATATCTTTACAGATATTAACTGTAATCGGTCAAATAACTGATTTATAGTTAGAAACCTAAGCCTCCAATCGGTTGTGTGCCGTCTGGACACGTGCTACTACAAGAAACAGCAATAATTTCCAGGTAACCTTGTGACCCCATAACGATACATCCACAATCATCTGCTGGAGGAAATGGACCACCACCACTGATTGTTTTTTGTTGTGCTCTGCTGATAGGCTGAACACCTTTGAGTTTTAGAATTTTTGGTAACATATATGTGAAATTAAGTTGGATTTAATTTTTGTCATACCTCTACAGTTTGTTGCATTTCTGGAGAATGATTTTCATTATAATTTTCGACCATAACACTTGTGAAATGGAAGAACTCATCATAATTATACTTTTTAGGGTACACTATATTGTTAATCAGTGTGGCAGGAGTGTAATATAAATTATTACTATCTGCCCATTCAGATTGTTTCTTTAATACTTCAATAAGAGCGGCATCATTTCCTGGGTTTCCATATTTTTTAATCCATTTAGTAGGAGTTCTATCTGCAAACCATTCACTATACGCAGTGATAAAGTTTTGTTGTCCTTGGTCTCTGTAGATCTCCATTAGCCTAAGACTAATCTGTGTTGCATTGTCCTCAAGGTTTTCTAGATTTACTCGTAACCTTATCACAACTTGAATATGGTCTGACATGGTGTTGAGAATACGGCTATAGGCTTCAAAAGCTCCTTTACAGTATCCACACATGGGATTGGTAAGACTTACTATTTTAAAACCTGAATTAGGATTACCTAGTACAATTTCATTATCGATAATAACATCACCTTCAATTTTTTCAGAAGTACTTAATAAGTGATTAAATATATCAGTATCTCTTTTAAAGTGATTAAGTTTTACATTTTCTGCTTTAAACGTTTTGTTTTCTACCATTTTTTCTTTGATAAAAGTATAAGCTAATGTAAAGAGTGTAGCAATAATAACAAGAGCAGCAATTAAAGAGATGTTAGCAATACCGATTGGAAAACTAATAACGGCCATTACTGCTAGACCAATAGAAATTGCACTCATTACTAAACATACGGCGCACCATTTTTTTATAACAAAAGCTTGAGAATAAAGAGAGTATATAATAAACGGAATACCAATTAAAGAGGGGATTAATAAAGCATTATTAAAACCGTAAAATAATTGATATAAGAAAAGAGAGCCAAAGAAAACCATTCCAGCATCAGCCAAAGAGAAATTCTTAAAGATTTTTCCACTATTGTTATTTATCACATCTCCACAATTTGTATTTCCTACAGATGTACAGAACTGATGCATTGTTTGTGATTGTATTCCCAGGCTTTCTCGTACAGCAAAAAAGCTAAAAACCAATCCGGTTAATGACAATACTAAAAAGATAATTTGATTTA
This sequence comes from Aquimarina callyspongiae, assembly GCF_034322225.1. NCBI lineage: Bacteria > Pseudomonadati > Bacteroidota > Flavobacteriia > Flavobacteriales > Flavobacteriaceae > Aquimarina > Aquimarina callyspongiae. The sequence continues at coordinate 477,655 of NZ_JAXLPA010000003.1, read as the reverse complement.
AATCCCAGGCTCTAACTGCAAAAGTTGCTATTAAACCAGCTAATAGACCTACGATCAAAATATTCTGAAGAAGAGATTGATTGGATAGAATTCCTGATTTTGTACTTTCTTCAACAGCGATTACTTTTGGAACCCATATTTCTTTAAATTCATCATAAGAAAAATTCTTTTTCTTTAAACTAGAATGTTTAAGTTGGATGATATCTTTTTTTCTGATAATAGAAACTATTTCATCTCCATTATCTGACTTTATTAACGACACAAAACTTTTAGGTAACTGATCTAAAGCCTCTACAGGAACTTCTACAGCTATGTTATCAATTGTGAAATAATCTAAAGTGTCTGTAATTGATTGAAAACTAGGATAATTAGGGTGTATTTGTAATTGTAGTTCTAAATCCTTTTTATCATAATTGCTTATTTGATTTTGGATCAAGACGTGTTCTACGATTTTTTCGATGCTATTTTTCATTTAGTGCTTTGAGATGATTTGCGTTATGTGCTCAACAAGATATTCTTTTTTGAACATGTTATTAATTAGGATAAAGATCGTTAAATTAATAAAACCTTCTTACATACCTGTCAATAATATAACATTCAAAAAAAATCTTCACTAAAAATATAAATTTAGGTATGCAAAATCAATATGGGTGTTGCTCAAAATAAAAATGGATAAACCGTAATTTTAATGATTATTTATGTTAATTTTTATATATAACTTGTTGTTAATCAATATTTAATGATTTTTAAAACTACTCACTATATCATGTGTCGGATTTATGTTAAAATTTCAGTACATGGGGTTTTATAACACAAACTACTTGATGTATTTTGTGAAAAATAAAATATTGGTTTCATTTTTTTTATATTCTTTTGCGAATCTTTCTTTTAGAAATGCCCTGAATAATCGGACAGTTTAGAAGTGAAAGTAATTTTTGGGAAGTTCAAAAACTTAAAAGCGTAGTAAAAAAGATGAATAGAAAATATATATATCCTTTGCTGATTATAATAGTGACTGTAGGGTTTTATTATTTAGAAGAATATTTAGGTGATACTCAATATACTCAAAAAGAGGAGGGGATTAATAAAGATGAACTATTAAGTTTCTTTTATTTGCCAACTTCTACAACGGGTGCTATAGTTGTTCACGATTTTTATGCGCTATCATACGTAGAAAAGCATGAACAGGCAGAATGGGTAGCATATGAACTAAAAAAAGAACACTTATCACAAAACGAATTTAAAAGGCCTTATTTTGAAGAAGATAAAATGGTTAGAACTTCTTCTGCCGATTGGCGTAATTATAAGAAATCAGGATATGATCGTGGACACTTATGTCCTGCTGGAGATAGAAGGTTTTCATATAAAGCCTATGAAGAGACTTTTTTAACTTCTAATGTTACTCCACAAAATCATCAATTTAATAGTGGTGTCTGGAATAAACTAGAGAAGAAAGTGAGATATTGGGCAAAAATATATGATGGAGTATATGTAGTAACTGGAGGTGTGCTTTCTGGTAACCTTGATGGTATTGGGTATGAACAAGTGTCAATACCTAAATATTTTTATAAAGTTGTTTTAGATAAAAGCGACAAAACTCCAAAAATGATCGCTTTTTTGATGCCACACAAAGAATCTAATGCATCGTTAAAACAGTTTGTTGTACCTGTAGATGAGGTAGAGAAATTAACGGGGATTGATTTTTTTCCAAAACTAGGAGATGATGTAGAACAAAAATTAGAATCAACAATTCAAACAAAAAAATGGAAGTTTTAGACTTCTACTATATCAGTTTGACTTGATAAAATCTTTGTAGAATGCTACCACTCATTTACCCGATTAGCATCCAGTTTAACAAAGATAAAAAGTAGAATTGTAAATCCCCATAGGCTAGATCCTCCATAGCTAAAAAGCGGTAAAGGAATCCCGATCGTTGGTATTATACCGGTAACCATACCAATATTTATCGCAAAGTGTATAAATAAAATACCAATAACACTATACCCGTAGACTCTACTAAATTGATTTTTTTGTCGTTCTGCCAAATAAATGAGTCTGAGTAAAAGAAGTACAAACAAAACAATAATGATGGTCGCACCTAGAAAACCCCACTCTTCTCCTACGGTACTAAATATATAGTCTGTATGTTGTTCTGGAACAAATCCACCTTTGGTTTGTGTTCCTTCTTTCCATCCTTTTCCTGTCCAACCACCACTTCCTATGGCAATTTGACTTTGGTTAGTATTATAGCCAATACCTTTGGCATCGACTTCTTTCCCTAATACAATGTTAAATCGATCTCTATGTCTTTGCTCAAAAACATTGTTGAAGATATAGTTAACAGAAAAACAAAACCCTGTTATAATCAAAAGCGTTAAGAGGTATCTGGATATTTTTGGTTTTTGTTTTCTCTTTTTAATCAAAACTATCATTATAATAGTGGCAATTCCTAAGATGACCCAAATAGGATTGAATAAAAGTGTAAGTATAAATAATGTAGCTGCAGAGACTCCGATAATTAGATAACTGGCAGCAAGCCCTTCTCTATAAAGCGGGAAAAAAAACGCAGCATAAACCAAAGCACTCCCGGGATCAGGTTGCGGTACAATCAACAAGGCCGGTAAGACAATAATTAAGAAAGCTCTTAATTGATGTCGAATTAGTTTTATGTTGGTTTGCATATCACTTAAAAATTTGGCAAGAGCTAATGCAGTGGCAGCTTTTGCAAATTCTGAAGGTTGTAACCCCACGGGGCCAAATCCATACCAAGAAGTAGCTCCATTAATATTTTTTCCTAATACAAAAAGACCTAATAGAGAAACTATAGAAATTACATAGATCAATCCTGCAAAACGTTCATAAAATTTTGCTTCAATAGCTTGAGTAATAACTATTAAAATTAAACTGAATAAGATCCAATACCCTTGTTTTATGTATACTTTGGTGAAATCTGTGATCGAAAAAATCTCATCCTCATAGGATGCAGAATATATATTCCCCCAACCAAAACCAACCAACAATAAAAATATTAAAATGGTGATCCAATCTATGGTAGCAATGGTGGACTTGGGCATTATTGATTAATTTTAAAAGGTTCACCACTATATGGCTTGGCATACTCCTCTTCAAGGCTGTGAGTAAGTATCCAATCTTCGAGATCCTTTCTCGATATTTCACCATTTATATGTTTTTCTACCATTAAAGTGGCTATACGCCCCGCGTAACGGGCACCCCAATATCCATTTTCAACAAAAACAGCAATAGCAATTTTAGGATTGTTTTTTGGTGCAAATGCAACAAACACAGAATGATCTGTAAGTTGAGTTTTAACACCGTCAATTCTGGTAAAGTTTTCGGCAGTTCCTGTTTTACCACAAATTTCCAAACCGTCAACTTGCAGAAAATTTGCGGTTCCCTGTGTGTATACTTCGTGCATACCTTCTATAACTGGATCAAAATGTTCTTTGTCTATAGTGGTTTGTTTAGCAACAGTATAATTTTCATTTTCAATTGGTTTTCCATTAACTGCTTTTACAATATGAGGAGTGTAGAAATGCCCCTTGTTACCAATTGCAGCAGTCATATTGGCAAGTTGTATAGGTGTTGCTAATACTTCTCCCTGACCGATGGCGTTAGATAGGGTAGCGGTAGCATACCATTTATATTTGGGATATTGATATATTTTATTATAGTACTTAGAATCGGGAACTTTACCGCGACTTCCCGCAGCAAGGTCATTTCCTAAATAATTTCCTAATCCAAAACTTTGAACGTGTTTTCTCCAGACCTCTATTCCTTCTTGCGGAGTGTCATATTTTTCTATAATTCTACGATATACATTAGCAAAGTATGCGTTGCAGGAATTTGCAATCCCCGGAATCATATTTAATGGCCCTCTATGTGCATGACAACCTAATTTATTCCCTTTTTTACCATAATAGTACCCCATTCTACAACTGAAACGTTCATTGATGTTTACAACGTCTTCTTGCAAACCTATCAGAGCATTAATAGTTTTAAATGGTGATCCAGGAGGATATTCACCTTTAACCCCTCTGTCAAAAAGAGGTTTGGCAATAGTATCATAATATAATTTGGTAAAGTTGGGAGATCGTTTTCTTCCCACCAGTAACTCTGGTTTATAGGTTGGAGCTGTGATCATGGCCAAGATCTCGCCCGTAGACGGTTCAAGAGCAACAATACCACCACGCTTATTGTTCATAAGCTTCTGACCATATGCCTGGAGTTCTGCATCAATAGTAATGGTTAAGTCTTTTCCATTAATTGGTAATGTATCAAATCGACCGTTTTTATATGGACCGATATCTCGATTAAAACGATCTTTTTGAATTCGTTTAATTCCTTTTAACCCTCGTAATTCTTTTTCATATTGTTTCTCGACCCCGTCAATCCCTATAAGATCCCCCGATAGATAATAGGGATCCTTGCTAATCAACGCCTCATTCACCTCTCCTATATATCCTAAGACATTAGCTGCATTTGTAATGTGATAATTTCTTAAAGAACGTTTCTGGATGTAAAATCCCTCAAATTTCCTCATTTTTTCTTGCAGATAAGCATATTCATCCTTTGTCAATTGGGGTATTACAATAGAAGGAACCCTAGGAGAATATCTCCAGGCTTTATCTAATTGAGAAACTAAATGATCTTTGTTGATGTTAAGAATAGAGCAAAATTCTAGAGTATCAAAGGGTTTTAGCTCGCGAGGGATCACCATTACATCATAGGAGGGCTGATTAGTAACGAGTAATTTACCGTTTCGATCGTAGATTGAACCTCTTTGCGGATAATCATAAATAACCTTAATAGCATTATCTTCAGATAAAGAGGCAAACGAAGTATTGTAAATTTGCAAATAAAAAAGACGTGCAACAAATACAAAACCCGTAGTAATTATAATAAGGTAAAGCAATAACTTTCTCATGAATCATTTCTTCTAAACAATACCAAAATCAACATTGTAATCACAATAGTAAATAGACTGGAAAATAACGTTTTTTTTGTAATTAATAGTATGTGAGAGAAGTTAAATATTTCTAACGAGAAAAGCACGAGATGATGGATAAAAACCATCAAAGTAACATACACAAGACGTTCTCCAAACCCAACTTTGCTCAATTTTACGGTTTGGAACTCATAGCTCAATCCAAAAGCTGATCTTAGAATTATTGGGCGCATATATGCTATAGTTACACAAGCAGCAGCATTTATCCCTCCTGAATCTCCAAACATATCTATGGTTAACCCTAATAAAAAACTAAGAACAAGAAAAAGACTTCTGTTTATAGTTATTGGAGCCAATAGAATAAAAATGATGTATATATATGGATTCAGATATCCCAAAAAGTTAATATGATTAAGTACTAATACTTGCACGAGTACCAGAATAATAAATCTACCGATATGTATAGGTATATCTTTATTCATTTTCTGTTGTTTCTAAACTTTTGATTTCTTGTGTATCGTTGCTTTTAATAGCGTATACAAATCCAATGTCAGTCATATCATTAAATAACTTAACATCGATTAGATAATAACTTTGACTTTGATCAAGTTCATAATTTAATATAGTTCCAATACCAATACCTTTTGGAAAAATTGAAGATCTTCCGTTAGTGATAATAGTATCTCCTATTTTAAGTAGTGCTTGTCGTGGTATAGTTTCAAGTTGAACAATATTGGGATCTTTTCCGTTCCAGATTAATGATCCATATTGGTTGGATTTTTTTAATCCTGCGTTTATTCTGGAATTACTATTTAATATAGAGATTACCCTACTGTAGTTTTTTGAAGTATTTTCAATAATCCCAACAATACCTTGGTCAGTAATAACTCCCATATCTGCAAATACACTGTCTTTTTCACCTTTGTTAATTAGAATATAATTGTCCATTTTGCTGTAATCATTTCTATGGACTAAAGCTTTAATAAAGGTGAAAGGCTTTGTAAACGTTGTGGTATCTATATATTTATCAGAAGAAAGATCAACTTGTAAAAGTTGTAATTGGTTACGTAAGCTTTCATTTTCTTCTTGCAAACGTTGATTTTCTTTCTTTAGACCAAAATAATCACTAATTGAGTTTTGCCAACCATAAATGCCACCAGTCAAAAAATTAGTAGAACTTATAAACTTACTTTTGTGATAAGAATGAGATTGGATAGTTAATATCAATGATATAAATAGCAGAAATAGAAAAAGAAGGAAGTTCTTGTTCCTTATTAAAAAATTAATAATCTGCTGCATGGGTTAAAGGGGTACTAATTTTTAAATACTATTGTTTAATTGTGTTTTGTTTTCCTTTGCCAAACCAATCAATGCAGAATAACGTAAAAATATGTTTTTACGTATATTCATATAATACTTATTATAATAAATACTATTTTATCAATACACTCTTGTATCGATTTATATTTTTTAAGGTGATCCCTGTTCCTCTAACTACTGCTCTTAATGGATCTTCTGCTATATAAACAGGAAGATCGGTTTTTTGAGAAAGACGCTTGTCTAATCCACGTAACATTGAACCACCTCCAGCTAGGTATATACCAGTATTATAAATATCGGCAGCTAGTTCTGGTGGAGTTTGAGATAATGTTTCCATAACGGCATCCTCAATACGTAAAATAGATTTGTCAAGAGCTTTAGCTATTTCGCGGAACGAAATCTGAACCTGTTTTGGTTTTCCTGTTAACAAGTCACGACCTTGAACATTCATTTCTTCTGGTGGCAATTCAAGATCTTCTGTTGCAGCACCAATCTGTATCTTTATTTTTTCAGCGGTACGTTCACCAACATATAAGTTATGTTGAGTACGCATATAATAAATGATATCATTAGTAAAAACATCTCCCGCAATCTTTACAGATTTGTCACATACAATTCCTCCTAATGCAATTACTGCTATTTCTGTTGTACCACCACCTATATCAACGATCATATTTCCTTTAGGCTGCATAATATCTACTCCAATACCAATTGCTGCTGCCATAGGTTCATGGATAAGATATACTTCTTTACCATTTACACGTTCAGCACTTTCTTTTACAGCTCTCATTTCTACTTCAGTTATTCCTGAAGGGATACAGATTACCATACGTAAGGCAGGTGTAAAGAGTTTTTTCTTTAATGCAGGAATATCTTTGATAAACATACTTATCATTTTTTCACTGGCATCAAAATCTGCTATTACACCATCCTTAAGTGGTCTGATGGTTTTAATGTTTTCATGAGTCTTTCCTTGCATCATTGCGGCTTCTTTTCCAGCGGCAATTATTTTGCCGGACATAATGTCTCTTGCTACAATAGACGGACTGTCTACTACTACTTTGTCATTATGAATAACCAATGTGTTTGCGGTTCCTAGATCAATAGCAATTTCTTCGGTGAAGAAGTCAAAAAATCCCATAAAAAATATTAAAAAATGTTAGAATTGAGTAAATGTACTAAAATTAATGCTTAAAATGACGTGTTCCTGTCATTACCATAGCAATTCCATTATTATCACAGTAATCGATACTTAATTGATCTTTTATAGATCCTCCTGGTTGGATTACGGCTTTGATTCCGGCGTTATCTGCTAACTCTACACAATCCGGAAATGGAAAGAATGCATCACTAGCCATCACAGCTCCATTGAGATCAAATTTAAAAGATTTTGCTTTTTCTACTGATTGTTTTAATGCGTCTACTCTAGATGTTTGTCCAGTTCCACTAGCCAGTAATTGTTTGTCTTTTGTGAAAACAATAGTATTGGACTTTGTGTGTTTACATATTTTTGAAGCAAATAATAGATCTTCAACTTGCTCAGCTGTAGGAGCAACTTTGGTTACGGTAGTAAGATCAGATTCGGCGTCAGTCTTTAGGTCTTTGTCTTGAACTAAAGCTCCGTTTAAACAAGAACGAACTTGGGTTTGAGGTAAATCAATATCTTTTTGTACCAGAATGATTCTGTTTTTCTTTCCTTTAAGAGTATCTATGGCATCATCTGTAAAAGATGGTGCAATCACTACTTCGCAAAAAAGTTTATGAATTTCTTCTGCGGTAGCCTCATCAATTTGAGTGTTACTAATTAGTATTCCTCCAAAAGCAGAAACTGGATCTCCAGCCAGTGCATCATTATATGCTTGAAGTACAGTATCACGTTGTGCTAGGCCACAAGCATTATTGTGTTTTAGAATAGCAAATGTTGGCGCTTCTCCTTTAAACTCGCTCATTAAATTTACAGCGGCGTCTACATCAAGAAGATTGTTGTATGATAATTCTTTACCGTGTAATTTGTCAAACATAGCGTCAAATTCTCCAAAGAAAAACCCTTTTTGATGTGGATTCTCACCATATCTTAATACCTGACCTTTGGTTTCACTTACTTTAAGAGCAGCAATCTCATGATCACTATTAAAATAATTAAAAATTGCTGTGTCATAGTTTGAAGAAACATTAAAAGCCTTTGCAGCAAAACGTTTGCGATCTGCCATAGAAATGTTTCCATTTCCTTCAGAAATTACATCTAAAAATTCTGCATAATCGTCAACAGAGGCAACACAGGTAACATCAGCAAAGTTTTTAGCAGCAGCTCTGATCAATGAAATCCCTCCAATATCAATCTTTTCAATAATATCTTGTTCTGAAGCTCCAGAAGCTACAGTTTTCTCAAATGGATATAAATCAACAATTACAATATCGATTTGCGGAATTTCATATTGCTCTAATTCTGCAACGTCACTATCATTGTTTTGACGATTTAATATACCTCCAAATACTTTAGGGTGTAACGTTTTTACTCTTCCTCCAAGAATTGAAGGGTATGAAGTAACGTCCTCTACAGGAATCACTTCTATACCTAGGTCTTTGATGAATTTTTCAGTTCCTCCGGTGGAATAAATGGTAATACCAAGCTCATCTAATTTTTTTACGATAGGAGCTAATCCGTCTTTACTAAATACAGAAATTAATGCCGATTTCGCTGTTTTTGTGTTGCTCATGAGAAATTTTAGTTATAAAACGCAAAAGTAGCAATTTAGTTATCAATTAGACAATGGATTATAATTAATTGTTTTATATAATGTGTAACAAAAATGTAAAGAAAACGTCCTATCTTTATAATATCTGAAATCCAGTCCAAAAAAGAGAACATGCTTATTTATCTGAGAGTACTTAAGGAGAGCTTTAATTTTGCGGTAAACGCTTTAAAAAATAATAAGCTAAGAACATTTCTTTCGCTGTTGGGAGTGGCCATCGGAATCTTTTCGATTATTGGCGTATTAGCTGCTGTCGATTCTTTAGAAAAAGAAATTAAAGGAAGTATTAGTTCATTAGATAACAGTACAATTTATCTAATGCGTTTTTCTTTTGGTCCTACAAATATTCCGCAGTGGAAAAGAGAACAGTTTCCGGATGTTAATTTTGATGAATATCAATACATAAATAGAACAATGCCGGATTTAAAAGCCGCCAGTTTTATTCTTAATGTGGGACCTGAGACTATTAAATATGAAGATCAAAGTATCAGTAATGTTGAAATTGCACCAGTAACCAATGATTATTATGATATCGAAGAGTTACAGGTGGTAAAAGGAAGATTTTATAATGAGCAAGAATCTGTTGCAGGAGCGCCAGTAATGGTAATTGGAGATGAGATTGCTAATAGTTTGTTTGGTTCCAGTGATCCTATCGGAAAGAAGGTTCGTTTATATGGAAGAAAATTCACGGTTATAGGAGTATTGAAAAAAGAAGGGAGTGGACTTTTTGGAAATTCAAAAGACACCGCTGCTATTGTTCCTGTTAATATAGTTAGAAAAATTTATGGAGATAATAATAAGTTTGCATTCCCGGCAATTATTATTAAACCTGAATCTGGAGCAGATGTGCCAGAATTTGTTGCGACTTTAAAACAAAAGGTGAGAACATATAGAGGCTTGAAGCCTGATGAAATTGATAATTTCTTTGTAAATCAATTGCAAGGTTTTACAGATTTTATTGATAATATTACTGGTTCTATGTCTAAAATAGGAGGTTTTATTGGCGGATTTGCATTGCTGGTAGGAGGTTTTGGAATTGCTAATATTATGTTTGTAAGCGTTAAAGAACGAACAAATTTGATAGGAATACAAAAAGCTTTGGGGGCCAAAAGAAAATTTATACTTCTTCAATTCTTATTTGAAGCAATAGTACTCGCTATATTTGGTGGGTTAATTGGACTTTTACTGGTATGGTTAATCTCAAAAGGAGCTTCACAACTAACAGGAGATTTTGAATTTATATTATCAGGATATAATATGTTTTGGGGAATGTTCTGGTCTACCTTAATAGGATTGATAGCAGGTATTATTCCTGCGTTTATGGCTTCGAGATTAGATCCGGTAGAAGCTATTAGAACAGGAATGTAATATTTATTTTTTGAAGTAACTTACTTAATAAAAGCAATAACCTTTTTTAGGTGAATACTTTATTTTCTTAAAGTATCCTTTTTCAACTTTTATTTATGTTTAGAATGTATCTTCTGCCTTTTACAATTTGGGTTAAGGGTAAGGATAGGTTTTAGATAAATTTGAGTAAAAGATAGATATTCATAAGTAGGGCTGCCAAAATTAATATCAATACTGCAACAGGAATTATTTTCATTAGTATTCTTTTATATTTATGGGGGTTCATTATAGTGTAAATCATAGGGTAAAGATATTTAGAATGCTAATTGAGTACAATAGGTATAAGTACTTGTTTATGAATAGAAAAAGGTCAGAAGTTTTAAAACTTCTGACCTTTTTTAATGACTTAAAAAAATTAATAGAAAACTATTCTATTACTATTCTTTTAGTTGCGGTTGCATTAGCAGAATGTATTTTTATAAGGTAAATTCCGGATTGAGCATTAGAAATATCAATAGTATTTACTTGATTATTGGTGTTCAAATCCTGAGAGTAAATACGTTTACCTGTGATGTCAAATACTTCAGCATTTTTAAGTTGTAAACCGGTATCCGCAGCAATATTTACTATTCCTTTATTAGGTATAGGATATAAGCTTAAACCTTGTTCTAAAACATCATCATTAAAGCCTAATGTATTATCAAAATCAATACTAAACTGTGGAGCTGCTGTGTTTCCATTTCCTGACATATCTGTAGCTACATCTGCTGCTACATTTACAGTGATAGTTATTGGCCCTGCGCCAGAAGGTGTTATGTCTACTGTATAAGTATTTGATGCTCCTCCAGAGAAGTTCCCGGTACTTCCATTTACAACAGTAATTTCTCCTTCGGTAAATCCTCCAACGATCTCACTAAAAGTTATAGTCACTGGTATTGGATTAGCTCCGGTAGGAGAAGTCTCTGTAGATGTTATAGATACAGAAGGACGAGACGTATCTTTTGCAATGTCATCTGTTGCAGGATTTCCTACATTTCCAACACCATCCGTTAATGTTACGCTTAAAGTAACAGTTCCATCACCAAGACCGCTTACGTTAATTCCTGTAATCTGATCTGTAGTTGTAGTGATAGTACCTGATCCAGTAACTGGTGTTCCGCCACCATTACTTGTAAATGTATAATTGTACGTAGTACCTACCACTGCGGCTGCAAAAGTAAAACTTACGGCGGTTTCATTAGTAGAATTTATAGGAGCTTGATCGATAGTGGCAGAATATCCCGTTGGCGCTGTATTGTCTACATTAAAAGTAGCACTTGGTCCAGCGGCGGCGGCATTATTACCTGCAGTATCACTTGCTGTATTCGCTGCTATTGAAATACCGATGGTTCCATTACCAGTAATACTACTGATTGTTACAGTTCTGGTTGCTGTTCCGGTTCCTGATACAGCAACGGATCCTGTAGCATCTCCAGTAGTATTCAGCGTGATATCCCCACTGGCAAGGGTTACCGCATTTGCATTCGTATACGTAATGGTATAGGTTACAGGTCCAGAATTGGTATCAGTAGCGCTTGGCGCACTAATAGATAAGGTAGGTGCTGTATTGTCTACATTAAAAGTAGCACTTGGTCCTGCCGCTGCTGCATTATTACCTGCTGTATCACTAGCAGTATTAGCTGCTATAGAAATACCGATAGTTCCATTACCGGTAATACTACTTATGGTTACGGTTCTTGTGGTTGTTCCAGTTCCTGATACTGTAACAGATCCATTTGCTGTTCCTGTAGTATTCAATGTTATATCTCCATTGGCAAGTGTTACAGCATCTGCATTTGTATATGTAATGGTATAGGTTACAGGTCCAGAGTTAGTATCAGTAGCGCTTGGCGCACTAATAGATAAGGTAGGTGCTGTATTGTCTACATTAAAAGTAGCACTTGGTCCTGCCGCTGCTGCATTATTACCCGCTGTATCACTAGCAGTATTAGCTGCTATAGAAATACCGATAGTTCCATCACCGGTAATACTACTTATGGTTACGGTTCTTGTGGTTGTTCCAGTTCCTGATACTGCAACAGATCCATTTGCGGTTCCTGTAGTATTTAAGCTGATATCTCCATTAGCAAGAGTTACTGCATCTGCATTTGTATAGGTGATTGTATATGTCACCAGTCCAGAGTTAGTATCAGTAGCGCTTGGCGCACCAATAGATAAGGTAGGCGCTGTATTGTCTACATTAAAAGTAGCACTAGGTCCTGCTGCTGCTGCATTATTACCAGCAGTATCACTAGCTGTATTCGCTGCTATAGAAATGCCGATAGTTCCATCACCAGTAATACTGCTGATTGTTACAGTTCTGGTTGCTGTTCCAGTTCCTGATACTGCAACTGATCCATTTGCGGTTCCTGTAGTATTCAATGTTATATCTCCACTGGCAAGAGTTACTGCATCTGCATTTGTATAGGTGATTGTATATGTCACCGGTCCAGAGTTAGTATCAGTAGCGCTTGGCGCACCAATAGATATGGTAGGCGCTGTATTGTCTACATTAAAAGTAGCACTTGGTCCTGCCGTTACTGCATTATTACCTGCATTATCACTTGCAGTATTAGCTGCTATAGAAATGCCGATAGTTCCATCACCGGTAATACTACTTATGGTTACAGTTCTTGTTGCTGTTCCAGTTCCTGTTACGGCTACATTTCCGTTTGCGGTTCCTGTAGTATTCAATGTTATATCTCCATTGGCAAGTGTTACTGCATCTGCATTTGTATAGGTGATTGTATATGTCACCGGTCCAGAGTTAGTACCAGTAGCGCTTGGCGCACCAATAGATAAGGTAGGAGCTGTATTGTCTACATTAAAAGTAGCACTTGGTCCTGCCGCTGCTGCATTATTACCAGCATTATCGCTAGCTGTATTAGCTGCTATAGAAATGCCGATAGTTCCATCACCGGTAATACTACTTATGGTTACAGTTCTTGTTGCTGTTCCAGTTCCTGTTACGGCTACATTTCCGTTTGCGGTTCCTGTAGTATTCAATGTTATATCTCCATTAGCCAAGGTTACTGCATCTGCACTTGTATAGGTGATTGTATATGTCACCGGTCCAGAGTTAGTATCAGTAGCACTAGGAGCACCAATAGATACTGTTGGAGCATTATTATCCACTGTGTAATTTTCGACAGGATCAATAGGAGAGGTATTGGTGAGTGGGTTCCCTGCTGTATCTGTAATATCTTGCGCAACTGCAAAACCTAAGTTAACGGTTCCATTAAAATTGGCAAGATCTCCACCAGAAATTGTAACATGATAAAGGTTACCGCCTTGATCGGCAGCACTGATTGTAGGTGTTGTAAGACCACTTGCCTGGAAATCGTTGTCAGTAACATTGGATACTGCCTCATCAAACTGTACTGCAAATATTAAAGTATCTGCATTAGTTGGTGAGGTACCAGGTGTTTGTCTGGTTATTGATTGTACTCGTGGATTGGTTGTATCCGGAGGAGTAACTGTTAAGCTTGAAGGAATATTACTAACATCTGTTGGATATGGTACTGTAGTAAGATCATCTACTTGTGTGTAATTTGCAGGATTACTAAATGCTAATTTTGCTTCTGCAATAGTTGAGAATGTATATCCACCGTTATATACAACATTGTCAAATTCATCCTGTACACCGGTTCCACTTCCTAGTCCTAGTGCTGATACAGGAGCATTGATGTTGTCTAAACCATTAGGCAACCCTGTTTGATTAGTGTCTGTTTTATCACCAGTAAAAGCTGTAGATGCAGTGTTTGACGCAAATATAAAGGTTGGATTACCAGCAGCAGTAGATGAACCTCCAGGATTAGCCGTATCCTGAAAAGCAATAATTTGATCTCCAGCAAAAGAGAGGTTAAATGAACCTGTTATTACTGTATCAGTGTAAGAAGCAAAATTTGCATTACTTCCCTGTTGGAATTTTATAATGGTGCCTGCTAGATGTCCTCCCGCAGGAACTGTGTAAGCATGTGCACCTTCAGTACAAGGGGTGTTAAAATCAGCAGCATCTGCCCCGCAATCAGTAAAGTAAATAACTGTTGTTGCTTGTAAATCTACAAAGGTAACAAATGCAAAATCATCTGGGTTATCTGTTTGATTATGAATAATTGCTATATCACCAGCGGTTAAAGGTGTTTGACCCAATAAAAAACTTGTGTTTAAGATTGAAACAAAGACTAAGAAATGTAATATTTTTTTCATGGAAATTAAGGAGTTAATTTTTAATAACTAGCAAGAGTATTTTAAAAATACTAAATTTATTATGAATGTATATAAGAATAATAGAGAATGTATTAAAAATGATTTAATTACATTCTCTATATTGACTTTTAACTTCTTGAAGGATATGTTCCAAATAGACAAATAATATAATAACAAGCTAACCAGGGTTGCATATTGTTTACGGATTGATTCCCTCCGGTATTTTCTATTGTAACTGTTCCTCCAATAGCAACATTATCCGGAGCCATTAATGAATCATTTGCATTTGTATTGTATAATTTAACCGGGCCGTCAACAAGACCAAGATTCTGTCCTCTAGGTTCATCTGAAACACCATCTTCTTCATTTACTTTTAATGTACCAGTTAAATTAGCAGATGCAAAATGCGTATGAGAAGGCATTTGTAGAACATTGAGTGTATTGGTTTCTGTACCACTTCTTGCTCCTAATCTTCGATCGCTAAGCCCTGGGCCGTGCCCTGGTCCTATAGGTACACGTCCTCGTAAATCTGGTAAAGCGAATGTTGTTCTACCGTCACCACCATAAATAGTTCCTAAAATTGAAAATAATGCATCGTTTTGTGAAATAGCCTGTAGTTGACCTTCGCAAAAAGCCCAGTTTCTGGGAGCAAAATTACCTGCGAATATGCGAACTTCTCCTATTGTTCCTAACATAATGTTTTGTTTTAAAAATTATAAATGGATTTAACTTCTGGAAGGAAAAATACCTTGTAAACAAATAATATAATAACATGCCAACCAAGGCTCCATATTATTTACAGACTGGTTGTTTCCTGTATTCCCTATAGTAACAGTTCCTCCTATGAGAACGTTATCTGTGGCCATTAATGAATCATTTGGATTTGTATTGTATAATTTAACCGAACCATCAACGAGACCAAAATTTCTTCCTCTAGGTTCATCAGAAACGCCATCTTCTTCATTTACTTTTATTGTACCATTCAAATTAGGTACGGCAACATGATTGTGTGATGGTAATTGAGTTACATTTAAGATATTGTATTCTGTACCACCTCTTTGTCCTTCTCTTCGAGTGCTTAATCCTGGACCGGTTCCTGGGCCAATAGGTACACGTCCTCTAAGATCTGGAAGCCCAAAAGTAGTTCTTCCATCACCTCCGTAAATAGTTCCAAGAATTGAAAATAAAGCTGTGTTTTGAGCGATGGCTAGTAGTTGCCCGTCACAAAATGCCCAAGTTCTTGGTGCAAAATTGCCCGCAAACATGCGAACTTCCCCGATTGTTCCTTCCATAATTGTTTTATTTTAAGATTAATAGTTGTGTTTTATTATTTGATTATACTTTGTTTCTCTTTTATATTTTGAGTAGTGCTAAAGTGTTGTCCTTGTCGTATACCCAAGTTTACATATTTGGTACCTGTTAATATTCCTGCGTCAGAACTAAGAATGTTAATCCTGATCATTTGGCCATATTTACAACACACAAAAAGGCCTTCTTGAGGGTGTGCATGAATGATCTCTCCAGGTGTTCGTCCAAATAGTGGGGTTTGTGTATCTACAGGAGATACTTCAATTATTCTAATAAGACCTCCTTGATAATAGGTTGAGGCACCTCCGTATTTAGGATTACAGGCATTGACAAGGTTTTCAATTTGATCAGCTGTTTGTTCTTCCCATTGTATAGTGGTTTCAAGTAAGGCAGGACGTTTGCGATATGATATGTTTTCTGAAGACTGTAATGTTAAATTGTTAGAATCCTTAACAAGGGTAATTATCTTTTCTCCAAGGTCTTTTAGTAAATAACTCATTTTTGAGTTTAACATCCCTTGTGTTTCTCCTAAGATAATGGGTACAGGATGTTCCAGAAGTATTTTTCCGGTATCCCAATCTTCATCCATTTGATGTATGGTAATATATGTTTGAGTTTCCCCTTTTTTAATAGACCAAAATACAGGGTCTGGCCCTCTGTTTTCAGGGAGCTTTCCAAAATGGATATTTAGAAACCCATAGGTGGGAATATTTAATAACTCCTTTGGTATTTTTAAAGAAAACCCACATACCAACACTAAATCTGGAGATAATTTTTGTAACCAGTTTTTGAATTGAACAGAAAGGTTTTCTGAATTGATTATAAAAGTTTGAAGCCCTTGTTTTTTTATAGAGTTTTCATAGTCGGATGCAGAATTTTGGATAGCGGATTCCTCAAAACCTACAGCTGTTAAATGCTTGTTTTTTACTAAGTTTTCATATAGTGAGATACATATAGGAAAACTTCCGAGCAATACTATTTTCATGAAAGCTTGAGTTTATTAGTTAGTTTAAGTTAAAAGCATCTAAGCACAAGGCTTTCAATTACATTACTTTCCCAAACTCAAAGCTATGCGCATCACTAGAAAATGTCAATAGGTAGAACTACGTGATTTTAGTTAATGTAGGTAGCCGACCTTTTAGAACTACTTTTTATAGTAATCTTATTATTTAAAGCATTCTGATAAGTAAATAAACTTTCTCTTCCTGTTGATTGTTTTAAAACTTTCACAGGAGCAACAAATTCTATCGTATCCAGTTCTAATCCGTGAGCAGAAATGTTCTTACTATAATTATATATTAGTGAATTGAATTCTTTGGTTGTTTTTTCATCAAGGATATGATATTGATACTTTTCATTGTCATTTAAAATCAATGCAATTTCTTTAGTAGTAAAACCAATGAGTGGCTTTTTTTGTAATGGAATCGCAAGACAATGTTCGCTAAGTTTTACAACTTCTTTAGTGTCAAAAATGTATCCTTCTTGTTGTAGATTATGGATTAATTTGGAATGAATAACATTAAAACCTTTGGACAGAGAAGTGATGGAGATAGTGGTTGATTGTTCATATACTTCGTTAAACCCTGATCCGATTGAGGGTAGTGAAATAGAATTGTTGTTTGAAAAGACTGATAAAGGAGCGAGTGATAAAGCACCAGCACCTAATGTGCTTGAACTTAAAAAGTTTCTTCTATTCATAATTAGGAGGTTGTAAAATTGTACAATAAAAATTAGCTCTGTGTTAAAATATGTCGGGAAATGTTAAATTTAATGAAAAAAATTAACATATACAGTTTTTAGCTCGTTTTATTGCGGTTAACACGTAATCTTATAATTTGATTTACAGTGAGTTATCGGGATTTGGATTAGTTAAGATGGGCGCAAGATTTATATGATTAGGAGTCAAGAGGTGAGTTTACTTAAGGTATAGGCACTTTCGTTCGTAGTCAATAACGGCTTTTCCTCGTTTTAGAATATCGGCCCCAATAATTCCATCTACAGGTTCTGCCTGATGATTTACCAATGCTTCGTTTACGTGCCCTAAATCAAAAAGAATTAGTGAAACGTTTTTTTTGAACCACTTTCCAATTTCTAAAGTATTTTTTTTAGAAAGTTGTGTGAGCATATCGGTAGCACCTGCTCCAGCTGCTTTGACATCGCTATCTTGTGCAAATAGATTAAACTTTGTGACAGCTTCAAAACCAACGCAAGAGTTAGAGGCTCCTGTGTCTACAATAAAATTGCCCTCAATACCATTGAGTGTTGCTTTAATTTCAAAATGATTGGTTTTTGTGAAAACCAGCGGGATACGATAATACTCTTTTTGAGTAAGGAATTTACGAAGTGTGCTCATGTTTTGTTTAGAAGAAACTTTCGCAAAAATACTATAATTAATAAGAATGAAATAATACTAATAATATACCATAAGGATATCTTTGTTTCGGTGTCTTGAATTTCTCCATAGTATACAAATGCAGCCCAGTAATATGGTGATTTTTGAAAGTTAGAAATGGTTTCATCATTAAGATAATCAAGTTTTGCCAGATGTAAAGATTTGGATGTGTTGGGATCGTTCTGTAAATTTTGATAAAAGCCTTTCATGAATTGAGAGGTAGTTTTATCATTTATTTTCCATAGAGAAAAGAGCGTGTTTTCTATTCCGGCATATTGAAACCCTCTGCTAATACTAATAGGACCTTCTCCTTTGATTAGTTTTCCTATTCCAGTTTCACAAGCACTTAGTACTACAAGATCCGCTTGAAGCTGTAATGGATATAGTTGATTTACAAAAATATCTTGATCTCTAAATTTTATTGAAGCAGGCCTTAAAAAATCTCCAGCTACAGCATGTGTGGAAAGATGAATAACGTTGTGATCATTAGCTTTTTGCTGAAAATTATTATAAGTAGCTTCTTCTTTTTCTAGATATTGCCCTTTAAAATATTGTTGTATAGATTTACTTTCGGTTAATGAAAATGGTAATTCTAAATGCGTTTTTTCAAAAACAGGAAATACACCTAAAATGTTTTTATGATCCTTGTCTTTAGAAGAAGTTCTTAAGTATTTACTGGCAGAGATTTCATAACTTATTTGGCTTGATTTTAACAGAAATGGTATGTCTTTAAAACGTATAGCGGTTGTAGTATTTGTTACTAAAGCTTCAAAAGGAATAAAATTTAGAATGCCATCTGGTACAATAAGTAGTTTTTTTTCTTGCTCAGGTATTTTTAAAGCTTTGTAAGCTTCTAAAGCACCTTGATTATATTTTTTTATATCATTAATAATGGTTGATGCTTTATCAAAATAATGAATATAATTTTTGATGGTTTCTGTAAATTGACCTACATCTTTTATTTTGGTAATGATAATTTGATCAGGATTAATAGTAAATTGATAGATAACAGAGTTACCGTAGAAATATTCGATCAATAAAGTTTTATCACTGTCTAATTTTTTTTGAAGCTTAAGAATTGAGAGATCTTTTTTGCTATTAAGTATTATAGGATATTTCTCATTAAGTGATTTTGTTATTTTTTTAAGAGTAATAGTTTTAGTATCATAAATTGTTGTCCATTTTTGGATTTGATCAATGCTCGCAATATCTCCTTTTAGTTTTTCTTTTAAAATCAGAGTTTCGTATTCAGCTAGTTCTGTGTTGAGTGTATTTTGCTGTGTAACAAGCGAATCATTTTTATATTGTAAAAGTGTTTTTTTGGATAGTAAAGCCTCATTAACAAAAGGAGCTTTAGAATAATCTGCTGCCTTAAATGCTAATTCTGCATATTGTGAATTATTTGTAGATGAATACAGAGAGAATAATAAATTAATATAGCTTTCTGTTCTATTTCGGTTTTGACTATGTTGAATGATTTTAGTATCCTGTAAAGGGTATAGGGTATTCAATTTTTCATTTACATTAAAAGCTAATTTATAGGCTTGGATCGCTTTTTCGGGATATTCAAGTTTTTCATAAATATGTGCTTGAATATCCAGGGCTTTAAGTAAAATCTTGTCTGCAATAAGATCTTCTTTGATAGGTAATTCATTTTGTTTCAAATAACCAGGTAGAAGAGTGGTGTAAATTTCTTTTAGATGTTTGTTTGCTTTACCAAACTCCATATTTGCTAATAATATATCTGTATATGCCAATTGCCATTTAGCCAGTATCCGTGTAGTGGAGTTTTTATCTTTTAAAAGTCGTGTTTTGGCCTGTAAAAGATAGGTTTCGGCTATTTTATAATCTTTTTTGTTTAAAGAAATCGCTGCCAAAACTTGATAGGCATTAATCTGATTAGGGTCTAATGCAATCACTTTGTTTGCAATGCTTTCTGCCATATCAAGTTGGCCAAGATCCAAGTGATTCGTAGCAATATTGGTAAGAAGATTTGTGTTGTTAGAATCAATTGCTAATCCTTCTGATAAAACTTCTATGGCTTTTAAATAGTTTCCTTGATTATTATAGGCTATGGATAAGTTTGTGAAAGCAGCTATGATTTTAGGAATGTTTTGAGACTGTTCTGCTAAGAAGAGATAGTTTTTTATGGTTGCGGCTGCTTTTGGGAGATCTCCGGTTTTAATATACAGATTCCCTAAAGGTTGCAGGCAATTCTCGATGATATCATAGTCAGAAAGTTGTTTGTCGTAAAATGTTTTCCAAGACTTTTCATAGTGTACTATTGCGGTTGGGATATTTCCGTATTGATTGAAATAATACCCTATGTTGGCGTTGGTAATTACCCATGCTAATTGATCCGATTTGGTATAAAGAGCTGACTCTTTTGAAACAATTTTTTTAGTTAATTGATTCAGTTTTGTAATTGATGGATTTTGTAAAAAGCTATCTAATTGATTGTAGAGAAATGTTGTGGTTTGGGTATTTTGCTGAGCTCTACAAATAAAAACACTTGAGCATATTAAAACCAGTGTAAGTAGGTGTGCTCTAAAATTTCCATATTCCATATAACTGAATTTGAGAATTTGGAGCATCAAAATTATAGACATATCTCACTCCTAAGCTGGGACCAATTCTAACGGTTCCTATATTCATGCCGATAAAGACACCGGTTTGTATGTTTGAAAAACTATTGTCGATTTCTCTGGTATCGAATGAATCGAGATCAGGGTTTCTATCGATAGCTCCATTTTGATTTATATTAAACCCAGTACCAGTAGTTTCTTGATTATTGTTACTAGTAATATCAAGTTTTAATTGAACTCCGGCACCGATAGCTACAAAATTATTAAGATTATAACGTAAGGATCCGGGTACTGCATACGTGGTAATGGTATTAAGCTGATTAAGTTCTGAAAAGCGTATTAGATTTTGACTTCCATCAGCATTAACTCGTCTGATTTCAGAATTTATAATCTCATCATATGAAGCTGAAGAGAATAATAATTCTGCCTGATAATACAGGCGGTAAGATTTAAAAGGGGATAAGGTAGCTCCTACAAAATATTCTGTACTGTTGTCTAAATCTGGATTTATGATATATCCAGCCTTGGCACCAATAGAAATTCCAGGAATAAAACGGGTAGTGGCATAATTGGTTATAATAGGTTCGTTTTTGTCAAAATAAATAGCAGTTCTACTTTTTGTTTTTTTCTTATGGAAATCTTTGCCAAATTTCATTGAGTATTTTACAAACCCTTTGGTCGAATCAATTTCTTCAACATTTTTTTGTTGACTCCCTGGTAAATAGATTCTGTTAAACTGAAATATAATTTTATCTTTTTTTACAATAGTATCCAGGCAACTGTAGTTTACTTCTTTTTCTTTTGGACAGATTGGACATTCTGGATACATACCATCAATTCGCAAAGTAGATTTATCAAACATTTCTGGGGTATCAGTTTCTAATCTAATAGTATTTGCAGGACCTTCGCCATTATTCTGAAAACGAATTTTAAATTTTAATCGTTTGAAACGTACCAAGCGATAATTCATTAACCATCCATTTGAAGACATTTTATTGGGATCATGAGAAGTCACAATTTCCATCTCTGTATCCTTTATAGTATGATTGCCAAAATTAGAATCAGGAACATAAACACTACGTAAAGTAACTATCGCACTAGTATCTTTAATCATTTCTGGAGTGGTTCTAAGTGTTCTGAAAATATTGCGTTCTTCTCCAGGTTGCATATTGTTAAATTCAATTACCTGATAATTGCGATAAGCTGCTTTGGATTCTTCAAGAGTCAGGGGAAGGTTTTTTCTCTTAGTGGTATCTTGAATGAATAATGTTTTATTTCTTAAAATAGAAGAGGAGGAGGAAGCTAATAAGGTATAGTCATCATTTTCTGGAAGGACTGTCGAAATAGCTTCTGTTTGAATGATGCGTTCTCCATGATGCATTCGAGTATCTTCAATAATGAAGTTGTCATTTTTGAATCGATTATCATTATAAAAAAGATATAGTTTTCCGTCAGTACTATAGTTGTTGTTATTTTTATAACTAGTAATAAATACCATTTCCTGATCTGGGATTGGCTCACGATTTCGTTTCAGAATTAAATCTTCATCCTCTTTAAAAGATGAAGTTTCTTCTATAGAAGCTTCGTCAGGAATTTCATTCACTGTAACAGATTTTGGTCTGCTAGAGGGTGGTTTCCCGTTATCATAATTATTAGTAGCCCAAAGTTTGGTATTATAGGTTCCTGGTTTTTTATACTGATGTGTAGGCTTTTCTTTAAAACTATAATCTCCATCACCAAACTCCCAGTAGTAGGTGTAAAAAGCTTTAGGAGCTCCCGCTATTTGATTAAGAGGCGGCATTTCTGCGGAATATGTTGCTCTGTTTCCTTCAAGATCATATGATATTGGAGCTATTCTGGGAATAGTGTCATTCGTTAATATTTGTCCGAAACAGCATAATGGAGAAAATAATACTATAAGAAATAAAATTATAAAGCCTCTCATGGTTTGTTATTAGTGGTTACTAAAGATAAGTAAAAAGTTAAATTATAAAATTCCGGAAACTGTTCTATCCCGGAATTTTATAATAATTAGAATTTGATTATTGAAATTGCCAATAATCTGTCTATAGGTGCTTAAGGGATTATTCCCATGCATTATTATATGCGTTATAAATCATCTGGCGTAGGCTGGTTGTACTGTCGAATGTAACTCCTTGTGTATTCATGGTGATTACACAGTCTACTCCATTAATTGGAAACATTACCATTTGAGTACGTACACCTTGAGAAACTTCTGGATTACTGCTGGTTCCAATAGATCCAGCTTTTCCGTAGTAATTCCCGTGTATTTCATCTCCGGAATCCGCTACATCCATCCCTAATCGGTGTAGTTTCATAATGTCTCTTTGTTCTTCAGAAACTAAAACTTCAGTATGTTCATAGTATGCTATTACTTTTGCCATTTCTAAGGTGCTCATAAAATATCCTCCACCTCCGGATTTGTTGTTCCAGCTACCATAATATGCACCGTTATTACCGTTTTGAGAATTATTGACATTATAATATAGTGTAGAGCTTTGTCTATCTTCTGGCACGCAACCTACAAGAGGAAGAGCTAGCCTGTCAAATATATTTTCCTGCATATATAACAAATACATAAACTGAGTATTGGCATCGTTTTCAATATCAACCGCATTACTATTATCTACGGCGCTCCATAAAGAAGGAATCAAAACTCTGTATAGAGCAAAGTTGACATTTAGATAATTACGACTTTGTGAATTTATTACTCCGGTAGCTATACAATCTTTTAAACCCTCATAACCTAGTGTTACGTCAAAATTGTTATTTGTGCTTTCTAATCCGGATTCATGTTTAAGAAGATCTTTAAAACTAAGATCACTTACTCCAGGACCCTTTGACCAAGATGCAGGAAGCCAGTCTTCAATTTTATCTTCGATCGTAAGATTATTAGCTTCTAATAATTGCATTACAGCAATGGCTGTATAAAACTTGGTTACGCTGGCTACATTTATCTCTTTGTTTAAAGAAAAATCCATTGCTCCATCCACAGATGTTCTTGCTTGTCCATATGCATTTGATCTTGCTAGGTTTCCATTTGTACTAATAGTATATGCCCATCCTATTGGAGAATCATTACCTGCATTTATATAGTCAATAATATTTTGTTCAAAAAGATCGATGTTAAAAACAGGTCCATTAGTTTGTATCTGGTCTATATCGTCGTTGGTTTCACAACTGCCTAAAAAAAGAAGAGCTAATATTAATGTTGTAAAATAAATTGTCTTTTGTATTACAGACCTACTATTATTTGGTAATGTAATTGTTGATGTTTTAGGTATCATAGGTTTTTACTTTTTTATTGTTTACATCCTTATATCAACAACATTGATTTTTTGTTACCCTTTATTTTAAGTTTTTTATACTTAGATGTCTAAGTGGTTAGAAATAAAAATTCCGGAAGAAATTAATTTCTTCCGGAATCTATACCAAGATTTGTTTAAACCCCCTTGTTTACCAATGAATCTTAGTATTATTTTTATCTAAGGCAATGCATTAATTAGTGCAACGAGTTCTGCTTCGGTTCCTGTAGTGGTAGTCCCTATCGTTTCTATATGATTATCTTCAATAGTGGCTCCTTGGATAGCATATACATATTGACCATCTTGCACAGATACAAATATAAAATGTACTTCTAAACCAATAGGAATTAAACCGTAGTGTTCGGAGAAAAGACCTGTTTCTGGATCATAGATATCTAATAAAGCCAAAGCTGTTGGTTCTCCATCATATGAGATGTAAACATTACAATTTGTATTATCATATCCTTCTGGCACATCTACATGTAAAATTGTTTTAGGTCTTGGGTCATTATACCAACGATCAATATTTGTCCATCCAAAATTTCCGATAAACCCTCCATATCCAGTAATTGCCGTGCCATCTGGTCCTTCTCTTTGAATAGGTTCTATTCCAGCTTGCTCATCTTCTTCCCATACAACATCACATTGTAGCTGATCACCATCACAATCATCATCTTGACCGTTAAACAAGGTCATTTCTGTGTCAAATCCATCAGCTGGAGCAAATAGATTAAATCCATTGGCAAGTTCTAGTTGCTCTCCATTTTGAGTGGCATTGATATAGAATTCTCCACCAGATTTTAAAGCTTCTACATCGCCATTGGGACGTTTACCATTAGTAGGTATTTTGGTTAATAACATTTTTGATTTGTTGTATATCTCAACTAATTCAATAGTTACGCTTCCAGTAACTGGATCTCCATTTTGATACAAAAAACTGTTAGCGGGAAAAGAAAGGATAGTTCCTTCTTGACCATATACTTCTCCAAAAGTTTCGGCATTAATGGTGGTAGTTTGTTTAGCGTTTTCTCGATTTTGCTGGATTGCCTCAGCTAATTCTTGACCATCAAGTATTTGAGGAATTATAATGTCATTATCATCGTTTTGACAACTTCCTAAAAAAAGAATGGCTAATCCTATGAATAAAAAGTTTATCGCTTTTTGTTTTACACACATACTATTGTTCGGTAATGTGACTGTTGTATTTTTTGTTTTCATAATATTCAAAATTTTATGGTTTACAATTTCATATCAACAACACTGATTTTTTGTTACCCTTTATCTTCAAACTTTTTTTAAATTAGTTGCGACAACCTAGCTTTTATGGGAAAAAACAAACCACATTCTGATCAAAAATATATTGAGGCTCTTTTAAAGAATGATTCTGTTGTTCTGGCAGAGATGTATGAAAAATTTGCGCCTAAGGTGATTGGGTATATTAAAAAAAATAGTGGCGATGATTCGAGAGCTCAAGATATCATACAGGAAACCTTATTAGTTATATACAAGCAGGCAAAAGAAAAAGATCTGGTTTTAACCTGCCCTTTTGATGCCTACTTTTTTCTGCTGTGTAAACGTAGATGGTTAAATGAGTTAAAAAAATCTTCTGGGAAAGAGGTAACAATTAATGAAGAAGTTGCATCTATAGATGACGAGAGTGTTCGTTTTGCCGAGGAAACTGAGGTTTTTAGTGCAAAACACGAATTATTTACTGAAATGTTTGATCAACTAGGAAAAGCCTGCAAAGAATTATTAAAAGCCACTTTTACTATAAAATCTCTGGAAGAAGTAGCCGAAAAACTTGGACAATCCTACGGATATGTAAGAAAAAAGAAATCTTTATGTATTGGTCAATTAACACAATTGGTTCAAAACACTCCTAAGTACAACCAAATAAAAAGAATGTTATGACCCCAGAAGAAAAATACGAATTATTTGAGCGATACTGTAGTGATGAAATTTCTACTTCAGATAAAGAACGATTAACTCAATTAATAAAAGAAAGTGATGAGTTGAAAGAAGAATTTAAATTGTATCAAGAATTAAATTCTCATCTGCAAACTAGCTTTACTTCAAATAATGAACGAATCGAATTAGAGAATAATCTTAGAAATATAGGAGATTCATATTTTAATCAAAAACTAACTAATAATAAGCCTAAAGTAATTAAGATGCCTGTTTGGGCGTATGCCGTTGCAGCAAGTGTAGCAGTGGTTTTTGGAGTATATTTCTTTGGACAAAGCAATCCTGTGTATAAAGATTATGCTTCTATTCCAGAACTAACAATAACAGAAAGAGGAATAGCAAATGATGAGGTTAAGTCTGCCGAAAATGCATTTAATTCTGAAAACTATGCACTTGCAGAAGAAGTATTGGCAGAGTTGCTGACCAAGAACCCATCTAATACCCAGTATCAGTTTTATTATGGGATTTCATTATTAGAGCAAGATAAATATGAAAAAGCAACAGTAACTTTTAAAAAACTACAAAAAGGGAATTCAGTTTTTCAGCATAAAGCTTTATGGTTTGAAGCTCTTAATCAGCTCAAACAAAAAAAATATAATGAGTGTGTTGAACTACTAAAAATACTTCCAGAAGAAGCCGAAGATTATAACAAAGCTCAGGAATTGTTAAAAAGACTTGATTGATCAGGTATTGAATTTTTAAACAAAGTGTTAATTAACAATATTTTTGACATTTAAACCGTTATTCAGAGTAATTTTTGATAGGTAATTGCTACTAAAATTATAGAATGAATAAAAAGAATATGTCATGATGATCAATGAACAAATACAACATATAGAAAAAGAGCAAATTAAGTTTTTACATTTCCCAAAACGAGAGGTTTTAGATTCTAAAAGAGATAAAAAAGATAGATACCGTAAATTAGTAAGAGGGTTGAGCTTGGGAAACCTGGAGCATTTAAAGGTTAAAATCATCTTTGCAGATGATAAAGGATCTAAAGAGGTCGAAACTACAATATGGGGAATTACTGATAAATCGGTAATTTTAAAGCAATCTACAATAATTCCTTTAGAGCGAATTATCAATATATCTTAATAGAAAAGTAACTTTTTCTTTGATGTCAAAAAAGTTGAAAAGCAAAAGCTAAATTTAATTACTTTTGCGGCATGATACTTACCGACACTCATACACATATTTATAGCGAAGCTTTTGCAGAAGATCAAAAAGAAATGATGCAACGAGCAATAGACAAAGGAGTAAAACGCTTTTTTGTTCCTGCTATAGATTCTACATATACCCAATCCATGTATGAAATGGAGGACTCTTACCCAGACAATGTTTTTTTAATGATGGGTTTACATCCTACTCATGTAAAAGAAAATTATAAAGAAGAGATCATACATGTAGAAGAAGAATTGTCTAAACGATTTGAAATAGATTCTACTAAAAAGTTTTATGCAGTTGGCGAAATAGGTATTGATTTATATTGGGATACTACTTTTTTAAAAGAACAACAAGAGGCATTCAGGCATCAGATTCGTTTAGCAAAAAAGTATAAACTCCCGATCGTTATTCATTGCCGAGAAGCTTTTCAAGAAATTTTTGAAGTTTTAGAAACTGAGAAAAGTGAAGATCTTTATGGAGTTTTTCATTGTTTTACAGGAACGATAGAAGATGCCCATCGTGCAATAAGCTATAATATGAAGCTTGGGATAGGAGGAGTAGTTACTTTTAAGAATGGGAAGATTGATAAATTCCTTGACCAGATTCCGCTTAAACATATAGTGTTGGAGACAGATGCTCCTTACTTAGCACCAACTCCTTATAGAGGAAAACGCAATGAAAGTTCCTATTTAATACAAGTGTTGGAAAAACTTTCAGATATCTATCAAATTCTTCCAGAAGAGATTGCTAATATCACTACACAAAATTCTATAGATATATTTGGAGTATAGATGAATTGAATCTGATTTTAATTTTGTTCATTTGCTACATATTATATATAGTAGATTTTACAAATGAATACTCCACCAAACATTCTTTTAATTTATACGGGCGGTACCATTGGTATGATTAAAGACTTTGAAACAGGAGCCTTGATTGCTTTTGATTTTGATGAACTGTTACTCAATATCCCTGAACTTAAACAATTAGATTGTATTATTAATACGATAAGTTTTGATGACCCTATTGATTCTTCTGATATGAATGTCAAGAAATGGAAAGAGATAGGCGACATTATTAATAAGGATTATGAAAACTACGATGGCTTTGTAGTGCTTCATGGTAGTGATACCATGTCTTATACAGCCTCTGCTATAAGTTTTATGTTTGAAAACCTTAGTAAACCTATTATTTTTACAGGTTCTCAATTGCCTATTGGTGATTTAAGAACAGATGCAAAAGAAAATCTTATTACAGCTGTACAGATCGCAGCATTACAAGAAAAAGGAAGACCGGTGATAACCGAGGTTGGACTTTATTTTGAATATAAACTATTAAGAGCAAATAGGACTACAAAGATTAATGCAGAACATTTTGAAGCATTTCAATCATTAAATTATCCAGCATTAGTTGAATCAGGTGTACATCTTAAAGTCAATACTTCTTTTTTAAGGAAAGCCAATCGACGAAAAAAAATGATTTACCACACACATCTGGATAATAATATTATTATCATTAAGATGTTTCCTGGTATAAATGAAAGTATTCTTAGAAGTATTTTATCATCAGATGAGATAAAAGGTGTAATTCTTGAGACGTATGGAGCAGGTAATACCACAACCAAAAAATGGTTTACCGGCATTATTTTTGATACTTTAAAAAGAGGAATACCAATTGTTAATGTGACTCAATGTGCAGGAGGAAGTGTAGAAATGGGTAAGTATAATACTAGTGTAGCGCTCAAAAAAGCGGGTGTTATCTCTGGAAAAGATATGACAACAGAGGCTGCATTGGCCAAATTAATGTACTTATTGGGAGAAAATTTGCCACTTAAAGTGCTTAAAACCATATATGAAACCTCTTTGCGTGGTGAAATGTCAGAAAATTAACGCCTCAAATTTCAATAGTTAACATTTTTTTTGTTATTTGCCCAACCAAATTTTTGGGAAAACAATTATAGAGAGGTGGCCGAGTGGTCGAAGGCGCACGCCTGGAAAGTGTGTATACGTCAAAAGCGTATCGAGGGTTCGAATCCCTTCCTCTCTGCATTATTATTAAAATTATAACAGTTTTTATAATATTTTTTTATCTTTAACCCTTTAACTAATTAAAATTAAGAATCAGCGCAATGAAAAGACTATTTTCTATTCTGGCAATCGCAACAGTAATGGCTTTCGGAAACATACAAGCAGCTACTGCTCCTGCCCAGGTATTATCGGCAAATGTGCAATTATTAATTGCTCCTATAACTACAACTATAGTACAAGATGACACAGCATCCAGTGATGCAGAAGAATTGACTTTCCATCAGGAACTTAAAAAACGTTTTATTGAAGGAGGTCCTGGATTTATGGGGATCGTACTTTTATGTTTAATTCTAGGACTTGCGATAGCAATCGAAAGAATTATCTTTTTAAATCTTTCTACAACAAACACTAAGAAATTACAACAAAATGTAGAAGATGCATTAAATAGTGGTGGAGTAGAAGCAGCAAAAGAGGTTTGTAGAAATACAAAAGGACCTGTTGCATCTATTTATTACCAAGGCCTTGATAGAGCTGATGAGAGCATCGATGCTGCAGAAAAAGCAGTTGTAGCTTACGGAGGTGTTCAAATGGGACAATTAGAAAAGAATGTATCTTGGGTATCTTTATTTATCGCTCTTGCACCAATGCTTGGGTTTATGGGTACTGTAATTGGTATGATTCAGGCATTTGATAAAATTGAAGCAGCTGGTGATATGCAACCTTCTCTTGTAGCAGGTGGTATTAAAGTAGCACTTCTTACTACAGTATTTGGACTTATCGTTGCGATTATCCTTCAGATATTTTACAATTATATTGTAGCAAAAATTGACAGTATCGTTAACGATATGGAAGATGCATCGATTACTTTAATCGATATGTTAGTAGCTTACAAAAACAAGAAATAATAAGGATTTCTGTTAAGATGTAATCTTTGTAGATTTTAAGATTACTTAAATTAGAATTCAAACTTATTATTCAATCTGTGGAATGTTGTCATTCCAAATTAAAAAAACAGACACATGAAAATTTCAAAAATATTATCATATGTTGTACTGGCAGTTGGAGCTATAGGTATTATCCTTTGGTTTCTAATGAATAGTGCAATTGGTAAGCTAATGGCAGATAATGGTGTTTCAGAAGCTCGCGAATTACCGCTAGATATAGCTGGATCCGCCGTTACACCTTTATATGGTCTAACTTGGGTGATTTTTATCATCATCATTATAGCTACTTTAATCGCTGTTTTTTCAGCGTTATTAAAAAACCCTGCAGGTCTTAAGAAAACTGGAATTGGTATTGTTGCTTTCCTTGTCGTTATTGGTATAGGATTTGCTTTGGCCAATGGAGTAGAAACTGAGATGAAAGACGGAGAAGTTCTTTCTGCTAGTGGATCTAAGTGGGTAGGTACCGGTTTATATGCCTTTTATTTCTTAGCTGCTGTTGCAGTAGGTTTAATGGTGTTATCCGGAGTTAAAAAATTAATAGGTAAATAATTATGGCAAGAAGATCAGCACCAGAAGTAAATGCAGGATCGATGGCTGATATTGCATTCTTACTTCTTATATTCTTTCTGGTTACAACAACCATTGAGACAGACAGCGGTATTAGCCGTAAGCTTCCACCGCCGGTGGATTCTGAAGAGCCGCCTCCAGTTCTTAAGCAAAAAAATATTTTTGTTGTAGAAGTTAACAAGAATAACGATTTGCTAGTAGAAGAAGAGCCTATGGAATTAAAGGATCTTAGAGAAGCAGCTATAGAATTCCTTGATAACGGAGGAGGAAATGGCGACGATGCTTGTAATTACTGTCAAGGTAAAAGAGATCCATCTTCTTCAGATAACCCTGTAAAAGCGGTAATTTCTTTACGTAATAACAGAGAAACTAATTACTCAACGTATATAGCAGTGCAGAATGAATTGGTTGCTGCTTATACAACATTGCGTAATAGAGAAGCACAACGTGAATATGGTGTTTCTTTCGTTGAAATGGAAAAGAACGTAAAAGACGCTAATTATAGTGGTGATAAGGAAAAACTTAAGGATAGAATCAAAAAGATTCAACTTTTGTTTCCAGAAAAGCTTTCCGAAGCAGAACCAAAGAAATAAAATAATAACATAAAAAATATTCTATGTCTAAGTTTAAAAAGAAAAAGAGCGGTGAGTTACCAGCTATTTCTACAGCATCTTTACCGGATATCGTATTTATGTTATTGTTCTTCTTTATGGTTGCAACAGTAATGCGTCAGAATACTTTAATGATTGAGAATTCATTACCGCTTGCTGACCAAGTTGAGAAACTGGATAAGAAAGATTTAGTAATGTATATTTACGCTGGAAAACCTAGTTCAAGATATCGTGCAAGTGCAGGTAATCAAGCAAGAATTCAGTTAAATGATAAGTTTGCTGAGATTTCTGATATTGCTCCATTTGTATTAGCTGAAAGAGCTTCAAAGAGAGAAGAGTTAATACCTTTTCTAACGACAGCTTTAAAGGTTGATGGAGATACCAATATGGGACTTGTAGGAGATATCAAAAAAGAACTGAGAGATGTTCAAGCTTTAAAAATTAACTACACCACCAGAGTGGGTGAAGCGACTGATAACTTACGTAATTAAAGATATACTCTTTATAAATACTGTAAAAAATCCTGCCAATGGCAGGATTTTTTTATGCTCTTATTTTTCTTCTTAATTATAAGATTTTTCGATTTGTAATATTTTATCAAACCTATTTAGATACCTAGCCTGGTATAAGAGAATTTTATTTAAAACTTTTTTTACTGTTATTGAGCAGGTTTGTTCTTGGTATAATGCCTTAACAATTTAGAAAACTGGCATAACAATTGTGTCTTAGTGTAAATATAACTGTGGTCTTTTAGTATAATAGGATCAATGTCTAGCCTTCCAAAAATTGATATTGAGAATAACTTAGAATTTAACAGTTTTAGCAAATGACATCTTACATAGTAAAGATGTCGTATGTATTTACCCCTACTATTTATTAGAATTATAACTATTTAAGTTTCGAATTCTGATTCTTTTCTCCAATGTCATTAGATCATTTATAACCACGGTTTTGTCTTGTAAGTAATTAGTAACCTAAATTATATTTTAATATGACAAGAAGAGAAGCACCATCAGTGAATGCAGGTTCAATGGCAGATATTGCATTCTTATTACTCATCTTTTTTTTAGTTAGTACAACTATAGAAACTGATCAAGGCATTAGTAGGAAACTGCCTCCGCCACCTAAAAAAGATGTCATTATTCCTAAAATTAAAGAAAAGAACCTTTTTAGAGTCGAGGTCAATCAACTAAATGACTTGCTGGTTGAAGGTTCTCCAATAAAACTTGAAGAACTTAAAGAAGCTGCTAAAGCTTTTTTGGATAACGGTGGAGGAACAAACGAGGATGCCTGTGACTATTGTCAGGGTTTGAGAGATTCTAAATCATCCGATAACCCAATAAAAGCTGTTATATCGCTTAAAAATAGCCGGGAAACGGATTATGCAACTTACATAGCCGTACAAAATGAATTGGTAAAAGCGTATACAGAATTAAGAAACAGAGAATCTATTAAACGTTATGGGATATCATATTCTGAAATGATAGAAAACCTAAAAGATGCTAAGGATACTCAGGATCAGTCGAGATTGAGGGAACGAATAAAGAATGTTCAATCAATGTATCCCGAAAAGCTTTCAGAAGCTGAAACAAAGAGTAGTCAATCACTTAATACACTATAGATTATGTCAAAGTTTAAAAAGATAAAAAACTCGAATTTACCTGAAATCTCAACGGCATCGTTGCCAGATATTGTTTTTATGTTATTGTTTTTCTTTATGGTGGCTACAGTAATGAGAAAGGATACTTTAAAAGTTGAAAACAGATTGCCACTTGCGGATCAAACGGAGAAATTAGAAAAAAAAGATCTGGTTATGCACATTTATGTGGGTAAACCTAGTTCTCGATATAAGAACTTGGGCACAGAAGCAAGAATTCAGCTTAATGATAAATTTGCGAGTTTAAGTGATATTAAATCTTTTGTATTGGAAGAAAGAAAAC
Source organism: Aquimarina callyspongiae (assembly GCF_034322225.1). Classification (NCBI taxonomy): domain Bacteria; kingdom Pseudomonadati; phylum Bacteroidota; class Flavobacteriia; order Flavobacteriales; family Flavobacteriaceae; genus Aquimarina; species Aquimarina callyspongiae. The sequence continues at coordinate 444,192 of NZ_JAXLPA010000003.1, read as the reverse complement.
AAAGAATCGAATCATTAAGACCTTTTCTTATTACTGCCTTAAAAGTGGATAAAGAGACAAAAATGGGCGTTATCGGTGATGTCAAAAAAGAGCTTAGAGAAGTAGAAGCTCTTAAGATTAACTATACAACAAAAGAGGGGAGAGCCATTGATAATTTACAATGAAATGTATAACATGAGTATAAAATCCTGCTGTGAGGCAGGATTTTTTATAAGTAGACTTATATTTTAAAGAAATAGATTTATTTTAGTGACTTATATGAAGCAGTTGTTTTTAATTCTCCTGGTAGGTTTATCTATTTGGCATATAGATGCGCAAGAGGTAGTTTCTGAACCTGAACCAGCAAAAGTTTTGGATTCATTATATAGAGAAGATCAGTTTTATGTTGGGTTAACCTTCAATCTTCTTTCTAACAGACCAGCAGATGTAAATCAATCAGGTTTTTCTGGAGGAATGCATTTTGGTTTTATACGAGATATGCCAATAAATAAGCGGCGAAACGTTGCTATTGGATTAGGTTTGGGCTATTCTTTTAATACTTATGGTCAAAATTTGTTTATTGGAGAGGAAGAAGGTACTGATCAAAGCATATTTAGCAGTTTAAAAGGGATAGATTTTAATACAAATCGATTTGTAACACATATTGTCGAAGCGCCTTTAGAATTTAGATGGCGTACCTCAGTAGCTGATACACATAAATTTTATAGAATATATACGGGTATTAAAGTTGGTTATTTATATGCTTTTAGATCTAATTTTGAGCAGACTGGTAATAGGGTGAGGCAAACTAAAATTGAAGAATTGAATCGATGGAGGTATGGAGCGATGTTTACCTTTGGTTGGAACACGGTGAATTTTCATTTTTATTATAACCTAAATCCTTTATTTAATGACGAAGCTAAGATTGATGGAGAAAATGTTGGCCTTAATTCAATAAAGATTGGATTGATGTTTTATATTTTATAACCAGAAATTCACCAAAGTTAATTGAGGGATTACTCCTATTAAGAACCCTAAAATCAATTCTAAATTACTGTGCGCTTTACAATGTAATCTAGAAGTGGCTACTAAGCCATTGGTAACCATCATAGCGCCAATAAGCAAGGTAAGATTAATTCCAAAATGAATACTAAGAGCAATTGTGAACATTGTTACAGCTCCAGTACCGATCATATGTATACTAGCTTTTATATTGAAAAACACAATAAAAATGGTGCTCAATGATGAAAAAAGAGCTCCCAGGAAGAAAAAATATAATTCAGGATAGTTGTAAGAATCAATAACCATTTTGATTACTAAAAGCAATAAAAAGCATTGAAGCAACAGTGGTATTTTACGTTGTTTTACATTTTCCAGATGAATAGAGGTAATAAGTCCGGAGTTTTTAAGAAAAAAGAATAAAACGATAGGGACTAACACAGTAATTATAACCAATCCAAAAATCTTTCCTATAATAATATTTTCAGGAATAAATCTTGGTGCTGTGGCAAAATAAATTACTGTACCCGCAATAGGCATCAGTAATGGATGAAAAATGTATGAAATGCTTTTAAGAAAAAAATTCATTAAATCTTCTTTCGTAACCTGGCTACAGGAATATCTAGTTGTTCTCTGTATTTAGCTACAGTTCTTCTGGCTATAGGATATCCTTTTTCTTTTAAGATTTTTGCCAATCGTTCATCGGTTAATGGCTTTTTCTTATCTTCTTCGCCTATAGTTATCTCCAGTATCTTTTTTATTTCTCGAGTAGAGACTTCTTCTCCTTGATCGTTGGTCATAGATTCTGAGAAAAATTCTTTAATCAATTTGGTGCCATAAGGTGTGTCAACATATTTACTGTTGGCTACTCGTGAAACCGTACTAACATCCATATCAATCTCGTCTGCTATGTCTTTTAAGATCATGGGTTTAAGATTTCTCTCATCTCCACTTAAGAAATAACTTTTTTGATAGTGCATTATTGCACTCATGGTAATAAAAAGTGTTTGCTGTCTTTGTTTAACCGCTTCAATAAACCATTTTGCAGCATCTAGTTTTTGTTTGATAAACAATACTGCATCTTTTTGAGATTTTGATTTTTCTTTGCTCGCCTTGTATCCTTGAAGCATGTTATTGTATTCTCTTGAAACGTGTAGCTCTGGTGCATTTCTACCGTTTAAAGTGAGTTCCAGTTCTCCGTCGATAATACGTATTGTGAAATCAGGAACTACGTGCTCGATCAAACGATTATTTCCTGCATAAGCACCTCCTGGTTTAGGATTGAGATTTTCTATTTCTTCAATAGCATCTTTAAGATCCTCTTCATCGATATCAAATTTAACCAATAATTTATCGTAATGTTTTTTACTAAAATGATCGAATGATTTTTTTAATATTTCAGAAGCAAGCTTTATAGGAATGGTGGTTTCTTTTCTTTCAAGTTGAATCAAAAGACATTCTTGTAAGTTTCGGGCACCTACACCTGCCGGATCCAATTGATGTACAATCTTGAGAACATTCTCTATTTTTTCTTCAGTGGTATATACATTTTGTGTAAAAGCCAGGTCGTCTAGAATATCAGATAAAGATCTTCTTATATATCCACTTTCATCTACACTCCCTACAAGAAATTCTGCTATTTCTCGATTTTCTTCATCTAACCTATACGTGTTTAGTTGATTGACTAAATGTTGGTGAAAGGTAGTTCCTGAAGCATAAGGAACACTTTTTTCTTCATCATCAGAACTATAATTATTAGAACTTAATCTATAACTTGGGATTTCGTCATCACTTAAATACTCATCAACATTGATTTCGGTTTCAATTTTTTCTGTACCGTAATCATCATCTGTTGCACTTTCATTGTTATAAGTATCATCGTATTCATCAATTTTATCTTTACCGCTGTCCAAAGCAGGATTTTCCTCCATTTCTTGTTTAAGACGTTGTTCAAATGCCTGAGTAGGCAATTGAATCAACTTCATAAGTTGAATTTGTTGAGGAGAGAGTTTTTGAGAAAGTTTAAAATTTAGTTGTTGCTTTAGCATAAAAAAAATCGATGTTCTTATACTTACAAAAATAAACAAAAACGGTATATCTCTGCTGGTATTAGAAGGTTAGTTTACGTTAAAAAAGCCTTAGAACTATAATACTAAAGTAAATGTTTCTAAAACCTTTTTTTGGGTTTAATCAATAAACGCGCCAAAGTTGATTTTATTTACAAAAAAGCATTTTTTTTAAGTGCAGAATTAATGATGAATATAATTGAAAATAACGAAGTATCTGTTATTGATTTAATATAGAAAACATACAGAAATAAATTATAAAAAAACTGAAGTTATGGCACAAATATTTTGTTTTTTATGGCGTATATGACAAGACCTGTTCTGTTTTTAAGATTTAGCTTTTCAAAAATAGAATCCCTGTATCCTTCTATGGTCTTAGGACTTAGGCACATATCACTGGCTATTTCTTTATAGGTTTTTTCTGTACAGGCGTGTTTTATAAATTCCATTTCCCTGTCTTTAAGTATAACCTTGTTTTCTTTTTTAGGATTAAGAGAGCCTAATAATAAATTGGTTACATCTTTGGTGTGATAAAAACCGGTTTCTTGTACTTCTATTAATGCGTTTTCCAAAATACTTTTCTCTGTATCTTTTAAAAGATACCCTTTTGCTCCAGCTCTTAACATTTTGAGAATCGTTTTTTCATCTTCTTCTACAGAAAGTGCCAGTACATTCACATCAGGATATTCTTCCTTTAAGGCAGCAGTGGTTTCGATACCGTTCATTATAGGCATATTAATATCCATTAAAACAACGTCTGGGATGTTTTTAGGATCTTTAAATCTGGTAAGGAGCTCTCGTCCGTTTTTACAGATATATAATATCTTAAATTTTGGAAATCCTTCTACCAACCCCGCTAATGCCTGAGATAATAAAATATGATCCTCGACGATTACTACTGAATATTTCATTGTGTTGTTTGTTTTTTAGTTGATCAACTGTGCTGTTTTATAATCAGGTATATGATTACATCAAGTAAGTTGATTAACTTAACTGTTTGATTTTGTTTGTTGTTTGTGCGGTTTTATATTGTGTTGACCACACCATTATCGTGAGTTTGTTAAAGGTTTATCAAAGTTATTATTTTATAAAGGCTTCAACAAGCTCAATCTGATATTTAGAATATCAATTTTATTGTATTCTAGAAAATCTTAGGATCAATAAAAATCCCAATTATGTTATTTTAATATGAGCTCGATATAAAAAAGTACGTCAATTTGAGTGTTTTTGCCTTAGCAAAAATGTATCGAAAACAAGTGATTTCTTATACAAGTCTAATTTTGATACGATTTTTCTTCATTTCTTGATGAAAAACTACTCAAATTGACGGCTTTTTGTATGTTACTAAATACATCGAATTTATATTATTTTACTATTTAGTTTTCTTCATTATGCTATTTCATTATCAATAGGAGATATTCCATTTTCTTTATAGTAATAGGTTAAGGTAATAGAGGTTCCTTTTCCTTCTTCAGAGTCCAGAACAACTTCTGCTTCAATGAGTTTTCCTCTGTTTTGAATATTACAGAGTCCTATACCTTGCCTGGTTTTTGTGTTTTTAATGTCAAAACCAACACCATCATCCTCGGCTTTTATAAGTATTTTGTCTTGGTCATAAGACACATCAACCTTAAGATTAGAAGCTTTAGAATGTTTAATAGTATTTGTAAAAAATTCCTGTAGTATCCTAAAAATAATGATCTCAGCTTTGTTATCGAGTGTACGAATCTCTTTATTACTGGTTAATGATGCTTGGATGAATTGTAATCTGTTAAATCGCTCAATTTCTAAGCTTAAAGCTTCTGTAAGAGACAAATTGTTGATAGCATCAGGGTTGATTAATTTTGACAATGATCTAAGCTCCGTGAGACTTTTGGTAATTGTATCTGTTACTTCTATAAGTTTTTCGGGGTTATCTTGTGCAACATTGACCTGTATTTTTGCCAATGTAAGCAATTGTCCGATGTTGTCATGAAGTTCCCAGCTGATATTACGCAAGGTTTCTTCTCTAATCTCTATCTGAGTTTCGGCAATGGCTTTTTCAAACTTTTTCTCTGCCTCTTTTTGTTGTAGCAATAGAGAATTCTTCCTTTTTTGAAAAATTACAAAAAGGAATATCATTAATACTATAATACCAACTAATATAATAGTTGTAATTAATATTGTTGCTTCTTGTTGCTCCATATAAAACCGATGATAAAGCAGATGTTCATTATAATTGTTAATGCAAATCTTGCCAAAAACAAAATTTTAGCATCAGCGAGTTCCTTATAATAATCTCGTACTATTCTATAAGGTATATTGCCGACAAAATATAATAGTAATCCAACGCTGACCCAAAATAGCAGATTCTTTTTAGTGTAAAGTACTTTTTCAGAATTCAATATTTCAATGAAATATAATACTATAGTAATTATCAAGAAGAATGCTGCTATTATGTACGGGAATTTTTGATGTTTGATTAAATAATTTTCGAAAAAACCATTAATTACAAAAGAAATCAAATAAAATATCCATAGTATAAGAACGATTTTTTTGTTTTTAGGTTTGTCTAAATAATGTCTATATAAAGCAAAGAAAAATGTAAAATTTATTACGTTATATATATTGTAAATAATAGCATTTATGCCATCATCTTGTCTAATATATAAGCCAACAAGTTCGTTAATACCAACGTACCATAGAAAAAATATAAAATACTTTATGATTGGTGCGTTTTTGTATTTATGATAGAAAATAGTGCCAACTAATGCGGTCAGTATTTCTACTCCAATACCGATTTTAATAAGTAAGTATAAAAATTCGTTGCTTATATTCATTATTTATAGAAATCAATTCCCCATTGGTGGTGACCCAGCTAATTCATTCGCAACTGTACTGATTTCTCCTTCCTGGAGATTGCTTAAGAAAGAAAATAATGATCCTTTCTGTACATTTGGTTTTTTACCTTCAAGGGGTTCCTGTATAATATCATCCAGATATAATACCTTCTTATTTTTATCAAAAAGATAAGCTACTTGCTTTGTCTTACCGCTAGCATCTTTTTTCTCAATCGTTGGTGCGATAAACATTGTTTGTCTTTTAGCATATAACTCACGCTCATATTCTTCTGGATAGGCAGCAAAATAAAATCTATATCCTGTTGGTTTTACATCAGCTTCTTTTGATATCTTATGTATATACGCCATATAATTACGTAACTCGTCAATAGGATAATATAAAGAACGTGTAGGATCAAATCTATTTCCAACCGCATCGGTTTGGATATATTCTTTGATCATATCAGATCTCTTGTTATATTCCTGAAAAATAATTTGTGCTTCGGCAGAGCTGATAATTCTTTTTGGTCTATCCGTGCTTCCGATTTGTTCTTGTAATTCTGCAACTTGTTGTTTTAACTCCTTAATTTGCTTTTTGTATCTCTCGATTTCCGCATTGTCTTGTCCTCCAGGTGTACAAGAGGTAACAAGAATCATTGTTATCCCCATAACCATAATACTTCTAATTAAATTATTTAGTCTTTTCATTTTGATAGGTTTATTAAGATGGTTTGTAGATATTAAAAGTACTATTATTCTGTAGGTTTCAAAAATCACACTAGATTTTGTTAAAGAAAAAATGAGTTAGCACTCTGGTTTCAAGGGGTGTAATACAAAATGTGATTGGATTGGATGTATTTTAAATAGGGGGAAAAGCCCCTTTTCTAAAAAGTTATTTAACTCTTTGAAAAAATAAAGCAATGGATACCGTTTACATCTATTCCTTTACCAACACATCTGCTCGCCCACAACTAACGTTGTGTTGTCTTCAAAGGAAAGGGGTTGATAGTCTCCCTTTGAAGGGAGATTTAGAGGGATGTCTTTATGAATACTATAAGTCGAAGAGGGAAATTATTCTTGCTGGAGGTTTTCTATCAAAACAGAGAGTTCCTCTAGAACTGCATCGATATTATTTAGAATTTGCTCGTTTTTAAATCGTATGAATCGAATACCTAGTTTTTCGATTCTACCTTGTCAGTGACTATTTTCCAGCATGTGATTATTGTGAGAGCTTCCATCAATTTCAATGGCAATACCAATATCTTTTGCATAGAAATCAACTACGTAATCCAAAATAGGAAACTGACGAAAGAATAGGATGTCAAATTGTTTTTTTCTAATTTTTTCCCAAATTACTTTTTCACTTTGGGTCATGTTTTTTCGAAGTATTTTTGATAATTCTCTTGCTTTGGGAGTATAGGGTACTATGTTTTGCAATGCCATTTTTAGATATGTTTTATCAATAAAAGTAAGTTGAAAATAATTTGTTAACATCCATCCCTAACCCTTCCTTCAAAGGAAGGGAGTGAGACACTTTTTTTTTTAGAAAAATTTATGTCGTTGTATAGCAAAAGAGAATAATGGAATATGTTATTAAATAATTTATAAGTCTACCAAGTAATTTTATTTATATATTCCTTTTTTAAAAAGAGAGTTTAACTCTTTGTTACAATATCATTTCCATTTTAATATTACTGCGCTGATAAGGAGGGTTTTCTTCTAGAGTTACTTCTTTAAAGCCATATTTTTCATAAATATAAATGGCATTTTCTAAAATTCGGTTGGAGTATAGTGTCAGTTTTTCCCAACCTTGCTCTTTTGAAAAATCCATGCAAAATTGCATAAGTTGTTGCCCAATTTTTTGTCCTTGAAACTTTGGAGAAACTGCCATTTTACCCAATTCATATACATTATCATCTATTTTTATTAAGGAAAAAGTTCCTGCGATCTCTTCATCTGTTTTGGCAAAAAAGATATAGCCTCCTTTATTGATAATAGTTTCTTCGCATCGTTCTAATAGTTCTACATCATGTGGTTCGACAACAAAGTACTTTTCTAACCACTCTACATTAAGGTCAGCAAAATCTTTTGCGTATTTTGAGTCAAAGGGAATTATCGTTGTTTTTTTTAAGGTATTCATTTTTCAAGCTATTTAAATTTTTCTAGTATTCTATGACTTAATGATTTTTGTTTTAGTTGGTCTTCCATATAGGTTAAATGACGTGTCAGACTTGTTGCGCTGCCTTCTGTTAGCCATTTTACCTGCTGATCAATAACCTTCCATAAAGGAATCATTTGTAGATGAGTGTCTTTTCCTTTTTTAGTGAGTTTGAATAGTTTTTTTCGTTTATCTGTTTTATCAACTTTATAGGTTACATACTGCTTATCCATTAGTTTTTTTAAGGCTTGTGTAATCGCCGGTTGCGTATATTGTAAAGCTTCCTGTATATCTGTAGTAGTGGTTAATTCTTTATCAATGATTACTCTAAAAATAGGAAACAAATAAGGGTCAAAATCTATATCAAAGGCATCGTATACTAATTGAATTTCTTTCATCATTTGCTCACTTAAACGCTTTAGTCGTGATCCTAATCCCAGTTCGCCATATTCTTCTAATTTATCTTGCATAAGTATTTATATAAGTACTTATGTAAAAATATAAAATATTTTTGAAATATAAAAACCTTCAGTGTTTTGAGCACTGAAGGTTTGATAAAAATTCTTTCTAAATTACAGAATGTTTACTACTGTATTTTTACTTGTCCAGTCCTTTCTTTAATACTTCCTGAATTCCTGCGAGGTGGTCACTAAATTGCATCATCTGGGCTAGTACTTGTGCCATCTCATTTTTATCTCCAAAGCCTTTAAGTTTGTTGTTTTTGACAAAGGTTTCTTTGATAGTTTGCCAACGCTTGATTTCTTCTTTAGCGATGGTTTGTGTCATTTCTTTATACTTTAAGAGGTTTGCCTCTGCAGCACTGGTTAAAGTTTGTGACTCATTCTCATAGTGAGATAGGAGTAAGGTCTGTAGTTCTTGTTCATTCATAATAGGAACTACTTTACCTACCAGTTTACTCATATCACGATAAGAACCTTGCAATTTAAATGAGGGTTCTGTACGATAGGCATCTTCCATCGCAGCAGATTTGATATAGGTTTCATTTACTTTGAGTACCGTATTTCTAATGGTGACCACTTTTTCTAGTACTGCCAGATAATCCTGTACTTCTTGCTTCGTGTGATTTCCTTTTAGCTCTATTCCTTCCTGAGATCCTGTTTCTACGATTTCGATCAATCGATAGATATCATCAAAATGTTTACTACTTAACTGATGTAAAACTGGGTTAGAGGTCATAGAGTTTTCTATTAAACTAAGTTTAAATAAATCTGCCGTATCTCCGATGATATCTCCCAGGTTGTATATGTCTGCTCGATTGGCTAACATGTCCGGAATCTGGAATTTCTCGCCACTTTCTGTATAGGGATTACCGGCCATAATCACGCAAAAACGTTTGCTACGCAGATCATATGTTTTAGGATTACCATTATAAACTCCTTCAATCTTTCGGGTACCATCAGCTAATGAGATGAATTTTTGTAAAAATTCTGGATTACAATGCTGTATATCATCCAGGTATAACATCACATTATTACCCATTTCTAATGCAAGATTGAGTTTTTTCAATTCTTCACGAGCAGCGGCATTATTGGCGGCCATTGGATCTACAGAAGTAACTTCATGACCAATTGCCGGGCCATTGATTTTCATAAATACTAACCCCAAACGATTGGCCATATACTCCATTAAGGTAGTTTTACCATATCCTGGAGGAGAGATTAACAATAGCATACCCATGCGATCCGTGCGTTTGTTATCGCCTACACTACCCAATTGCTTAGATAGGTTGTCACCAAATAAAGGTAAATACACCTGATCGATCAGTTTATTTCTTACAAAAGATGAAAGTACTTTTGGCTTAAATTCATTTAACTTAAGGTCTTCTTTAAGCTCTTCTGTTACTTGATGTTTTGCATTACGGTATGCTTCAAATGCAGGGACCTCGATACTTGCAAAATCTTTTAATTTTAAAATAAAATCATAATAGTTAAACTCAAAAGTTCCTTCTGTAATAGTTTGATGTGAGCCGTTTAGTTCTTCAATAACCTGTGTAGGGGTCACATGAATCACATCTGCGGTTGCTTCGTCTTTAAAGAGTAAAAGACATACTACTTCTTGACAATGGTCAATATGTTTAGGATGATTTGCTTTTAAATATGAAGATACCCATTGCAATGCAAGGTTGATTCGATCATTCCAATTCACACTTCCGTTAGAACGTGGCTTAGTATCTAATTGGAGTGATTTTTTAAGTTTTACGAATACCTTTTTCTTTTTTAACTCAGCGATAAAAGCTTCATAAAGTCCATTTGCGGTTTGACTTATGCAAAAGGTATCGCCGCTTTGTAGTTCATCAAATAAATATCTTGAAATTTTATTGCTATAATCGGTTTCAAAAAGATTTGTGGTTTCTGCAAAAATTATAACCTCTTTCTCCAGATTGGTAATAACTTTTTGATATTCATTACTATCTGGAAAAGCTTCTAATACTTCTCCAGAAGCTTTAATAGTATCATTCCAGTATGTTTGATTATCTATGTTTAATCCATGCCAAAAGTATTGAGCGTATCCTCTAATATCTGGAGCATAACGTAATAATCCCAAATCGTGATCTTTGGTTACTAAAACTTTTAAAATTTTAGCTGCATCTATATCATGAACACCTTTTACATAGCCTTCTGCATAATTTTTGCTGCTTTCTGATTTTACAATTTCAAGAAGGTTTTCTTCTGTCATCATTGTCAGACTGAGCTTGTCGAAGTCTTTTTTATCTGAAGGAATTGTTTGCGCTTCGACAGGCTCAGCGTGACAACTTCGAAATATTTTATATGCCAGATATGCAGCTCTGTATACTTCTTGATTTTCTGAAATCAGGTCCTGATCCCAGTATTTCTTTGATTTTATAAGAATATCATTTGTGATTTCCTGATAAAAATCGGTTCCGGTAAGGTGATATGCTAAGGATTTATCTTTGTATACGATGGTTAAATCCAGCGGTTGTTTGTTAACACCAAACTTATGTTTACCGAGTTTGATGATATTTTCACCATCTTCATAAAGATCTTGTTTATCTTTAAGTTTACGGGTAGCATCTTCTTTTGCAACTTTTAACGCTGTTTCTATAGCTTCGGCTTTACCGGCATCATCTAATTCTTGCAATTGTTCTACAATATCTCGCAACTTATTGATCATTAGATCCGAAGCAAAATATCCATTAATGTCTACAACGGTATCAAAACTCAATGCTTTTTTAGTAACTCCTTTAAGGATCCTATTGGCTGCATTTTCTAATGCTACTGCTTTTTTGTTTCTAGCCTCGATCAAACTGTTTTTACGAGCTTCAAAAGCATTATATACTTCTTCTCGTTTTTCTATGATCTCAGTTATAAACGTTTCAAAATCTGCAAATCTGCCTTCTAGATCTTCTAATTGAACAGATACTTTATTTAATAACTCGTCTGTTTTTTCGGGAGTATTAGCAATATCAAGATAATTGATGATACTTTGATCTACTAATTTTAATTGTGCTGCAAATTCTGCTGTGGCTTCTTTACTGCCTAGAGATTTTATTTTGTTTTTGATACCAGCTTTAAGCTGATTGATCGTTGCAAAAATTAGCGAGATATTATCAATGATCTTTGTAGAATGAGAGGTGTCTTCAATCTGAAGATTAGAGACTATATCAATAAGCATTTCTAGATCAGTAGCGATTTGATTGACTTCTTCTTCTAATTTTTTTGCATCGATTACTTTTTTTATGTTTTCAAGATCACCTTGTTTTTCTTCTACTCGAGCGTGATAGGGTAGAAGTGCTTTGTCATCGAGTAAAAACTGTACACAGCGTTGTGATATCTTTTCGGTTTGTTCTGCAATTTGAGCTTCTAGTTTCTGAATGAAAGTTTTATCAACATACCTTATATCATTTAACCCAATTACCTCTCCTCTAAGAGTACGTAATTGCGACAATACCTGTACAAAATCATCAATGGATCTAAAAGAACTACTTTTGATTTTACCAAAAATAATTTCAGCTTTATCCTGAGTTTCTTTAGTTACCTTAGAAGCGGTTCTACGCAGTTGTACAACTTTTTCAAACTCATCTATTGCTGCGTTTGCAGCTCCGTTAATTTCTTCAAGAGGGATGTCTAATCTAAAAGTATCTTCTTCTCGAATCCAATAGTAACTGTCTATAACATCATTTGAAAACTTTGCAATGTCATCATATAATCCATCATAACTATCTTCTTTGTTTAAAAGAGTGATAAGTGCATGACTTTCTGCCATGGCTTTTACAATGTCTTTATTACCTATTTTATAGATGAGTGTATCTGTGTGTTCTGATGGCATGACATTACCTTTCATAAAAGGTGTTTGCCAAATCTGGATTACGTGATGTTTTGTTTGCTCATCCTCGGTTTTGAAATAACATAATTCTCCGTTTTGGAGAATAGTAAATCCATTACATATAATTGGTGTTTTTACTTCTTGTTCGATGACATTATACGACATCAAAGTGTACAATCCTTTTTCACTTTCGTAGAAAACGTATAAAAAATCTTCGCCGTTGGGTGAAATAATCTTTTCCTGAAATTTAACATCAGAAACCTCATTAGTAAATAGTTTAAAATCCCCTGATTGTAAATAATATCCATTAGGATAGATGATTCCCTGATCATCGGGTAATAATACACAAGCATCTTTAATGCAGTCAATCTTTTTGACTTCTTGCATTTTATGATTGTACACAAAATAGCGAGGAGCTTCCTGAAAAGGTTTAATTTCTAAGGTGATAAGGTTGCCTATATCTGCAAAACGGTATTGCCCATCATCTAATGTTTGATCTACTAGTTCTACGGGTTCGTCAAGAATCCCTTTGCCTTCATCTGTATTATCTTCAATTTTAATGGTAAGATCTCCTCCTACAGTTTCTACAAATACTTTGTCCAGGATAGAGATATGTGGATGTGTCCCGTAACGATGCATATCACGAGTAACTTCGACCCAATTAAATTCGTGTTGTTTGGGAAATTTAAATTCATGCTCACTTCGATTATCGACATACGTTAATGAGCCTTCATTAATTAACCATTTAAATGTTTTGATATCTGAAACGCTTTCGCTTAATTGAAATACCATATGTAAATAATTACCAACGATGGCGAACTTAGAGAATATGGTATTGCGATAGTATTTATAGAGATTAGTAAAGTCATCTATAAAAACAGTATCGTTTATCAGATCTAAGGATTTTGCAGAAAAATGATCATTAGTGTAGGTGTAGATGCTAAATACATCTGCAAGTGTAATCTCTGTACGCAGTCCAAAATGTACATTATATCCGAACAAACAATACTCACCAATGGTAACAATATCACGGGCAATACAATTGTTTTCTGTATTGATACGATTATTGGCAATAAGTTTGGTTTCTACACTACCAAAAACTTCTTTGCGAGCGTCATTTAATTGAGTTAGACGATTTTGTAGTTCACCTTTATGTTTTTGCAAACGATTTTGGATGATCTCATACGTGCCTCCGTCTAGTTGTATGTTATTTGTGTTTTCTTCTTGCATGTTTTTATTCGAATTTTCATTCGTTTTCATAAAGGTTTGGACAAGTTTGGTCTTACAATAGAGTCAGAGTTTTGATGATGATGTCAGTCTGAGCCTGTCGAAGACTTATTACTTTTTCCAAGGATATTTCTAGATTCAGTATAGTTTTTGGAATATTCAATCAATTTATCCCAATTCTCATTAATTAAAGCAATTTTTTTTCTTCTACTCCAGCCTTTTAATTGTTTTTCAACCATTATAGCTTTATCTGGATCAGTAAATGTTTCATACCATTTTAACTCTACAGGTCTTCTTTTATATGTATATGAATTTTCTTTTAAACCAATATTATGTTCATATATTCTACGTTGAAGATTATTGGTGATCCCAATATAAAAGGAGCCATCTTTGCATTCAACTAAATAAACATAATATTGTTTCATTTTTTCGTTTCGTTATGACTTCGACAAGCTCAGTCTGACATATTTGTTCGTTTCTCGATCCTTGAATGATTAGGACTTTTTTCTAGATACTTAATCTTAACTGAGTCTCCGACATTTTTGGTAGTATCAAAGTACAGATCATGTTCGTGTCTTAAAATCTCCTGGGTTTTTATAATTTCTTTATCACCTACCTGATACTTATATTGTATGTGAATATTATCTACAGGAGTTCCTATTTCATTTTCATACTTATTCCACCTGATGTCTTCAATCACAGCTTTAGAGATCACACCGTTCTTGTTTAATTTTTCTTTTTGTAGGTAAGTGTTTACCGCCATAATCGAGACCCCAACGATTAAAACAATAATTAACCCTATAAATTTCTTGTTCATAACATTGATATTAAGTTAAATAATAACCAAACTGTTATTGTTATACTAACCGAGATAATCACTATACTTTTTATAGCATTGGTTCGGTTTTGTTTTTTCATTTTCTTACGAATCCTTGCTAAAGCTTCTTCAGAAATTGGCTCTATTTTGATGCCTTGGCTTTCTTTGTCATTTTGTGTCCAACCATCATAGGCTTCTCTTTTCTTTCTGCGACTATTATTTTTAAGCGCGGTAATCATTCCTAGCGCTGAACCAAACCCTCCCATAGCTTTTTATATTAAAAATAACCAGGTAGTTATTGCGACACTTACCAAAGCGATCACTATATTTTTTATAGTGTTGGCTCGGTTTTGCTTTTTTATTTTCTTACGAATCTTTGTTAAAGCTTCCTCAGAAATTGGCTCTATCTTGATACCTTGACTTTTGGTATCTGTATTTCCACCTAAGTGGCTAAATGCTTCTCTTTTACTTCTTCTATCATTAAATTTGATTGAAGCAACCATGGCTGCAATACTCATAATTAAACCGTATTAAAAGTTAAACAATTCCCATCCTGAGCCTACCTCAGAACGGGAAGGCTTTTATGGGTTTAAAAATGTATTTATGATGATATTCATAAAGTGTTGTGGAGTTTATCCACTTTTTTCTTCGAACACAAATCCGAAATTTATTCTCCTCCTAAGGAAGGAGGAGAATTTTTATAGATTTTACTTCAGTTTTTTATCAGCGAGTCCTAATCCACTGGCCAGATTATACAAGTTTGTAAACAAGTTGTTTTCATCCGGATCTACTGTTTTTTGCTTCAATTCTAGTAATAGATTAGCAATTGTTAGGTTTTTGATGTCCTCAGAAGAGATTCCGTATTTAGTAGCGAATTCTTTTATTTTTTCTAAAAGATTCCCTTTTACATCTTCACTTCCTAAAATGGCATCTTTTACATCCTGAATATTATCTGAATGTTTAACTAATCTATCGATTCCTTTGGCTCTGGTAATCTGACCTACAATCTGATCAAAGAACATAGTCTCACCACCAACAATATCAATATTGGCTGCTTTTAAGGCTTCTCCGATCACTTCTGCTTGCGCATCAGCAATTTCTTTTTGGATATTAATTTCTGCCAGATCCACTTGTAATTCTTTATCTAGACGTAACTTGAATTCTTCATGTTCTTTACCAACACCATCAAGTTTTTTCATTGCTTCTGCTTTCTCTTCAATACCAGCAGCATCTGCAAGTGCTTTTTCTTTGATTACTTCGGCCTCTGCCATTCCTTCTTTACGAATAGCTTCTGCTTTTGCTTCGATTCCGGTAGCTTCTGCTTTTGCTTTCTTCTCTATGATTAAGGCTTCTACAAGACCTTCACGTTCGTGAGCATCAGCTTTTGCATGCATCACTTGCGCTTCAGACATCCCTATAGTAGCTTCTTCTTTAGCTTGTGCTTCTGCTAATGTTTTACGAGCTTCTGCTTCTTTTTCACTAGCTTCTTTCTGTGCTTGCGCTTCGATATTAATCTCTTCAGCTTTTTGTTTGGCTGCTTCTTTTTGCGCTTCTGCTGCTTTTGTTGTTTTGATTAAGTCTTCTTGCGCATTAGCTTCGGCAATGGTAATTTTTACCTGTTTATCACGATCTGCAGTCTTGAAAGCTTCTATGTCCTTCATGTTTTCCTGCTCTTCTACTACACCTTTCTCCAGCATCACACGATCGCGAATTACATCCTGAATATTCTTTTTCTCTACTTCTACTACTTTTTCTTTCTCGATTTGCGCCAGCGTCACGATTCTTTCACGTTCTGTAGCTTCTAACATTCTGTCTTTTTCTACTCTCTCTGTTTCTACAACTTCTGTACGTTGTTTGTTTTTGGCAGCGACAATAATCTGACGTTGCATATTTTCTTCGGCTACTTGTACCTTTTCTTCTGTAGAAATACGAGCTGTCTCAGATTTTAATCGTTCTTCTTCGGATACTTTTAATATCTCTGCCTCTTCACGTGATTTGATATTGGAGATTTCACGTTTTTGTTGCTCTTCTTTTTCAGCCAATTGTTTATCCAATTCGAGAATAGCTTCACGTGCTTCTACATCCTGTTTACGGATTACTTTTTCTTCATCACGCTTAATAAGGTTGGACTTGATATTTTGTGCGGCAGTAAGTTCTGTAATCTTTTTAATACCTTCTGCATCGAGGATATTATCAGCTTTCATTACACTCAAAGATGTTTGCTCCAGGTCATCTATAGCACAGTCATCAAGAATATATCCATTAAGATCGGTACCGATGATATTTACAATTTCATCTCTGAATTCTCTACGAGCTTCATATAGCTCAACAAATTCGAATTTTTTACCTACTGTTTTTAGGGCTTCTGAAAATTTTGCATCAAAAAGACTTCGCAAAGTATCAATTTCTGATGCACGATTACAACCAATGGTTTGCGCTACATTGATAATATCTTCTACAGATTTGTTTACTCTCACGAAGAAAGCTACTTTGATATCTGCTCGAATATTATCTTTACATATCAATCCGTTTACTCCGGTACGTTCGATTTCAATTTTTTTGATAGAGATATCCATAATCTCTACTTTATGAAGTACAGGAATGACATATAATCCTTTGTCAAATGCAACGGCAGTACCTCCAAAACCGGTACGAACCAATGATTCTCCTTGCGGGATCTTCCTGTAGAAAATAGCGATGATTATAAAATATAGTACGATAAGGAGTACTAATGCTACCACCACGATGATGGCTATACTTGCGATGTTGCTCATAGAAATTATTTTAGTTGTTAAATGTTATAATACTTGTGTTATTAATTCTTCAATATTTTACTTTGTTTGTTGATTAGGTTACTAGGTCATTATTTCTACATCATAGATTGTACAGTCATCTATAATATATCCATAATGATCGGTGCCTATGTTTTTAATCACCATATCTCTAAATTGCTGTCTTTTTGTTATAAGTTCTTCTGAAGAGAATTCATAAGCTATCGTTTTTAGAGATTCAGTAAATTTAGCTTCAAAAAAAAAATTTATTTCTTCGTTTTTATAAGTGTGTTCAGATCCAAAATTCTGAGCAACACTATAGATATCTTCCAAAGTTTTATTTATCCTCACAAAAAAGGAGGCTTTTAAATGAACTTGTTTCTTGTCGTTACAAATTAGTGCAATGGGGCCTATTTTTTCTATGTCAATCTTTTTAATGGTAAGATCAATCTTTTCTAGATTATGAAAAAGAGGAAGAACAAAAATCCCTTTATCAAATACTATGGTAGTACCACCTAATCCAGTTCGTACAATTGCTTCTCCTTGGGTTATTTTTTTGTAAAACAAGAGGATAACCAGAAAGTACCATAAAATTAAAATTAGAGATGCTATTACAACGATTGTAATGATTCCTGAAAAATTTGCCATCAATAATTTATTGGGATTACAATATATAGTTGTTTATTCTTCTCTTGATTTACGATCTCTACTTTTGTATTAGCCGGAATCTCTATTCCGTCTTTGGATTTAACCATTACTTTGATTGGATCGGATTGAATTTTTATTTCTAAAGTTGATATTTTTTCGCCAGAAAGGGGACTTTGTAATATCCCTTGTCTTCCTAACAATTCTAAAGCACTTTCTCCTTTGTTATTAAAATTGACGAAGAATCTTTTAAATGGGGTTGTAAATATCTTTGTTAAAAAGAGAGCGGGAATAATACCTCCAAAGAAAAATATGAATCCAAAATCATTGTCATAACTATGTGTTATAGATGTGCCTGACATTGTTATTGCCCACCAAAACAATACAAAAAACGTGAAAGTGAACATAAACGGGAGACCCACAAAATTAAAGAAGATCAAAAACACCTGAAAAAAATTGAGTTTTCCCCGACGGCGAATAACATCTTCTTTTTTTACTTCTGTATTGGATATGTCTTGAATATCGAGATTAGCTCGGGCATCAAATTCAGAATCTATGTCTACATCAGCATCTACATCAGCATCAATATCCATATCAATATCAGCATCAAAGAAATCAAGATCCAGGCCTGTCATTGTGGTCAAAATCCAATACAGGATTAATAATCCGAAAAGAATAGTTAGTGGCAAATTAACTATAGAAATTGCTATGTCAAATAATTCTTTCAATGGTTAGTGTGTTATAGTTAATGATATTAAAAATTGATTTTAATTATCTCTTTTTTCAAAATTTTCAGTTTCACTGATTCGCACCCTTCTGATGGCTAGATAAATTAAAGCCGCCAGGATACCACCCCAGATCAATCCGTAAATGCCTAAAACTAGTATGGTTTCCATAGTTTTTGAGTTATTTAAGTTTAACTGCTGTACCGTATGCAAGGATCTCTGATGCGCCTTGCATAACCATTGATGTCGTAAGTCTGATATTTATTACCGCATCTGCCCCTAATTTTTTTGCATCGTATATCATTCTTTGCATTGCTTGCTCTCGGGAATGCGCTTGTAGCTTGGTGTATTCCTCGATTTCACCTCCTACAATATTTTTAAGTCCGGCGAATACATCTCTACCAATATTTCTAGCTCTTACAGTGCTACCTCGGGCAACACCAAGTACTTCAATTGTCTCTTTTCCGGGTATAGTATCTGTTGTTGAGATTATCATGGCTTATTAGTTTTAAAATGTTATTAGATTCCAGATATTATCTGGCACACTCCTTTAATTAAAAGGCTTAGGCATCTTCATCTTTAATGCCCAATTGTTCTTTTAGCTTAGCTAAATCATCTTCTGCACTAGCCTCTGTTACATCAATAGCTTTATCAATCTCTTCATCAATAGATTTAGAAGCATTTGCGATATCACCATAAGCTTCTGCTAGAGCTTCTTCTTGATTGACTTTGTCTTTCATGCGTTCTAGCATAGTAACGGTGCTTGAGCCATCGATTTCTGCCATTTGTTTATTAAGGTTTTTTGTGGCTTTAGAAACTTTAACACGGGCTTTTAACGTTTTAAGTTCATTTTCCCACTTACTGATATTTTGCTTTATCTCCTGAACATTTTTCTCTAATTGATCTACAGATTTATCAAACTTTTCAGATTCACCTTTGGTTCGTGTGACATGCTGTAACGATTCTTCTTTTTTTACTAAAGCTTCTTTTGCTAATCTATCTGCTTCTGCAGTATCCAAATCTCCATTTTGAGCTTTTTTAAGGATCAACATTGCTTTTTGCTGATAATCCTCAGCTTTTGAAGCAAAATCTTCGGTCTCGTTTTTGGCTCTAATAGCCAGTGCTTTTACTTGAGCCAAGGCTTCAAGGCTTTTTTCTAAATCCGTTTTCATATCGCGAATACCTTGTTCGGTCATCTTGATAGGATCTTCCATTTTATCAATCGCAGAATGTGCCTCAGCTTCTCCTATTTTGAATAATCGTTTAAAAAAGTTCATAGTATTAGTATTTTGAATAATTTATAATTTGTTCTGAATATTCGCTTAATAATAAGCCTAGGGAGTTTAAAGATCCTTCGAGCTCATTGAGATCCAGATTTTCTACCTGAAGCGTATCTCTGAAAATTACTTTTTCGCCTGTTTGATCCAGGACAAAGGCTCCGTGAACAATGTCTCGGTTTTTCTGAAGTAAATTTCTGTAAACAGCTTCGTTTTTGTTTTTAATATTAAAGATATGCTGTTCCATTATTAAAATGGGGGGTGCGACTCCCAGGATCATGTTTTTAATCCCTTCATTTTCTTTGCTTATCATGATGATACCATCTCTTTTGTTTTCATGAATGATATTATAATTGAGTTGAAGCAAATAGTCTTTCACCTGTTGAAAATGATCGTGCATTTGATGGCTATTTTGATTGATTATTAGTAATTTATTTTATCTGACTTTGTTATCTTTTATTGAAATGATAATGAAACTTCAATAAATTATCTGTCGTATTATATAAGTGTATTTTAAATTATTGGGTGTTGTATCAATATTACAAAAAGAAACATAACTTTTCGATAATATCTACTGCTAAATTAGCGAGATAATATACAAGGACTATCATGGGTATGATGATTTTAAAAATTAATAATTTAGTTTGTTTGCTAAAATTTTTAGTAACGGTCCTTTTTGAACTTGTATGAGATAAGAAGTTAAGAAGTATTTCTACTAAAATTAGCATTTTTGAAATATATTAGCTAATATTGTTAGTGTAAATGTACGATAATTTTTTATAATTGCAAATAAAATTAGCAAAAATGTCATTTTTTGGAAAAAACATAAAAAAAATACGTAGCGTTAAAGGATTAAGTCAACAAGCGTTTGCGGAGCTTTTTGACTTAAAAAGAGGTACTTTAGGAGCGTATGAAGAAGGTAGGAGTGAACCTAAAATTGAAACTATCATAAAAATAGCTAATTATTTTAGCATACAAATTGATGGCCTTCTAACTAGTGAACTTACGGTAAATGAGCTACTAAAATTTAAAAGCGATCTTACAACATATGCAGAGGATGTTAAACGTGAACAATTTGCTGCTATACCTTGTATCACAGAGAGTACTACAAATGAATATATAACTTTATTTGATAAAGAGAATTTTATTAAGGAGTTACCTACTATTCAATTGCCTGTTAATCCTGCTAAAGAATTTAGAGGATATACCGTTTCTAATCTAGAGATGAGTTCACATGATAAAGGCTTTTATCCCAAGGATGTTGTAATAGGAGAAAAAGTACCCGGATCTGTAATCAAGAAACTAAATAACGGAACTTTAGTTTTTGCGGTAGTTGAGGGTAAATTAATATTTAGAAGATTGTATACTACAAAAAACAATGTAGTTCTACGTGCAGATCATAAGAATATAGAAGATGAGGAGTATCCTATAACAGAAATAAAAGAAATGTGGAGAGTGCGTTATGTTTTTTGTAGACGTATTCCTGAGTTTGCCGATCATGTTGAAGATAAATTATTGATGATTGAGCAGGAACTTTTAAAAATGAAAGAGAAACTAGGATAGTATTATTGAGCGATAAATAATTATCCAAAAATGATACTATATACATATTTGATAAGTACGACTTAAATTTCATCTGATTTTGTAATTGATTGATTCCTAGTTTTTTGATTAGTTTTTTGAGATAAAAAAAGTTTTTCGACTCATAAAACATAAGAGAGAAGCATAATTTCTATGTAGTGTTTTGTTATATCTTAGAGATGTTATAAACCAAAATATTACACAAAAATGAAATCAATTTTAAATTTAGAAGGCGCAAAAAAGATTAGTAAAACTGAACAAACGAATATCCTTGGTGGAGCTGGATTTAACGGGTGCTATGAGGAAGGTAGTAGATGTTGCGAGCATACTGGAGGTCCAAGAGGTGTGTTTTGTGATGCCGGGTATTGTACTAGATGGGGATGTGTTTGGCACTAGTTTTAGTATGAATGATTAAAAAAGGCGAAACTTAAAAAGTTTCGCCTTTTTTGTTAAATGAGCATGTTTTAAAAAATAATTTATGCTTAAGAGTTGAGCAAATATTTTGATAAAGAATAATTTGTAAATGTGTTTGCTTTGAGAAAAATTAAAATTGAAACTAACTAAGTTTATTTAAAATAAATGCTTTGCATTATAAAGATGAGTTTATTAAAGATTTCATAAATAAGTTTTGGCTATAATGAAATTGCAATAATCAATTTGTTTTATTAATTTTCTGTACAATATAAACTATCTTTATGTTGATGGATTTACATCTAAAATAAATTAATAAGAATGTAGGTTTAAGAGATTGTATCTTAAGCTGAATCTTAATATTTTTAATATTCTGTTCATCAGAGTTTACCTGGTAATAAATGCTCATAGTCGGGATTCTTTATTTAAACTATGAAAAAGAATCTCGGCTTTGTTCTATTCTAATTAGATTTTTTAAATACTTATGGAGGATATTTTTAGTGCTGTACGATCTCAAGAGTTATCAAAAGTACAAGCTGTCTTAAATACAAACCCTGAACTTGTCCATACTAAAGATGGTAGAGGTTCCACACCATTATTATTAGCATCATATTATGGATTGGAAGATATCACAGAAACTATTTTAAAGCATAAACCTGATGTAAATGCTAAAGATGGATCGGGGAACACAGCATTAATGGGAGTTTGTTTTAAAGGATACTATACTATTGCTAAGTTGTTAATTGATTTTGGAGCAGATGTTAATCAGAAGAGCTCTAATGATGCAACAGCATTGATTTATGCTGCTACATTTGGTCAGAAAGAAATTATTAAATTACTATTGAAGCACGGAGCTGATATTTCTGCAAAAGATAATCGTGGGTATACTGCAGAAATGCACGCTAGAAATCAGGGAATAGAAATTTCTGAATTATTGAACACTACATCGTGAATAAACCAGAAAATATAGAAAATATTAAATCTGTAAACATCAGATCTAGTAGTATGAAGAGGCGGTCACTAATGTCTTCTTCAATGGTTGATGTTTTTCAATCTTTTTTAAAAGAAAGTATCAATGGCGAAGTAGTGATTGTGAATACTAATTTTGGGATGGAAGTATATTATTGTTCAGATCATGATTATAGCAATTTTATTAGAGAAAGTATTTTGTTGTATACTATAAACCTTGTTGATCATACAAAGTTAAAGTTTAGGAATAATCTTGATAAAGAAGCTGTATATAAAAGTTTTTATGAAGCTTTAGAAACCTTTGTTCAATATCCTCAGATTTTTCTGGCTTATACTAAAAAGTTTATTCACCTGAGAAAGAAAAATAAGTCAAGTAGATATGTGATGCCAATCTTGAGTGAATATTTTGAAAGAATATTTAACACGCTTGCAAAAGCTGGCAAGATCCCACATTATAATACTATAGAAAAAGCAAAAAGTAAATCTGAGTACTCTAAAAATGAAGGTAATGCTATTGAGGACTTGATTTCTGAAATACTATTAAAGAAACACAGTAACTAAAGAAAAATTTCTATTACATATAGAAAAAACGTTTGATACCCCAGAATTTTGCGCTTAGTGAAACTAGTTAACTTTTGAAGCAATTGTACTCTGTACTATTGCTTTTTTTCTTTGAATAAAAAGAATGTACAATTCAATACATTCAAAGTACAGTTCAATTCATTTGATTTTATAGATACGTTATACCGATGCATATTTGTGTAATCAAAAAACGAAAATCAAAAAACGAACAGTTATGAATTTATTAATAAAATTTATCCTGGCAATTATGCTTAAATTATTATCAATATTGTTTTTTCTTAATGCATCAGATGTTAGTGCTCAAAAAACATCTTATGCCGTAAATCATAATAATGGTAAAACAACGATTAAGGTTAGCAGAAATAATTTCGACAATTTTTCTATTAATTATGAAGGAGAAATCACTTTGTCAAATGATGATAAAGATGTTATAGCTATTTCCAGAGGGGGATATTTGGAAATAAAGAAATCTACTTTTGGGAGTAAGCGTAGGATTGTAATCGAATCCGAAGGTAATGGAACTCTTAATAAAAAATACTTTTCAGGCTCGTCCAAGAAAAGTTTTGAGCCAGAAGGAAGAAAGTGGCTTGGCGAGATACTTCCGGATATTGTAAAATCAACAACATTAGGTGCAAAAAGTAGAGTAGAACGTTTTTATAAGCAAGGAGGAGCTAATGCGGTATTTAATGAAATACGATCTTTAGAAAGTGACCATGTTAAATCAGCATATTTAAAAATAGTATTAGAAAAAAACCTATCAACTGGTGAACTTGAATCTTTACTTCGCGTAGCTGGTGAAACTATAGACTCTGATCACTATCTGGCTGATCTTTTAAAATATAGGCAAAAAGACTTCTTTGGCTCCAGTAGTTTGGTTTCTGCATACATCGATGCCACAAAGAGTATTGAATCTGACCATTACGTAACAACGGTTTTAAATACAGCTATTAAGGATAGTAACCTTTCTGATGATCAAATTGGGAAATTATTTCGGATCACAAAAAATATTGATTCGGATCATTATTTATCGCAGGTTCTGGTAAACGTTATGAAAAAACGAGATCTTAATACTTCTAATCTAAATCTATTG
Source organism: Aquimarina callyspongiae (assembly GCF_034322225.1). Lineage (NCBI taxonomy): Bacteria > Pseudomonadati > Bacteroidota > Flavobacteriia > Flavobacteriales > Flavobacteriaceae > Aquimarina > Aquimarina callyspongiae. The sequence continues at coordinate 419,771 of NZ_JAXLPA010000003.1, read as the reverse complement.
ATCGAAAATTCTAAACAAATAGGGTCAGATCATTATAAAGCTCAAGTGCTTAAAAAAGCATTAGACTTACCAGGTATTTCTAAAACAAATTATAATACTTTTTTAGGTACTTTAGAAGATATTCAATCAGATCATTATATCACGGTTATCTTTGATAAATTATTGGATAAAAAACTAGACAGTCCTGAACTGAGTAAACTACTTCAACTTGCAGGAAATTCTGTTGGATCTGACCATTACTTGGCAGAAGTTTTAACAAAAACGATACAGCGTCAGGGTTTAAGTGGTAATAATCTGGATGTATTGATTAATGCGTTATCGAGTATTAGTTCTGATCATTATGCTGCTACGGTTGTAGAAAAATTAGGAAGACAAAACCTTAATAATAGTCAGCTGATTAAAGTTCTCGAAGGATTATCTCATATTAATAGTGATCATTATCTTTCATCAGCATTGGTTGAGTTGTCGCCACTAGTTAATAAAGCAGGCGAAGATGCTAAACGAGCGTATCGCAATGCTTGTAAGAGTATTTCTTCAGAAACTTATTACGGAAGAGCTATTCGAGCCATAAATTAAAACCTTAAAAGTTTCATCCTACCTTATATCATTTTATAATATTGATTATTTTGGTAGGATGAAGTTTACACTTGACTATTATTTATATCAACTTCCATCCTCTGTGAAAAAGTATTTCATTATCATTTCTGTTGGATTTATCCTAGGGATACTTACGTATCTTTTTTTAGGTTTTGCTGAAGAAGAAAATCAAGGCGAACTTCTATATTCTGGTATTTTAGGGGTAGTTATTGCTTATTTTATCTATTTATTTAATGAGATTTTGAATAGGCTAATTTCCTGGAGAATATTTACAGGTTTTCGTCTTTTTACAGGTGTTTTATCCAATACTGTAATAGCTTTTTTGTTAACATCCATTGTACTATACGGTATTACTTTTTTAGAAGAATCACAAGATACTTTTTTGGATGATTATAATGAGATATTACTCAAGCTTGCCATCTTTATATTTTTTGTTTCCTTAATTTATAACGTGGTTTATTTTGCATTACACTCTTATTATCAGTATGCCAAAGGTCAAATTATATCCTTACAGTTAGAACGCAAACAAACAGAATTACAATTAGCTGCATTAAAATCACAATTGAGTCCGCACTTTTTATTTAATAGTATCAATACAGTTTCTTCATTATTATTTAGTAACATAAAAAAAGCTGAAGCATTTATAAGAGAACTAGCTAGGTCCTATAATTATACATTGAACAATTATGATAATAAATGGGTAGAAGTAAAAGAAGAATTGCAGTTTGTTAATTCATATTACTTTTTATTGAGAACACGTTTTAATGATCGTATTGTTTTGGACGTTAATATACCCGATGAAATATTAAGATCAAAAGTTCCGCCATTAACCTTGCAGATGTTAGTTGAGAATGCTGTAAAACATAATCAGATGACTGCAGAGGATACCTTAAAAGTAACCATTGAATATGATCAGCAGATTATTAAGATAACGAATAATAAAACGATACCTCCTAAAAAGGTAGATTCGTTTAAAATAGGGTTAAGTAATATAAAATCCAGATATCAATTATTGGCAAATAAAGGTATTGAAGTTATTGATGGAGATGATTTTGTTGTAAAACTTCCTGTTGTGTTATGAATAAACTTTTTATACATAATCCAATATTTAGAATCATAAGCCCTTTATCTAGTGGAGCTTTAGTGTATCTACTCATTCTATTGGTAAATAATAATGTGGGGCAGTTGCAAGATGAGTTTTTAGGACAAGAATTATATGTTTGTATAGGTTTGTCGTACCTTATTCAGGAATACTCCAGAATTTCTTTATTCTTTTTTGAAAAGTTAAAGCAACCAGCATCTCTAATAGGAAAAATAATATTACAGATACTTATATCTGTAATTGCTTCAGTAATTTTGGTTTCTGGATCCATGTATTTGTATTTTGAAATTGCCCTTGGATTTACTCCTAACCTGTCAGAGCTTATTCTTTTTAACAGTATTTTTTCAGTTATCACTATAATATACCTTTCACTATATCTTAGTCATCAGTTTTTGTATAAAGTGAATATAGAAATATTGAATAGAGAATTATCTATAAAGGAGAATATAGATCAAGATTTTGTGCAATTTAAGAAAGGTATAAACCCTAAACTATTATTTGAAAGCTTTGAAGCATTGATTCTATTAATTAAAAAGGATGCTGATAAAGCAGAGCAGTATATAGATTATTTTTCTGCAGTTTATAGGTATATCCTTTCAAGAACTTCAAAAGAACTTGTACCTGTAAAGGAAGAACTTATGGTTTTAGAACAGCTTTTGCTATTATTTGAAAATTTACCATATCGAAAAGCAAAATGTACCGTAGTAGAGTCTATTGATTCCTGGGTGGTGCCTGGTAGTATATTGTCCTGTGCAGAAGAAATTATACGAAGCACGATAACTTCTCAGGATAACGAACTAAATATCGAGATATTTACAGACTCAGACCACATTCTGATAAAGTACCCGCATCAAGAGAAGATAACTTATACAATGCAATACCAGAATATAGAAGATATTATTGAGTTATATCGATTTTATACAACCAAAAAAATTACTATTACAAAAGACGATATATATAAAGTGATAAGCATACCTAAACTTACCATCAATGAAAGTAGTGATAATTGAAGATGAACCTTTTGCAGCAGAAAAGTTAGAACGATATTTGCTTAAATACAGTGCAGATATTAAAATAGTAAATACTTTGATTTCTGTAAAAGAAGCAATTGATTGGATTAGCAGTCATCAAGATGAGGTGGATCTTTTTTTTATGGATGTACAATTAGTCGATGGGTTAAGTTTTGAAATTTTTACTGAAATAAAAGTAAATACTCCTGTTATTTTTACAACAGCTTTTGATGAGTTTGCAATTGATGCTTTTAAAGTGAATAGTATTGATTATCTTTTAAAACCAATACTTTTTACAAATCTTTCAAAGGCGTTAAAAAAATTAGAAACTTTACGATCACAATTTTCTTCGGATACTACTATTAATAAGGAGGTAAAACTAATTGCTGAACAACAATATAAAAACAGATTTTTGGTCAGTATAGGTAATCATATTCACTCAATCAAAAGTGAAGATATATCTTTTTTCTTTGCAGAAGGGAGAGACGCGTATCTTATTACAGAAAGTCAAAAGAAATATATGATAGAGTATACTTTAGAGAGTTTAGAGAAGTTGCTCGCGCCTAAAACCTTTTTTAGAGTAAATAGAAGTTTTATAGTTCATATTAATGCTATCCGGGATGTAATGGTATATTCAAACAGGAGATTGAAACTAAGCTTGAATCAAAAGCTGGATAAAGAGGTTGTAGTAAGTCGTGAGAAGGTGACAGATTTTAAAAAATGGTTTGAAGGGAACTAAGTATTTTAATCATATGGTATTAAATAAAAAGATCCTGTATTTTTTATACAGGATCTTTTTTGTTATTATTTCTGTTGTTAATTAAAACTCTGCATTTAACGGGGTTCTTGGATATGGTATTACATCTCTGATATTTCCCATTCCTGTAACAAACAATACTAAGCGTTCAAATCCAAGCCCAAATCCACTATGAATGCAAGTTCCGAAACGACGAGTATCTAAATACCACCATAAATCCTCTTCAGGGATGTTTAGAGCGGCCATTTTTTCTTTTAATACATCTAATCGCTCTTCACGCTGAGAACCGCCTACAATCTCTCCTATACCAGGAAATAGAATATCCATAGCTCTTACGGTCTTGCCATCATCATTTAATCGCATATAAAATGATTTTATATCAGCAGGGTAATCAAATAATATAACAGGACATTTAAAATGCTTTTCTACTAAAAATCTTTCATGCTCACTTTGTAGATCAGCACCCCAACCCTCTATAGGAAATTTAAACTTCTTTTTCTTATTAGGTTTAGAGTTCTTAAGAATCTCAATCGCCTCTGTATAGCTTACACGTTTAAAATTGTTTTCAAGAACAAATTTTAATTTATCACGTAGTAACATTTCTGCACGTTCTGCTTGAGGTTTTTGTTTATCCTCTTGTACTAATCGGTTTTCTAAAAACTCTAGATCATCCTGACAATTATCTAATACATATTGGATCACATATTTTATAAAATCTTCTGCTAGATCCATATTCCCGTCAAGATCACAAAAAGCTACCTCTGGTTCTATCATCCAGAATTCTGCAAGATGTCGAGAAGTATTAGAATTTTCTGCTCTAAATGTTGGCCCAAAAGTATATACTTGACCAAGCCCCATAGCATACGTTTCTGCTTCTAATTGTCCAGAAACTGTTAGGTTTGTTTCACCACCAAAGAAATCTTGTTTGTAATCAACCTCCCCATTTTCGTTTTTAGGAATACTATTAAGATCCATGTTAGTGACTTTAAATGCTTCACCAGCTCCTTCAGCATCACTTTTGGTGATTACAGGAGTGTGTACATAGTAAAAGTCGTTTTTGTGAAAATACTCGTGTATAGCAAAAGATAATTTGGATCGCATTCTCATAATCGCTCCAAATGTATTGGTACGCACTCTTAAATGTGCCTGTTCACGCAATTTTTCTAAGCTATGTCGTTTAGGTGATAGAATGGTCAACTTTAATTCTTCAGGGTCTGATTCACCTTCTATTTCGATATTTGTGACCTGAATTTCTACTCGTTGTCCCTTTCCTTCACTTTCTACCAAAGTACCAGATATAGCTAAAGCCGCACCAATATTTATCCTGCCCGTTATACTTGAATCAATTGTATTATCCTCAATAACACATTGAATATTTTTAATAGTTGATCCATCATTTATAGCTATAAATCGATCATTTCTAAAAGAACGTACCCATCCTTTTATCGTTACAGGTTGTAATAGTTTATCACTTTGTAGAACCTCTATTACTTTTGTATGTTTCATACGTATAATTTTGTTATTAAGAGTGTCAATTGCCTTAAATTGATATTGCAAAAAGACAAAATCCTCTCCAAATTCCTGTTGATTATCCTTGCTAATTTTGATATCTTAAATCAACAAAGTTTTGTGAAAAATGTTTGTCAATTAATAGATATAAAAAAATTAAGGTAGCAAAGATAATTTTTTAATCGGATTGATGCATAATCTTACAATTCAAAAAATGAAAGAGTAAATTTTAAAATCTTTTTTTTTGACGAAAAAAAGACGAGGTAAGAAAAAAAGAGAAAAAAAATGACAGTTTTTTGAGTCGCAACTCGATGCTAAAACCGTAAAAAACGATAAAAAAGGGTAAAAACCAAGGTTTTTTGAAACTTTTTTTCAAAACCATCAAAAACACGTTTTAATAATAACTAGCTGTTTTTCAGATAGTTAATAGGTTTTTTAAATTACTAAAAGATTAAACAAATGTTAAAATTATTAAAAAACACCAAAATAGGGGATTTTTCCCCCCTTCATGGGGTTTCAAATTACAAAAATGGAGTGTATCTTGCATGTGCAATTATGACGATTGTGTTTACGTTAAGTTTAGTTCGATAGGTTTTGGGGTAATCTATCTTACAGAAGTCCCGCTAGTTTACTAGTGGGGCTTTTTTTATAAATTAGATTTTATTCTTCTTCATTTAGTAATTCTTCATCATTAGGGATGATTTTAAGCGATGGTTCCTTGAGGGTTTTCTTGTTGGCAATACTTCTTTCTAATGAGAGTAATAAAGAGGGTAATAATAGAAGGTTTGCAAGCATTGCAAAAAGAAGTGTTGCAGAAACTAAACCTCCTAATGCTTTGGTTCCTCCAAAACTTGAAATCATAAATACAGAAAATCCAAAAAACAAAACGGTTGATGTGTAAAACATACTGACTCCAGTTTCTCTCAAGGCAGCAAAAACCGATTTTCTAATTCGCCAATGATTAGATTTTAATTCTTGCCTGTATTTTGCTAAGAAATGGATTGTGTCATCTACAGATATTCCAAAAGCGATACTAAACACTAAAATTGTAGAAGGTTTTATTGGAACGCCCAGAAACCCCATTAATCCCGCAGTCATTAATAAAGGAAGAAGGTTAGGGATTAAAGAAATGATAATCATCTTTAAAGACCTAAACATCCAGGCCATAAACAGCGCTATTAATATAATTGCAAGACCTAGAGAGAAAACAAGGTTCCAAACGAGGTAATTTGTTCCTTTCTGAAAAATGAGAGCTTTTCCTGTAAAGGAAACATCATAGCGATCTTTTGGAAATATTTTTTCTAATTTAGGTGCTAAATTAGCTTCAATTCTTTCCATTTCTTCGGTACCTACATCTTTCATAAATGTAGTGATTCGAGCATATTGCCCAGTAGAATCCACATAGCTTTTCATTACCCCGGCTTCAGACTCAAAGCTCTTTGCGTAGGGTAATATAAAGTTTCTTTCCTGACTTGTTGGGATTTGATAATATTTAGGATTACCGTTATAAAATGTTTGCTTAGCGTATTTTACCAGGTTTACAATTGATATTGGTTTTGATAGCTCTGGTGTTTCTTCTAGCAATTCTTCGAGCTTCTCCATACGACGTAATGTGGATAGCTTTAATACGCCTTGTTTACGTTTGGTGTTTATCAATATTTCCAACGGCATAATACCGTCAAATTCTTTTTCAAAAAACTCAATATCCTGATAAAACCCAGCGCCTTTTGGCATATCTTCTAGTAAGCTTCCAGAAACTTTAATGGTGTAAATCCCAATGATACTTACAATGAGGATAATAACAGAAGAGAAATATATGGTTATCCTTCTGTTTTTAACCATGTTCTCCATCCAGTCTACCAATTTTTCTATCCACTTTTTTCCCAAATGCTCAAGGTGCCTTTCTTTGGGTTGTGGCATATAACTATAGATGATGGTAATGACTAATAGACAAAGTATAAATAGTGCGATAATATTTAAAGAAGCAACAATACCAAACTCTTTAAGTAACTTGCTCTCTGTTAATGCAAATGTCGCAAATCCAGCCGCAGTAGTTACATTGGTCATCAGAGTAGCATTACCTACTTTGGTGATTACTCGCTGTAAAGACTTAGCTTTATTACCATGTTTTTTGATCTCTTGTTGGTATTTATTGATCAAAAAGATACAATTAGGAATTCCTATCACGATAACTAGAGGAGGAATGATAGCAGTAAGTACTGTAATCTCATAACCTAATAGCCCTAATAGGCCAAATGCCCACATTACTCCAATAATCACAGCGGTCATTGAGATAAAAGTAGCTCTAAACGATCTGAAAAAGAAAAAGAATATTAATGAAGTCACTAATAAAGCCGCAATAATGAATATTTCGATCTCATCCATTATGTTTTGCGAATTCATCGTTCGGATATAAGGCATCCCCGATACCCGAATGTCCATTTGATATTTTTCTTCAAACTCTTTAACTAATGGAACAAGAGTTTCTTCTATAAACTTTTTTCTAATATTAGTATTTACAATGTCTTTGTTAAGATAAAGTGCACTTTGAATGGTTTCAGATTTATTACTAAAAACTAAACCTTCATAAAAAGGAAGTTTGTTAAATAACTCTTGTTTATACTCATCAACTAACTTTTCTGTATAAATGCTATCTGTAATAAACGGGACTAGTTCAAACCTCGGAGGATTATCTTCTTTTTTTAATTTTTTGAGATCAGCTAAAGAAATAACTAAATCTATCTCACTGTATTTTTTAAAAGAGTCGTTAAACTCGTTCCAGGCTTTTAGTTTTTCAGGTGTAAAAAGTGAACTATCTTTTACAGCCATTACGATAAGATTACCTTCATCACCAAACTTCTCCAGAAAGTTTTGATATTCAATATTTACCTGATGATCATCAGGCAAGAGGTTGGCTTCTGTAAACGAAAACCTCATGTTTTTCCATTGAAAACCAAGAAATACTGTTATCCCGATTATCCCTATAAATATTGCTGCTCTATTGCGAAGAATTATCCCTGCCAGCGTATTCCAAAATCCAAAACTTAATAATTTTGCCATCCTTTATTTTCCTTGTGCAAATGTAATAATTTGAGGTATATCTGAATTAATATTTTTTATCTAAATAGCACTGGTTATAACTTTTAGGTTTTATTTGAAAATTTAAATCTTTGAATAGGCTCTGAAGAAAAGTTTGAGTTCAAAGAAAAATTAAAGTTTAAGATAGAAAGTGAACTTGAATGATAAGTTATCACTGAATTCTGGTAAATGATATGCGCCATATCGATAGGCAAAACTCAATCCAAAACCAGCGAATAGTTTATTTAGTTCGAACCCTGACTCTTGATATCCTTGTTGTAGAGAATTAAACTCAATACCTTGATGACCGTCAAGATTACTAACATCTCCGATGGCATATCTGCTGATTAAAACTAATTCGGGTTTTAGCCAGCTAGCAATTCTAAAAGGCCTTAATCGATGTCTCACTTGTAATGTTGCTAATCGATCACTAAAAAACTCATTAAAGAACATGGTTTCAAAGCTTCTTCTTCCCGCTACAGAGAAACGTTGTAACACAGTTTCTTTTGTGGGAGCATTGGGATATGCATGATACAAATGTGTAAGTGGAACATCGCCACTGGCAATATCTCCTTCCAACAAAAAACTAGTGCTTGACTGATTAAGTCGATTGATGACATATTCTGCTTTTATGCCTATTTTACTATAGCTAAAATTACTATCATATATTCCTTTAAAACCTTGAGTATATTGAGCACTTATTTTAGGGTATCCATCATATATCTCTTTCATTCCGTCTGGTGTCTTCAGAAATTTGCTAAATGGACTCCAGCGCAAAGCAATGGTAGATTCTGCTAATTTATATGATGAGAATGATTGCCCGTTATTAAGATAAGTATATCCTCCGGTTTGCTCTATCTCACTTGTAGAAAATTGAGTTTCTGAAAGAAGATTTGGTAAGATTTGATGTTGCAGGCTTGTACTCCAGCTTCGGTACTTGTAATAAAAATCAATATTCACCAATCTGGGTTCAAACAATGAGTATACTCTTCTATCTGTAAGATAAAAGAAGCTTCCGACTTCACTTAGGTCGTTTTTGTAATTTACATTTAACCAGGTTCCTGATTTTTTATTTAATAATACTCCGCCACCCAATCCGTGTTTAAATCTTCCATCTCTAAACCCATAGACGAGATATCCTTCTAATCTAAACCTTTTAGAGAGCTTGTTGTTTGTAACTCCTCCTAGTCCTAATCGCAAACCTTCAAAATTATTATATTTAATAGGGTAGGTAAGGTCAAAGTCAAAAAAGCTAACAGGGTAATATCCAATGTTAAAACTTTGAATGACATTAATTCTACGTTCTATATTTTGTGCTTTAACAATACTGTCAACAATAGGGAACGATTTTAAATCTTTCTCGGTGATAGCACTTGTACGATATTGCTCCCAATAACTTTGAGGTCTTGAAGTCGCTTCAGGATTAATTTCAATAGAAGCCTGTTTGAGTTTTAAATTTGTTTTGTCATTTAGATTAACATCAAATATATCAGTTTTAGAAACTAAGAAATCATTATTTCCGGTAAAGCTCTTTTTATCCCCGCCAAGTCTTCCAACGGATATTTGTCCTCCAAAAAGGCTTACTTTTTGTTTTCCAATACCAGGACGAATAGTTACTTCCTGACCGGAAGGAAACCATTTTTGTTCTTCTTCAAAGTATTTAAAATCATGAGTTACCATCACATTAAGTTCTCCTCTTAACTCTGCAACAGCTTTCTGGATGGCTAGTGTTTTCATGTCTAGATATAAAACTCCTTCTAAACTCGCAATTTTCTTAGATCTTCTTGGTTGAAAAAGAACTACATATGCTGGTCTTTTTCCTTGAGTTGTATCTAAAACTTTGTAATAATAGTTTTTAATGGCTCTACGTGATAGTGGTCCAGCATACTTGTTATTAAAAATGGTGTAATCTTCTTCATAAAGAGAATTGGACTGTATTTTGATACCAAGTACATTGTAGATGGGTTCTTTAAAACCTGTCATCTGAGTAGCTAATACCGTTTCTTTTTCACCTTGACCTTTTTTAAATTGATGAAGACTAACTTTTTCTGAAAGAAAAGAATGTGCTTCATTAAATAATCGCTCCATATCTACTTTTGTAGTGTCAGGAGTGTCAAATCTAGCTTGATTATCTTCTGTTATCTTAAATTTATTATAACTTTTATAGCTATAGTTTTTTAATGATTTTTTAGGATTGTTTTGCTTTTTGCGATTAATAGCCTCTTTGATGATATTGGTAGCAATGCTACCTGCAATATCTAATTTTATAGGCTCAAGATCTAAAGGTTGTGGAGTTAGCTTAACTTCAATTTTTACTACATCTTTTGATTTTATAGAAAAAGTCTTTGTGAGATATCCTACATAACTTACTGTAAGTTTAATAGGGTAAGAGTCACACCTAATCACAAACTCTCCAGTAGATGAAGTAAGCGCATACGACAAATCATCAGCTTTTACTGTAGCAAAAGGCAATGGTTCATTAGAACTTTCATCAATTATTTTGCCGGTAATACTAATTTGGGATAATAAAACGAAAGGAACAAAAAAGAATAAACAGAAAATTTTGTTTCGCATTATCCGGATGAATTCAATAAAAGTATAGATATAAAAAAGCGCTTTTCGACAGAAAAACACTTTTGCACAGACTTGCCATATGATATAATCATACTGTCATAATTTCTTTTTCCTTAATAGAAAGCATATCATCTATTTTCTTGATGTATGTATCCGTCAATTGCTGAATGTCTACTTCAGTGTTTTTGGCCATATCTTCAGAAAGCCCTTCTTTTTCTAATTTTTTAATATCGTTATTCGCATTCTTCCTGTCATTGCGAACTCCAATTTTAGAATCTTCAGCTTCGGCCTTTGCTTGCTTTACCAAGTCTCTTCTTCTTTCTTCGGTAAGAGGTGGAACATTTATAATAACGCTTTCTCCATTATTCATAGGATTAAATCCTAGATTAGCGACTAATATTCCTTTTTCTATTTCTTGGATCAAGGATTTTTCAAAAGGTTGAATAGTGATAGTTCTGGCGTCTGGAGTTGTTATGTTACCTACCTGATTTAAAGGAGTAGCGGTTCCATAATATTCTACCATAACTCCTCCAAGCATGGCAGGAGAAGCTTTTCCAGCTCTAATATTTAATAATTTTTTCTCTAAGTGTACTATTGCACCTTGCATAGATTCTTTAGTTGAATCTATAATAAAATCTATTTCTTCCTTCATTTTTTAGTTCTTTTCTTTTGACTTATCAAAAAATGAGCCAATTATGATTAAAGGTTTACCTGAGTTCCGATCGACTCTCCAGAAACAACTTTCAGTAAATTTCCGGCTTTGTTCATATCAAAAACTACAATTGGTAATTCGTTTTCTTGACTTAATGTAAAAGCGGTAGTATCCATAACCTTCAGCCCTTTTCTTAATACGTCATCAAATGATATAAAATCAAATTTTGTTGCATCAGCATTTTTTTCGGGATCCGATGTGTATATACCATCTACGCGAGTTCCTTTTAGAATAACATCAGCATTAATTTCTATTGCTCTCAGAACTGCAGCAGAATCTGTTGTAAAATAAGGATTACCTGTTCCCCCTCCAAATATAACAACTCTTCCTTTTTCTAAATGACGAAGTGCTCTACGACGTATAAATGGCTCTGCAACTTCATTGATTTTTACAGCAGATTGAAGTCGAGTAGGTATTTCAGAATCTTCAAGAGCACTTTGTAAGGCTAATCCATTGATAACTGTAGCAAGCATACCCATATGATCTGCCTGTACTCTATCCATTCCTTTACTGGCTCCTGCAACACCTCTAAAAATATTACCTCCTCCAATTACGATTGCAACTTGAACACCTTTGTTGGTGATTTGCTTAATTTCATGTGCGTATTCTGCCAATCTATTTGGGTCAATACCATATTGACGTTCGCCCATTAGAGCCTCGCCAGATAATTTTAGTAATATTCTTTTGTATTTCATTGCTTGTTTTAACTGTCGTGCAAATATAATGATATTCTTAATTTAGAAAATACTTTATTAAGTAAAGGTAAATGTTTTGAATAATACTATAATAACCGTAAAATAAAAAACCCCTGTAAAAAAGGGTTCTTTTCCCCTGCCACCAGTATTGGATGGCTTTAGATTATGTTATAGGTTTGCCAAAGGAAAACAAAGAACAAGGGGGATGAGAAATATTTTTGAAATAGTGATAGTCGTTTTTTCGGGAGCAACATATTTTTATAACAGTTGAATATGTTAATTCTAGACTGATTGGGGAGTTAGTCTTTTTTGGGGTAGCATTTTAGAAAGTTCTAAAATGTTTTAGGGAAAACGATTAGAATCTAGGAAGAAAATATTTTGAAAAATGAGGAAAAAGCCGCTTCTGATAAGAAGCGGCTTTTTAATTTTGTGCTAGAGCACAATAATAATATGTTTTAGGAACTAGCCTAGAGTTACTCTTTCAAAAGAAACTACAGCAACGTCACCTAATGATTTAACATAATCAGCAACACTTTTCTTTTCATCTTTAATGAAATTTTGATCTAAAAGACATTGTTCTTGATCAAGTGTAGTGTTATCAGAGATAAATCTTTCAAGTTTACCAGGAAGAATTCTATCCCAAATCTGCTCAGGTTTACCTTCTGCTTTCAACTCTTCTTTTAATCTTTCTTCTGCTTGAGCAATTACTTCTTCGGTTAATTGAGATCTAGAAATGAACTGAGGAACATTTTTTAATGTTTTTCCAAGTCTTTCTAACTCTTCATTTTCTTTCTCAATAGCAGCGATTCGTGCCTGCGTTTCAGAAGCAACGAATTCAGGGTCAAAATCCTTGTAAGATAATGTAGTGGCTCCCATAGAAGCTACTTGCATAGAAATATCTTTGGCCAACGATTCAGCGCTATCGATAGTAGATGATAATCCTGTTAAGGCACCAATCTTGTTTCCATGTATATATGATCCAACAAAAGGAGCTTCTAGCATTTTGAAATCACCGATTTCTATTTTTTCTCCAATTACACCAGTTTGTTCAATAAGTTTATCTTGAACACTCATACCGTTAAAGTCAGCAGCTAATAACTCTTCCTTAGATGAGCTGTTAAGTGCTACTTCTGCTAATTCTTTAGCTAAAGAAACGAAAGATTCGTTTTTTCCAACAAAGTCAGTTTCGCAATTTAGAGAAACGATTACACCTTTGTTTTTAGCGTCGTTAACTTTTGCGATAACAGCACCTTCAGATGATTCTCTGTCAGCTCTTTTATCAGCTATTTTCTGTCCTTTTTCTCTAAGGATTTTAATTGCTTGGTCAAAATCTCCTTCTGCTTCAACAAGTGCTTTTTTACAATCCATCATTCCGGCACCTGTAGCTTTACGTAATTTACTTACTTCTGCGGCTGTAATCTTTGCCATATCTATATCTATTAAATATTTTAATTTGTTTATTTTAAAAAATAAGTCGTTTAGTCAGTACTGCAAAAGTAAAGAACTAAACGACTCATCGATTTTATATTAAAGTTAAGCTTTGAATTTCTAACTTAACTTCGAATAAAGATTGTTAAACGGTCAATCTGTTTATTCTTCTTCTTGCTTTGCAGCTTCAGTTACTACTGGTGCTTCAACAACTTCTTCTACTACCTTAGCAGGTGCTGCAGCTTTTGCTGGAGCTTCCTTTTTCGGAGCATCCTTTTTCGGAGCATCTTTAGCAGCTTTTCTTTCGTTTAAGCCGTCAATGATTGCATCGCTAACATAGGTCATTACTTTGTCGATAGACTTAGAAGCATCATCATTTGCAGGGATTAGATAGTCAACTTGACGTGGGTCAGAGTTGGTATCTACCATTGCAAAAATTGGAATGTTTAATTTTTGAGCTTCTTTTACTGCGATGTGTTCGCGAGTAATATCTACAACAAATAGTGCTCCAGGTAAACGAGTCATATCAGAGATAGAACCAAGGTTCTTTTCTAATTTTGCTCTTAAACGATCTACTTGTAGACGTTCTTTTTTGGATAAAGTGTTGAATGTACCGTCTTTCTTCATTCTATCAATAGCAGCCATTTTCTTAACAGCTTTACGGATAGTAACAAAGTTAGTAAGCATTCCACCAGGCCATCTTTCTGTGATATAAGGCTGGTTGGCTTTGCTTGCTTTTTCAGCTACGATTTCTTTTGCTTGTTTTTTGGTAGCAACGAAAAGAATTTTTCTACCGGATGCAGCAATTTTCTTTAAAGCTTCACTAGCTTCATCGATTTTTGCAGCAGTTTTATATAAGTTAATGATGTGAATACCATTACGTTCCATATAAATATATGGTGCCATATTGGGATCCCATCTTCTTGTAAGGTGTCCAAAGTGTACACCTGCATCAAGTAATTCTTTTACTTCGATATTGTTTGCCATTTTTGTAATAGTTTACGTTCTGTTGAATTAGCAATAAACAAGTGACTATTTTTAGGCCTTGAATATTTAGATGCTAAACTAACTTCCGTTAAATCGGAATAACAACAAATACTGTTTTAATAAATTAACGTTTAGAGAACTGGAATTTCTTACGCGCTTTCTTCTGACCGAATTTCTTACGCTCTACCATTCTAGGATCTCTTGTCAATAAACCTTCTGGTTTCAAGACGGTTCTGTTTTCTTCATCTAGCTCACATACCGCTCTGGAGATTGCTAAACGAACAGCTTCTGCCTGACCAGTGATTCCACCACCATATACATTTACATTTACATCAAACTTCTCCTCGTTGCCAGTTAGCATAAGAGGTTGGTTAACTTTGTATTGTAAAGTTCCAGTAGTAAAATATGCGTTAAGATCTTTTTTGTTGATCGTGATTTTTCCAGAACCCTCCTTAAGATAAACTCGAGCTACAGCGGTTTTTCTACGACCAATTTTGTGAATAACTTCCATTACTTAAATTCGTTTAAGTTAATAGTTTTAGGTTGCTGAGCGTCCTGATTGTGTTGCGCTCCTGCATAAACCTTTAAATTACGGAATAAATCAGCTCCTAATTTGTTTTTAGGAAGCATTCCTTTTACCGCTTTTTCGATTAAACGCTCTGGATTTTTTTCATACAATTCCTGAGCAGTAAGACTTCTTTGCCCTCCAGGATATCCAGTGTGACGGATATAAGATTTATCTGTCCACTTTTTTCCTGTTAAGTTGATTTTTTCGGCATTGGTAATGATAACATTATCACCGCAATCAACGTGTGGGGTAAAGTTAGGTTTGTGCTTACCTCTAAGTAGTTTTGCAACTACAGAAGATAGACGTCCTAAAGTCTGTCCTTCAGCATCTACGTGTAACCATTCTTTTGTAACGGTTGCTTTGTTTGCAGATACTGTTTTGTAACTTAATGTGTCCACACTAATTAATTTTACTTATTAAACATTCCTTTCCTATATAAAATAGGGGTGCAAATGTACAATTATATATTTATATAGCAAACAGCAAGTTGATATTATTTTTGAATGATGATTCATTGCTTTTCAGATAAATCTCTTTGTAGTGATACATAATTACTGATTTTACAGTTTGGATACCTATTATGCTGTTAATTTTTTACTAAAAAAAGAAACAAAGTGTGACAAACCAGAATAATTTCTGTCATCTTAGTTATATCAATCATTAAACTAATCACTCTATGAAACGTTTTAGCCATCTTTTGGTTATTTTCTTGTTTCCTTTTTTTATTAATGCTCAAGATTCTACTCAAACGGTAAAAAAAAGGATTTATACCACAAAACCATTACAGCAAAATGAACCTCCAACAATCGACGGATTTATTAATGAATCTGGATGGGACTTGGTAGAATGGACTGGAGATTTTATCGAAAATCAACCAGATGAAAATACACCACCCGCCCAGCAAACAAAATTTAAAATAGTATATGATCAGAAATATCTATATGTAGCATACAGGTGTTATGATACAGAACCTGATAAAATAGAAAAAAGACTTTCAAGAAGAGATGGTTTTGCCGGAGATTGGGTAGAGATCAATTTGGATAGCTACCTTGATAAACGAACTGGTTTTTCTTTTTCAATCACAGCTGCTGGAGTAAAAGGAGATGAATTTATTTCTCAGAATGGTAATAATTGGGATGGTAGTTGGAATCCTATTTGGTATGCTGCCACTAATATAGATGATGAAGGGTGGACCGCAGAAATAAAAATCCCGTTAAGTCAATTAAAATTTGGAAAGAGTAAAGAACAGGTGTGGGGATTGCAAGTAAACCGACGAATCTTTAGAAAAGAAGAGAGGTCGGTGTGGCAGCGAATCCCGCAAGATGCTCCCGGTTGGATTAGTGAGTTTGGAGAGTTGCATGGTCTTATAGATATAGAACCACAAAAGCAATTAGAGATCCAGCCATTTACTGTGACTCAATATGATACTTTCCCAGAAGAAGAAGGAAATCCATTTAGAGATGGAGATGACTTTAAATTAAACGGAGGACTGGATGCAAAAATTGGAATTACAAATGATTTAACTCTGGATTTGACTGTGAACCCCGATTTTGGACAGGTTGAAGCCGATCCAGCAGCGATTGCTTTAGATGGTTTTCAGATATTTTTCAGAGAGCAACGTCCTTTCTTTGTAGAGAACAAAAATATATTTGATTATCGTTTTGCCAATGGTTTTGATAATGTCTTTTATTCGAGGAGAATAGGAAGAAGTCCACAAGGTTCCATAAACACTATTGATGGAGAATTCGTAGATCGACCAAATAATACTACTATTTTGGGAGCGGCAAAATTTAGCGGAAAAACCAAAAACGGATGGTCAATCGGTGTTTTGGAAAGTGTAACCTCTAGAGAAATTGCTAAGATTCAAGATCAAGATGGTAACAGAAGAGAAACTATAGTAGAACCATTAACCAATTATTTTGTTGGAAGGCTACAGAAAGACTTTAATAATCGTAACTCATATATAGGAGGGATCTTTACAGCTACCAATCGAGATCTCGGGGATATTTTGAATATAGATTTTGAAGATCCTAATACCGATGAAACAAGTGAATTGGTAAATTTAAGAGAGAACAATCTTAATTTTTTAAGAGAATCTGCATATACCGGAGGTATAGATTTTAGGCATAATTGGAAAGAGAGAAAGTATTTTGTCGAAGGTAATATTGTTACAAGTCATATTGAAGGGTCTAAAGAAGCGATAGAAGCTACACAGAATTCTTTAACACATTTGTTTCAAAGAGTGGATGCCGATCATGTAGAGGTGGATCCTAATCGAACATCATTAACCGGTACTGGAGGTAAGCTTACAGGTGGTAAATCTGGTGGAGGTAACTGGAGATATAATGCAGGTCTTTATTGGAGATCTCCAGAGTTAGAATTAAATGACATCGGTTTTTTACGTCAGGCTGATGAAATAAGGCAGTTCACCAATCTTAGATATTTGTTTTTAAAACCAACCAAATTATATCGAAGAGTAAATCTGTGGTTTAATCAATTTTCTTCTTTTGATTTTGATGGTAACTATAATAGAATTCAGTATGGTACAGGAGGATTTATAAATTATAAAAATAATTGGTGGACAGAGGTAGAATATATTCATAAGCCTAGAATATTTACAAATACTATTTTAAGAGGTGGACCGAGGTTTCGTTTTTCTGAAGAGAATATAGCCGTATTGTTCTTTGGTTCTGATAGCAGAAAGAAGTTTAATTTTACCGTTGGTCATGTGAATTCATGGGCGCAACAAAATAACTTTTCTTTTCAACGATATGTACTAAGATTAAGATATCAGCCATTTGATGCATTTAGTATGTCGCTTAATCCGGAGTTTGAAAGAAATCCTAATAAAACACAGTATGTAACTGAAACTGATTTTAATGGTACTCCAAGGTATGTTACTGCAAAAATTGATCAACAAACCTTAAGTGCTAGTATTAGATTGAATTATAATATCAACCCTAATCTTACGATACAGTATTATGGGCAGCCGTTTATATCCAGAGGAAGATATTCTAATTTTAATTTTGTGAATGACCCGGTTGCAAAAGACCTTAATCAGAGAATCAATCTTTATAATGAGAATCAAATTTCTTTTGCTAATGATGTGTATTCTGTTGATGAAGATGTTGATGGTGCTGTAGATTATACTATAGATAATCCTGATTTTGCCTTTGTACAATTTAGGTCTAATCTAGTATTAAGATGGGAGTATATTCCTGGATCAGAAATATTTCTCGTGTGGTCACAAGGAGTTACAGGGTCGGGAGATCCTGGAGATCATTTGTTCAGAAGTTTGAACAACCAAATATTAGATCAACAACCTGATAATACATTTTTGATTAAAGCAACATATAGATTTGTGTTGTAATGAATATGTTATGATATACTTTCGGGAATTTTGTATTTGATTTTATATGCCTTCTCTTTTTTATGGAGAAGGCATTTTTAATGTTTTGGATTATATATTCTATAGTAAATAAGGAGTTTTAAGGCTAAAGACTTTATTCTGTGATAATTTTACATTTATTTTGCAGACATTTATGATAGATATGCATTACTTTTTAAGAGTATTAATAGTGGCATTCATGTTGTTTGGATGTCAAAGCCAACAGAGTAAAGAAGTAGTTACGGTAACCGCAAAAAAGCCTGAGGTTGAAAAAAAAGATTCTTTGTCTCTTTTTCTAGAACATTATGATAAGTTTTTTAAAACTAATTTTAATGTTTCTGAATGCCCAGGAGCGGCAGTGGTTATTGTTAAAGACTCTACAGTTATTTATAAAAAAGGATTTGGGGTAAAAAAAATCCACACCGAGGATTCTGTTAATGTAAATACTGTTTTTAGGATAGCAAGTCTGTCTAAAGGAGTAACTGCTGTTCTTGCTGGAAATCTTGTGGATAAAGGTGAGTTAAGTTGGAACCAAAAGATAAAAGAGTCACTACAAACATTTGATCTAAAAGATCGGGATCAGGCAAATCGACTTAAGGTTAGTCATGTGCTTTCTCATACAACAGGCTTATATAAATATACGTATAGTAAATTAATAAATCGTGGATTGTCTATCGATCAGATTATTAAAAGTTTTAAGCATAAAGGAGTTGTATCTAGAGAAGGAACGGAGTATGAATATCAAAATGCTATGTTTTCTGTGATTGAAAAGGTAATGGAACAGCAAACAAATCAATCTTTTGAAACACTTATAAAAGAAAGGGTTTTTGCGCCTTCAGGAATGCATAATGCTTCCAGTACTTATTCAGCAATCTCTCAGAGTAATAATATTGCTTTACCTCATAGATGGAATCATTATTCTAAAGAGTACTACCTCACTGATTTGCATAAGAATTATTATAATGTTGCTGCTGCTGGAGGTGTTAATGCTTCGATATCTGATATGGGAGAGTATTTAAAAGTGTTGCTAGGATATAGACCAGATGTTATATCCGAAGAGAGTCTAACGGATATTTTTAACCCTGTTATTTGTACCAGTGATAAAGATACTTATGTAAACCTATGGGATGGAGTAACCGACTCTTATTATGGTATGGGTTGGCGTATACTAGACTATAGAGGGCGTAGAGTCATATATCATGGAGGAAATGTAAATCAATACAAGACACAGCTATTGGTTGATCCAGAAAATAAAATAGCTATCTGTGTCTTGTTTAATGCTCCCAACCCATTTAATGGTCCGGTAATGCCAACTTTTTTAAATTATTATGACTTTTTTAGTGATATAACTAATAGTAAATCTTAGTTTTTACAAACCTCTAGTGCGCTTCTAGCCAATTATCACCTAACCCAAGATCTACATCTAGTGGTACAGCAAGTTTGTATGCATTTTCCATTTCGGTTTTGATCAAAGGTTTGATAGCTTCTAATTCGGGTTTATAAACATCAAAAACCAATTCATCATGTACTTGTAAAAGCATTTTGGTTTTGTAATTACCTTCATTTAATTTTTTGTGGATATTGATCATAGCAATCTTAATAATATCGGCTGCACTTCCTTGTATTGGTGCATTCACGGCATTTCGTTCTGCAGCACCACGTACTACCGCATTAGCAGAATTAATATCTTTTAGATATCTGCGTCTTCCTAATACTGTTTGAACATATCCATTGTCTCTTGCAAAATCTACCTGCTCACTCATATAATTGCGGAGCTTAGGATACGTTTTGTAGTAAGTGTCTATTAATTCTTTGGCCTCGCTACGCGAAAGATCGGTCTGGTTACTTAATCCAAAAGCAGAAACTCCATATATGATTCCAAAGTTTACTGTTTTAGCATTACCACGCTGCTCCCTGCTTACTTCTTCAATAGGTACATTAAAAACTTTAGCGGCGGTAGAAGCATGAATGTCTTCTCCGTTTCTAAAGGCTTCAATCATTGTTTCTTCTTCGCTTAATGCTGCAATGATTCGTAGTTCTATTTGAGAATAATCCGCAGCGAGTAGGGTATGATCTTTGTCCCTTGGTACAAAAGCTTTTCTTACTTGTCTACCACGCTCAGTTCTAATCGGAATATTCTGTAGATTCGGATTGTTGGAGCTTAAACGTCCTGTAGCTGCAACGGTCTGCATATAGTCTGTATGCACTCTTCCGGTAGTTGCATTCACCTGTGTAGGTAAAGCATCAACATAGGTGCTTTTTAACTTTGATAAGCCTCTAAAGTCTAATATGTTTTGAATAATCTCGTGATCTTTGGCTAAATATGATAATACATCTTCTGCAGTAGAATATTGCCCGGTTTTTGTCTTTTTGGGTTTGTCAACCAGTTTTAATTTTTCAAACAATATTACTCCTAATTGTTTTGGTGAAGCGATATTAAATTCTTCACCAGCTTCTGTGTATATTTTACTCTCTAAGCTTTTGATGTCATTATCTAACTCATCAGATAATGATTGAAGAAAATCTTTATCAAGATTAATACCTTCAACTTCCATGTCAGCCAATACTCTAAGCAATGGGACTTCAATATCCTCAAATAAAGATAATATGTTTGCTTCATTTAATTCTGGAGCAAAGTGTTCTTTTAATTGAAGAGTGATATCTGCATCTTCAACTGCATATTCTGTCTGTTTTTCTACAGGAACATCACGAAATGATAACTGGTTTTTACCTTTTTTACCTATTAACTCGGTGATTGAAACAGGAGCATAATTAAGATAGGTTTCAGAAAGGACATCCATATTATGTCTCATATCTGGATTGATAAGATAATGTGCTAGCATTGTGTCAAATAGTTTTCCTTTAACTACAACATTATATTTTGCAAGTACTTTGATGTCATATTTAAGGTTTTGACCAATTTTTGTGATATGCTCAGCATCAAAAAAAGGTCTTAATTCTTCAATGATCTTTTGAGCTTCATCACGTTCTTCAGGAAAAGGGATGTAAAACCCTTTGGTGGGTTCCCAAGAAAAAGCAATTCCAACTAACTCAGCTGTAAGAGGATCAAGACCGGTGGTCTCTGTGTCAAAACATACATTTTCCTGCTTCATTAAATTTTGAAGAAATAGTTTTGTCGCCATTCCAGGAGCTATGCTTTGATAAAAATGTTCGGTGTTAGCTATGGTTTTTCGACTAGAGTAAGAAGCAACTTCTGTAGACTGTTCTTCGTTATCTCCAAATAAAGAGAACTGGCCTGCTCCAGCTTGTTTTGTTTGTTTTTTTGAAGTAGAGGCACTACCGGATTGGGTGGCTGTTGTTTCTTCTCCGGAAAAGATTTTTATGAATTGATCTTTTAGTCGTCTAAATTCTAACTCTTCAAATATTTCTTGTACTTTTTTAGCGTCAGGTTCAGAAAGTTCATAGTCATCGGCACTAAATGTCACATCGCAATCTGTAATGATTGTAGCGAGTTTTTTTGATAGAAGACCTAATTCTGCATTTGCCTCTACCTTTTCTTTCATTTTACCTTTAAGTTGATCTGTATTGGCTAAAAGCTCTTCCATAGATCCATAAGCGGCAATAAACTTTTTGGCGGTTTTATCTCCAACTCCTGGCAGTCCAGGAATGTTGTCTACAGCATCACCCATCATTCCCAAATAATCGATAACCTGCTCAGGTCTTTCTACTTCAAATTTTTTCTGTACTTCAGGAATACCCCATATTTCAATACCATTACCCATTCTGGCAGGACGATACATGAAAATATTTTCAGAAACTAGTTGTGCATAATCTTTATCAGGAGTAACCATATATGTTTTGTACCCTTCTTTCTCAGCTTGTTTTGCTATCGTACCTATCAGATCATCTGCTTCAACACCGGTTCTTTCAATAATAGGGATATGCATTGCTTTTAGTATTTCCTGTATGATAGGAACTGCAATTCGTATAGCTTCGGGTGTTTCGTCGCGATTGGCTTTATATTCTGGAAAGATTTCTAAACGATCCGTACTACCGCCTTTATCAAAAGCAACAGCAAGATGATCTGGTTTTTCTCTTTTAATAACATCAAAAAGAGAATTGACAAAACCCATTATAGCAGAAGTGTCTTGCCCCTTGGAGTTGATTCTTGGGTTTTTGATTAAAGCGTAATAACCACGGAAAATCAAGGCGAAAGCATCCAGTAAAAAAAGACGTTTTTGTGACATAATATATGATAGCTTTTAAGGAATGCAATATAAAAAGAAGATTAATCAAAATAGTATAAA
The DNA here is from genome assembly GCF_034322225.1 of Aquimarina callyspongiae. Classification (NCBI taxonomy): domain Bacteria; kingdom Pseudomonadati; phylum Bacteroidota; class Flavobacteriia; order Flavobacteriales; family Flavobacteriaceae; genus Aquimarina; species Aquimarina callyspongiae. Next base: position 397,098 of record NZ_JAXLPA010000003.1, on the reverse strand, counting down.
ATAATAGGTATTAGATAAAGATTTTTTAATACTAAAATCACTCAACAGCTTGAAGAACTTAAAGACTTAAGGAACGGGCAGGTAATGTTGAAGTTAAAAAATAAGAAATGCCGTCAAGTACTGACGGCATTTCGCCCCAAAATAAAATTGATAACAATGTTATCAATTGCTATAAATACGGTTGTAATTTTTTTTGCAAATATAAATTGTTTTCCAAGTGGAAAGCCCACTAACAAGACATATGGACGAAGGTACGAATAAAAATTTTACATTTGAAAAAAAAGTTATTAAGAATTAAGGCTATTTATTACTAAAACCTCTGGGTTTCTATCAACTAAAAATAAAGATCGTTAATTTTTACTTAAACCTAAATGGATTTGAAAAAGGTAGAATAGCTTTGTTTTTTTAATTAAATAAGGGAAAAATTATGCGTTGGATAATACCTATTGTGATTTATCTGTTGATTGAGATCTATGCGTATCAGGCTGTGCGAACTATCACCAGAAATCAAATAGTGCAGATAGGCTATTTTGTTTTGTCTATATTAGTAATAAGTTATGTTATATATATATTCACGAATTATGATAGAAATGTAGGGCCTACACAATATACTTTGAGAGCAAGTGGTCTGTTGTTGGTCACCATCGTACCAAAATTAATTCTGGTTTTGTTTATGTTTGGAGAAGATATTGTGAGGGTGTGTGTAGCAGGATATAACTACTTATCAAATACGTTTTTTGAAGGAAGTGCTCCTCAATATTTACCAGATCGTAGGAAATTCATCAGTCAGGTAGCGTTAGGAATTGCAGCAATACCTTTTGCAGGGTTGATTCATGGGATTTTTAGAGGGAAATATAATTATAAAGTAATTACACATGTATTGCATTATGATGATCTTCCTGAAGCTTTTGATGGCCTTAGAATCACTCAAATTTCGGATATCCATTCTGGTAGTTTTGATGAGGCTGAAAAAATTGAATATGCTGTTGATTTGATTAATGAACAAGAATCTGACCTTCTTTTGTTTACGGGCGATATTGTCAATACTATGGCGAAAGAAATGGATGATTGGATAGATACGTTTAAACGTATAAAAACACCAAAATATGGTAAGTATTCTGTATTAGGGAATCATGATTATGGAGAATATGTAACCTGGGAAAGCGAGGAAGAAAAGGAAGCTAATTTTGAAGCAATAAAGGATATACATAATAAAATAGATTTTAATTTGTTACTTAATGATAGTGCTTTTCTTGAAAAAGATGGAGAACGAATAGCTATTGTAGGTGTAGAGAATTGGGGGCATAATTTTAAAAAAGCAGGTGATTTAACACTGGCTTCAAAAAATGTGACTAAAGAAGATTTTAAAATATTATTGAGCCATGATCCTTCTCATTGGGAATATGAGGTGAAAAAACACGAGGATCACTATCATCTTACGTTAAGTGGTCATACACATGGATTCCAATTTGGGATTGAAATCCCCGGTTTTATACGCTGGAGTCCGGTACAATATGTTTATAAACAATGGGCAGGAATGTATAATGAAATGGGACGCTATTTGAATGTGAATAGAGGTTTTGGTTTTCATGCATTTCCTGGCAGAGTAGGGATATGGCCTGAGATAACGGTTATTGAGTTAAGAAAAGGGGTAAAACCCGCTTAATTCATATAAAATAGTATCTTTACAACAGTTAATTAACTGTATATGATTATTAAAATACAGTTGGAAACGTAAAAATACTTTAACAATGTCAAAGTTTGGAGATTTAATAGGTATAGGAGTTCCGGTTTTACTGGATTTTTATACTGAATGGAATGAACCTTCAGTATCTATGCATCCTGTGTTAAAGGATGTGGCTGCTGCTCTTGGCGATAAGGGAAAGGTGATAAAAATTGATGTCGATAAAAATGAAGAATTGGCAACGGCATTACGTATCAAAGGACTACCTACTTTAATGATTTATAAAGGAGGTGAAATGGTTTGGAGGCAAAGTGGAGAGCAAGATGCGAATACCTTAATAGGTCTTATGAAAGAGTATGTTTAAGGTGTTATTTTGTCAAAAACATATCCCTCATTAGTAAAATGTGCTAAGATTTCAGGAAGCACAGAGATAAGGTTTTTTGAGGCCTTTATACTATCATGGAAAACTACAATACTACCTGGTTTGGTATGAGTAATTACGTTTTTCTTACAAATTAAAGCAGGCAAAGATTTTTCCCAATCTTTTGATAAAATATCCCATAGTATAATTTTATATCCCAGTTTTTGTATTTCGTTAAACTTAGAGATACTTATTTGTCCATAAGGAGGGCGAAATATTTTTTGTTGAGCAAAATGATCTGAATGTTTTAGAATTACGTTTTCGCAATCTATAATATCTTCAATATATGTTTTTGTGTCATTATCCCAGGCCTTAAGATGATGCATTGTATGATTTCCTATAGCATGGCCATCATTAAGTATTTGTTTAAAAACACCCGGATGTTTTTTAATATTATCTCCAATACAAAAGAAAGTTGCTTTTGCTTTATGATTTTCTAATTCCTTTAAGACAAGTGGTGTGACTTCAGGAATAGGCCCATCATCAAAAGTTAGGTATATTTTCCTTTCACTCTCTTCTGTATATAAATCCCAAATATAGTTTGGGTATATCTTTTTTATAATCCCTGGTGTTTTGGTAGGAATTAGTACTGACATCTATTTGATTGCTTTGATATCTTTGGTTTTTTATTGCGGAATGCTATCTAAAGAATCTAGTGATTTTTCACCATCCTGAAATTCTTTAATTAAATCTTCTTCTTGCTTACTAACCGCATCATTATCATCGTACTCTTCATCTTCAGAATACAGGCGGGTAAATAGTCTTAAATAACGATTAAACTCTTCTGCCTTTTCTTCAACCATGTCTCTATCCTGATTAATTAGAAGCAAGTCGACTACGCTTCTATAGCGCTCTACATTGGTAACTATGTCTTCTGCATAATAGTATTGATTTTTAAGTTCCAGGTTTCCGAAATAGGTAAGTTGCTCTTGGTACTTTTTGGCAATTTTGTTCCATAAATTACGAGCTTTTTCTTTTTCACCTACTTGATAATAACCTGTAACATATGGTTCTAATAGGGTGTAGTACTCATAGTATTCAATAGGCATTTTTTCCGTCCCCAGGTCTAAAATCTCTTTGGCTTTGTCTTTTTTGTCTTCATTAATAAGAGCTTCTACCAATCTTGCCAGATTACTTCTGTACGTAATAGCGTTTTTTCTAGTTTCTGGATCGTGATAAATATCTGGGCTTTCACTGTTACCCCAATCCCAGCTTTTAACGTTGTTATACATTACATCGGTATCAATACGACCCATGTCAAATGGATTGCGCTTATCAACTTTAGTACGGATAGGAACCAATTTATAGGTTACGCCATCGAGCTGGAGATAATCTTTCATCCATAGATAATCATCATCCCCAAAACTTCCTCCGGTAAAATAAATGGGTCGCTCCCAATTATTATTAGCAATAATATCCAGCATTAAAAGACGATTCTTGAATAGAAGACTTCCTTTTAAATGAATATCAATATAAGGTACAATAAGATCTGCGTCTTTAGCAGGAACAATACCACTTCTAAGCACTGCTTCTTTATCCACAGGAATACGTATATGTTTGGTTGGGAAAGTATTTACTTTTTTACCACTTTGTAAATCTCCTTGAGTTCTTGGATCATCTGTTTCTATCCATCGCATCCAGTTTTTGATCAACATGGTGTCATTAGTGACAGGCTTATAATAGATGGCATCATTGTTCCCAAACCTATAAAACTTATGTGTCAATTGAGAAGGTATAGGTTTACTGTCGTATGCAGCCTTTTTCATTTGATCAATGTACCAATCTGTAGCAAAAAGACTCGTGTTGATTGTTCTTACATCCGTTCGATATCCTTCGATATCTTGAGCATACCATAATGCAAAAGTATCATTGTCTCCAATGGTAAAAAGTATTGCATCTTTTTGACAAGATTGCAGATACATTTTGGCCATTGCCTGGGCTGTATATCTATTAGAACGATCATGATCATCCCAATTTTGAGCAGCCATAAGAATGGGGACTGCTATTAGACAAACTACGGTAATTGCCGGAGCTAGTATTTTTGGTTTTAACGAATTTTTGAGCAGATCAAACAATGCGTATACTCCAAACCCAATCCATATGGCAAATACGTAAAATGATCCAACTAATGCATAATCTCGTTCTCTTGGCTCAAAAGGTCTTTCGTTTAGGTATAGTTTTAAGGCTAAACCTGTAAAAAGGAAAAAGATCAACAAGATCCAGAAATTCTTTTTATCACGAGTGAGTTGAAATACAAACCCTAGTAATCCAAGTAGTAAAGGTAAAAAGAAATAGGTGTTACGAGCTTTGTTTTTAAGAGCATCGCTAGGTAGATTGTCCTGAGAGCCTAAATGCATTTCATCAATGAACTTGATACCACTTAGCCAGTTTCCTTCAAGATCTGTGTATTGTCCTTGATTGTCATCTTGCCTACCTACAAAGTTCCACATAAAATAACGCCAATACATGTAGCCTATTTGATATTCAAAAAAGTAACCGATGTTATCTATAAATGATGGCTTTTGTATATTGAGATACTCACCAAATGATTTTAAAAACTTGTCATAGTCATCATTATCCATTTGACCACTGGCATATTCTCTCCTGAATTGAGTTACAGCGTTTAGGAGCTCATCTTCATCCTGATATTCAGGTTTTATAGTAAATTTTATAGGGCCAGTAAATTGCATATAATTAGCAATATGTTCTGTGCTCCACATTCTTGGAAGAATAGCCTTATGATCATCGTCAATATTTTGTTTGGCATTCTTCCAGTCATTTACGATATCATATTTACCGGTTTCAAGATTTTTTTCATACTTAGGTTTGTCGTCTTCGTATGGGTTGTTTTCATCAAGACCAGCATAGATTTCTGTAAATTGAGGACCATAGAAAAGATGAGTTTCTGGATATTGTTCTAAGTTGTAATATGCTAATAATTCCCGAGCGTTATTAGGATTATTTTCGTTAATTACGGTGCCGGCATTGGCACGAATAGGCAGCATAATCCAGCAAGAGAAACCTACAAAAATAAATACAACACATAATAATATGGTATTTAATAATGGATAGTTCTTTTTGCGGGTATATTTTAATAAGTAATAAAAAAGTCCTGCAAAGAAAAGCCCTGTTATAATAGTTCCGGAATTGAAAGGAAGGCCTATTGAGTTAACAAAGAAAACTTCGGCAAACCCAAAAAACTTAAGTGTTGAAGGTAGTAACAGCTTAAAAATAAATAATAAAATACCTACAACAACAACATTAGCAATAATAAAGTTCTTTATCGTAATGTTTTTATAATTCTTGAAATAATAAAGCAAACCAATAGCAGGGATTGATAATAATCCCATGAAGTGAACACCAAAAGACAGCCCTACAATAAAGGCTATAAGAATCAACCATCGATTACCTCGAGGTTTGTGCATATCTCTTTCCCAAAGCAATCCAAGATAAAATAGGATAGATAAAATACAGATGGCCATAGCATAAACTTCAGCTTCTACTGCATTGAACCAAAAACTGTCAGAGAAGGTAAAAGCTAATGAGCCAACAAATGCACTTCCTAAAACAGCGAGAGCTTTACTTTGAGTAAGTTCTTCATCTTTAATTATGAGTTTACGAACAAGAATAGTAATCGACCAAAACATAAATAGAATTGCAAAAGCACTTGCAAAAGCAGAGGTCATATTTACCATTAAGGCAATTTGACTTGGATCTGAAGCAAAAACTGAAGCAAAAGCCCCTATCATCTGAAATAAAGGAGCTCCTGGAGGGTGCCCCACCTGCAGTTTTGAAGAGGTGGCAATATATTCTCCAGCATCCCAGAAACTAGCTGTTGGTTCAACGGTAAGTGAATAGACACATAAGGCAATTACAAAGACTGCCCACCCCGAAATTTTATTCCACTTTGCAAAGTTGAATGTACTCATAAGATTTTGCTGTTGTTATAACGTGTGGCGAATTTAGTAATAAAAATACTTTCCCCTTGTTTTTTTTAGTAAACGCTTAACAGAAGTTTATATTTTAGAGGCAATTAGGGGTGAGAAAAAAAATATAGTGTAATTTTTTTCAAAAAATGTTTGTAGAGCTAAAAGAATGTATTAAATTTGCACCCGCAATGACGCATTGGTCTATGGTGTAACTGGCAACACGTCTGGTTTTGGTCCAGAAGAGTCTAGGTTCGAGCCCTAGTAGACCAACAGAAAAAACCCTGAGTATATAAACACTCAGGGTTTTTCTTTTTATAAATGTAGTGTAGATGTAAAATCTTTACCTTTTTCAGATGGTTTTCTGCATAATACTGATACGACTTTTTATAATAAATTCAACATTTTTTGATCTTTGACGCGCAAAAAAGAGCAACTGTATGCATAAAATTAATATTAAACTACCTTGGCTGGGAATAGTTATATTTGGTGGGCTTTTTGTCTTTATGATATTTCCACAAATACAAAAACAATATAAGTATTACGATCAATCAAAGGTTGCTCTTGATCAGAAGGAGAAAGAATTAGAAGTGTTGCAAAAACAAAGTGAGCTAACTCAAAGCCAACGGAATAAAATAAAAACCCTAACAATAAGCATTCCTGTAGAGAAAAAAGCAATTCTTAAACAGCAATTCAATGGTTTGAAAATTGGAGGAATAATCGCTTGTTTAGTATTTATGGGTGTAGGGGCTATATTAACTCGTTATCTGGGGGAAAAGAAAAAAATACTAAATACCATTAATAAGGATTTTGAATTCACTAATCCTGAAGAGAGTGATATTGGGAGGCAGGTTTCCTGGGTTTCTACAAAATCCTCTGGAAGTAATTTTTTAAGCGAAAGAGTGAAGAAAACGAATTCAGGTTATAAAATAGGAGGTACCGCTTATGTGAAAATATTTGCTTGGAGCTTTTTTTTAATGGGGGCAGTTACAACGATTATTTCGTTTATAGAGTTATATAGATTCTCTGAGAAAAAAATAACACTGTTTGAGATAGGGAAAATATTTTTTACAACTGGTGGAGTGTTTGTGATAATTGGAGTAGTACTTTTATTGTTATTCTCCTCAAAAGCTGTTTTTCATATAGCAAAAAGAAAAATAGTAGTGGAAGGAATTATGCTTCCTTTTGAGCAGGTGATTGCATTGCAAGTGTTGGAGAAGTTTGTTGAAGGAAATAATTCCGGGAGTTTTTATAGTTATGAGATGAACCTGGTTACCAAAAAAGGGGATCGTTATAACTTATTGAATCATGGAGATAAGACTGCCTTAATGAATGATGTTATCTTATTAGGTGATGTTTTGAAAGTACCAGTATGGAGTAAGGTGTATCTATAATTTTTACTTTTTGTTTTTTATAATTGAGTTTTGGTTTTTTCTTTTGCTGTAAAAGTGGCAAGAAAAAATTGAGCTTAAGATGTGTTTATCACTTTCAGCTTTTTGATGTGTTTCTGGGATAAGAATATCGGAACAAAGTTGCATCCAAATACTATTTGAATTCTCTAAATTCAAAATATAGTTGGAATATGGTTGCAAATAAATGACGTCAGATCTTTTGGGACCTGTTGGGAGGTGTGTAAATAATAAAAAGTGAAACCGGATTATTATCTGGGCCCAATAGCATAATTAGATCTTAAAAGTTAGTACAGGTCTTTTAGCATGATTTACTACATCTTCACCTAAGCTTCCGTTTATAAAATGTGAAATACCTTTCCTGCCGTGGGTACTAATACCGATCATGCCGGCATTTAAGGATCCGGCAAAATTTAGTATTCCTTTTTCTACGGTTATATCGTTGTATATATTTAAGGTGTAATTGTCGATAGGAAGATCTGAAATCATAAGATTCATTTTTGCTTCAGTCTCGTGGGTTGTTTTAAAACCATTGGCTGTGTTTATCCATACTAAATGGAGGTTGGCACCTATGGACTTTGCAAATTCATGCGCTGCCACAAGAGATGGTTTATCTTCATCATCAAAATTAGTAGCGTATACAAAATCATTTATAGTATAAATATCACAATCTTCTTTGATTACTAAAACAGGTTTTTTGGATGTACGAACTATTTTTTCTGCATTAGAGCCAATAAATAATTCTTCAAAACCTGAAGATCCATGAGATCCCATAACAATGATATCTACCTCGTTTTTTTTGCTAGAGTTAATAATGCCATGCATTACACCTTCAAAACTTACGGTTTCTATAATTTCAATATCTTTTAAATGGTCCTGCTTTAGAACTTCCCCAAATTTCTTGTGAGTTTGTTTCATAAAGAAAATAGCCTCTGGAGCAGGGGCCGGACTAGAAGAGGTCATTAAATCGCTTAAATGAGAAGGGAGCTCAAGGATGTGCAATAAATATATTTTGGCTTTATTTTTTTTAGCGATTTGCGCTGCAACTTTTAATGCGCTCTCTGCCTGATCAGAGAAATCCGTGGGTACAAGTATACTTTTTATCATAACGGTGAGTGATTTTGAGGGTAAACGGTGTTTTTAATGAGAAATGAATTGCTATGTAGGTAAGAGTAATGTTGATAATTATCATTAGCTACATTTTTAAGTCAAAAAATGACTTTAAGTGTCTCTTAAATTTACAAAATAAATTGATTACCAACTAGATTTTGAATCTAAGATATTATTACTATCTTTGCACCGTTGAAATTAAAAAACCAGATTGAGGGGACGAAAAGTCCCCTCTTTTTATCTATTTATGTCATTGAAAGATAAAGTTCACGATTTGTTAGAAGGGGCACTTCAGGAAAATCCGTCGTTATTCCTTATTGATTGTACTATTCATCCGGATAATCGCATTGAGGTTATTGTTGATGGAGATGAAGGGGTGAAGGTAGAAGATTGTATTGCGATAAGTAGAGCAATTGAGCATAATCTGGATCGTGATGAAGAGGATTTTTCATTGCAGGTAATGTCAGCTGGAGTTTCTGAAGGATTGACACATATACGTCAATATAAAAAGAATGTAGGGAGAAAGCTTAAAGTTAAAACTGCAGATAACAAAATAGAAGGAGAGTTGATTTCAGCAACCGAGGATGAAATTGCTTTAACATGGAAAGCCAGAGAGCCTAAGCCAGTCGGTAAAGGAAAGGTTACCGTTGTTAAGGAGGTTAGTATCCCATATAAAGAAATAGTGGAGGCAAAAGTTATGATAACATTTTAATTGTAAATTGATATGGAAAATATCGCGTTAATAGAATCATTTTCAGAATTCAAGGATGATAAGTTTATAGATCGAGTGACGTTAATGTCGATCTTGGAAGATGTGTTTAGAAATGCCCTAAAAAAGAAATTTGGTAGTGATGATAATTTCGATATCATTATAAATCCCGATAAAGGAGATTTAGAAATATGGAGAAACCGTATTGTTGTAGCTGATGGTGAGGTTGAAGATGATAACCAAGAAATATCATTAACAGCTGCGCAGAAAATTGAACCAGATTTTGAGGTAGGAGAAGATGTTTCTGAAGAAGTTAAATTGATTGATCTGGGAAGACGTTCAATTTTAGCATTACGTCAAAACTTGATTTCAAAAATACACGAACACGATAATACAAATATTTATAAGCAATTTAAAGAGTTAGAAGGAGAGATTTATACCGCTGAGGTGCATCACATAAGACACAGAGCAATTATACTTCTTGATGATGAAGGGAATGAAATTATTTTGCCAAAAGACAGACAGATACCATCAGACTTCTTTAGAAAAGGAGAAAATGTTAGAGGGGTAATTGAATCTGTAGAACTAAAAGGTAATAAGCCAGCAATTATTATGTCTAGAACCTCTCCATTATTTTTGGAGAAATTATTCGAATCTGAAATCCCTGAAGTTTTTGACGGTTTAATTACAGTTAAAAAGGTAGTTAGAATTCCGGGAGAGAAGGCAAAAGTGGCTGTTGATTCATATGATGATAGAATTGATCCTGTAGGAGCTTGTGTTGGTATGAAAGGATCTAGAATCCATGGGATTGTTAGAGAATTAGGTAATGAGAACATTGATGTAATTAATTACACAAATAATGTTCAGTTGTATATTACAAGAGCATTAAGTCCGGCAAGAATAACTTCGGTTAAAATTGATGAAGAAGGTAATAGAGCAGAGGTGATGTTGAAGCCAGAAGAAGTTTCTAAGGCTATTGGTCGAGGAGGTCATAATATTCGATTGGCAGGACAATTAACTGGTTTTGAAATTGACGTTTATAGAGAAGGTGTTGAAGAAGATGTTGAGTTAACAGAATTTACTGATGAAATAGATTCTTGGATTATCGAAGAGTTTGCTAAAATCGGATTAGATACTGCAAAAAGTATTTTAGAGCAGGATGTGGCAGATCTAGTAAAACGTACTGATCTTGAGGAAGAGACTATTAGTGAGGTGGTCAGGATATTAAAATCAGAATTTGAAGAATAAACATTATAGTTGTTTTTTAACCCGAAAAACACCTATAAGTAGTGTATACCGATTAGGAATTGTTTAGTTTTGAAAACCAAAAAACTTTAGGATTTTGATTGGATTATTATAAAAATATATACTTAGGATAAATTTTACGGGTTAATAAGGACAATTAATTTATATTTGAGCATTAAATAGAAGGCATTTATGGCTGAAGCAAGAACAATGAGATTAAATAAGGTATTACGCGAATTCAATATCTCGCTAGATCGGGCTGTTGACTTTTTGAATTCAAAAGGTCATGAGATAGACGCGCGTCCTACCACAAAAATTTCTTCTGAGATCTATCAGCTCTTGTTTGATGAATTTCAAACAGATAAGAGTAAAAAGGTAGCTTCAAAAGAGGTCGGAGAAGAAAAAAGAAAAGAGAAAGAGGCATTGCGGGTGCAGATAGAACATGAACAGGAGGAGAAACGTAAACTTGCTGAAGCTCGTGAAGTTGTAAAAGCCAAAGCCCAGTTGAGTGGCCCTAAACAAGTAGGGAAAATCGATCTTGACAAAAAGAAAGAAGAAGCTCTTGAAAAGCCCGAAGAAAAAGTAGTTGAAGCTCCTAAAAAAGAAGAGGTGAAAAGTAAAGAACCGGAAATGGTTTCAAACAGACCTGTGAAAAAAGGAATTAAAATTACAAAAGAAGCTCCTGTAAAAGAGGTAAATGTAGAAAAGGTAGAGAAAAAACAGGAGAAGCAGGAAAAACAAGAGAAGCAGGAGAAGGTGGCAGAAAAACCTACTGTTGTTGAAGAAAAGAAAGTCGAAAAGAAAGTCGAAAAGACAGAAGCTGTAAAAAGCGAAACTCCTTCAGAGCCAGATAAGGTTAAAACTCAATATAAGAAATTAGATGGTCCTAATTTTACGGGTCAGAAAATTGATTTAACGCAGTTTAAAAAACCAGCTAAGAAGAAGGAAGAAAAGACAGATAAAAAATCTGCAGGAGATGCAGCTAAAAAGCGCCGCCGTAGAATTAGTAAAGAAAGTGGTGGTCAAAAAGGTTCTGGCGGAGGAAGACCTGGAGGTAATAACCAGTCAGGAGGAAACCGTGGCCCAGGTAACCGCGGCCCAGGAAATAGAGGTCGTGGCCCAGGAAAAGGGAAAAGACCTGTGGTTATAAAAGAAGAGCCAAGCGAAGAAGAGGTACAAAAACAAGTAAGAGAGACTCTTGAAAAATTACAAGGGAAATCTAATAAGTCAAAAGCGGCTAAATATCGTAGAGATAAAAGAGATCAGCATAGACAAAAAGCAGAAGATGATGTAGCACAGCAAGAACAAGAAAGCAAAGTGCTTAAGGTTACTGAGTTTGTTACTGTTTCTGAAGTTGCTACGATGATGAATGTTCCTACTACACAAGTTATATCAGCTTGTATGTCATTAGGAATAATGGTAACAATGAATCAGCGATTAGATGCTGAAACCCTTTCTATAGTAGCAGATGAATTTGGTTATGAAGTTAATTTTGTAACTGCTGATATAGAAGAGTCAATTGAAGAAATCCAAGATGCTCCTGAGGATCTTGTGAATAGAGCTCCAATTGTAACTGTAATGGGTCACGTTGATCACGGTAAAACTTCGTTACTGGATTATATTCGAGAAGAGAATGTAATCGCCGGAGAGAGTGGGGGGATTACACAGCATATAGGTGCTTATGGGGTGCAATTAGAAAGTGGACAAAAAATTGCTTTCTTAGATACTCCTGGTCACGAAGCGTTTACAGCGATGAGGGCTCGTGGTGCTCAAGTTACGGATTTAGCGATTATTGTAATTGCAGCTGATGATGACGTAATGCCTCAAACAAAAGAAGCAATAAGTCATGCGCAAGCAGCTGGAGTGCCAATTGTATTTGCGATTAATAAAGTAGATAAGCCAACGGCAAATCCTGATAAAATTAAAGAGAAGTTAGCTTCTATGAATTTATTGGTAGAAGATTGGGGAGGAAAAATACAGTCCCATGATATTTCCGCTAAAACTGGATTAGGAGTTAAGGAATTGTTAGAAAAGGTATTGTTGGAGGCAGAGATATTAGAGCTTAAAGCGAACCCTAAGCGATTTGCATCAGGAACAGTGGTAGAAGCTTTCCTTGATAAAGGTAGAGGGTATGTGTCTACAATACTGGTTCAAACAGGAACATTACGAATAGGAGACTATGTACTTGCTGGTAAGAATAGCGGTAAGGTAAAAGCGATGCATGATGAACGAGGTAATAATGTTAAAGAAGCAGCGCCCTCAACACCAGTTTCAATCTTAGGTCTTGATGGAGCTCCACAAGCAGGGGATAAATTTAGTGTGTTAGAAGATGAGCGTGAAGCAAAAGATATTGCTTCTAAGAGAGCACAGCTTCATAGAGAGCAATCTGTTAGAACACAAAGACATATTACTCTTGATGAAATTGGACGTCGAATAGCTTTAGGAGACTTTAAAGAATTGAATATTATTCTTAAAGGAGATGTAGATGGTTCTGTTGAGGCATTGACAGATTCATTCCAGAAGTTATCTACAGAAGAGATTCATGTGAATATTATACATAAAGCTGTAGGTGCAATTACTGAAAGTGATGTGCTATTAGCTTCGGCATCTGATGCAATTATAATTGGATTTAATGTGAGGCCTGCTGGTAATGCAAGACAGGTGGCTGATAAAGAAGAAATCGATATCAGAACATACTCGATTATCTATGATGCGATCAATGATCTTAAAGATGCGATGGAAGGAATGCTTTCTCCTGTAATGAAAGAAGAAGTTACAGGTACAGCAGAGATCAGAGAGACCTTTAAGATATCTAAAATAGGTACCATTGCTGGATGTATGGTTCAGAATGGTAAGATTTTCAGAAACTCAGGTATAAGATTAATTAGAGAAGGAGTTGTTGTGTATACAGGTGAGCTTGCTTCGTTAAAACGTTTTAAAGACGATGTTAAAGAAGTTAGTAAAGGATATGACTGTGGTATGCAGGTGAAAAATTATAACGATATAAGAATTGGAGATGTTATTGAAGCATATCAGGAAGTAGCAGTTAAGAAAAAATTGTAAGTCCTTAAATTCATATAAAATAAAAAAGCCCGGTGATAAACCGGGCTTTTTTATTTTATAAGCTATTTATAGCTGTATGCTTACTTCTTTTCGGGGTTAAAGCTAAAAGCACCTGGAAATTCTTCTCTAATGTCTTTTAGTGCTCTGTCGGTATGTAATTTGCTTCTGTAATTGCCAATCCATACTTTATATTCAGGTGTTTCATATTGAATTTCTATTTCCCATTGAGGAAAAAGAGTTACGGCTTTTTTTCTTACCGTTTGAGCCTGGTTTAAATTACCGTTATATAATTGTATTTTATAATTGTCACCAAGAGTTCCGGCTTTGTCCATTTCGGCTTTAACATCCAATAATGTTTGAATTCTTGGGTCTTGGTTGATGATTACTTCGGCTTCCTGAGGCTCAAAAACAATTTCTTCGTTGATAAAATTGTTAAGAATAGAGTCTACAGAGCTAGAATTTGGGGTGTCCTGAGCTTGAATATTGGTGATTCCAAAAATAAAGAAGCTCAATGGAAGGAAAAGGTTCTTGTTACTTAAAATTCTCATTACAAATAGATTTAGAGCAAAGGTAAAGTTAAATAACTCAATTTTATTAAATTTTATTATTTAGAATTGTTATAAATTACCACTTAACAGTTCGCTAACATTTCCAAAATCGACTTATTATAGTACTTTTGTCGTCGAATTTAAAGTGGTGGTTTTTTATCCCTTTTTTAAAGAGTTTAATGAAAAAACCATACCAAAATTAAGACGATAATTCTACTTGATAATATGGAACAGGTGAAACACCGAAATTCAGCCTCCAAACTCCTAATTCTAGGAACTGTTTTTTTATTTACATTTTTTAACCCTGTTTTTGCACAGGATGAAGCTGCTGCTACTGATGTTGTGGCTGCCGAAGCTACTTCTGGAGGAGATGTAGCAAAAGGAGAGGCGTTGTTTAAATCGCTTTGTGCAGCGTGTCATAAACGTTATAAGAAAATGACAGGGCCAGCTCTTTTTGGAGTGGCAGATAAGTACGAACGTGAGTGGTTATATTCTTGGATAAAGAATAGTAGAGCTATGATCGACGCGGGAGATGCACAGGCAATTGCAATTTTTGAGGAGTATAATAAAACTGCGATGAATGCATTTCCGCAGTTAAATAATACTGACATCGATAACATTTTGGCATATGTAATGCAGCCAAAACCTGAGCCTAAAGTGGCAGAAGGAGGTCCTGTTATAGTTGATGATGGAGGTTCAGGAGTATCTACTAATGTTATTCTTGCTGTTTTGGCATTAGTGTTCCTAATGTTAGTTGTAGTGCTAGTGTTGGTGAATAAAACACTAAGAAGCTTTGCAGAAGCTAATAATGTTGAGCTACCAGTTGAAGAAGAAAGAACTCCTATATGGAGAGCATTTGTACAAAATCAATTCTTAGTATTGGTTACAGCAATATTCTTGCTGTTGTCTAGTGGTTATTTTGTGTATGGATACTTTATGCAAATAGGGGTTGATCAAGGGTATCAGCCTGTGCAGCCAATACATTATTCACACAAGATCCATGCAGGAGATAATAAGATAGAGTGTAAATATTGTCACTCTTCTGCGCGAGTAAGTAAGACATCTGGAATTCCTTCTCTTAATGTGTGTATGAATTGTCATAAATCCATTAGTGAAGTGGCAGATGCAACAGCTACTGCAGATTATTCTAAAGAATTTTATGACGGAGAAATCCAGAAATTATATAAAGCAGTAGGTTGGGATGCGGCTAGTCAATCCTATACTGGTAAAACAGAGCCAGTAAAGTGGGTGCGTATTCATAACCTTCCTGACTTTGCATACTTTAATCACTCGCAACACGTAACGGTTGCAGGAGTAGAATGTCAGAAATGTCATGGGCCAGTAGAAGAAATGGAGATTATGTATCAGCATGCGCCATTAACAATGGGATGGTGTATCAACTGTCACAGAGAAACCAATGTGAACGTTGCTGATAATAAGTATTACGAGAAGATTCATAAGGAACTCTCTAAAAAATATGGTGTAGATCAATTAACAGCTGCTCAAATGGGTGGTCTGGAATGTGGTAAATGTCATTATTAATAAAAAATTATACGCCTCAGGCGTAAATAAGTAAGAAGCTAATATCAATTATATATGTCATCAAACAAGAAATACTGGAAAAGTGTTGAAGAGCTAAACGAAAATAGCTCTATTGTTGAGACGCTACAACAGAACGAATTTGTTAAGGAGATTCCAACAGATGAGTTTTTAGGAGATAAATCATCTTTAGAGAATTCTTCAACTTCTCGTCGTGATTTTCTTAAATATGTAGGTTTTAGTACTGCCGCTGCTACCTTAGCAGCTTGTGAAGGACCAGTTAAAAAATCAATACCTTACGTAGTTCAACCAGATAGAATTGTTCCTGGAGTTGCGAATTATTATGCAACAACGATCGCTGATGGGTTTGATTTTGCAAGTGTGTTGATCAAAACAAGAGAAGGTCGTCCTATCAAAGTAGAAAATAATAACCTTGCTACATCTAATGGAGATGCGAATGCTAGAGTTCATGCTTCGGTATTGTCATTATATGATAACTCTCGTCTTCAAGGACCTAAAAAAGGTGGAGAAGATATTAGCTGGGAAGATCTTGATAAAGAAGTAGGAACTAAGTTAAATACTTTGGGTGGTAAACAAATTGTTTTACTAACACAAACATTTGCTAGCCCTTCTACATCAAAATTAATTTCTGAATTCAAAGCAAAATACCAAAACGTTAAACACGTAGTGTATGATGCTGTATCATATACAGAAGCTTTAGATGCTTATCAACAAGTATACGGAGAAAGAGCTTTAGCAGATTATGATTTTTCTGAAGTTAATACTATTGTTAGTGTTGGAGCAGACTTTTTAGGAGATTGGCAAGGAGGAGGTTATGATAGCGGATATGCTAAAGGACGTATTCCTAAAAATGGAAAAATGTCTAAGCATATACAGTTTGAAGCTAATATGTCTCTTGCCGGTGCAAACGCTGATAAAAGAGTTCAGGTAACACCTTCGCAACAAAAGCAAGTGTTAGCTGCACTATATGCGTATGCTACAGGTTCTGGCTCTAAGAGTACTTTGGATGCTAACCTAGAAGCTGAAGTTGTAAAAGCAGCTAAGCAAATACAAAAAGCAGGAAAGAATGCGGTTGTAGTTTCTGGAATCCAGGATGTTGATGCTCAGTTATTAGTTTTAGCAATAAACCAGCATATCGGTAGTAAGGCTTTTAATGAAAGTACTCCTCGTAAAATACGTCAGGGAGATGCTAAAGCTGTAGCTCAATTGGTTAAAGATATGAATGCAGGACGTGTTGGTGGTTTATTAATCGCTGGTGTAGATCCTGGATATTCTTTGCCAAACGCGAACGAATTTAAAGAAGGACTTAAAAAAGTAGATATTTCTGTAGCATTTAGCATGCATAATGATGATACTGCAGAAGGATGTACTTATATCGCAACTACTCCGCATTATTTAGAATCTTGGGGAGATGTTGAATTAAAGAAAGGAAGTTATAGTTTAATGCAACCTACTATCAGACCTTTGTTTGATACTAGACAGTTTCAGGAAACATTATTAAAGTGGACTGGTAATACATCATCATATAGTGACTATATCAAAAGTGTCTGGACAGGTATTCTTGGAGGTACTTCTTGGAATCAGGCATTGCACGATGGGGTTTTAGTAAAGCCAGCACTTGCTAAGCAGGAATTAGAAACAGCATTAGAAACTCCAGAAGGAGAAGAAGATATCTCAGTTACCGCTACTACACCTAATTATGGGGCAGCAGCAAGAAGATTGTCTACAGCAAAATCAGGAGGATTAGAACTTACATTATATACTAAAACTTCATTAGGAGATGGAGGGCAAGCTAATAACCCTTGGTTACAAGAAATGCCTGATCCTATTACAAGAGCTTCTTGGGATAACTATTTAACAATTTCAAGAGCAGATGCAGAAGGGTTAGAGATAACTAATGAGAATGTAGCAAATGGAGCCTTGAATGGTAGTTATGCTAATATTGCTGTTGATGGTGGAGAACCAATCAAAGTACCGGTGATCATTCAGCCTGGACAAGCAAAAGGATCAGTTGGTCTGGCACTTGGATATGGTAAAACAAAAGGATTAAAAGAAGATATGCAAGTAGGAATAAATGCATATCCTTTATATAAAAATCTTAATGCTGTTCAATCAGTAATACTTTCTAAAGCAGAAGGTACTCACGAGTTTGCTTGTGTTCAATTACACAACACACTAATGGGGCGTGGAGATATTATCAAAGAGACATCTCTTGAGATATTTAACACGAAAGATAAAAAATACTGGAATGCAATTCCAGAAGTAAGCAAAGATCATATTGAGTACGAAGTAACTTCTCCAGAAGTAGATCTTTGGGATGAGTTTGATCGTTCAATAGGACATCATTTTAATCTTTCTATAGATTTAAATGCTTGTACTGGTTGTGGAGCTTGTGTGATCGCTTGTCATGCAGAAAACAATGTTCCTGTAGTTGGTAAGTCTGAAGTACGTAGATCTCGTGATATGCACTGGTTACGTATCGATAGATATTACTCTTCTGAAGAGACATTTGATGGAGATAATCAAAAGAAAAATAATATAGCTGGATTAGGAAGTTCGTTATCAGAATTTGGTGAGATGGAGAATCCTTCAGACAATCCTCAGGTAGCATTCCAGCCAGTAATGTGTCAGCATTGTAATCATGCACCTTGTGAAACTGTTTGTCCAGTTGCGGCAACATCACACGGTAGACAAGGGCAAAATCATATGGCATATAACCGTTGTGTAGGTACAAGATATTGTGCAAACAACTGTCCGTATAAAGTACGTAGATTCAACTGGTTCTTGTACAATAATAATGATGAGTTTGATTACTATATGAACAACGATTTAGGTCGTATGGTATTAAACCCAGATGTTACAGTACGTTCTAGAGGAGTTATGGAAAAATGCTCTATGTGTATCCAAATGACTCAAAAAACAATTCTTGACGCTAAGCGTGACGGAAGAGTTATTAAAGATGGTGAGTTCCAAACAGCTTGTTCGGCAGCTTGTTCATCTGGAGCAATGATATTTGGAGATATCAATGATAAGGATAGTGAAGTATCAAAACTGAAAGAAGATAATCGTATGTATCACTTACTTGAACACGTGGGGACAAAACCTAACGTGATGTATCAAACTAAAGTAAGAAATACTACAGAAGCTTAATTAATTAAATAAAGAATCAATTCAATTATAAAGGATTATGTCTCATTACGAAGCACCTATAAGAAAGCCTTTAGTAACTGGCGATAAAACGTACCACGATGTAACTGTGGATGTAGCCGCGCCGGTTGAAGGAAAAGCAAATAAATCTTGGTGGATTGTATTTTCTATCGCACTTATTGCTTTCCTTTGGGGGATAGGTTGTATTATATATACAGTTTCTACAGGTATAGGAACCTGGGGATTAAATAAAACAGTAGGATGGGCCTGGGATATTACCAACTTCGTTTGGTGGGTAGGTATTGGTCACGCAGGTACTCTGATTTCTGCTGTATTATTGTTATTCCGTCAAAAATGGAGAATGGCGATTAACCGTTCTGCAGAAGCAATGACAATTTTCTCTGTTATCCAGGCAGGTTTATTCCCAATTATTCACATGGGACGACCTTGGTTAGCATATTGGGTATTACCAATCCCAAATCAGTTTGGATCATTGTGGGTGAATTTTAACTCGCCACTATTATGGGATGTATTTGCGATCTCTACATATCTTTCGGTTTCTTTAGTATTCTGGTGGACAGGATTACTACCAGATTTTGCAATGATTAGAGATAGAGCGATTACTCCATTTACAAAAAAGATCTACGGCATTCTATCTTTTGGATGGAGCGGTAGAGCAAAAGACTGGCAACGTTTTGAAGAAGTGTCATTGGTATTAGCAGGTTTAGCAACACCATTAGTACTTTCTGTACATACGATTGTATCTTTTGACTTTGCTACTTCAGTAATTCCAGGATGGCATACAACGATTTTCCCTCCTTACTTCGTTGCAGGAGCGATTTTCTCTGGATTTGCGATGGTAAACACTCTTCTTATAATAATGAGAAAAGTATCTAATTTAGAGAACTATATTACTATTCAGCATATAGAATTAATGAACATAGTGATTATGATTACTGGTTCTATTGTTGGGGTAGCTTATATAACAGAGTTGTTCATAGCTTGGTATTCAGGTGTAGAATATGAGCAGTATGCATTCTTAAATAGAGCAACCGGTCCTTACTGGTGGGCATACTGGGCAATGATGACTTGTAATGTATTCTCTCCACAATTTATGTGGTTCCCTAAATTGAGAAGAAGTATTATGTTCTCATTTATTATCTCTATTGTAGTAAATATAGGGATGTGGTTTGAGCGTTTTGTAATTATCGTGACTTCGCTTCATAGAGATTACTTACCATCATCTTGGACGATGTTCTCTCCAACATTTGTGGATATCGGAATATTTATTGGTACTATCGGATTCTTCTTTGTATTGTTCTTATTGTATGCTCGTACATTCCCAGTGATTGCACAAGCAGAAGTTAAAACGATATTGAAATCTTCTGGAGAGAAATATAAAAAATTAAGAGAAGCAGGAATTGATCATAGAGATGAGCTTCCTAAAGTAAAAGCTAAGATTATAAGAGAAGATTCTTCTGAAGAAAAAGCTGAAACTAAAGTTGAAGCAAGTCAAGAAGATATAAATAGCTTGTTAGGGAATTTGGGAACGTTTGATCCAGAAACTCAGAAAGCTGATGATCTTAAGAAAGTAAACGGTATTGGACCTGTAATGGAGAAGAAACTTAACGAGATTGGAATATTTACATTCGATCAGGTAAGTAAAATGACCACAACAGAATACGATTTATTAGATAGTATAACCGGATCATTCCCTGGTAGAGCACAACGTGATGATTGGGCTGGACAGGCTGAAAAACTTAAAAATAACTAGAAGTATGGCATCGAAAGTTATACATGCATTATATATAGATGATGATGTCCTGATGGACGCTGTAAAGAAAGTTCGTGCAGAACATTATCATATCGAAGAGATATACACTCCTTTTCCGGTACACGGGCTTGATAAAGCCATGGGATTACCGCATACAAGATTAGCGATCACTGCTTTTATGTATGGTTGTGTAGGATTAACCGTTGCAATTACGATGATGAATTTTATCATGATCGAAGATTGGCCACAAAACATTGGTGGAAAACCTAGTTTTAGCTATATCGAAAATATGCCGGCTTTTGTACCAATTATGTTTGAGCTTACCGTATTCTTTGCTGCGCATTTAATGGTTATTACCTTCTATATGAGAAGTAAATTATGGCCTTTTAAAGAAGCGGAAAACCCTGATGTAAGAACAACAGATGATCATTTTTTGATGGAAGTAGATGCTGGAAATAAAGATGTTGATCAATTAACAAGCTTATTAGGAGATACCGGAGCGGTAGAAATTAAAGTAATAGATAAGGAAGAAGATAACCATTAGTAATAATGAAGAATACTATAAAAATATTAGCAACGGCAATCATATTAATTAGTGTTGTTTCTTGTCAAAAAGATTCAAGACCTAATTATCAGTATATGCCTAATATGTACGAATCAGTAGGTTATGAAACTTATGGAGAGTATAGTGTTTTTCCTGATAAACAGGAAGCTATGCTACCAGTAGAAGGTTCTATACCAAGAGGATGGATGCCTTATGAACTTGAGAACTCTACTGAAGGTTATCAACAAGCTAAAGATTCTCTAAAGAATCCAATACGTTACACTAAGGAGAACGAAGAAGCTGGAAAAGCATTGTATGATATCTACTGTGCGATATGTCACGGAACTAAAGGAGATGGTAAAGGAGAGTTATTTAAGAGAGAAAAGATTTTAGGTATACCTAGTTATGATGATGTAGGAAGAGCTATTACAGAAGGTAGTATCTATCATGTAATGTATTATGGTATTAATACTATGGGTTCATATGCTTCTCAAACTAGTGAACACGAGAGATGGCAGATTGTACAATATGTAGAAAAATTAAAAGCTGATCTTGAGGGTGAAACTCCAAGAATTGATGCAGATACTCATACTACGGCAGTAGAAACTGTTGTTGAAGAAGTGCATCAGAAATCAGAATCAACAGAAGAACACGATAACGCACACTAGTGCATAGCTAAAAGTTAAGAATAACGATATTATTAAGATATGTATACGCTATCAAATAGATTAAGATTATTTTCTATCATTCTAATGGTCGTAGGTGGAATTGGACTAGTTTCAGGATTTCTTTCCACTCCAGAATCCGTTGAAGAGGTAAAAGAAATGATGGCAGCGCACGACGCTCATGGAGGTGGTCACGGAGAATCTCAAGCAGAGGAAGCTTCCCACGAAAGTAAAGGTCACGATCAGGATGCACACGGAGGTGATGAGCATTATGAGCATGTGTTACACCAATTACAGAATAAGCCTTGGGCTTCATTATATGTAGCAGCATTTTTCTTTTTTATGATTGCTTTGGGAGTGCTGGCATTCTATGCAATACAATTTGCTTCTCAGTCAGGATGGTCCCCTGTATTATTTAGGGTGATGGAAGCAATAACAGCATATTTGGTTCCTGGAGGAATTATCCTATTCGTTATTTTAGCGTTGTCAGGATTCCATGTAAATCACTTATTTGTTTGGGCAGATCCAGAAGTTGTAGCACACGATAAATTAATTCAAGGTAAGGCAAGCTGGTTAAATGGAACTGGATTTATCATTAGAGCCGCTATCTTTTTAGGAGGATGGTTGTTATATCGTCATTTTGCAATCAAATATTCAAGAAAACAAGATGAAGATGCAACAGGTAACAAATGGTATAAGAAAAGTTTTAAGATATCTGCAGCATTCTTAGTATTCTTTATATATACAGAATCAATGGCATCTTGGGATTGGATTATGAGTTTTGATCCGCACTGGTTTAGTACTTTGTTTGGTTGGTATGTGTTTGCAAGTTTATTTGTATCTGGAATTACTACAATTGCATTGATTACTATATACCTAAAATCAAAGGGATATCTTGACTTTGTAAACAATAGTCATATCCACGATTTAGCTAAATTTATGTTTGGTATCAGTATTTTCTGGACATACCTTTGGTTCTCTCAATTTATGTTGATATGGTACTCTAATATTCCTGAGGAAGTAACGTATTTTATAACGCGAATTGACGATTATAAACTACCATTCTTTGGAATGTTAGTAATGAACTTTATTTTCCCACTATTGGTGTTGATGAATAGTGATTTCAAACGAGTAAATTGGTTTGTAGTAATGGCTGGTATTGTAATTTTATGTGGTCATTATATAGATGTATATAATATGGTTATGCCAGCAACAGTTGGAGCATCATGGTTTATTGGTGTAAGTGAGATAAGTGCAGTGCTATTATTCTTAGGATTGTTCTTGTTTGTAGTGTTTAGAGCATTGACCAAAGCACCATTATTAGCCAAAGGAAACCCATATATAGAAGAAAGTAAACACTTTCATTATTAAATTAGAATTGTAAAAAAGAAGATAGATAAAAATGACTGTATTCTTAACCATAGTAGTTATAGCGCTTTTTGGAATCACGTTGTGGCAGATGTCAAAAATTTTGAAGTTGTCACAAGGAAAAGGGGCAGATAACTCTCAAGTAGCTAATGACAAGGATAATAACTTACAAGGTAAGTTAATGTTGGCATTCGTAATATTCATGTACTTACTAACCATATATTGTTTCGTACAGTATAACAGTTACTTCTTACCAGAGTCAGCTTCAGAACATGGAGTTGATTATGATCAATTGATGTTGATCTCTATGGTTTTGATTATGATTGTACAGATTCTTACACAAGGATTGTTACATTATTTTGCTTACAAGTATAGAGGTAAGAAAGGAAATAAAGCTTTATTCTTTGCCGATAATGACAAGTTAGAATTTATCTGGACAATTA
This sequence comes from Aquimarina callyspongiae, assembly GCF_034322225.1. NCBI lineage: Bacteria > Pseudomonadati > Bacteroidota > Flavobacteriia > Flavobacteriales > Flavobacteriaceae > Aquimarina > Aquimarina callyspongiae. The sequence continues at coordinate 373,482 of NZ_JAXLPA010000003.1, read as the reverse complement.
TTCCAGTGATTGTTTTAGCTGGATTAATCATCTATGGATTGTTTACTTGGTCTGATATCATGAATATTGATGAAGAAGAAGGAGATCCTCTAATAGTAGAATTATATGCATACCAGTTCGATTGGAGAGCTAGATATGCAGGAGAAGATAATGTATTAGGAAAAGCTAATGTGCGTTATATCGAAGGGATTAACACGTTAGGTGTGGATGTAGCAGATACCTACGGAAAAGATGATAAAATTACTACTGAGCTGCATTTGCCAGTAAATAGAAAAGTAATTTTTAAAATGAGATCTCAAGATATCTTACATTCGGCATATATGCCATTCTTTAGAGCCCAGATGAATGTTGTTCCTGGTATGATTACTGAATTTGCATATACTCCTACAATTACATCAGAGGAGATGAGAAACAGTGAATTTATGGTGGAGAAAGTTGCTACCATTAACAATATCAGAAGAGAAAAAAGCAAAAAATTAGTTGCAGCTGGTGATGAAGCTTTAGAAACATATACTTTTGATTATTACTTATTATGTAATAAGATTTGTGGAGTTTCGCACTATAATATGCAAATGAAGATTGTGGTAGAATCCGAAGAGGATTATGAAGCTTGGTTAAAAGAGCAAACCACTTTTGGAGAACAATTATCGGCTCAGGCCAGCAACTAGAAGAAATAGAAATTAATATATTTTATTAAAAAGAAATAGCGTTATGTCAGCAACTCACGGAGATAGCCACGATCACGATCACGGGCACCACCATAAAGAGACATTTATTACCAAATATATATTTAGTCAGGATCATAAAATGATCTCTAAGCAGTATCTGATTACTGGTTTAATTATGGGTATCATTGGTATTGCAATGTCTATTTTATTTAGAATGCAATTGGCTTGGCCAGATCATAAATTTACAATTTATGAAGTGCTTCTAGGAAAATTTGGAGAAGACGGAGTGATGGATCCAAGTATATATCTTGCGTTAGTAACTATCCATGGTACTATAATGGTATTCTTTGTGTTAACTGCAGGTTTAAGTGGTACATTTAGTAACTTACTAATTCCACTACAAATTGGAGCACGAGATATGGCTTCTGGATTCTTAAATATGATATCCTACTGGTTATTTTTCTTGAGTAGTGTTATTATGGTATTGTCTTTATTTGCTGAAGCTGGTCCTGCATCTGCTGGGTGGACTATTTACCCACCTTTAAGTGCTTTACCACAAGCAATAGGAGGTTCAGGAACCGGTATGACTCTATGGCTGGTATCTATGGCAATCTTTATTGCATCGTCACTATTAGGATCACTGAATTACGTAGTTACTGTAATTAACCTTAGAACAAAAGGAATGTCAATGACTCGTTTACCATTAACAATATGGGCATTCTTTGTAACAGCTATTATTGGTATTGTTTCTTTCCCAGTATTATTATCTGCTGCGTTACTACTTATAATGGATAGAAGTTTTGGAACTTCGTTCTACCTTAGTGATATATATATTCAAGGAGAAGTTTTACATAACCAAGGAGGTTCACCAGTACTTTTTGAACATTTGTTCTGGTTCTTAGGACATCCAGAGGTATACATTGTATTATTACCAGCCCTTGGGATAACATCAGAAATTATTGCTACAAATGCACGTAAGCCTATCTTTGGATATAGAGCGATGGTTGCGTCAATTTTAGCAATTGCTTTCTTATCAACAATTGTTTGGGGTCACCATATGTTTATTTCAGGAATGAACCCATTCTTAGGATCGGTATTTACTTTTACAACATTATTAATTGCAATACCTTCGGCGGTAAAAGCTTTTAACTATATAACTACCTTATGGAAAGGTAACTTGCAGTTGAATCCTGCAATGTTGTTTTCTATAGGTTTGGTCTCTACTTTTATTACTGGAGGACTTACAGGAATTATCTTAGGAGATAGTACATTAGATATTAATGTTCACGATACATATTTTGTAGTAGCTCACTTCCACTTGGTAATGGGTATCTCTGCATTGTATGGTTTATTTGCAGGAGTATATCACTGGTTCCCTAAGATGTACGGTAAGATGATGAATAAAAATCTAGGGTATGTGCATTTTTGGGTAACAGCAATTGGAGCGTATGGAGTATTCTTCCCAATGCACTTTGTAGGTATGGCAGGATTACCACGTCGTTACTATACAAACTCTAATTTCCCATACTTTGATGATTTAACAGATACCAATGTATTGATTACAATCTTTGCTTTGATTACAGCTGCGGCTCAATTGGTATTCTTATATAATTTTATCAGTTCTATTTTCTACGGTAAGAAAGCGGTTAGAAACCCTTGGAAATCTAATACTTTAGAGTGGACAACGCCAGTAGAGCATATGCACGGAAACTGGCCTGGAGAAATTCCTCACGTACACAGATGGCCATATGATTATAGTAAAACTAGTGAGAATGGAGAGTATGTGATCGCTGGACAAGATTATGTGTCTCAGATCACACCAATGCAAGATGGAGAAGAAGAACTACATCATTAAAAGATGATTATAAAATATCTAAAAGCCTTTTCAATTTTTTGAAAAGGCTTTTTCTTTTAGTCAATTTATATCTTAAAAAAAATAAGAAATTCAAAAAACTAAAACAAAGTGCTAGTTGTTATTAAGAAGGACCATTAACACGACATTCCCAAGTATTAGGTGCAGCATTGTTATCTGCACATGGATGACATATGGTTCCGGGACGTGTGCAACTGTTAATGCACCCTTGCAAACTTCCGCAGAACCCTGCTATAGGTACACCGTCAAAACCACCTTTTATTTGTTTTTGTTCAGTTTTGTTTAATGTTTTTCCAAGATTTAAAATGTCTTTTAACATGTTTTATAGGTTTTTAGAATATTATAAAATCGCAATCATTTAGAGACACTTGCGGTGTATGTCTGTAGATTATGTTTTATAGTGAAAATAGAAAGCTATCAAGTATTCAATATCTTTTTTTTAAATGTATTTAAAAAAGATATTGTGCCTTAGCGTATTGAGAAAAGATTGTACCAAATTTAACAGTTAGTATAATTTTTAAATACAAAAAATGAGTTTTATAGGGTATATGGGTTTCAAAAGAAGTTATTTTAAAGGTTAGGTCGTTGTATTCTTTTGTAGAATGAATTCTAAAGATAGGTTTCTTTCAATCTTAAAAATGACTATCTTTTCTATTATCTTTGCGAATGGTTAATTTTGATTCTTATTATTTAATAGGCATATGAACGAAAACTTAGATCCGACTAACGAGAATTTTTCAAATGAAGATCTTGATATAGAGAGAGCCTTAAGACCGCTTAATTTTAATGATTTTACAGGGCAGGATCAGGTATTAGAAAATTTACAGATTTTCGTTCAGGCGGCTAATTTACGAAGTGAAGCTTTGGATCATACCTTGTTTCATGGTCCACCAGGACTTGGAAAAACTACATTGGCTCATATTTTAGCTAATGAATTAGGTGTAGGAATTAAAGTTACTTCTGGACCGGTATTGGATAAACCAGGAGACTTAGCTGGTTTGCTAACCAACTTAGATGATAGAGATGTCTTATTTATAGATGAAATTCATCGATTAAGTCCAATTGTAGAAGAGTATTTGTATTCTGCAATGGAAGATTATAAGATTGATATTATGATCGAAAGTGGGCCAAATGCGCGTACTGTTCAGATTAATTTAAATCCATTTACGTTGGTTGGTGCCACAACCCGTTCAGGACTTCTTACAGCTCCTATGAGAGCTCGTTTTGGAATCCAGTCAAGATTACAATATTATACTACAGAACTGTTGTCTACAATTGTTCAAAGAAGTGCGCATATTTTGAATGTTCCTATTTCTATGGAAGCTGCTATCGAAATCGCAGGAAGAAGTAGAGGAACACCAAGAATCGGGAATGCTCTCTTAAGAAGGGTGCGTGATTTTGCGCAAATCAAAGGAAATGGAAAAATCGATATTGAGATTTCTAAGTTTGCTTTAAAAGCATTAAATGTAGATGCTCATGGATTAGATGAGATGGACAATAAAATCTTAACTACTTTAATAGATAAGTTTAAAGGAGGTCCTGTTGGAATCACAACTTTGGCAACCGCTGTAAGCGAAAGTGCAGAGACTATAGAAGAAGTATATGAACCTTTCTTGATTCAGCAAGGCTTTATTATGCGAACTCCGCGTGGAAGAGAAGTTACAGAAGCAGCCTATAAACATTTGGGACGTATAAAAGGAGGAATCCAAGGTGGATTATTTTAAAGATATGTTCAATTAATTGATAATAACTCAATGGCCGACAGATCAGTTCCAATCGTTTCTTTTTTTAAAGTTCTTAAGAATACTAGCAGAATTTTAAAAAACCCTTTGCCTTTTCATAATGAGAATTTTGAGAAGCACGGTGATATTTTCAAAGTACAACTTGGGCCTGTTAAGACTGTGACTTTTACACGTGACGCTGGATTTGCTAAACATATGTTGCAAAAACAACATAGAAAGTATCATAAGTCAGAATTACAATCCAAAGATTTGGCAAGGTATATTGGTGAAGGCTTATTAACTTCTAACGGAGAAAAATGGTTAAAGCAACGAAGATTGATTCAACCTGCTTTTCATAAGAAAAAGCTTGAATCCATTGTGATTACTATCAAAGAAGTTGTGCAGGAAGAGTTAGCAAAAGTAAAACCTGATGTTACTTTTGATGTTTTTCCGATTATGAGTGATTTAGCATTTAAAGTAGTTGCAAAGTCATTGTTTAGTTATACGGGGAATGATCATACCATTTCGAGACTGCAATATATTACTGAAATGGCTCAAAAATCCTTAATTAAGGAGATAAGACAGCCTTATAAACGTTGGTGGTTACATCTTAGCGGAAAAATCAAAAGCACTCTTAAACTTACTCAGGAAGCCAGAGATATCTTAAATTCAATTATTGAAGAGCGCAAAAAATCTGATGTAGAGTATGATGACCTGTTGGATATGCTTTTGGCATCTAGATATGAAGATGGTACGGCAATGGATAATGAGCAACTTATTGATGAAATTTTAATCCTTTTTACTGCAGGTCATGAAACAACCTCTAATGCACTTTCCTTTACGTTATTATTACTTGCTTTACATCCAGAGATTCAAGAAAAGGTTTATCAAGAATCACAAAAGACCTTTGATGAGATCTCTCCAATAGAACAAATTTCAAAATACCCTTATGTTAAACAGTGTATAGAAGAATCTATGCGAATGTATCCACCTGCATATTTTTCTGATCGTTTAGCTATTGAAGATGATAAGTATAAGGATCTTGAATTACCAAAAGGATCAACTATATTAATTTCTTTCTATGAAATTCATAGGCATACAGATTTCTGGAAAGATCCAGAAAGATTTGACCCAGAAAGATTTCATCCTAATAAAAATAAAAAAGAAAATGCAGATTGGTATTTTCCTTTTGGGGCAGGGCCTAGAATGTGCATAGGTAATAATTTTGCTATGTATGAAATGATTTTAGCTATTAATGAGCTGGTAAAAAAATATAGAATTAGTACTTCTGCAAATACAGTCGAAATTAAACCTCTTATTACCCTTAAACCTTTGAATTCTTCATTAAAGTTTACTTTAAGAAATACAGAATAGTAATTAACATTGCTTTTGAAATTTTCTGTAGTAGTATTACATCCAATTCCTGTATATCATAACCCTGTATTTGGTATTTTTACAAAATCAAAAATGTCAGAGACATAACTAACTTATTAATGTGTTAAGTGATGATAATTTATAAAGATGAAATTTTACTATCAATTGTAGTTTTTGCAATATTGATTTTTATTCTCTTGGTGACTAAAAGAATAATCAAAAATTTTATAGTACTAAGAAGAATAAATGCAGATAGAAAAAAAATAATACTCAGCTTACTTTATTTGTTTTTTTATGCAATTGCAGGAACAACTCTAATGATCATTTGGGGAGTGGAGTTTGATCAGTTAAGTGTGTTTATTTCATCTGTATTAGCGGTTGTAGGAATAGCTTTTTTTGCTCAATGGTCGATTTTGTGCAATCTTACAGCTAGTATAATTCTATTCTTTAGTCATCCTGTTAGGATTGGTGATCGTATCAGAGTCTTGGATAAAGATTTTGATTGGACAGGAGAGGTGAAAGATATTACTGGGTTTTATCTTTTTATGCTTACAGATCAAGGAGAAAATATTACACTGCCTACCTCTTTGGTGATTCAGAAAGGTATTCAGATAATGGATAAAAGTTCTTTAGAAAAAATCAGTGAGGAAAAAGAATAAAAATTGAATTCTAAAACTACATATACTCAATTTATTAAATCTGAAGCAAAACGTCTTGGTTTTCTTTCTTGTGGTATTTCTAAAGCGGAATTTTTAGAACAAGAAGCGCCACGCTTAGAGAAATGGCTAAATCAAAATATGCATGGCGAAATGAGCTATATGGAAAACCATTTTGATAAACGTCTGGATCCCACAAAATTGGTTGAAAGTTCTAAAAGTGTTGTCTCGTTATTGTTAAATTATTATCCCTCAGAAAGTCAAAAAGATCCTCAAGCTCCTAAAATTTCGAAATATGCCTATGGCACCGATTATCATTTTGTAATTAAAGATAAGTTGAAACAGCTTTTGCAAAGTATACAAGAAGAAATTGGAGAGGTTCAAGGAAGAGCGTTTGTAGATTCTGCTCCTGTATTAGATAAAGCCTGGGCAGCTAAAAGTGGATTAGGATGGATTGGTAAACATAGTAATTTGCTTACGCAAAAGGTGGGGTCCTTTTATTTTATTGCAGAACTTATTATAGATCTCGACCTCGAATATGATAGCCCTGTTACAGATCATTGCGGGACCTGTACTGCGTGTATTGATGCCTGTCCTACACAAGCAATTGTACAGCCTTATGTTGTAGATGGAAGTAAATGTATTTCGTATTTTACTATAGAACTTAAAGAAGAACTACCTCAGAGTTATAAAGATAAGTTTGATAACTGGATGTTTGGCTGTGACGTATGTCAAGATGTGTGTCCTTGGAATCGTTTTTCAAAACCTCATAATGAACCTCTTTTTAATCCAAAACCTGAACTTCTGGATATGACCAAAAAAGATTGGGAAGAAATAACACAAGAAGTGTTTTCAAAAGTGTTTCAAAAATCTGCAGTAAAAAGGACTAAGTTTTCTGGATTAACAAGGAATATTAGGTTTTTAAAAGAGTAATCTTTGTGTTTGAGTTTAAAAACATATTTTAGTGAATCTAAATTGATTTTTTTCTATAAAAAATATATGCGAATACCTTATCCGATATTTTTAATATTACTAGTCGTCTTACTATGCTGTGCTTGTCATAAAACAGATTCAGAAAATGATTTGTTAAATAAGATTACTGATGTTGATGATTTACATTCTTTAGCAAAAAACACTGTAAATGATTCAACATTAGTCTACATCGCTGCCGCCCGATTTATCATTGATAACGATAAAAGATTACCAGATACCCTTCTGATAGAAAATCTTTTTAGAAAGGGTTATTATTACAAAAAAATAGAACAGTTTGACTCTGCCATGTTTTATTTTCATAAAACTATTGATTTGGTGAAGGGCCCGAATACTAGAAAAAGAAATCTTGCCTATTTCTGGAATGCATGGCAAACAGATGAAGATAATAATAGATTAGCTAACGCTGTTAGTGCTGCCCAAAAGTTTGTCGAAATTTCTAAAGGAAAGGAACATATTCCTGATTTGGTATTCGCATACAATTTCTTAGAGCGAATAAACCTGGATTTAGGAGATTTTGATAAATCATTATACTACAATTCAAAAACATTAGAAGCAGCAAAGCAATCTTCAGATATAGATATGTACGTGATAACTGGTAGTGAAAAAGCAAAAATACTTTATCGTCATCAAAAGAAAAAGAAGGAAGCTTTCGCTTTGTTGGATAGTTTAAGTACTATAGACTGTGGAAAAGATGCAAAAAGACAGTTATATAGGATGAACGGGAATCTTCATTTTTATGAACAAAATTATACAGAAGTATTAAAGTATTACAAGACCGTACTCGAACTCTCTAAAGAAATTAAAGAGTATCATAACTATAATTTATTAGAATCATATAATAATTTAACACTTACATATTTAACGACAGAAGAATATGATATTGCAGGAAAATACTTGGACTCTACAAAAGCAATTATAACACCTAATTCTGATGCGGACTATGTTGCGAAATATCATAGGTATCGCTTTAGGCATAATTATAGAACAAAGAAAAATGAGGATGAACTTATCACCGAGTATGATAATTTACTAGAAGAAAGTAGAAAACAACATCAAAAAAAGATTGATGAAGAGCTTTTTGCGTTAAAATCCGCCAATGAAAAAGAAAAAATAGCGATTGCAGCCAAAAATGAATCTGAACTTAAAAATATAAAACTCATTGCTCTATTAATTTTTTCTGGGTTGTTACTATTGATCGGTTATTTATTGTACAGGCAAAGACGGTATAGATTTCATAAACAAGAAATACAGATACAACAACGTTTGTTGCGAGCGCAAATGAATCCACATTTTACATTCAATACTTTATCCGTTATTCAAAATCAAATTGAAGAAAATCAGGAAGGAGCTGTAGATTATCTGCTCAGATTCTCTAGATTATTACGATTGATTCTTGAAAATTCAATACATAACTATGTTCAGATAGAAAATGAATTAGAGTTGTTGGGCAAATATATGGATCTTCAATTACTACGTTTTCCTGATAAATTTGAGTACAATATTAGCTTAGAAAATTTCGAAGAGGAGAACCTGATGTTTATTCCACCAATGCTTATTCAACCTTTTGTAGAGAACAGTATAGAACACGGCTTTTTAGGGATACAGCATAAGGGACAAATAGATATCACTTTACGACTGCAATCTAAATATGTTCATTGCACCATAGAGGATAATGGAGTAGGTTTGGATACTACGAACAAAGGGTATAAAAACTCTGTGTCTGTGAAGTTAATTTCAAAATTTGTTTATAAAACCACAAAACAAAAGATTAGCATTTTGAACAAAAAAGATAGTAATGTGAACAAATCAGGAGTGTTGGTTGAGTTTTTAATCCCTTATAAATTTTCTGAAAATGATTAAAGCAATGGTAATAGACGATGAAGCTTATATCAGAGATAAGATAAAAGCCAAAATCGAACAATATTTTAATGAATATATTGAGATTATTGATGAGGCAGGAAGCGTAGCTGATGCAGTAAAAAAAATAGAAGAAAAAAAACCAGACTTACTTTTTTTGGACATTCAACTAACCGACGGGACAAGTTTTGATTTGCTAGAAAAAATTAAGAATAAAAATTTTGACATCATATTTGTGACAGGATTTGATGATCATGCGATAAAGGCGATAAAGGTGGGCGCCTTAGATTATATTTTAAAACCTATAGATGACACAGAATTTAAAGAAGCTGTAACAAAAGCTATTAAGAATTCAAAAAAGGAAAATGACTTAGAGAAATTGGTAGAGATATCCAGTGAGTATTTTCAAGGGGTGCAACAGAAGCGCATTATTCTAAAAACCTTGGACAATGTATATGTGGTCTATGAGGATGATATTTTGTATTGTAAATCGGAAGGTAATTATACTACATTTTATACTTTGAAGACAAAGAATATAGTAGTTTCAAAACCTATTAAGAAAGTGATCGATCTATTGTCAGAAGATATCTTTATACGATGTCATCAATCTTATATCGTAAATAAAAAGCAAGTTTCACGTTACAATAAGCAAGGGGTTTTAATCATAGAACCGGATATAAAAGTTCCTGTGTCTAGTAGACGTAAAGATTATGTAATTGATAAAATTTTTTGAATGACGAAAATGAAATTATGCATTACCAAAATGAATTTGTTGATGTCAAATATGAAATTATCGTTTTAAAAATTTATTATTTATTACATTTAAAAAATTGGAAAACATTAAAAAATTATGAAAGCAATATTTAGATTTTCTTTGCTATTTCTGTTCATTACCTTTTATTCTTGTGATAAAGAAGCTGTAACAGAGGATAGCATAATAGGAAATAATAAAAGTTTTAATGCTGCGAATACGGCAGATGAACCTTCAGAATTAGAAACAAGGATGCAGTGGACATCCTTTGTATTAGGACAGACTGTAACAAGACATCCATCTGCGGAAGAGTTTTTTATAAATGCCTTGGCTAATAGTTCACAGACTAATGTAATAACACTAAGAAGTTTGTTAGATAAAAATATTGCTAATAATGCCTTTGAGGAAGCATTTAAACTAGAATTTTTGTATTACGCTAGTCATCATGCATGTAGGTTTGGAGATGATCCGGATGGAAGTCCTAAGCCGTCTAATAAACCGCCGCCAGAATCTGTAGAGAATGGAAATTCTATGGATTATGAAGATTTATATGTGTATTCACTTTTAAATGATCCGGGTGATCTTGAGTTTGAATTATATCTGCCTAATGGTTATACTGGTAATCCAGAGAGTAATCAAATAACTACTTCGGCATATTCATCTGGAATATCAGTCGAAAATACGCAAGGATATATCCATGAAAATCGTTGTGATACATATAGTACTAATGTTACTCCTGATTATAGAGGGAATCTTATTATCATACAGTATAAGAATTAAAAACAAAGTTGTAACATATAACTTAAAAAAAGATAAAGCCTTTTGATTTATTTCAAGAGGCTTTTTTGTTTTCGAATTACGAATTTGAATTTATTAATAACACTTATGAATCTTCTGTTGCCCTCTCATTTTATTAATCTCAAATTTGACCTGTAACAAAATAATAAAGGTTTTTAACAGATAAGTGCTTACGGATAGTTTACAATCCAATCCTTTAAGAGAAAGCATTAATACTTCTCTCCTCTTAGTTGTCAAAAACCAAGAAAATACTTTTCGCGAAGAGTAGACATATTAGGTGAATGTCTTTAAAAAATCACTTTAATGAAATATAAAAAATTAATTAAAAAAATCATTTAAAAAATGAAGAGATTAAACATATTACAGGTTTTTATAGTTGCATTTACGTTATCAATGATAGTATCTAGTTGTTCTAAGGATATTGAAGAAATAGACGAGCCAATTCAAAAAAACTCTCTTAAAAAAAGATCTGAAGAAAGTGGAAGTTTCATTCTTAATTCTATTGATAAGATAATAAATGATTCGGTGGAACAGGATTTTAGTGATTTAGAGTTAAATCAAAAAACATTGGATTATTATGGTGATTTATTTGGGGTGTCAGAGGAGTCGCTAAATGTGGAAATGGCAGAAAAAATTGTTGTTCAAGTAAAAAATATTATGAATAATGGGATTGATAATTTTCTAAAAAGAACAAAATTTTCAGCATATACAAAAGAAAAAATAAAAACAGTATTTAGTGGAAAGCTATTAACTGGGATTGAAAAGGAAGAAGAATTTTTAGCTCTAATTAATGAAGAGCAAACCTTGTTGTTAACTCTTCATTCTATAGCATTAGAATCATACCAAGAAATCAATAACCAGAACAGAGGATGTACCATAAATGGTATTCCAGCTCCTTGTGGAGCTGCGGGTGCCATAATTGGTTTGATTGTTGGGATAAACACTTGTGGTATACCATGTGGAATTGGTGGAGCTATCATAGGAGGTGTTATTGGAGCAGCTAGTAAAAGATAAAACTGATTAAATCATCTGTCATATATGTACTGGACCTATAGTATAGTATATAAGTAGTTTGGACAAGTTTTTCAGATGAAAGGTGAAAAGGCTATTTCATGAATCTATGAAATAGCCTTTTATTTCTTATCGTTTATAAATTACGAAACATGAAAATTCTAGTATTCATTTTAATATTCTTGACAATAAGTTGTCAAAATAAAGATCTTCCCTCAAATTATTCGTTTCATCTTGATTCATCAAAAATCTATTTGATTTTTAGAGGTACTAATACTAAAGCAGGTATAGTTTCAAAGAACTTTAATATATTAAATAAAAAAATTTCGCATATTGGTTTAGGGGTTTATGAAATAGATCGATGGAACATTTATCACGTTGTAAATACAGATAATGCAGATTCAGATTTGGTTATAGATAACTTTGAATCTTTTAGCTCTGTAAATGATGGAGTAGTTGATTATATGGCTATTTACGAATTGATAGATGTGAAAAGTGTAGAACGGAATAATTTACTTGATCAATTGAAAAATATGAAAACTAAAAAAATTAAGTTTGATAATTCCTTTTCAATTAATAATGGAGATAATTTACTTTATTGCTCAGAGTTTGTCGTGAGGATGTTATCAGAAATAAAAGAATCAAAATTTAAGTATATTCCTAGGACTGTAGAATTAAATTCCTTTCAAACAGCTTACATAGGCAAAGAAACATTGACCTATTATCCAGTAGATATTTTTCTTGAAGATATTGATGAACTTAAATTGATTAAAGAGTTTAATTTAAATTAACAAAAATTCAAGTTCAGAGTTTAATGGTTGTAAATGGAGTTATAATGAATTATTACTTCTTTAACAATAAAAAGCATTCAGGGTTACTTTTTAATCCTGAATGTTTTTATTGAATATTCTTGTTTTTCAAAGAACTTTTAATTAATCTTTTTTTGATGATTAATTACTATCTTTTTAGTCGTAATATGATTATCAATAAATATTTTTAAGATATAAATTCCATTAGGTATTTTGGAAGTATCCATACTTAAAGATTCTTCTTTAGAACTGATTTGCTTAATAACTCTTCCTAAATTATCAAATAATATTACTTGAGTGTTTTTGTCTATTTCTTTTAAACCGATGTTAATATTTAGAATGTTATTTACAGGGTTGGGATAAATTTTTATAGCGCTAAAAATATCTTTATTCTTGTTTTTCGAAATTTTATCAGTTGACTTAGGGTCACCTTCACCATCATTATCAACCTCTACTTGTATTTGGGAGACTCCTCCACAACCGCAACTGTTTATGGTCTTCGCTTCGATAATTCCATCTTGATTTGTGTTAGTTGGTCGTCCCCAAGACCAATTTACGTTTATATTTGGGTTATAATCCCATCCAGTTGGATAGGTCCATTGATATTCTGCACTATAGTTGTTTGTCTCCAAGCTGTTATATTCTGCTAACGCTGAAGGAGCTACAGAAGTAGGGCCATCAATTACAGGAGGTTTTGGTAAACCTATCCATAATGGTTTAATAATTTCTTGCCCATTATTAAATGTTGCTTTTACCCAAGCTGCTTGATTTACTATTGAAAATGGTTTTACTTGTATGTTGTAATCACCATAATTAATGACTTCTAAATTTGAAGACACCTCCCATTCTTTTACTATACCTGGTACAGAACAAACGTCTTGAAAAGCATAATTTCTTGTGTCTAAATTACATAATACGGATGTTCCGATTAATCTATTTACGTTTAAAGGGATATATGGATCTTGTCTTTTTCCAGAGAGTTCTTCAAGTAACCAATCCACGCTTTTTGAATTAAAACTTGTATGTGCTGTATTGTTACTTTCTCCGTAATAACTATCAAAAGGAGTTAAATTCTGACATACTAAATTTTTGTTTAAGGCTTGATGCCAAGATCTATCCGGGCTTAAATGACCAAGAGCTGAAAAAGTTGAAATGAATGAATGTGTTGGTTTTAATTCTCTTGTTTGCATATATCCAATAGGTAATCCTTCCCTTCTTGTTGATTTATTTAACTCATATTGCCCTGGATACCAACCACCAGAAACATTATCCATATTCCCTCTTGAATTATTATTGGTTAAATAAAGAGACTGATCAAGATTTCCTATTGATGGACCAAGCTTTAACCTAGATATTTTTCCGTTTTCACCGGTACTTTTCTTAAAATATGTTTCTAAACTGAAAATATGAGTGGTAAATGGAATATCTGCAAAACCTCTGATATTTAAAGTTCTTTGCCCATTTTGGGAAAAATAACCATTTGAAATGGCATTTATATCACTAGTATATTGCTTAGAATTTGTTAATGATCCATTGGTAATAGCAATTTTCCTTAAATTTTGTGGGTACCCTTTTGATCCAGATAGCCCATTATTAAATAAATTATCATAGAAATTTCTAAAAAAAGTAGACCCTCTTGAATAACTATATCCTTGAGAAACGGTTCTGGCATTTAATTTAGTTTGATCCAATTGGTTACCATTTCTCCCATTATATTGTTCTATTAATTGTTGTTTAGCGGCAACAGAACCCAATTGCCTATCTCTAAAATCTAATGCACCATCAAGACCAAAACCTGCCAATTGATGAATAGCTGCTTGAATGCCGATTGGAATATTAGCGCCTAAATGAGGGCTATCTATACTTATCCATAATCTAGTTTTATGTTTCCACTCAGTACTATTTGTTTGACTAAACTTTTTTTCCATATAAGCCAATGCATACCGTGAAATTTGCCCACCCATACTTGGACCTACAATAACTAATCCATTGGTTTTAGAGATAGTACTACCACTGTTGTTATTAGCTAACTCTGTATTCAACCATTTAATTAAGGTGACCAATGTTTTTCCATTACGCTCTATATAATCCGCGCCTCCATCAATTTCTGGCTGCCCGTTTATTTGATGAGTTGGATTGTTCACTATTACTACGTCGTAACCTATTGCTCTCAATTCTGTAATAAGATTTCTCGTATCATCATTAGAATCTTTATAATAATTAAAATCCCAAATTGAAACATGTTCTTCATTACTAAAAAAGCCATTATATAGATCCACACAATCTGGGTCATTAGCACAGTCTGAATCTGTAATTCTTCTCCTATCTCCTGGATCAAAACCGTCAATTATAATAATAGGTTTTCTTAGATTTGGATTACTACCTTCATTAGTTCTATAATAAATTCTATAATCCATTTTTCCTTTTTTTCCATTAAAAGTTTCATCTGAAATCACAGAATGGTTGCTAATCTTTCCAGAATATTTATTACTTGATTTATTTACTATTACATAAACCTTCGATTCAATTGTTTTTGTTGTTCCATCATCGTAACTAGCTTTAAAATAAATTAATTTATCTCCCGTTGAGACGTATGTTTGTTTGACTTGATTAATAACTAACTGGTCGTTACGAATGATCTCATATGTCTTATTATTTTCAAATTTAGCAACTAGACTTACGATCTTTTTTTTTGAATTGTTAAACCATAAGTCTTTTTTAAATTTATAAGTAATAGTTTTTCCTTTAACCGCAATTCTTAGCGGAGAAATTATCAAACTCTTGTTATTTAAAAATGGAGACCTACCAGGTATTAATTTGAATTTATTATCCTCTATAGTTAATCCTGATTTTGCAGAGTTTGATTTATCATAGTTTATGGTTTCGTAAGATGTACTTATGATACCCATATATACAATGTCGTTAGAGATGTTCTCTTTCTTAAGATTCTTTTTTAATGTAGTTGATGATATAAATTTCTTTTTATTTGATGCGATATGCAAATCTAACAATGCCTGTTTAAAATAGGCATAGTTTACTGGTTCTGTTCGGTTTTTAGAGTTTACTTTATCTAGATGAGACCAATTAGCAGAGCGGTCTAGTAGAATCCCAGAATTAATCTGAGATGTATCTAAACTTTCAATCATTTTATCAATTTCATCATTGATTTTTGGTTCTTTTATGTCTTGTGAAAATGTAGTATGACAAAAAAGAAGTAGTAAGATAATTTGTAACTGTTGTTTCATAATATTTGAAATTTAATATGTTCATATTGATTCAAATATTATGTTTAATGTTTAGTATAAAAACACTGTTTTCAAATACGAAATAATATATTTCATATTTGTATGTAATAACTTAACTTTTGGTTTAAGGTTTATTCAACTCTTTTAATTTAAACCCATCACGTGATTTTTAAGTTTAATAAATAAAACACAATAGTTTTTGAAAATTCCATAATACAAACGCTTACATTTCTTAATCTTCTGATTTTGATCTTTAAAAACACATTGTTTTTAAGATAATCTTGTATATTCATCGGGCTTTTGACTGAAAATTAAGCGTTTTTAACATTAAGAGCATTTAAGTTGAAGTTTTAAAAAGTCAAAATTCAATACTTCACATATGAATGAATTATCTTATATCGATATAGCTGTTATTGTAGTGTATTTGATTGGTATTATTATCTACGGAATATCAAAGTCAAAAAGAGGGAGTTCAGAAGATTATTTTTTAGGAGGGCGTACAATGACCTGGCCTATTGTTGGGATTGCTTTATTTTCGGCGAATATATCGAGTTCAACTCTTGTTGGATTAGCTTCAGATGCTTATCAAACCAATATAAATGTATATAATTATGAATGGTTTGCAGTAGTTGTGTTAATATTCTTTGCGATTTTTTTCTTACCATTTTATTTGAAATCACGAGTGTATACAATGCCAGAATTTCTGGAAAGAAGATACGATAAAAGGTCACGCTATTACTTTTCTTTTATTACAGTGGTCGGAAATATTTTGGTTGATACTGCAGCAGGATTATATGTAGGTAAAATTGTTTTAACTTTATTATTTCCATCTCTTGATTCTACTTTAATATTGATAATTTTAGCAGTCGCTGCTGCGGCTTACACAATTCCGGGAGGCTTAAATTCTGTTATTCAAACAGAAGTAATTCAGGCAATATTGCTAATTCTGGGGTCTTGCTTGTTGACTTATTTTGCTTTTGAACAATTAGGAGGAGGATGGTCAGGAATGATGGCCAAATTAGATGGAATGTTATCTGCGGGAGAAGTAAGTTTTGGTGATCGGGCAACTGAAGGAAAATTTATTCCTCAAGATTCTGGAGAAGTATTTAGTTTGGTAAGACCTAATAATGATGAGTTTATGCCTTGGTGGGGATTACTTACAGGAGTTCCTTTGTTAGGATTTTATTTTTGGGCAAATAATCAATTTATGGTGCAACGTGTTTTAGGAGCAAAAGATCTAAACCACGGGCGATGGGGAGCATTATTTGCGGGATTATTAAAGTTACCAGTGATCTTTATCATGGTAGTTCCAGGTGTATTAGCATTATTGTTGTTTAGTACTTTGGATATTTCAGCACTTAACTATGGTTTGACGAATGGAGAAATTTGTAATAACCTTGCAGATTGCCCCAACCTTACATATCCAGTATTGTTGTTTCAGTTATTACCAGTAGGAGTTTTAGGATTGGTAGTAGCAGGTTTGATGGCTGCTATGATGTCATCTGTTTCTGCAACTTTTAATTCTGCATCTACCTTAGTTACTATGGATTTTGTAAAACAATTAAAACCAGAACTTACGAGTAAGCAATTGGTAAGAGTAGGACAAATTACTACTGTGATACTTGTTGTTTTAGCAATTTCTTGGGTTCCTTTTATAGAAAGTGTTAGTGATTCTCTTTGGACATATTTGCAGTTGGTTATAGCATATACCTGTCCACCAGCAGTATCTACTTTTGTTTTAGGATTGTTTTGGAAACGAGCTAATGGCACCGGATCAATAGTTAGTCTATTAATAGGTTTTTCTTTGGCTATCTTAATGATTCTTTCTCAAACATTTGATTGGATAGAAGTGGTAAACGAACTTCATTTTCTTGCAAAAGCTACTTGGTTATTTATAATTTGTATTTCAATTCATATGTTGGTGAGTTTAATGACAAAACCTCAATCAAAAGAACAAATAGAAGAATATACCTATAGAAAAGCGATGTTCTCAGAAGAATCAAAAGAACTTTCGGGATTACCCTGGTTTAAGAATTATAGGATTTTGTCTTTGATTTTACTTGCTATTACTGCTATCGTTGTTGGATTCTTTTGGTAATTAAAAAATAAGTATGAGAAGAAGATTTCTGGCTTTTAAAAGCATTGCATTAGTAATAATATTTTTGATGTTTGGCTGTAAGCAAAACAAACAAGCATCTGTATCTAATTATCATTCAGAATTAGAAAAATTAATTACTCAGGAAGATACTGATGGGGATAAGAAAATAACAATTGAAGATAAAGGTCCCAGATGTTTTGAATTTGTTAATTCAGATGGTGAAAAATATAAAGTTGAAGGTGTTTATCATTTGTCAAACTTGCTTCAGGAATTAGCTATAACAAAAGGAGATCAAGCTATAGCCATAGAAAGAATAAAGGAACTACCTTCAGATCGAATTTCGCGACTTATAAAAACTCGATTTTGGGACAATCTTACCCGATCTATAGACAAAGAAGGATTAAAAAAAGTACTTGAGGATTCAAAAGCAAATTCGGATGTATTACGATTATATATTCCTTTTCAAGATACCGTAGCGGCAAGATATTTTAAAACTTTAGAAAACGATATTCCGAAACTTGAAGTAATAGTTTTGCCAGAAGAAATAACGCCAGATTATGTAAAGAATCTTAATAGTAAACCTGGAATACTAAACTTAGCTAGTAAGATAAATGATATTGGAGCATATTTTGGAACTCCATTTGTTGTTCCAGGAGGAAGGTTTAATGAAATGTATGGTTGGGATAGTTATTTTGAATCAGTAGGATTATTGATCGATAAACGAGCTGATTTAGCAATGGCAATGGCAGATAATTTTGGATACCAAATTAAACATTATGGAAAAATCTTAAATGCTAATAGGAGTTATTATCTAACCCGTACACAACCTCCATTTTTTAGCTCATTGATAAAAGAAATATACCTTAACAATCCTAATGTTTCTAAACCCTGGCTTTCAGGAAATCTTAAAATGGTTATACAAGAATATGAAACAGTTTGGATGAAAGAAAATGTTCGATTAACCAATACCGGGCTTAACAGGTTTTATGGAGAAGGAATAGGAATACCACCAGAAACAGAAGAAGGACATTTTGACTTTATACTCGAAAAATATGCTAAGAAACATAAATTAAACCTAGAAGATTTTACCAATCAATATAATTCTGGAGAACTTAGAGACCCTGGTTTAGATGAGTATTTTACTCATGATCGTTCAATGAGAGAAAGCGGGCACGATACTTCAAATCGATTAGATGCTATATGTGCAGAACTAAATACGGTTGGGCTAAATAGTTTGTTGTATAAATATGAGGTGGACATTGCATATTTAATTAAAAATGTGTTTAACAATAGTTTTGTTATAAATGATACTCGCTATGATTCAGAATTCTGGTTAAAAAAGGCTGAAAGAAGAAAAAAAATAATGAATACTTTGATGTGGAATGAGCAGAAAGGATCATTCTATGATTATAATTTTGTAACAAAAAAGCGAACAGAAGTATCGTCTGTTACTAATTTTTACCCGTTATGGGCTGGGATTTGTACTAAGGAGCAGTCAGAAACATTACGAAAAAAACTTTTTAACACCTTAGTTCAAAAAGGAGGAATTGCCGGAACATCAGATATTTTTAATAAGGACGATCCAAATGCACCACAGCGTCAATGGGATTATCCAAATGGTTGGGCTCCACATCAAATGATCATTTGGAGAGGGTTACAAAATTATGGTTATACAAAAGAAACACAAGAATTAGTGTATAGATGGCTCTGGATGATTACCAGAAATGCAGTTGATTACAATGGTACAATTCCTGAAAAGTATGATGTGGTCAAATGTACACATAAAGTATATGCAGAGTATGGAAATGTAGGGACAGAATTTGATTATATTACTCCTAGTGGTTTTGGGTGGATGAATGCATCGTATCAGCTAGGACTAAGTCTTTTAAGTAAGGATTTAAAGAATAAGTTAGATCATTTAGTTGACCCTGATGAGATTTTTAAGAAAATCAATAAATAGATGTATAATCGTTAATATAATTGTTAAAAAAACGTATTCTTTTTTCTATTCGTGATTTTTTGAAAGATTGCTTACTTTAAATTTCTGCATCTCAAACAGACTTGTACCTTTGTATAGTATTAGTTGTAATGTGAACAACAAATAGAAACTAGATAAAGAGAGTCTAGAGATTGAACTTTTTTTTGGTGTGTTTGCCGGAATAATTATGTAAAAGTTTAGTTTCTAGGCTCTTCTGATCTATTTTCTGGTAAATAAATACAAGTTTGCACATTTATCTTGATTTAGTATGAGTATTGAAAGTAAAAGAAGAGAAGCATTAGTATACCACGCAAAACCTACCCCAGGTAAAATAAAAGTGGTCCCCACAAAGAAGTACGCAACTCAAAGAGATTTGTCTCTGGCATATTCTCCAGGTGTTGCAGAACCATGTTTGGAAATTGAGAAAGAAAAAGCAAATGTATATAGGTATACGGCAAAAGGAAATCTTGTTGCTGTTATATCAAATGGTACAGCAGTTTTAGGATTAGGAGATATTGGGCCGGAAGCTTCAAAACCTGTTATGGAAGGAAAAGGACTCCTTTTTAAAATTTTTGCGGATATCGATGTCTTTGATATTGAAGTAGACACTAAGGACGTTGACGCATTTATAGAGACGGTTAAAAACATCGCGCCAACTTTTGGAGGAATTAACTTAGAGGATATCAAAGCTCCAGAAGCATTTGAAATCGAAAGACGATTAAAAGAAGAATTGGATATTCCTGTAATGCATGACGATCAACACGGTACAGCTATTATTTCTGCAGCAGCATTACTTAATGCATTAGAAATTGCCGGCAAAAATATAGAAGAAGTTAAGATAGTTGTGAGTGGAGCGGGCGCAGCTGCGGTATCTTGTACAAGACTATATAAAGCATTTGGAGCTAGAGGAGAAAATATAGTAATGACTGATAGTAAAGGTGTTATCAGGAAAGATCGTGATAGCCTTACTCCCGAAAAAGCAGAATTTGCCACAGATCGTGATCTTAATGATTTAGAAGATGCAATGAAAGGAGCAGATGTATTCATCGGTTTGTCAATGGCTAATCTTGTGACTCAGGATATGTTAATCTCAATGGCAGATAATCCTATTGTTTTTGCTATGGCTAATCCAGATCCTGAAATCAAATATGATTTAGCTATAAGAGCAAGAGAAGATGTTATTATGGCAACAGGAAGAAGTGATCATCCTAATCAGGTAAATAATGTACTAGGATTCCCTTTTATTTTTAGAGGAGCAATGGATGTAAGAGCTACCGGGATTAATGAAGAAATGAAAATGGCGGCAGTAAAAGCATTAGCTGAGCTGGCAAAAGAACCCGTTCCTGAGCAAGTAAACATTGCATATGGCGAAACACGTCTTAATTTTGGTAAAGATTATATTATTCCTAAACCATTTGACCCAAGATTGATAGCCAAAGTTCCACCTGCTGTAGCAAAAGCTGCAATGGAAAGTGGGGTGGCTACAGAACCAATTACAGATTGGGAGAAGTATGAAGATGAGTTGCTGGAAAGAATGGGTAACGACAATAAATTAGTTAGATTGTTGTTGGATAGAGCCAAAACTAATCCTAAAAGAGTAGTTTTTGCAGAAGCAGATCATTTGGATGTGTTAAAAGCTGCTCAGACTGTAAAAGAAGAAGGAGTTGCAATTCCGATATTATTAGGGCGCAGAGATATTATCTTAGAGTTAATGCAAGAGATTGATTTTGACCCAGAGAATATCACCATAATTGACCCAAAAGCAGATGAAGAGTGTGATCGAAAAAATGCATATGCGAGAAAATATTGGGATACGAATAAACGAAAAGGAATTACATTATATGATGCAGAAAAATTAATGCGTGAGCGTAATTATTTTGCAGCTATGATGGTTAATGAGGGAGATGCGGATGCATTACTTTCAGGATATTCTAGAAGTTACCCTACGGTGGTAAAACCGATGCTTGATCTTATTGGGTTGGCCAAAGGAGCGACACGTATTGCAACTATGAATGTAATGATGACAGATAAAGGACCATTATTTATTAGCGATACTTCGATTAATATTGATCCTTCTTCAAAAGATTTGGCTAAAATAGCACAAATGACTGCTAGAACGGTAGAGATGTTTGGAGTTAAGCCAATAATTGCTATGGTGTCTTATGCTAACTTTGGGTCTTCAAAACATCCAAGTGCAACAAAAGTAAAAGACGCAGTTGCTTATTTGCATCGTTATTATCCTAATCTTATTGTCGATGGAGGATTACAGATGAACTTTGCTTTGAATAGAAAGATGAGAAAAGATAAATTTCCGTTCTCTAAGCTTAATGGTCAAAAAGTAAATACATTGGTATTTCCTAATTTGGACTCTTCTAATAGTAATTACAAATTATTAAGTGAGCTTAATAATGCAGAATCTATTGGGCCAATTATGATGGGTATGAGTAAGCCTGTACATATTTTACAATTGGGAGCTAGTGTAGAAGAAATAGTTAATATGGCAGCTGTAGCAGTAATTGATGCTCAGGAAAAAGGAAAAAGAGCTCGAGAATATTCTTTAATTTCAGAAAATATCTAAAAATAAATTAACGGCATAAAAACCGTATAAAAAAACTCATAATTAGTAACCT
The DNA here is from genome assembly GCF_034322225.1 of Aquimarina callyspongiae. Classification (NCBI taxonomy): domain Bacteria; kingdom Pseudomonadati; phylum Bacteroidota; class Flavobacteriia; order Flavobacteriales; family Flavobacteriaceae; genus Aquimarina; species Aquimarina callyspongiae. The sequence continues at coordinate 351,020 of NZ_JAXLPA010000003.1, read as the reverse complement.
TTGTACAGAATCATGTACAAAGGTTATTTTTTAACACTTTTAATCTAGCAGAATTTTATTACTTTTGGATGCTTAACACACAAACGACAGATGATCACACATATTAAGGGGCGGCTGGTTGAAAAAAATCCGACAGATGTGGTAATTGAATGTAATGGAGTAGGGTATATACTACACATTTCATTACATACTTTTTCTTTAATCCCAGAAGGAGAAGTACTACAATTATACACACATCTTCAGGTAAAAGAAGACTCACACACCCTTTTTGGTTTTGCAGAAAAATCTGAGCGAGAAATTTTCAGACTTTTAATTTCAGTTTCAGGAGTTGGTGCAAGTACAGCCAGAACAATGTTATCATCATTACACCCCACCCAGATAAAGGAAGCGATCGCTTCTAACGATGTTGCAACAATCCAATCAATTAAAGGAATCGGAGCAAAAACTGCACAGCGAGTCATTTTAGATCTAAAAGATAAAATTCTTAAAGTTTATGATATTGACGAAGTTTCTGTATCACAAAACAATACGAACAAAGATGAAGCGTTATCTGCATTAGAAACCCTAGGTTTTAATCGAAAACTTGCAGAAAAAGCAGTTGACCGAGTCCTAAAAACTAACCCCAAAGAAACCGTTGAAAATATTATTAAACAAGCACTAAAAAATTTATAGAAACATTGAGTTCATCTAGATATTTACACTTTAATTTTTTTAAAATATTAGTTTGTTTAGTTACGCTGTATAGTGGTATGCTATACGGTCAGGAGAATGAAACAGTACGTGATTCTACAAGTACTACTTATTCTTTAGGAGAATTATCACTTCCTGATCCTAATAGTATTGTTGCCAAATACGAATACGATCCAATTACTAATCGCTATATCTATAGAGAGACGTTAGGTGATTTTAATATTAAATATCCTCTTTTTCTGACACCAAGAGAATTTGAGGCGTTGATTGAAGAAGAACAAAGAAAGAAATATTTTAAAGAAAAAATAGCTGCTTTTAGTGGTAAGACTGATGGAAGTGAGGAAAAACGTAAAAACCTTCTTCCTATTTTTTATGTAAATTCTAATTTCTTTGAATCTATTTTTGGAGGTAATGAAATAGAGATTATTCCACAAGGATCAGTAGAAATAGATTTAGGATTATTATATACTAAGCAAGACAACCCTGCTTTCTCACCTCGTAACCGAAGTAATTTTACCTTTGATTTTGATCAGAGGATTAGTCTTAGTTTATTAGGTAAGATTGGTAAAAGGCTTCAGATTACTGCCAATTATGATACAGAATCTACTTTTGATTTTCAAAATCAAATCAAGTTAGAATATACTCCTACAGAAGACGATATAATCAGAAGTATAGAAGTTGGTAATGTGAGTATGCCTTTAAATAGTTCGTTGATTCAAGGAGCACAAAGTCTTTTTGGTGTAAAACTTGGGTTACAATTTGGTAAAACTACCATTACAGGAGTGTTTTCTGAGCAACGATCAGAGACAAGATCTGTAAATGTCGAAGGTGGAGGTACCGTTCAGGATTTTGAGCTTTTTGCACTGGATTATGATGAAAACAGACACTTTTTCTTATCTCATTATTTTAGAGATACCTATGATGAATCTTTAAGGAGCTATCCTTTTATTAATAACAATATCCAGATTACCAGGATTGAGGTGTGGATTACGAATCGAGCTACAAGTGCGCAAACACTTACAAATGCTCGTAATATTGTAGCATTACAAGATATTGGTGAGGCTCCGAGTCCGGATACATCAATTAACACCACGATTCCGGCTACACTTTTTAATAGGCCAGCTGGTTCTTTTCCTGATAACACGAATAATGATCTGAATCCTTTTTCTATTAGTCCTGCCGGACCAGTAACAGATGCTGTTCGACAGGTTTCAACTGTTCAACAAGGATTTATTGGGCCGATTTCAAACTTTAGTGAAGGGTTTGATTATGCTATATTAGAAAATGCTAGGCAACTAAATCAGAGTGAATATACACTGAATTCTCAGCTTGGATACATTTCATTAAATCAACGTCTTAATAATGATGAGGTGCTTGGGGTTGCTTTTCAGTATACCGTAGGTGGAGAAGTTTTTCAAGTTGGAGAATTTGCCAATGATGGAGTAGATGCTACCATTGGTAATAATACAGGTAGTGGTGTTGAGGTCGGATCTAGTCAGAGTTTGGTGGTAAAGATGTTAAAAAGCCCAATCACAAATGTAAATCTTCCGATTTGGGATTTGATGATGAAGAATATTTACAACACTGGAGCTTTTAGATTAGAGAGAGATGATTTCAGACTTAATATATTATATACAAACCCATCTCCGGTTAATTTTATTACTGCAGTAGAAGGAGGAGGATTGGCATTACCGGATGATGTAGATCAAACTACGCTTCTTAGAGTGTTTAATCTGGATCGTCTTAACCCGAATAATGATCCTGTAGTGGGAGGTGATGGATTCTTTGATTATGTTCCTGGAATTACAATAGATACTGAAAATGGAAGAATTGTTTTTACAACAGTAGAACCGTTTGGAAAGCACCTTTTTGATAAATTAGATAATGGAGGTGGAGCAACAGACTATAATAACCCTGCCACGTATAATGTCAATCAAGATGAATATGTATTCAGGGACCTTTATACCGAAACCAAAGTGGTAGCAGAACAACAATCTGCAAATAAAAATTACTTTCAGTTAAAAGGTAGGTATAAATCTTCTGGACAGGATGGGATTCCTTTAGGTGCATTTAATGTTCCTCAAGGATCAGTTACAGTTACTGCAGGAGGAAGAGTTCTACAAGAAGGAGTAGATTATACAGTAAACTATCAATTGGGTAGAGTAAATATTTTAGATGAGGCATTAAGAGCTTCTAATACTCCTATACAGGTTTCAACAGAGAACAACGCAGTTTTTGGGCAGCAAACAAAACGTTTTACAGGTTTAAATATAGAGCATAAGTTTAGTGATGATTTTATTATCGGTGGTACATATTTAAATCTTAATGAAAGACCAATTACTCAAAAATCTAGCTATAATTTTGAGCCAATAAATAATACAATTTTAGGGTTTAATCTTAGTTATGCTACAGAAGTACCTTTTTTAACCCGTATGGTAAATAAATTACCTAACATTGATACTGATGTACAATCAAATGTATCTGTTCGTGCAGAAGGAGCTTATTTAGTTGCTGGAGCACCAAAAGGAGCGGACTTTGACGGAAGAGTAACTACTTATATAGATGATTTTGAGGGAGCGCAAACGGCTATTGATGTAGGTTCACCTTTATCTTGGGAGCTTTCTAGTGTTCCTTTAGGTTTTGGAGATGCTGATGGAGGAGATTTTAATGCAGGTGTTGAATCAGGTTTTAGAAGAGCAAAAATGTCCTGGTATTCAATAGATCCAATTTTTTATAGTAATGGTAGACCTGATGGAATAAGTGATATTGATTTGTCTTCGAATCGTGCCAGAAGGGTTTTTAACAGAGAGATTTTTCCTGATCAGGATATTGTTCCAGGTCAGACATTGGCCTTATTTACTATGGATTTAAATTATGATCCAGGAACGAGAGGTCAATACAATTTTAATCCCGTTGCAGCTGCCAATAATCAGTTGCCGAATCCAGACGATAATTTTGCTGGGATAACAAGGCAATTAACATCTACTAATTTTGAGCAAGCAAATGTAGAGTTTGTTGAGTTTTGGTTGATGGATCCTTTTTATAGAGGTAATAGTGGAACCCAAGAACCTTTAACTCAGGCTACAAGTGGTACCATTGTTTTTAACTTAGGAAATATTAGTGAAGATGTATTGAAAGATGGTAGAAAGCAATATGAAAATGGATTGCCTGTCGGAGGATTGGATGATAATACGGTAGAGACTGATTATGCAAAAGTACCTGTAAACCAATCTTTAATATATGCCTTTGATACTGAAGGTCAGGATAGAGTAAGTCAAGATGTGGGATACGATGGATTGAATGATCAGGATGAGAGTGTTAAATATGCTAGTTTTGGATATAATGATCCTAATAATGATCCAGCTGCAGATAACTATCAGTATTATTTACAGGCAGAAGGAGATGTAGTTCAACGATATGACCTTTATAACGGAGTTCAAGGAAATTCACCTACCAATGTAGGTAATGATGATAGAGGAAATACTACTTTTCCAACCGCAGAGGATGTGAATCGGGATAATACAATGAATACTATTAATAGTTATTTTGAGTATGAAATTCCAATCTTTGATGGTATGGGCGTTGGTAATGATGGAGGTACTGGATATATTTCAGATTCACCAGCACCAGTAGATGTAGAGGTGGCTAATGGAGAAACGATTCAAACAAGATGGATTCGATTTAAAGTGCCAATTTATGAACCAACGCGCTCATTTAATGTTAGTGATTTTAGATCGATCCGTTTTATGAGATTGTATCTTACTAATTTTGATCAGCCGGTTCTTTTAAGATTCGGTACTATGGATTTAGTACGAGGGGATTATAGAAGGTATGTTCAGATTGGTAACACAACAAATGATCCTACAAGTGGTCTTAATGTTTTTGGAGATACTGAGGTTTTGGTAACGTCGGTAAGTGAAGAAGAAACGCCTAATTATGTTACACCTCCAGGTGTTCGTCGTGAGGAGTTAATTAATAATAATACTACAATCCGTGAAGATGAAAGATCACTAGCATTAAGTGTGAATGACCTTCAGACTGGTGATGCTAGAGGAGTTTATAAAAACTTTAATGTAGACATGCGACAGTATGAGAATCTGGAGATGTTTCTACATGCGGAACCTTTAGCTTCTGGGCAGATATTGGCAGATGACCAGCTTACCGCTTTTGTAAGAATGGGTAATGATTTTACAAATAATTTCTATCAAATAGAATTACCTTTAAAAGTTTCTGCACTTACTGATCAAACACCTGAATCGGTATGGCCTGAAGCAAATAGGTTAAACCTTCCGTTAGAATTTCTTCAGGAAGTAAAGACCATGGTTTTAGGAGATGATACATTAATCAATACAGATTTAAACTTTTTTGACGGACCTAATGACTTAAGAGTTGGGATTAAAGGAAATCCTAATTTTGGGGATATCCGGGTAATGATGGTCGGGATCAAAAATCAAAGCGGACAAGATCAATCAGGTACCGTTTGGTTTAATGAAATGAGATTGAGTGATCTTAGAAACCAAGGAGGTTGGGCCGCAGTTGGTAGCCTTGATGGTAATATAGCAGATTTTGCAACAGTGAGTGCTTCAGGTAGAATAAGTACTATAGGGTTTGGAGGTATAGAACAAGGTCCTAATGAGCGAAGTAGAGAAGATTTTAGACAATATGATGTAACGACAAATGTTAATCTTGGACAGTTGTTGCCTAAGAAATGGGGAATCCAAATACCGTTTAACTATACTCGTGGTGAAGAGCTAATAACGCCGCAGTATGATCCTGAGTTTTTGGATATAGAACTACAAGATCGTTTGGATAACGAAACTAATGCAGATGAAAAAGAAAGAATTAGAAAACAATCTGTTGATTATACAAAAAGACAAAGCATAAACGTAATTGGTTTGCGAAAAGAAAGAACGGGTGATGCAAAACCAATGCCTTATGATGTGGAGAATTTTTCTTTCTCTGGTACATATAACCAAACAGATCGCCATGATTTTGAAGTAGAAAGTTTCTTGGATCAAAATGTTAGATTGGGAGGAACATATGATTTTAGTTTTCAACCTAAATCTATAGAACCACTTAAGAAAGTAAAACTACTAGGCAAGAGTAAATATTTTGATTTACTTAAAGATTTTAATTTCAATTTACTTCCTACAAGTGTTTCAGTAAGTTCTAATATTACAAGACAGTACAATGAACAGGTATTTCGTGATATAACGTTAGGTCCTAATGATATTAGATTACCAGCTTTAATACAGCGTAATTTCTTATTTGATTGGCAGTATGGGATAAATCATAATTTGACTAAGTCTTTAAATTTTAGTTTTACATCGGCAAATAATCGAATTGTAAAGAATTTTATCGATGATGAGGGAGTTGTAGATAATTCTATTGATGTGTGGAGTGGATTCTTTGATATCGGAGACCCTAACTTTCATAGTCAGCAGTTGCAGGTAAATTATGAATTGCCAATTAATAAAATTCCATTGTTTAAGTTCATAAAGACTACGTATTCATATAGAGCAGATTTTCAATGGACAAAGGGTAGTGAAGCATTAAAGAATCTGGAAGGTATACCAGATCAGGGAAATACAATTCAGAATGTCAATGTTCATACTATTAATGGTTCTTTGGATATGAATTCTCTATATAAATATGTGGGGCTAACTAAGAAAAAGCCCGGGAGAAAGAAATCAAAGAAAAAGAAGAAAGAAGCTAAAGATAGTAAGAAAGAAGGCGAGTCCAGAGTCGCGGCTGCAAGAGAAAAACCAAAGACGCAACAACGAACTTCCAGAAAATTAAGTGTTGGGGATAAGGCGTATAATACGTTGATTGGATTGGTAACCGCTGTTAAAAAAGTAAATATTAACTATCAACAGGATAATGGTATCTTCTTACCTGGTTACTTAAGAGAACCTGGTTTTGTAGGAACTTTAAAGCCTTCAGTTGGATTTACCTTTGGTAGTCAAGCAGAAATTAGAGATATCGCTGCTCGTAATGGTTGGCTTACGTTGTATCAGGATTTTAATCAGCAATATCGAGAAGTAGAAGGAAGACAACTTAATGTGCAAGCTTCAGTAGGATTGTTAAAAGATTTAACAATAGATATTAGCGCTACTAGAAACTATTCTGAAACATATTCTGAAAATTATAGAGTAGAGGATATTAATAATGACTTAGAATATAGATCATTGGCTCCAAATACATATGGTAACTTTACTATTTCGACTTTGTTAATTAATACTGCCTTTAAGAAAAGTGATGAGCTTACCTCTGAAACTTTTGACGAATTTAGGTTAAATAGACAGGTGGTAGCAGATCGATTGGCAACAGAGTTTTATGGTACTACAGCATTTCCGAGAAGTACAGAGGTAGAACCTAACGGATACAGTTATCCGGTTGGATTTGGTAAAACAAATCAAGCTGTACTATTACCCGCATTTTTATCGGCGTATTCTGGAACAAGTCCAGAAAGTGTGCAAAAAGGTGCATTAAGAGATGTGCCGTTGCCTAATTGGGATATGAAGTATACAGGATTGATGAAGATAAAATGGTTTAAAAAGCGATTTAAACGTTTTTCTATGGCGCATGGATATAGAGCTAATTATACGATTAATCAATTCCAGACAAATCTGGATTTTGATAGAAATAACCCAGATGCAGTAGATCAGGCAGGTAATTTTAAAAACCCTACTTTATTTAATAATGTTAACCTTACTGAGCAATTTAGTCCTTTGATTCGATTAGATATGGAGATGAAGAACTCTATTAAAATACTTGCAGAATGGAAAAAAGATAGAGCTTTGTCATTAAGCTTTGCTAATAACTTACTTACAGAGATTAGAGGAAATGAATATATTATAGGATTAGGATATAGGCTTCAGGATCTTAGTTTTGTAACAAGAATTTCAGGTCGTAAACAAACGGTTAAAAGTGATTTGAACCTGAGAGCTGATTTATCACTTCGACAAAATGAAACACTGATAAGATATTTGGATATTGATAATACTCAGATTACAGCTGGACAGGATATTTACGGAATTAAATTTACAGCAGATTATGCATTAAGTAAAAACCTTACAGCTTTATTCTTTTATGATCATACTTTTTCACAGTATTCAATTTCTACCGCTTTCCCGCAAACAACAATACGAGGCGGGTTTACTTTGCGATATAATTTTGGTAACTAAAGGTAATATTATAGAAGTAAATGTTAGTTTAGTACGTGAGAAATTAATTTTTGATAAAATTTTGCAGTCTTTTTCAATAATCTAACAAAATAAATTTATTTTCGTCTTCAAAATAATAACAACACATAAATACTTTTTCGGATGAATATTCCTTCAGAATTAAAATATACAAAGGACCACGAATGGATTAAAATTGACGGCGATATCGCTGTAGTAGGGATTACAGATTTTGCACAAAGCGAATTAGGAGATATCGTTTATGTTGAGGTAGAAACTGTTGATGAAGAATTAGACAGAGAAGAGGTTTTTGGTACAGTAGAAGCTGTAAAAACCGTTTCTGACTTGTTTTTGCCATTATCTGGTGAGATTGTAGAGTTTAACGAATCTTTAGAGAGCGATCCAGAACAGGTTAATAACGATGCGTATGGAGCAGGCTGGATGATAAAAATCAAAATGTCTGATACATCTCAAATAGATGATTTATTATCTGCTGATGATTATAAAAATCTTATTGGGGCATAGATACCTGCTTACCCAGGTTATTGGATATACCAGTCTTATTGCCTGGGTGTCTCTTGCAAAAATTGATACCTACTCAATAAATTTTAATTTGAGCGATAAAATTGCTCATTTATTAGCATACTTTATTTTTACAATAGTGTGGTTTATGTTTTTCTTTTTTTCAAAAAAACGAAATAAAAACTTTGGTAAAAGTTTATGGTATGCTTCGGTTATTGGTTTTCTGTTTGGACTTTTAATGGAAGTGCTTCAAGCATTACTTACCAGTTACCGTAGTTCAGAATGGTTTGATGCCTTGGCAAATACAACTGGTATAATTTTTGCTGCTTTTTTGTTGAAACTTGTTGAAAACAAAATAATTAGGGTTAAAGAAAAATTATAAAGCACATTCGTTTATTTTTTGTAAAAGTTAAAAAACTGCATTTTTGCCCTACATTTTGATCTTTCAGTTGGAAATTAATAAAGAAATTAGCTATTTTAGCAATCCTATAATAACATTGTAATATGGAACCAAAGAAAAATCCTAAAGCAGATTTAACAAAGAAAAGCGTCTTGTTTTTACAATTAGGCCTTATTCTTGTTCTCTTCATTACTTGGAGAGGTATCGAATGGAAAACCTACGATAGAGGGAATATAGACATAGGTCAGGTAAATCTTGATGAATTGGATGAAGAAGATGTGCCGATTACTCAAAATTTGAATACACCTCCACCACCTCCGCCTCCACCACCAGCACCAGAAATTATTGATGTTGTTGAAGATGAGGAAGAAGTAGAGGAGACTATTATAGAATCTACTGAAACTAATCAGGAAGAAGAAATCGTTGAGATCGAAGAGGTTGAAGATGTAGATGAAGAAGAAGAGATTGCAGATGTACCTTTCGCAGTAATCGAGAATGTGCCAATTTTCCCAGGTTGTGAAAAAGCTGGTGGAAATGCTGCCAAAAAGAAATGTATGAGTGATAAGGTTAAGAAATTTGTTAACCGTAAGTTTAATACAGAGCTAGGTAGTGAATTAGGTCTTTCTGGAGTAAATAGGATATATGTTCGTTTTAAAATTGATAAAAACGGGAATATAGTTGGAGTTCAGGCTAGAGGGCCACACCCAAGGCTAGAAAAAGAAGCGCAACGTGTTGTAAAACTATTGCCTAAAATGACGCCAGGTAGACAAAGAGGAAAAGCAGTTGGGGTATTATATTCATTACCAATCGTTTTCCAAGTACAAGACTAAAAGAAAATTATTCTTTTAAAATATTAGAATCCCGTCACGATATCGTAGACGGGATTCCTTTTTTTGGTATGCTTGTTGATTCAGTTTTAATTGTAACGTTAAAACTAAAATATTATGAGTAACAAGCACGATGCTAATGTACGAAAAAGTACATTGGTAAACTTTCAGATTGGACTTGTAGCAAGTCTGTTATTTACTTACATTATGTTTGAGGTGTATACTACAACTCAAGAGATAAGTGATCAACCTCCGGTGGTGGATATTTATGAAGACCCGGTTTTTACAATGGGTGATTTTGAAATTGAAAAAGAACCTGTAAAAGAATTGGCTGTTAAAACAGAGCCACAAAAGGAGCCTGATCTTTCTGATCCTGAAATTGTAGATGATGATACAGCACTTAAAGATATAGAAAATGAGTATGAGAATAAGACTAAACCTACTACGAGTGCGCCTGTCTCACTAGATGATATAGATGATATTCCTGAGGATGATGAGCCAAAGGAATTTAGTTTTATATCAGTAGAAGCTGTTCCTGTGTTTCCGGGTTGTGAGAAATTAGAAACCAATAAAGAAAAGGCAGCTTGTTTTTCTGAAAAAATCAGGAAAATTGTGTCTAAAAAATTTAATACTGGCTTAGGAGAAAGATATGGGTTAACAGGAGAGCAGAGGATTTATACAGTGTTTGATGTAGGTGCAGATGGTAAGATTCAAAATATTCAGGTAAGAGCGCCGCACCCAAAGCTTAAGAAAGAAGCAGAAAGAGTGATTGGGCTATTTCCAGAAATGACTCCAGGTAAACAACGAGGAACTCCAGTAAGAGTAAAGTATCAATTACCTATTAAGTTTAAAATTGAGAATTAGAGAGGTTCTATATCTCTGATGTGATAGTAAAATAAAAGCCTGCTAGTATTAGCAGGCTTTTATGTTTGAATCTTTTTGATCTTAACCTTATTTTGTTAGACTTAGATATATGGTTTTTCGCATTCTTTCAGAATTAATAAAACCATCTCCAAATCCTTTGGCATCATAATCGGCAGTCAAGGATTTATTGTTTACGATTTCATTCTCAGATTTGCCAGCATCAATTTCTTTTTGAACAGAAGAAGTGATTGCTTTCAACATGGTAAGAAAACCTTCTAGATCTTTTTTGGAAGCTAATTTTCCGTGTCCAGGAATAATCTTAGTATCGTCATTAGCTATTAAAAGAGCTTTTTCTGATGCAGCAATATAACCTTTAATGCTTCCGCCAGAATTTAGATCGACATATGGATATCTTCCGTTAAAAAATGTATCTCCCATATGTAATACGTTTCCGTTTACAAAATAAATCAATGCATCACCATCAGTGTGAGCATTGTGAACGTGAAACGCTTTGATATTTTCATTATCGAAGTATAATTGTAGACCTTCGTCAAAAGTTATAACCGGCAAAGAGGCTTTAATTACTTTTCCTTTTTCTTTTTGCCCATTTTCCATTCTGGATCGAACATTTTTTTGAGCAAAAATGGTCGCTCCTTGTTGGGTCATGTTTTCGTTACCGCCAGTGTGATCTCCATGAAAATGTGTGTTAATAACCATAGTTACGGGTTGGTCACTAATGGTCTTAAGATGCTTTAAAATTTTATCTGATAAACGGGCAAACTGATCATCTATAATAAAAAGTCCTTTTTCGTTTTTGAAAACCCCAATGTTTCCACCTCGACCTGTGAGCATATAAATATTATCACTTACTGGAGATGATTGAATGTTGATTTCTTGATTTTGTTGTGCAACTGTAGAGCCCAATGTAAATAATAAGGCAAAAAAAAGTAATTGTTTCATTAGAGTGAGTGTTTAAAAGTTCGTCGGTAAAATTAAATAACCTGACATGTAATACTATTAAATGGCTTTGTTTAACATTCTTATAAGATTCTTTTGTAATCAGTAAGAAGCTCTAATTTTGATTTATAGGGGTTTAAACTTGATCATAAGTAGTTAAAAGGTGAATAATAAGTAGTTATAAGTTGCCTGAAAAGCTTTTAAGATATATCTTTGCACCACTTTTTAAAAAAGTGTAAGAAAAAAACAGATAAAAAACGTGCAAGATTTGAGCGTAACCCAGGTTAATACTGTAAAAACTTCTGTTGTTCAGGATTTTAAAGAAATCACAAAAATGCGTTTAGCGCTAAGTGTGGTTTTTTCATCAGTTGCAGGGTACTTGTTAGGAGTTGAAACTATTTCTTGGAGTACACTTTTGTTACTATCGATAGGTGGATATTTTATGGTTGGTGCTTCTAATGCATTTAATCAAATCATAGAAAGAGATTTGGATGCATTAATGGATAGAACCAAAAACAGACCTATACCAGCAGGTAGGATGTCTGTAAATACTGCTTTTGCAATCGCTACAATTTTTACAATTTCCGGAATTACAGTACTATATTTTATAAATCCTCAAACTGCTATGTTTGGTGCGATTTCAATTTTTATTTATGTTAGTTTGTATACTCCTTTAAAAACAAAAACACCACTTTCTGTTTTTGTTGGGGCCATTCCGGGAGCTATTCCTTTTATGTTAGGATGGGTTGCTGCTACCAATGATTTTGGTATAGAACCAGGAACGTTGTTTATGATTCAGTTTTTTTGGCAGTTTCCTCATTTTTGGGCTATTGGTTGGTTTTTGTATGATGATTATAAAAAAGGAGGGTTTTTTATGTTGCCAACAGGAGAGAGGAACCAAGGAACTGCAGTGCAGATCTTAATATACACCACTTGGACTGTTGTAACATCTTTAATTCCTGTATTTGGAGTAACGGGCAAATTGTATGTGACTCCGGTATCTGGGATTTTAATTTTAATTTTAGGAATAGGGCTATTGCGATCAGCAATTCGTTTATATAAAATAAGAGATGCAAAAACTGCGAAGCAATTAATGCTAATGAGTGTTTTGTACATCACGCTGCTTCAAATTATTTATGTTGCAGATAAATTTATACGCTTATGGATTTAACAGAAGGAACGTTAATCGAAAAGACAAAAAGAGCAAAGAAAACAATGATGTGGTTTGCTATGATTAGTATGGCCATGGTTTTTGCTGGGTTAACCAGTGCGTATGTAGTGAGTAAAAGCCGAAATGATTGGTTGACAGATTTAGTGTTTCCTCAGCCGTTTATATATAGTATACTGGTTATTTTGGCCAGTAGTGTTAGCTTTCATTTTGTAAAAAAAGCAATCGAAAAAAACAATAGAAGTTTAGCAACAATTTTATTATTAACTACACTAGTGTTAGGAATAGGATTTATTTTTCTTCAATTTGAAGGATTTTCTGATATCATGAAACAGGGGTATCATTTTACAGGTCCTACATCTAATATCGTTTCTACATTTATGTTTGTTATAGTGGTAACACACTTAGCCCATATTGTAGGCGGGATTCTAGTGCTTTTAGTCGTAATTTATAATCATTTTAAACAAAAGTATAAGATAGGGCAAACCCTTGGTTTAGAACTAGGTGCCATGTATTGGCATTTCGTAGATTTTTTATGGGTTTATCTCTTTTTGTTTTTATATTTCGTTAGATGATAAAATTGCTTACTTTTGTGGAAAATTTAACAATACCAAATTCTTTTTATGGAAACAGCTGTTACTAAAACAGGTACTGAGGATAAGATCTGGGGAGGTGGTAACAAACCTCTAAAGGTGAGTTATGGTAAGATGATGATGTGGTTTTTCATCGTTTCTGATGCACTTACATTCTCAGGTTTTCTTGCCGCTTACGGTTTTTCGAGATTTAAGTTTATTGACTCATGGCCAATAGCAGATGAAGTGTTTAATCACTTTCCGTTTTTACACGGCGTTGATGCTCCAATGTATTATGTAGCGTTAATGACTTTTATATTGATTTTTTCATCTGTTACGATGGTGTTAGCAGTAGATGCTGGACATCATATGAAAAAGAAAAAAGTAATCTTTTATATGTTTTTAACCATAATCGGTGGTGCAATTTTTGTTGGATCGCAGGCTTGGGAGTGGAAAAACTTTATTAAAGGAGAATATGGAGCTGTAGAAACAAAAGGAGGGCAGATATTACAATTTGTAGATGGAGAAGGTCATAGAGTAGGGTTAAAAGAAATAGCCGTAATTGACACTCATAAAGAAAGAGCTCAACACGAAAGTAAAACGGGTGTGTGGTACGATAGTGAGCCTACACTTCCTACATATACAATAGAAGAAATACGAGCAGGTTTTGCTAAGAATAAAGATCTATTGATAAGAACACAGATTCTTAATAAAGGAGAAAAGACAATTTTGTCAAGAGAAGAATCTTTAAGAAGATTAACTAATGATGCTATAGGAATTGTAGAAGGGGCAAATCTTCGTCATAACGAGTATGGTACACCATTGTTTGCAAACTTCTTTTTCTTTATTACTGGATTTCACGGATTTCACGTATTTTCTGGGGTTATTATTAATATTATAATCTTCATTAACGTAATTCTTGGTACTTATGAGAGAAGAAAGAATTATGAAATGGTAGAAAAAGTTGGTTTATACTGGCACTTTGTAGATTTAGTTTGGGTATTTGTATTTACATTCTTTTACCTGGTATAATTATAAAAGATATTTAGATATAGCATTTATGGCACACGATACAGCACATCACGAATCAAACATAGGTAGAATCTGGAAAGTATTTATTCTATTATCTGTAGTTACAATAGTAGAAGTGATATTAGGTATTATTAAACCAGCATTTTTGATAGAAAATACTGTAATAAGCATGAAATTGCTTAACTGGATTTTTATTATCCTTACAATATATAAGGCATACTATATCACCTGGGCGTTTATGCATATGGAAGGTGAAACCAAAGGATTAAGAAGATCTGTAGTATGGACTACTATTTTCTTAATTTGTTATTTGATTTTTATACTACTTACAGAAGGAGATTATGTTTATGAAGTATTTAAATCTGGTTATAAAAGTTGGGATTTTTAATCTTCTTATGATATAGTTAAAAGCTTAATAAAAGACGGTCATTTTAGCCGTCTTTTTTATTTTTGCAAGTAAGTAAAGTTATTCCGTACAATGAAGAAATTTTTTGTTCTTGGCATCTTGTTCGTTCTACCATTAGTAGCATATTTGTTCTTTGCTTCTGGAGTGCATAATTTTGCCAAATTACCAGTTTTAAATACCGAGGTTGGAAAAGTTGAAAACTTTGAAAGCCTTACAAAAGAACAAATTTCGTTTAAAGACAAAATCTCAGTACTTGGTTTTTTAGGTAAGGGTATCTATAATAAACAAGGAAATGCATTTAATCTTAATCAAAAGATTTACAAAAAGAATCACGGGTTTAGGGATTTTCAATTTGTAATGGTATTGCCCTATGGAAGTGAAAAAGCGGCAAAAGACCTTCTGGGAGAGTTAGATAATATCACAGATGTATCAGAATGGAAATTTGTTTTTGGAACAGAGGAGAGTATTAAAAAGTTGTTTAAAAGCCTTGATACTCCTCACCAGCTTGACGATAATCTATCTACTAGTTTTGTGTATATCATTGATAAAGATGGGAGTTTAAGAGGGAGAGACGGAACCTTAAAAGAAAACGAAGAAGTGGTATATGGTTATGATGCCAGTTCAGTTGCTGATCTTGCAAATGTAATGGATGATGATGTAAAAGTAATTCTTGCAGAATACCGACTAGCACTTAAAAAGTATAAAGCAGACCGTAAAGAAAAATAAACCGAACTTACTTCTTTAATTGTTTTGAAAGATTAAAGACTAAAAACAGGTTTTAACAACACGTCAATATTAATTATCATGAAGAAATATTCTTACGTAGGGATATCATTTATTATACTGCTTTTTGGTATTATTTTCATTCCTAAAATTATTAATAGAGTTAAAGATGCTTCTATAGTCAAAAATGACCGTATGAGTGCTAATAATCCTGTTGCAAACGAAAAATTGTCTTATATAAAAATTAATGGAGAACCTAGAAAAGTTCCTGAATTTGCATTTTTGAACCAGGATAGCATTTTGATTACTAATCATGATTATAAAGGGAAGGTGTATGTTGCAGAGTTTTTCTTTACAAGTTGTCCCACTATCTGTCCTAAAATGAATAGAAACTTGGTATATCTTCAAAACAAACTGAAGAAATACGAAGATTTTGGAGTAGCTTCATTTACAATCAATCCTAAATTTGATACTCCTACCAGACTTAAAAAATATGCAGAAAATTATAAAGTTGTGGATCCGGATTGGCATTTTTTAACCGGAGATAGAGAAGATCTTTATGATCTGGCTAATGCTGGATTTAATATCTATGCAGCAGAGAATCCTGATGTTCCAGGTGGTTTTGAACATAATGGATATTTTGCATTAATTGATCAAGATGGTTATATAAGATCACGATACGATGCTTCAGGTAATCCTATAATATATTATAGAGGAACTATTGGAATAGATGAGAAAAAAGATGACAATGGAGAAGAGGAGCAGATTACAATTTTATTACAAGACATCAAAAAATTATTAGATACCAATGAGTAACCCTTCAGAAGTTGAAAAAAAATACAATAAGTGGATCATAACATTATCCATTATTATACCTCTTGCTGTTGCAGCTTTGTTTGGGGTTAATCTTCGTAGATTAGGTTTTGATGTTGAACCGCTTACCTTTTTGCCTCCTATTTATGCTTCAGTAAATGGATTAACAGCAATCATTCTTTTAGTTGCTTTATGGGCGATAAAAAATAAAAGAGTCAAATTGCACGAAAATCTAATGAAAACAGCAATTGCATGCTCTGTGTTGTTTTTAATAATGTATGTGGCTTATCATATGACTAGTGATTCTACTAAGTTTGGAGGCGAAGGAACAATTAAGTATATATATTACTTTATTCTTATTACACATATAATATTATCAGTAGTTGTAATTCCTTTTGTGTTGATTACTTATGTAAGAGCATTGTCGAAAAGATTTGATAAACACCGTAAAATAGCTCGAATTACATTTCCGATATGGTTGTATGTAGCAATTACCGGAGTGATTGTATATCTGATGATTTCTCCTTATTATCAATAAATATAATTTTGGCTTAGATAGAACAAAAAATGAAGAAAAAAACAATACTCATTTTGCTTTTACTACTTATTGTAAGTCTTCCTGTCGATGCACAATGTGCGATGTGTCGAGCTGTTCTAGAAAGTGAAGAAGGTCAAAAAACAGCAAAAGGAATCAATAATGGGATAGTTTATCTTATGATGATTCCATATGTACTTGTTGGAGTTGTAGGATATTTCATATACAGAAATAAGAAAAAACTTAGAAAGACTTCAGGTTCGTAATATTGTATGTTTTTAAAGGTTTAACATTTTCCTAACACAATAGAGTGTAACAAAATATACTGACCCTAAGTCTTATCATAATAAGACTACACTAACCAATCCATAAATCTTCAAGGGGAAAACTCGAAGATTCATATAATAGTATTCATATTACTGTAGTAGTGAGTCTAACTAAATTACGGACATGTCATTGTGTCTATAAATCTTAATCAAGCATTATGATTGAAATTAAAGACTTACATAAATCTTATCAGATGGGAAGCAATTCGCTTCACGTGCTCAAAGGAATAGATTTTAGTGTAAAAGAAGGAGAACTGGTGGCCATTATGGGATCTTCTGGTTCAGGAAAATCAACATTACTTAATATTTTAGGTATGTTGGACGAAGCTGATACGGGAAGTTATTTTTTGGACGATGTACCTATTAAAGGTTTAAACGAAACAAAAGCAGCGCAATATCGTAATAAGTTTCTGGGATTTGTCTTTCAATCGTTTAACCTTATTAATTATAAGAGTGCCCTAGAAAATGTTGCTTTACCTTTATATTATCAACGTAAAAAGAGAAAAGAGAGAACCGAGAAAGCCATGAATTATCTTAGTAAAGTAGGATTGGCAGAATGGGCGACACATTTACCAAGTGAGCTTTCAGGAGGGCAGAAACAACGTGTTGCTATTGCAAGAGCATTGGCTGCAGATCCCAAAGTTTTGCTTGCAGATGAACCTACCGGTGCTTTGGATAGTACTACTTCTTATGAAGTGATGGACATTATTCAGAATATTAATGACGAAGGGAAAACAATATTGGTGGTAACTCACGAACCAGACATCGCTGATATGTGTAAACGTATTGTACATCTTAAGGATGGGGTGATTGTAGAAGATAAAAATATAGAACAAGTAAGAGCATCAGCATATGTTTGATAAAGACAGGTGGCGTGAAATATTTGAAGCTATCGGAAAAAATAAGCTTCGTACTTTTCTTTCCGGTTTTACGGTAGCATTGGGGATTCTCATTTTTACTGTATTACTTGGTATGGGAAATGGTTTACTGAACAGTTTTTTAAGCAGCTTCGTTGATGATGCGCAGAATATAATCTTTATTCGAGGCGGAACAACATCAAAGGCATATAAAGGTTTTCAGGAAAATAGAAGAATAAGATTCGAAAATGAAGATTTTGAATTTATTAAAGAAAACTACATAGGACAAGTAGAATTTGCTACACCAAGAATATACCGCAATAGTTTAGCAAAATATGATAAAGAATCAGGTAATTATAGTATACGTGCCGTAAATCAAGATCATCAGTATCTAGAGAAAACGATCATGATGAAAGGTAGGTATCTTAATGAGGCTGATGTAGAAGAGCGAACCAAAAATATTGTTATAGGTCGCTTGGTAGAGAAAGATTTATTCAAAAAAGAAGATGCCCTAGGTAAAACCTTGGATGTGGATGGGATAGCATATAAAATCGTAGGTGTTTTCCAGGATAGTGGAGGAGACAATGAAGAACGTATTATCTATATGCCATATAAAACTGTTCAATTACTTTTTGGAAATAATGAATACCTGGATCAGATCAATATTTCATACAACATGGCAATGAATACAGAGCAAGCTATTGCTTTTGCCGAACAAATAGAAAAAGATTTCAAAAAGAAATTTAAGGTAGCTCCAGATGATCAAAGTGCAATCAGAGTAAGAAGTTTTGCAGAAGACATTAAAGAAACCATGGTAATTCTTGGAGGAATTTATTTTGTGATCTTTTTAGTAGGAATAGGAACTTTAATTTCTGGGATTGTTGGAATAGGTAATATCATGACCTTTAGTATTAAAGAACGAACCAAAGAATTAGGAATTAGAAAAGCATTAGGAGCTTCTCCAAAATCTATTATAGGAATGGTACTTCAAGAATCAATTTTAATAACGGCAGTAGCAGGTTATATAGGGTTGATTATAGGGATTCTTGCTTTAAAACTGATTGGTAATAATCTAGAAGATTTCTTTATCCTAAATCCAAAAGTAGATACAGGTGTTATTGTTATAGCCACAATAACATTGATTTTATCAGGACTATTTGCAGGATATATTCCCGCAAGAAGAGCTGCAAAAATAAAACCTATAATCGCGTTAAGAGATGAGTAATTAAAGCCAATATTATGAAATTTATATTCGAAAGAGATACCTGGCAAGAAATTTACGGAGCGATTCGTAAAAATAAAATTAGAACGATCATTACCGTTATTGGTGTAACGTGGGGAGTGTTTTTATTTGTTGTACTACTAGGAATGGCAAAAGGGTTAGACAATAGTTTTAGAAGTCAGTTTAACGATTTTGCAACTAATACTATGTTTCTTTGGGGTCAACAAACCAGTATGCCTAATGAAGGATTTAAAAGAGGTAGGAGAATGCAACTTACTTTAGATGACGTAGCTGCATTAGAATCTCAGGTAGACGATATTCAATATATAGCCCCTCGTAATGTTACCGGTCAATGGGGAACACCTCCAGGACAGTTTGTAAGAGGTTCTAAATCCGGAGCTTTTAAAGTATTTGGAGACTACCCAACAATTGATAAAGTATCTAAGAAGAAAATTTTTGTTGGAGGAAGATTTATCAATGAAGAGGATATTACTTATGAGCGCAAAGTATGTGTTATTGGAGAGGACATTTATAAACAATTCTATGATAAAGATGAAGAGGCAGTAGGGAGTTTTGTGAGAATAAACGGAATATACTTTAAAGTTATAGGAGTTTATAAACCTACTCAAACAGGGTTTGAAGGAGATGATTCAATCTTTTTACCCTTTACCACTTTTCAAACTATTTTTAACCAGGGTAAAAATATTTCCTGGATGGTAATTACGGCGAAGGCAGATAAAAATATTGTAAATACAGAAGAAACTATTAAAACTACTTTAAAAAGATTACATAATGTGCATCCGGCAGATACGCAGGCATTTGGTAGTTTTAATCTAGGAGAAGAAGTAGCAAAAGTAAACGGGTTTCTTTCTGGAATGCGATTAATCACATATATCGTTGGTATTGCCACACTTATAGCCGGAGTCATAGCAATAGGTAATGTGTTATTGATTACGGTAAAAGAACGTACCCGTGAAATTGGAGTACGTAGAGCATTGGGAGCAACCCCTTCAGAAATAAGAGGACAGATTATGCTAGAATCAGTACTATTAACACTTGTAGCTGGTTTAATAGGGTTTGTGTTCGGGACTATGGTATTAGCCTTGGTAAACTCAATGGTAGGCAATAATGAAGATATTCCCATCTTAAATCCTACAGTAGATTTCTTTGCAGTAGTTGGAGCATTATTATCAATTGTGGTTCTGGGAACTATTATAGGGTTGATTCCAGCGCAAAAAGCCGTAAGTATAAAACCCATAGAAGCATTAAGAGAAGAATAAAAATAATAATCAGAATAATCTAATCAATCAAATGAAAAAGTTTTTAAAAATTCTATT
Organism: Aquimarina callyspongiae; assembly: GCF_034322225.1. Taxonomy (NCBI): domain Bacteria; kingdom Pseudomonadati; phylum Bacteroidota; class Flavobacteriia; order Flavobacteriales; family Flavobacteriaceae; genus Aquimarina; species Aquimarina callyspongiae. The sequence continues at coordinate 330,585 of NZ_JAXLPA010000003.1, read as the reverse complement.
AGTAATCGTCTTTATAGCCTTACTTGGCTTTTCAGGTAAATATCTTATAGACTCTAATAGTAAATCACCTATTGTATTCACTACAGAGAAAGCCTTTAGAACTTCCATTGAAGAAAAAACTGTAGCTACCGGTAAAGTAATACCAGAGGATGAAGTTGCAATTAAACCGCAGATTTCGGGAATTATCGAGAAGATATATGTAGAAGAAGGAGCTGCTATCAAAACAGGAGATCTAATTGCTAAAGTAAAAGTAGTACCTAATGAACAATCACTAAATAGTGCACGAGGTAGAGTTAAGAATACTCAGATCATACTTAATAATTCTAAAATAGAGTATGATAGAAATAAAGCCTTGTTTGATAAAGGTGTAATCTCAAGTCAGGATTTTAATAATGTAGAATTAAGATATAACCAGGCAAAACAAGATGTAGCAAATGCGCAAAGTGACCTTCAGATTATTAGGTTAGGTTCTGCAGGAGGATCTTCCATTGCTAATACGAATATTAGAGCAACAGTGTCAGGAACTATTTTAGAAATCCCAGTAAAAGAAGGAGATCAGGTAATTGAAAGTAATAACTTTAATGATGGGACTACGATTGCTACTATAGCAGATCTTAATAAAATGATTTTTGAAGGAAAAGTGGATGAGGCAGAAGTAAATAAACTTAAGATCGATATGCCACTTAAAATAAGTTTAGGAGCAATAAGAGATAAAGAATTTGATGCAAAATTAAAGTTTATTGCGCCTAAAGGGAATGAAGAACAAGGAGCGGTACAGTTTAAAATAGAAGGAGAAGTGTATCTGGATAAATCATACTTTATCAGAGCAGGATATAGCGCTAATGCATCTATAGTATTAGATACTAAAAATGATATTCTTGCGATAAAGGAGGCGTTGTTACAATTTGACAAAGAAGAGAACCCTTATGTTGAGATTAAAACTGGTGATCAACTATTTGAAAGAAAAGATATAGAAATAGGTTTATCAGATGGGATTAATGTAGAGATAGTATCGGGAGTTACAGAAGAAGATGAGATTAAAGTCTGGAACAAAACCGAACCGATTAAAAAAGATCCTGAAGGAGGGCAGAACTAAAAAAATTGAGGATTTTGGCTAGTTGCAGAGTGTTTTTAAGCTCCTAACTAAGGACTTTTAGAAGTCAAATTACCAAAAAAATCAATTTTGTTAAAAAAAGATGTAACAATAGCAATCAATTATATACAAATAGGGTATGATGCGAATTAAAATTTCAATTTTAGTTTTTACTTTTCTGGGAATAATGAGTTCTCAGGCTCAAGAAAAGAAATGGACACTAAGGCAATGTGTAGAACATGCTTTAGAAAATAATATAACGATAAAACAATCAGCTCTTGATATAGAGGTAGCTGAGATTAATGAAAGCGATGCAATAGGGAACTTTTTACCTAATTTAAACGCTTCTGCTAGTAATTCCTGGAGATCAGGTCTGGCAACAAACCCAATAACAAATGCTAACAGCACAGCTACTTTTAGAAGTTCTAGTTATGGGGTTAATGTAGGAGTAACTTTGTTTGATGGTCTTAGAAACTTAAGACAATTGCAAAGAGCAAAATTAAATAAGTTATTGAGTCAGTATAACCTTGGTAAATCCAAAGATGATATTGCACTTTTTGTAGCTAATAGTTATTTGCAAGTGTTATTAAATAAGGAATCTTTAAAAGTTGTAGAGAAACAACATGATATTACTTTAGAGCAGTTAAAGAGAACCAAAGATTTAGTAGATGCAGGTGTTTTACCAGAAAATGATCTTTTGGAAATTGAAGCTACGTCTGCAGATGAGTTAACTCGAATTGTACAGGCAGAAAATGCAGTTTTAATTGCACGTGTTGGATTGGCTCAAACACTTTTAATAAAAGAATATGAGAGTTTTGATATTGCAGAACAAGAATATTTAATTCCATCAGCAGATATTTTAAATAAATCTATAGAAGAAATAAGAACAACTGCAAGAGAATCAAGATATGAAGTACAGATTGCAGAACAAAACAAGTTATTGGCAGAAAAAGATCTACAAATTGCAAGAGGTGCTTATTACCCTACATTAAGTGGATCATTTAATTATGGAACTAGTGAAGTAGGTACCGGTAATTTTGTACCTGCAGGAGTGGATCCAGATAATCCAGTGATAACAGAAGAAATAGGTTTTGTAGGAAGTTCTGGAGAGTCAGTATTTACAAGCAGACCAAATATTCTTTTACAAGAAACAGGTCCAACATCTTTTATCAAGCAATTGTATGAGAATGATGGTATTTCATATGGTGTATCTCTTAGTGTTCCAATTTTTAATGGTTTCTCTACAAGAAACAACGTTAAAAGAAGTAAGATCAATGTAAAACGTACTGCATTTCAGTTAGAGCAGGCCGAGTTAGATTTAGATAGTAACGTATATCAGGCATATCTGGATGCAAAAGGATCTGCAGAAGCATATGAGGCATCACAAGTAGCTGTAAAGGCACAAGAAAAAGCGTATGAATATGCTAAGGATCGTTATGATGTAGGATTGATAAATGCTTTTGATTTCAGTCAATCAAAATTCAGATTAGAAAATGCGCAAAGTAATGCTGTACAAGCTAAATTTGATTATATATTTAAAATCAAAGTTTTAGAGCTTTATTTTGGAATAAAGATCGCAGACATAAAATTATAACAGTAAGCCTTCTATTTGGGCTACTGCATAAAAGGTTGTAATTTCATACAACAATATTAACCATTAAGTAAGTCATGAATAGAAAAACATTACTTCTCATTTTAGGCATTGCCGTTGTTTTAATAGTAGCTTTAGTAGTAGGTAAAAAAGCTGGTTGGTTTGGTAAAGAAGGAAATTTTAAATCAGTTTCTGTTACCAAAATCGAGAAAATTGATATTGTTGAAACTGTTGCGGCAACTGGTAAAATTCAGCCTGAAGTAGAAGTTAAACTTTCATCAGAAGTATCAGGAGAGATTATTGATTTACCAATAAAAGAAGGACAGCAGGTAGAAAAAGGAGATCTTTTAGTGCGTATAAATCCAGACATTATTCAATCAGGATTAAACAGGCAACAGGCAGCCCTTGAAACGGTTAGAGCAGGATTGCAACAAGCAGAAGCAAGTCTTAAAGAAGCTAAGTTTAGCTATGATCGTAATAAAGAATTGTTTGAAAAAGGAGTAATCTCTAAAGCAGAATGGGATAGAGCTGTATCAGCATTTGAGGTTGCAGAAGCCTCTAAACAATCTGCCTATTATAATGTACGTAGCGCTCAGGCATCAGTAAATGAAGCAAAAGATAACCTTAGTAGAACTACTATTTATGCACCTATGAGCGGTACTATCTCTAAACTATCTGTAGAATTAGGAGAACGTGTGGTTGGAACCCAGCAAATGGCAGGTACAGAAATAGTACGTGTAGCCAACCTTAACAATATGGAAGTTGAAGTGGATGTTAATGAAAATGATATTGTGAAAGTAGCGATAGGAGACTCAACCATAGTTGAAGTTGATGCTTATCTTAAAAAGGAATTTAAAGGATTGGTAACCGAGATTGCTAATTCTGCAGAAAATACACAAAGCGCAGATCAGGTAACTAATTTTAGAGTAAAAGTTCGAATATTAGAAGAATCATATAAGGATTTACTAGCTGATAAGCCAGAAAGTTATTCTCCTTTCCGTCCGGGAATGACTGCGACGGTTGATGTTATTACTAATAAAAGAACCGGGATTGTAGGAGTGCCAATTAGTGCAATTGTAATTAAGAATGATACATCTTCTACAAAAAAGAGTTTTTCTAAAAATGATAAAATAGAATCTGATAAGAAATTCGAATGTGTATTTGTTAAAGATGGCGAAGTTGCCAAATTAAGAGTAATTAAAACAGGTATACAAGACGATACTAATATAGAAATCACTTCTGGCTTAGATGAAGGAGAAGAGGTGATAACTGGGCCATATAACGTTGTTACCAAAACGTTGAAGACCGGTGATAAAATTGCATTAGAATCAGAAAAAAAATCTAAGACGAAATAAGGATAAGAAGGATTAGGTTATCTTTGCCTAAATTTTTGAAAGATGGCCTATATTCTTTGTATAGAAACTTCTACCACAAACTGTTCTGTAGCTTTAACAAAAGATAAAGATGTTATCGTATGTATTGAGGATTATGATACAAAATATTCTCATGCAGAACGATTACATGGATTTATAGATCAAGCTGTTAAAAAAGCGAATATCAAATTAACAGATTTAACAGCAGTAGCTGTTAGTAAAGGCCCTGGATCTTATACAGGACTAAGAATCGGAGTTTCTGCGGCCAAAGGTTTATGTTATGCTCTTGACATACCTTTGATATCTGTACTTACATTACAATCTTTAGCGGCTCAAGTTAAAATAGACGAAGGATATATTATACCTATGCTTGATGCCAGACGTATGGAAGTGTATTCAGCAGTGTTTTCTGACACTTATACACAAATTAGAGAGACACAAGCAGAAATATTATCTGATACTTCATTTGATAGCTATTTAAAGGAAAATAAAGTGCATTTTATAGGTAATGGAGTGAATAAGTTTTCCGAAATCTGTGAGAATGATAATGCTGTATTTATAAAAGATAAATTGCCATCTGCAGGTGAGATGGCAACTATTAGTTATGATAAATTATTAAAAACAGAATTTGAAAATGTTAGTTATTTTGAACCGTATTACTTAAAAGACTTCGTGACGGGTTAGCATCAATATTTTTTAGAGCATTATATTTTGCTACAAAACGAATAAGATCTTCTTCTTTTCTAAGTTTAATTTTTTCTTTTTTCATATACATCTTAAGCTCCTTTTCTTTATCAGAGAAAGTAGATAACATGGCTCTTTTATTCATAGGTAATTCCATAATTACTCCATTTTCTTCTACATAAAATTTAGTAATGGTTTTGATTTTCCCTGTAACCGCACTTCCTGTCATAGTATCCATTTCTTGAGGCTCGGTTATTTTGAGCTCCTGTTTTTTGTAAATTCTATATAGATCATTTAATTCAACTAAAATGAAATACCCTTTCTTTTTAAGGCCTCGTTGCGTTTTAAAATCACAATAGTAATAATAATCATCCTGTATTCTGACATGTATCGTAGGTGTCTTAATTACCTGATACATTTTAGAGCCATTTTTATATTCTAATGCATCGTTATGAACATTATATCTAAGGTCTGCATCATAAGTACCGCTTTTTTCATCAATGACGCTAGATTGTTCGTAACTATTGCTAGCATATATTGAACCGGTATATGTCTTAAACTTAGAGGTTTCGTCTGCTGGTTTAGATATGGACCAGGGAGATTGAGCTAATAGGATCGAACTGGTCAATAAAATTAGCATTTGGATGGTCTTTCTCATAATAAATTTGTTTGGGGGAGATAAATGTAACGATAAATACGATGAAATGCAAGTTATTAATTATTTTGATGAATTTTTGTAAGATTTTTGTAGTCCCTTTGAGTTAGTGAAAATATTGAAAACACTTATTAATTATCTACACATATAAAAACGAATTGCCGTCTTAACTAAGACGGCAATTCGTTTTTATATGAACCTTAAGAAAGGTATGGAAAAGAGGTGTTTAAAAAATTATGGCTAATTGCTTCTTCCTCTGTTACTCAAAAGGCTACGTGATGGGCTAGAATCTATGCTTTTCAGGGCATTGTATCTGGCTACAAAACGTATAAGATCTTCTTCTTTTCTAAGGCGAATCTTTTCCTTTTTAATATATTTCTTAAGTTCTTCTTGCTTATCACTAAAAGTAGCAAGCATATCTTTTTTACTTGTTGGAAGTTCCATTATCATCCCATTTTCTTCAAGGTAGTATGTGGTGATAGATTTAATTCTTCCTGGTTCGCCAAGTTGCGTCAATGTATTTTTTTCAGGTTCAGTTATATTAAGAGTAAGTTTCTTGTAAATCCTATATTTTTCATTGAGTTCTACCAGCACGTAGTATCCGCTTCTTTTGAGACCTCGCTGATTTTTAAAATCACAGTAATACAAATAATCTCCATCAATTCTGACATGAATTGTTGGTCTTTTCATTACTTCATATAAATTAGAATTTATTGTGTACTCTATAGCATCAGTATAGATATTAAACCTAAGGTTGGCATCAAAAGTTCCTGATTTTTCATCAATTACACTAGCTTCTTTATATCTGCTTTTCATGTAAATAGAACCCTCGTAGTCGTCAAATGTAGTAGTTCTTTTTATAGATTTAACTAAAGATTGAGGAAGTTGGGCAAACAGAAGTGGCGAAGATATAAGGCATAAAAAAAGTAGTATTTTTCTCATAGTTCACGGGGTTTAGATATTGTTAAATCTAATAAAATAATCGACGAAATACAAAAAAACAGGTTTTATGACACAATTTTTACGAAATTCTCAATAAAAATATCAGTAGTGCTTTGATTTTGAGGAGAAAAATGAAATTTGATAAAAAATCCACATAATTTTTTTACGGAAAAACCTTATTTTTTGTAGGATTTATATTACTAAAACGTTGTAGTTTGGTTTTTTTTAGATCTTAAGTGCTTGTTTTATAGGGGATTTATTCCCTGTTTGAAAAAGAATATAGCGTACAAAAAGAATGTCGCTTTTGCTATTTTAAGATAAGACAATGAAAAAGCCTTCGAAATTTAAAATTTGAAGGCTTCAAGATTTATTATTTTAAAAAATCTATAAACTTATAAAGTATTGAAATATTTAATCAATGTTATCAGATCTTTCTCTTGTTTAAACTTTAATTTTTCTTTCTTTATAAAACTTTTTAGTTCATTCTGATGTTTAGGAAAGGCATTGGCAATTTTCTTTTTGTTCATAGGAAGTAAAAGAAACTTTTCTCCAGATCTTAAATAATAATGTTGATGATCACTAATTCTGCCAGGTACATCAGTTTCTAAAGATGTTTTTGCAGGTTTAGGCATATGTAGTTTTTGATAGTGTCTTTTATATAAGATGAAGTTATCAGTTTTCATTAATTCTTGAAGATATCCTTCTTTAGTAGCGTTTTTATCATCAGGGAATGCTTTGTAAAAGAATTTGTCAGAATTAATTTCGGCGTGATATCCGGTATTTTTCAAGAAACCAAAAATTTCATCTGAAGATAAATCATACTTTACTTCAAATATGTCATTATATACGTTATACCTCAGGTATACATCTACTTTTTTACCTGTAAGGTCATCCGATATTTTTCCAGGCAAAAAAGTATCATATAAATAAGGAGTACCCTTTAAATCTTTAGGATCGATCTTTATATCTTTTGCGATTTGATCAAAAAATTCTTGTTTTATCCTTTGTGTATGATAAATTTCTGGAACAGAGAAATTATAACCTCCAGCCAAATCTGAAGCGGGTCTCACATTACTTTGCGAATAATTGTGGAGTGAAAAAAATAAAGTTACTAGAATAAAAAAAGATCTGATTTTCATGATAGTTAGTGTTTACCATAAAAATAATAAAAAAAAGCTAGTATCTATCTTATAAATAAGAACTTGCTGAGTGATTTAATTATAAAGTACTATAATAGGTGATTAATTTAATATAATCGTTATCGGTTTTAAAGCTTAATTTTTCTTTCTTAATATAGGCTTTCAGCTCTTTTTGATACTCAGGGAAAACTTGTATGATTTTCTTTTTACTTTTGGTTAAGTAGATACTCTGCCCATTGATCACAAGAAAATAACTATGATAACTAAGTAATCTAGCCGGTTGATCGATCTCAAAAGCTACTTTGGCTTTTTTAGGAGCGCGAAGCGTTTGATAATGCTTTTTAAATAATGTAATATTACTTGTTTTAAAAAGCACTAAAACATACCCTTTTTTGAAGTTGTTTTTTTCATCTATATATGTTTTATAATAGAACTTATTGCTACCTAGTTTTGCGTTATATCCTGTTTTTTTGATTAAATCAAATACTTCATCAGATGACGGATCGTATTTTATTTCAAAAACATCATTATAAATATTATATCTTAAATGGACATCTACTTTTTTTCCGGTGAGATCATCATAGATTATTCCTGGTAAGAAAGTTTGATTTAAATATGGAGATCCTTCAAAATCTTCAATAGTTGTTTGAAGTTCTTTAGATATTTGTTTACTAAACTCTAATTGGATCCTTTGAGTGAGATAAACTTCGGTTATAGATGAGGTGTTTCCACCAGAAGCCGGAAGAGAATTTTGAGCATAATTCAAAGAATAACAAAACAATGTTGTTATAATAAAGAACCTCTGAAATTTCATAAAAAAAGAATTTAATCTCTTTTTAAAGATAGCAAAAAAGGATTATAACTATTAACGAATAAAATTAATAGCCTCGTCCACCTTTTCAACAGGAAATTTACAGGTATTGTTTTCACATACATAAATAAGTGTTCTATCAGAAGTGTATCTGTTTTTTAGCAAAGGCCTTTCTGAATCGGATTCACTTCCTGCCAATAACATATTGGGGATATACGATTTATTTAACTCATTTAATTTATTGTTAGTATCTGAACCGGTAATTACAACCTCATAAAAACTATAAGAATAGTTAAGCATAAGATCAAGCCAGTTAGAGTATCCTGAAGCATACTTATCAATGTGTGGTTTAATATTGTGAAGCATCTGTTTGCTGATCTCTTGATATTCTGAATTATCATAGTAATGAGAGAGTAAGAATAAGTTTTTTGCCATAATAGAATTAGAGGCAGGAATTACATTATCTGTATACTCTATGGTGCGAGTTATCAATTTAGGATCTTCGTCAGAAGTAAAATAAAAAATACTTTTATCAGAATCGTAGAAATGCTTAAAAGTATATTGTGTAAGTTGCTCTGAAATATCGAGCCATTGAGAATCAAACGTGTTTTGGTAAAGTGTTATAAAAGATTCTATTACACTGGCATAATCTTCGAGATATCCATTAATGGTACTCTTCCCATTCTTATAACTATGAAATAAAGAACCATTAGATTGTAGTTGTTTGTTTTTAATGAAATTGGCGTTCTTTAAAGCAGCTTGCAAAAATTTCTTTTCACCAAAAACACGATATGCATCCAGATATCCTTTTAGCATCAATGCATTCCATGAGGTTAATGTTTTATCATCTAACCTAGGCCTGGATCTTTTTTCTCTTTCTTTTAATAAAAGTTCTTTCCATTCAAGCACTTTTTTTCTTAACTCACCAAGATCAATACTATTTTCATTAGAAAACTCCAGGTTACTATCTTTCCTGATAAGAACATAGTTTTCTTTTTCCCAGAAACCATATGAGTTTATATTATAATATTTAGAGAACAACTCATAGTCACTATCTAATAATATTTTTAATTCTTCTTTTTTCCATACATAAAAAGCGCCTTCTTCTAATTCTCCTTCTGGTGTTTGACTATCGGCATCTAATGATGAATAAAAAGCTCCCTCATCGTTTGTGAGCTCTCTTGATACAAATTGAAGTGTTTCATACACTACGTCTTTATACCATGAATCTTTTGTAGCTAAGTAAGCATCAGAATATAGACTTACCAATTGAGCATTATCATATAACATTTTTTCAAAATGAGGAACATGCCATTTATCGTCTGTCGAATATCTTGCAAATCCACCACCTATATGATCATAAACACCACCAAACGAAATCTTATCCAGCGTTCCGTTCACATACTGCATTAGCTCTTTATCGTTGGTTTGATGAGCGTATCGTAGTAAGAAGTGATAATTATTAGGCATCATAAATTTAGGAACTCTGTTGGTGCCTCCTTTTTTATGATCAAAACTATTACTCCAATCATTTACAGAAGAAGTGATAAATTCTTTATCAAATCCAATCTCATCTGTATTGACCTCTATAAGATCAACAGCTTTAATACCTTGTTCTAGTTTTTCAGCATATTCGACAAGTTTTTCAGGTTGTTTTTGATAAAGATCTGCGATTTGTTTTAAGGCATCAATCCAGTTTCCTTTAGGAAAATAAGTTCCACCCCATACAGGTCTTCCATCGGGCAAAGTAACCATGTTTAATGGCCAACCGCCACTACCAGTCATCAATTGCACTGCACTCATATATACCTGATCAACATCTGGACGTTCTTCACGATCTACTTTAATGTTTATGAAGCTACTATTCATAATTTCTGCTACCACTGGATCTTCAAAGCTTTCGTGTTCCATAACATGACACCAATGACAAGCTGCATATCCGACACTGATAATGATGAGTTTATTTTCTTCTTTAGCTTGTTTTAATGCTTTGTCTCCCCAAGGTTGCCAATTTACAGGGTTGTGTGCATGCTGTAAAAGGTAAGGGCTAGTTTCATGAATTAGATCATTGGTATACTTGTGTTGTTCCATCGAGGTATTTTGACTTGTGCAGGTAGTAAATAAAAATGCTAATATGATAAGAAAAGGATATCTCACTTTGATAATTTTTTGCAATTCATAAAAATATAAAAAGCATCCCGATTAACTCAGAATGCTTTTCATAAAAAAAAGATATTTTTTTTAACTTACCTCAAAAGAGATTTTAAGATTCACTCTAAACTCTGTTACATCGTTATCTTTAACAACTACGCTTTGATCTGCTACCCAAGCAGAACGTATATTTTTAACAGATTTTCCGGCTTGTTTTACTGCTTTTCTGGTTGCATCTTCCCAGCTTGTTTCAGAATTTGCTAATACTTCAATAACTTTAATGATTGCCATTGTATGATTTTTAAGTTAATATTTTTTGTGATTGAAGTAATTAAAACTTTATACTATTTGTAGGTTAGTCATTGTGATCGTTATTCTTTTTAATGGTTTGTTAATAATTTAAAAAGATATAATATCAATCAAAAAACTCTAAATTTCCATCTGCATAATTTGAGCAGGCTCGCCTTACAGAAAAAGTCAAAATAACTTCTAGTCTCTAAGATACGAGATACTTCATTGATTTTGAAACAAAAGCAACTAATATTTTAACAGTTTTTTCGGTGTAAGAATTGATTAATCGATAAACTACCCATTTATAGCTTCTACTGTCTCGACTTTACCTTTAAGCATTTCTCTTAACATATTCTCAATACCATTTTTTAATGTAAATGTAGAAGATGGACAACCACTGCAGGCTCCTTGTAAAATTACTTTTACGCTTTTACTTTCTGCATCATATGAATCAAACAGTATATTACCACCATCACTGGCAACCGCGGGTTTTATATATTCTTCAATAATGTTTACAATGTCTTTGGATATATCGTCTAATTTTTCGAAATCGACGTCTGCTTGTTTTTGTGCTTGACTTTTAGAGACAGTAGCATTGGCAGAGAGCACTTCTTTTCCTTGCTCAAGATAATTACGTAAAAACTCTCGAACCTCCATTGTGATATCATTCCAGTCTGCCATGTCGTATTTACTGATAGAAATATAATTCTCATCAATATATACTTCTTTTACAAATGGTAAGTGAAACAACTCTTCTGCTAGAGGAGAGTCTTTAGCATCATCAATGTTTTTAAACTCATGTCCAGATGTAACTAATTTTTTATTAGCCACAAATTTTAATACCGCAGGATTGGGAGTACTTTCTGCATAAATAGTAATAGGACTCTTTTTAGCACCTTCCTGTTCGTTAATTACAGGTTCTCCGCTATTTAAATAATTTTTAATTTGTTCTGCTACTTCATCCTGTACGTCTGCCCATTCTACAATATCATATTTATCAATTGCAACAAAGTTTTGTGCAATAAAAACTCTTTTAACAAAGGGTAGATAAAATAATTGTTGAGCTAGAGGAGAGTTTTTTGCCTGATCTATATTTTCAAACTCATAACTGGTATGTTGAGTCAAGAAATAATTAGCCTCGAATTTAACAATTCCGGGGTTTGTAGTAGGCTCTATTTTTATTTCAAAATTCTTTTGCATATTCAATTTTTTGCAAATTTACTAAAAAGTAATTCCATAAGAGTAGGGTTTATGATATTAAGAATGTTTTAATATTAGGGGAAATATTTTAAAACTAGGGGAGAAAGAGATATTCTTACAAAAATTTATATATTTGGCACTTGGCATAGCCGATATTTTCAATTTTATAAAAAGAAATATTGAAGCCCCACAATATTAGCTGCTTTTAGCAGTTAAAGAGAATATTGTAAATTTTATGTGGCCCCATTAAAGATACGTGCCTATATGAACTTGAAAAAGTATTTTTTATTATTTATTGTACTGATTTCTCAACTTGTTATTTCACAAGAAGGAATTCCCGTATACGCAGATTACCTTTCTGATAATCTATATTTGGTTCATCCATCTATGGCTGGAGCTGCAAACGCTAATAAAATAAGACTTACTGCCAGAAAGCAGTGGTTTGATGTGGATAATGCGCCTAATACCCAATCTGCAAATATTAATTTTAGAGCAGGAGATAAAGTGGGTCTTGGTGGTATCGTTTACCGAGATGAAAATGGTCGTTTTAAACAAACAGGTGTATATGCTACGTTTGCTTATCATTTGTTGTTTTCAAGAGACCGTACAGATCTTAATATGCTTTCATTTGGTATGAGTGGAGGATTTATTCAATCTAATGTAGATGAGAGAGGGTTGTTAGATCCTACAGGAGTTGATCCAGATCCAGTAATTCTGAATAGAGTACAAAAAGATGCTTATTTTAATATTGATGTAGGAGTATCATATAATTACCTGGATTGGTATGCCCATTTTACAGTTAAAAATCTTTTGCCAACGGTAAGAGATATTTTTGATAACAATACACCTGTAAGAGAGTCTAATAATCAGCGAAGATATATTGTATCTACAGGATATGTATTTGGTCTAGGTGGTCCCTGGAGTTTAGAACCTTCATTATTGTATCAAGCAACTGATCAAACAAAAGAAAGCACTATTGATGCTAACTTAAAAGTATATAGAAGTTTAAGTGATTTTGCTACATTATGGGGAGGATTTTCTTATAGAAGGAGTTTTGAGGGGGCAGAGTTTTCTCAAAGCGGAGCTGAAATAGAAAGTCAAAAACTACAATACCTTACTCCATTTTTTGGAGTTAATTATAAAAACTGGATGGTTGGATATACTTATAGTTATCAATCAAACTCTGTAGTCTTAACTAATGGAGGTTTTCACCAGTTGACGGTAGGTTATGATTTTGGAAAACGTAAAGAGCGTTGGAATTGTAATTGCCCTGCAGTAAACTAAGAAATAGGAAAAATATAATTAAAAAAGGCTGGCCAATTTGGCCAGCCTTTTTTAATTGTTGTATTAACCATTTTTATTCTGCTTCTGTACCTTCCATCAATAATTCCTCATTTGTAATATGTACTAAAGATGATAACTCATATACATTCTTGTAGCCATATCCATATAAATTAATATAGGTAGGAATGTTTAGAGCCAGAGGAATTTTTTTTGATGCAAAATTTATTTTGTCTCCATCAATATTGTTGTTACAGTAAATAAGGATTCTAACGGTTTTTGAAGGTAGTACTTCAGCCAATTTCTCTTCAGTAAAGTCGGAAAAATTAATATGAATTGCTCCTTTAAGATGTTTTTTCTTGTAAGCAGCTTCGGATCTGGTATCTAGGATAACTGTATTTCTATCATTTATATATTTAAGAAATACGTCAAACGGAATCAATCTTGATTTTCGGTATTCTAAAACCTCTTCTGACATCTCTAGAAAAGAATTATAATCTACTTTGGATTTAGGCAATTCTTTTTCTTGTGATAACATTGATATAGGAATAAAAGTTAAGATTATAATATAGCAAATGATTTTCATGGCTTTTTAGATTTATTTATCGTTATTGTCTTTGTTTACTCGTCCCAGGTAAAAGATTTTTTCTTCCCTTGTTTTTTTATAGCATTTAATAGGGCAGTTTCTAAGCTGGTATCATCTTTCTTACTATTGTTTTTGATATAAGCCACTCGTTTTTTGTTGAGTTCCTGGATTTTGTTTTGAATCTCTTTGCGTTCAATACTTTTTTCTTCGATGTATTTTTTGCGTTCGCTTTTAGTCTTTTTCTGAAGTTCTTCTGGTAATTCTTCTTCTGCCACTTCATCTAATTTAAATTCTTTGTCTTCTGCAGCATCTACCAGGTCCCAGCTTTTGTTTTTGTAAAACCCAGAACTTTTACTCACGGTTCTGCTTACACCATTGGCGGCGCTATAGGATTGAGCATTTGTATCTTGCTCAGCCTGTAAACTTCTTTTTTGTCGACCGTTTCTGCCGTAATAGATGTATGTTTTGTTTAATTTTTGATTAAGCTTAAGAATAATATCATCATATGGTGTTGCGATATGTATTGTTTTTTGGTTATGATCAATAGCGCTGTATTCTCCGTGGGTAATATCAGCACCATCTTTCCATTTGGTTTCAATACCTTGACGATAATTACCACAAAATATGGTGTTAATAGTAATGTCTTTTTCTAGAGCATCTGTTGAAGCATCCTTATAATTAACCGGGCCTTGAGTAAAAGGTTCATTTCCGGCAATGAAAATTAATTTAAGATGGTTTTCGTTCTTTTTCCAATCTAATTGATTGATGGAGGTATTAATTACTTTACCGCAAAACTCGTTACCACCATTTGTAGTAAGACTAAAAAGCTCTTTTGATATCTCATCCAGATCTGTAGAGAAAGGTAGCACTTGTCTAATATATCCTTCTCTGGATGATAAGCGATCATTACCGTATTCATATAATGCGATTTGAAGCTTTATTTTATGATTACCACATTTGGCATAGGAAAGCTCATTTACAATTTCCCAAAGCTGCGCTTTAGCCTGGTCAATAAGTCCGTCCATACTGTTGCTGGTATCTAATAACAAAGCCACCTGGATATTTCGTATATCAGGGTCTGTTTTGGTAGTATAAATCTCTTGTATTTTTTCTCCTTGTAATGCTAAATCAGAATTTGACTTATGGTTGGCATTACAAGAAAAATGAATTCCGATTAAAAATAACGTACAGATATAAATTGCTTTCATGGCCTTTTTGATTTTTTATAATTCGGTTTAAAATTATGTTCAACTTTTTTATTAAAAAACCTGTAATGAGTCATGTAGGTTGTAAAATGAGTAAACGTGCCTTTCTATTTAGGGAAAAGACCATTTGATAGGTGTAAAATGATATAAAATAAGATGATCAAGATATACTGATTTTAATATCCCGTTTAAATGATTTAAGTTTACCTAATGTCAAATAAGATATGATGAAGAAGATAGGTTTGGTAATAGTATTTCTTTGGTTGTTACCCATATGTATAATGGGTCAGGAACGCTCTGTGACAGAAACTCCAAAGATCATGACAATCAAAGGTTCTGTAAAGGAAGAGAAGACCTTAAAACCCATAAAAGATGTAGAGGTTCAAATTTCTGGACAAGGAATGGTTAAGACTGATGCTTTTGGTGATTTTAAGATTAGAGCTAGAGTGGGTGATGAACTGATTGTAAGACATGACAGCTTTAAAACCGTTTTTTATACAATTGAAAACAATGAGAGGATAGATGTTAAAGTAAAAGAGAATCCTGCAAAGTCAAAATCAAAATTTAGCCGTAAGCAGAATAGTAGTGTTGTGTATAATGAAAATCTTAATGCTGCACGTAACTCTTTAAAAAGTGATGCATCTACAAGTATTGGGTATATTACTAATGCGTTGGAAACTATACGGGATGATGATCCAGATAGTGATAATAAGAAAGCTGTATTGTTTGAAACACTTGCGGATATATATGGATATTGGAAACAACCTGACCTTGCTGAAAGTAACTATTCGGTTAGTCTTAGCCACAAGTATAATACAGATGTAAAAATAAAACTTGGCAATTCACAATTAGAAGATAATAACTATCAAGGAGCGTTAAATACATTTATTGAACTAAAAAAGAGAAGACTAAATACTGCGCAAAAGATTAAAGTATTTAGTGGATTAGGAGATAGTTATAAGGGATTGAATGATTATAATAATGCCACAAGTAACTATAATAAAGCTTTGTCTTTAAGTCAAAAAAGAAAAATGGAGGATGATGAAATTTTACTGAACTCTAAATTGGCTGAAGTATTAGAGCAACAAGGAAATTTTGGTGATGCAGAGCAACGTCTTGATAACTCAGTTCAATTGGCAAATCGTAGAGATAAAAAATCTGCGGCCAGACAACGATCTAAAGCTGCTGATTTTTATAATAAAAACAATAGTTATGATAAAGAGATACAATTACGAAAAGAGGCTCTTGAAGATATTGAGGAGATTGATATAGTAAATGATTCAATTAGTCTTGATGATAAGGCATTGAATGCTCAAGTCCAAAATTATAAAATAGCAAGTGCATTTGCTGCACAATCAGAATATGATGAAGCTATCCCATATTTAAAGGAAAGTATTAAGGAAGCTGAATCAAAAAATGATCTTGTCATCCAAAAAGATGCTACCAGAAAATTAGGAGAAGTATATCGTGAAAAAGGAGAATTGAAAAAAGCATCTGAAGCCTTTAAAGAATATGAGGTGATTGTAGATAAATTGTATGTGCAAAAAGAACAAGAAATTTCCCAAACAGCGCGCTTTAGTAGAGAACTTGCGCTAAGAGCTAATCGTATCACTACTCTGGAAAAAGATCGTGAGTTAAATGAAGCTAAATATCAATTGGCTTTTGCCGAACAGGAAATATCTAAGCAAAGAAGCTTGCAGCAACAAGTAATTATCTATGCGTTGATAGGTGTAATGGCATTGCTACTGCTTGCTGCATATCTAATGTACCGTAATATGAGGCAACAACGATATGCTAATAATTTATTGGCATTAAAATCTCTGCGTTCTCAGATGAATCCTCATTTTATTTTTAACGCATTAAACTCTGTAAATGCTTTTATTGCAACTAATGATGAGAGAACTGCCAATAGATATCTTACTGATTTTTCTTTATTGATGCGTGCCGTATTAGAAAATAGCGAAGAGGATTTTATTCCGTTAGAAAAAGAAATCGAACTGCTAGAGCTATATGTTAAATTAGAACATTTTAGATTTCTGGATAAATTTGACTATACGATTGAGGTAGATGATAATATTAATATTAATGAATATATGATACCTCCTATGTTATTACAACCTTATGTAGAAAATGCAGTATGGCATGGGTTGAGATATAAATCCGAGAAAGGGAGATTGACAATTTCTTTCAAAAAGTTGACTACTGATAGTATGCAGATTATGATTGAGGATAATGGTATTGGACGCAAAAAATCAAAAGAGCTTAAAACTGTAAATCAGAAATTACAGAAATCCAAAGGAATGAGTAATATTAAAAAGAGAATAACAATTCTTAATGAAATGTATAAAGATAAAGTAGATGTTTTTATTTCTGATTTAGAGAATGAAGATGGAGGTACTCAAGTATCTTTAACACTTAAAAAAGATAGATAAACAAATTACTGTAGTATGCAATCTGTTTATGGTAACCAAATATGAATATATATAAAATATAAATTGTGAATTTAAGTGCGATAATTGTTGATGACGAAGCAAATAGTAGGGCTATTCTTAGAAATTATTTAGGGAAATATTGTCCTTCTGTAAAAGTGCTGGGAGAAGCTGCAAGTGTAAAAGAAACTTTAGAGCTTTTAAAGTCTAATGATCCTGATCTTCTTTTCTTAGATGTAGAAATGCCTTATGGTAATGCTTTTGATTTATTAGAGCAAGTCCCGGATCGAACTTTTGAGATTGTATTTGTAACGGCTTATGATCATTATGCGGTAGAAGCACTTAATGCACAAGCAACATATTACTTATTAAAACCAATTGCAATCGATAATCTGATTAAAGCAGTAGATCATGTAAGTCATATTAAAGAACGAGAAAAAGAATTGCAGGATGCCGTATTAATATCAAAAGTATCTGCTACCGAAGGTAAGATTACAATCCCGCAACAAGATGGTTTTGAGGTGTTAGAAATTTCAGATATCCTGTATTGCGAAGCAGATGATAATTATACTAAGATATTTCTTGATAAAGGACGGAAATTGGTAAGTAAGACACTTAAGTATTTTGAAGATTCATTAACTCCGCATGGTTTTGCCAGAATCCATAAAAGTTATCTAGTAAATGTAAATAAAGTGATTAGATACAGAAAGGGAAAAGGAGGGAGTATCGTGCTTTCTTCGGGCAAAGAACTAAGTGTATCATCTTCTAAAAAAGGAACGCTACTGGATTACTTTAAATAATTAAAAATCTAGTTGTTTAATATTACAAAGAGAAGAGTTGTTTTTTAATATATTTTGCAAAGTAGTAATAGTACTATTGGTAAAAAAAGTGTGAGAACCAGCTTTGTTATCTTGATTCAGTAATTGATTAATCGAAAGAATAGCTTTTGTTTGTCGAGCGACAGCTTCTCCAGAATCAATAATGGTTACTTGGTTGTTGAGTATTTTTTTTAAAACTGGAATAAGGTATGGATAATGACTACAGCCCAAAACAAGGTAATCTATATGTTTCTCAATCATCGGTTGTAAATGAGACTGGAGGAGTGAATACATTTCGGGAGTGTATATTCTATCTTCTTCAATTAACTCTACTAAACCAGTACCTATAACCTCAATGACTTCGATGTTATTTGCATATAAATCTGATGTTTCAGCAAATAACTCACTAGATAATGTTCCTTTGGTGGCAAGAACACCTACTTTTTTGGTTTTGGTATTAATGGCAGCTGGTTTTATGGCTGGTTCAATACCAATAAACGGAATATCATAAGTTTCTCGAAGAATCTTTATTGCATTTGTGGTAGCTGTATTACAGGCAACAACAATAATTTTGCAATTGAATTCCAATAGTTTTTCCACATTTTTAATGCTGAGGTCAATGATCTCTTGTTTGCTCCTTTTACCATACGGAGCGTATTTACTGTCCGCTAAATAAATGGTGTCTTCATTTGGTAATGCATGAGCAATCTCTTGCCAAATAGAAGTTCCTCCAACTCCAGAATCAAATATGCCTATTGCTTGATTTTGCATTATAAAATGATATTATCCCAAAAATAAAAAACAGTGAGTTGGGATCTCACTGTTTTTTTATTTTTTACTAAAATTAGATGTATTTTAAATACCTAGATCTTTTTTTACATCAGCCATAAGATCTTTTCCATCTGCCATGATTACTCCAGTACCTGTTGTAGAATCTAATACATATTGGAAACCTTGAGCTCTAGCTACTTTTTGAATAGAAACTCTAGCGCTTTCATAGATAGGCTTAAGTAATTCGATTTCTTTCTTTTGTAGGTCCTGTAAAGCGTTTTGTCTGTAATCACTAATGCTTTTTTCAGTTGCTTGAAGTTCTTGTTGTCTTTTTAGATTTTCTTCATCAGTTTTAGTTTCTGCTTCTTGAGTATACTTTTTCATTGTATTTTGAAGTTCAAGAAACATATTTCTAATCTCTGCCTGATATGTATTGTTTAGTTTTTCAATTTCGCTTTTGGCAGCTTTATATGCTGGCATTGCTTCAACTAATTCTTGTGATGCTATATGTGCTACTTTAGATTGTGCGTTTACAAAACTTGATGCTCCCAATGTTAATGCGCAAGCTATTAATAGTGTTCTAAACTTTTTCATTTTAAGTAATATTAAGTGTGTTATAAATTTAAAAATTAATTTTTCTTCATTCTCTTTTTCGTCACCTCCGTTGTTATTTGGGGTTTCATTATCTATTATTTCCTTGAATACTATCTCTTTGTGCTTTTAGCGCATTGATAGAATCTTTTTTTCTTTTTTGTGCTTCAAGAAGTTTTGCTCTTCTTTCTTCGTATTCCTTTTTCTTAGCAGCTCTAATTGAATCTCTTTCGGCTTTACGTTGTTGAAGAAGTTCTTCTCTTTGAGAAATCTTTTGTTGAGCATTTCTCTCTCTGTCACTAACTTCTTTTTCTTGATCGGCATTTCTTTTTTCTGCTCGCTCAATCGCCTTTTTGTCTTTTTTACTATTTATTTGTTTTCTTTTAGAAGCTCTATTTATTCTTAATAACACTTGATCACTGATGTCATGTCTATCCGCCGAATATAACATTACTGGCTCTGCTGACTTATCAAAAACAAAGTCGTATTTTTTATTTTTAGCAACTTCTTGTACTGCTACGAAAACTTGATCCTGAACAGGTTGTACTAAACGTTTTTTTTGAATAAATAAATCTCCGTTAGGGCCAAATCTTTTTTGTTGATATTCTAATATTTCTTTTTCCTTAAATGTGATATCTTCTTCTCTTTCCTCAATAAGTTCTTTGGTTAAAAGAACACGTTCATTATTGAGGTCTTTCCTCATTTGTTCTACTCCCTTTAGTTCTGCTTCAATTTCCACCTTCCATTTTTGTACTTTGGTTTCGAGATCCGCTGCCGCTTCATTGTACTCAGGAACATTTTCTAGGATATAATCCATATCGATATATCCGATTCTAATACCTTTTTGAGCTTCTGCAGAATTAGTGAATGATAACCAGCTTATCACTGCCAATACTAAAAGAACTTGTGTTTTCATGATTCTGTTTTGTTTATAGAAATAATCGTGCCAAAATTAAAACTGCTGACCTATGATAAAATGCGTTTCCCATCCGTTAGGACCCGTATTTGTACCTGGAATTGGATCGAAACCATATCCAAAATCGATACCTAACAATCCAAAGGCTGGCATAAATATACGCAAACCTGCTCCAGCAGAACGGTTTAATTGAAATGGATTAAAGCCTTTGAAACTATCAAAAGACGCTCCACCTTCTAAAAACGCAAGCATATAAATAGATGCAGACGGTTTTAGAGTAATAGGGTAACGAAGTTCTAACGAATATTTATTATAAATTGTTGCACCATCAAGTCCAGAATCTGGATTATTTGATCTGCTTTGTGGAACCAATGACTGATTTGGATACCCTCTAAGTGCCACAACCTCTCTACCGTCAAGGCTTGTAGCTCCTAATCCATCTCCTCCTACAAAAAATCTTTCAAAAGGAATTGTTCCTCTGTCATTGTTATATGCTCCTAGAAAACCATATTCAGCACCGGTTTTTAATACTAAAGGTTTTTTTCCTATAGTAAAAAGGCTGGTATACCAAGTACCGTCAAATTTAAGTTTATAATATTCTAACCATTTAAAACGCTCTTGATCAATTTCTCCTATCTCATCATTAATTTCATTACGTCTTATTACATCCTGAGGTTCTGAGAGGTCAAGACCATCTCTTTCTGCTTCTAGAGCATCCGTTTGGCTGGCAAGTGCACTATAATCTTTACCGTCAAATAAAGAATATGGTAGCGAAAGTTTTGCTACAAGATTAAATTCAGATCCTGCTGTCGGGAAAATAGGGTTAACCGAAGTGTTATTTCTGTTAATTCCAATAGTATACGCTAGATCATTTGAAGATCCATTACCGAATGTAAATAACCCAGTATTGTAATTCTTTAAATTATAGTGTCTAATACTAAGGGCTTGCGATAATGTAAAATAGTTATCTGGCCAGTTTAATCTTTTTGCGATACCTATCGATCCACCTGTGATCAAGAATTTTCTTTCTCTGTCAACATCACGAGTTCTACTATCAAATAAGAATTGAATCGTATGAGAAAATGATGTAGAAAGCTGGTATGGTCTTTTTCCTCCTAACCAAGGCTCTATAAAAGAAAGACTATAGGTTTGGAAAAATTGACTTGCCTGAGCACGTATTCTTAACGTTTGACCATCTCCCATTGGTAATGGACGGTATGCATCTTTATTAAAAATATTACGTATTGAGAAATTGTTAAAAGCAAGTCCTAAGGTACCGATAAAACCTCCTCCACCAAAACCTCCTTGGAGTTCTATTTGACTAGCTCCTTTTTCAACAACAGGGTAGTTGATATCAATGGTTCCCTCTTGAGGATTGGCATTCTGAAATTGTGGTTCTAATTGCTCCGGATCAAAGAAACC
Source organism: Aquimarina callyspongiae (assembly GCF_034322225.1). NCBI lineage: Bacteria > Pseudomonadati > Bacteroidota > Flavobacteriia > Flavobacteriales > Flavobacteriaceae > Aquimarina > Aquimarina callyspongiae. The sequence goes on along the minus strand of NZ_JAXLPA010000003.1, from coordinate 308,636 downwards.
TAATTGACCAATTTCACGAACCGTTCTTACTACAAGATCTTTGCTATAACGTTCGCCAGGTTTTGTTCTTAAAATCCTGTAAATTACGTGATCATTAGTTTTTTCATTTCCAGAAACAGTGATGTGATTAAAGTGTACCAGTTTACCTTCACGTATTCTAATCTCAAAATCTATTGTATCATTTTGTACATTAGTTTCTACGGCATCTATTGATGAGAATAAGTATCCATTGTTCTGATACAAATTGGTTAAATCATTAGCGTCGGGTTTTGTATTATCTGCAATTTGCTTTTCTAATAATACGCCATTATACACATCGCCTTTTTTAATAACCAACTGTCTTGCCAACTGCTGATCGGTGTATACACTATTACCTAAAAAAGTAATGTTACCAAAATAATATCTATCTCCTTCTTCTATATCCAGATTTAATGATACGCTTTGATCATCATTAACAATGAGGGTGTCTGAAGTAATACGTGCATCACGATATCCTTTTTCTTTATATTTTGTAACGATATTTTCTTTATCCTCCTGATAATCTCCTTTGATATACTTTGATCTTTTCCAGAATCTCCAAGGTTTTCTTTTCTTGGTGTTTTTCATTGCCTTTCTAACCTTGGCGTCAGAAAATTGAGTATTACCATTAATGACAATCTCATCGACTTTTACACGATCTCCTTTGTCAATTCTTACCAGCATATTAACCTTATTGGTAGGTACGGTATCTTTTATCCCTACTGTATTGATTACTACCTTGGTATTTAGATACCCCTCTTTTTTGTATTTATTGGAGATAAAGTTTCGAGTAGTGGTGATTAAATTCTCTGTAACCTTAGCGCCTTTTGTAAGGCTATTTTCTTTAATTAATTCTTCTGACTTACGTTTCTTAACGCCTTCAATACGGACTTCGTTTAGTTCCGGAACCTCTTGAATATTAATTTCTAAATCGGCAACATCACCTTCTACCTTAGTAATGTAAAAATTGATGTCACTAAATAATTCAAGATCCCATAATCTTTTTATCACAGCACTAATACGATCTCCAGGAAGGAAGATACGTTCTCCTTTCTTAAGACCGGTAAAGGTGATTACCGTACCTTCATTATAGGTAGTGGTACCTGTAACTTTAATTTCACCAATAGTGTATTGTTTTCCGGTAGTACCAGGTAAATTTTGTGCTGAAAGCGTTACTATATTTACTAAAAATACAAATAATACGAAATGCGCAATGGGTAATTTTTTTGTCATTTTTTTAACTAAGCTGCTCACTAGTTTTTCCAAATCTTCTCTCTCTTTGTTGATAATTGTATATGGCTTCAATTAAATCGGGTTTTTTAAAATCAGGCCATAGTATCTCTGTAAAATATAATTCTGCATACGCTATCTGCCATAATAGAAAATTACTGATACGTTGTTCCCCGCTTGTGCGTATCAATAGGTCTACATCTGGCAAATTATTGGTATACAAATGCTCATTAATGACTGCTTCATTTATAAGATGTGGCGAAATTACACTATTTTTAACTTTAATACTTATTTCTTGTATAGTTTTTATAAGCTCTTCGCGACTGCCATAACTAAGCGCAAGCGTTAATACCATATGGTCATTACCCTTAGTTTTTTCAATTACTTCAAGAAGTTCTTTTCTGGCTTTTTCTGGTAAGGAGTCTAAATTTCCTATGGCATTAAGGCGAATATTATTTTTTTGAAGTGTCTTGATTTCTCTTTTTAATGAGCTTACAAGTAATTTCATTAAAGTTTCTACTTCAAGTTTTGGTCTGTTCCAGTTTTCAGTAGAAAAAGCATAGAGTGTAAGATATTTTACTCCAATCTCTGCAGATCCCTCCACAGCTTCTTTTACTGCTTTGGTTCCATTTTCATGACCAACTGCCCTAAATAAACCCTTCTTTTTTGCCCATCGGCCATTACCGTCCATTATAATGGCGACATGATCCGGAATATTAGAATTAAGTTGTTCTTTATCAATCATTTTTTAGAAAGCACAATAGCAAGGTATTCTACCCCAGGTAAAGGATAGAGTTATGCCGGTAAATACATACCAGTCATTATTATTTATATTACCGAACTCTTGACCAAAACTACTATCAGGACTGCTACCATCAAGGTTGTCCGTAAATGTATATCTGGCTCCAATTTCGGCTCCAAGTACTAAGTCACGTCCAAGTGACTTTTTTATTCCAATGACCATAGGAATAGCAAAACTCCATTGGTCTTTGTATGCTGTAATCTGATCATTAGCATCAAGGGCTAATGCTCCGTAGCTAAAGGTAGTGATTCCTGTGTATAAATAGGGTGTAAACTGTGGTTCATAATCATATAAATACCAATCCCAAAAGTTATACTCCATACCTATGGAAAATTCTTTTACCGAGTTTTTAAAATCAAAACCTCTTTGTTTTCTTCTTTCATCTCCTTTTGAATCATCTGCATTGAGCTCTGCATATAAAAATGAAGCCCTGAATGCATGTCTTTTACTTCGATTCCATTTGGCAATAGCTCCAAAGGCAATATCATTGGGTGCTATATAATAGGTAGATCCTACGTCTCCTACATAATTAGAACCACCAGCCATCAGTCCCACTTCATAGGTTTGTGAAGTGATTGGCATAATAAAAAATAGAACAAATACGAATGATGCTAAGTATCTCATAGATTTTCAAAAGTTTGCAAATATAACAATTAACTTTAGTACACAAGAATTTGAGTAAAATAGTATGAGTTTAAAAACACTTTTTAGCAGATTTTATTGTTTAATTACGTTTATCTTCTCCCCAAAGCATCTTTTTACGTAGCGTTTTAAGGAAACTATCGTCTTGAAGGACTACCATGTTAATTTTAAAAGATGCCTTCTTAATAATTATTGTGGTTTCATTAGGTAATGTGTGAATTCTGGAGTCTAAAGATACAAGATAAGTATCTTCTCTTCCCGAAACTTGTAATTTTATTTCTTGATTATCTGGAACAACTAAAGGTCGAGCATTGAGATTGTGAGGAGCAATAGGGGTTAGGACCATGCTTTCAGCCTCAGGAATCATTACCGGTCCTCCGCAACTTAAGGAGTATCCTGTAGAACCAGTAGGAGTACATACAATCAGACCATCTGCCCAATAAGAATTTAAAAATTCGTTATTAAGACTTGTGTGAACCGTGATCATAGAAGTTGTATTTCTTCGGCTTACAGCAATTTCATTCATCGCAAAATTTAAAACTCCAAACTCTTCTGAAGGAGGAGAAGTTTCTATGGTAACAAGACTTCTAGATGAAAGATAGAACTTCTTGCTAAGTATAAGATCTATACTCTCTTGTATTTCTTCCTTTTGGATTGTAGCTAAAAAACCAAGTCTTCCAGTGTTGATTCCGGCAATTGGGATTCCTAAATCTCTGACATAAGTAATGGTTTTTAAAATAGTTCCATCACCTCCAATACTAAAAAAAAGGTCATATGAATCATCAAGCTCTTCAAAAGTGCTGAAATGTGAATAGGTTTTATCTATATCATCATGAAGATTTATTAATTCTAAGAAGTTTTTCTCAATGACTACCTCTACATTATTCTTGTCCAAAGTTTCTAGTAATTGCTGAATATAAATACCAGAATTTTTATGGTAAAACTGACCGTATATACCGATCTTCATTATGATTTGATTTGTGTTCATTGATTAAATAATACCTTTTATATATTTAGGTATTTTTCTAAATATTTAGATCTTTCTTTTAAGTTTGTTAAAAATGTATCCTCACTATGTTTAGAAACAATATTATAGCTGTATCTTCTAAATGTCTGTACAATATTGTTTAAATCACTATCATTTATTTTAATAGTAATTTGTACAACATCGTTTTCTAACTTGTTAATAAATAAACCAAGGACCTTAGCGTTATTGGATTCTATGATTTGAGATATCTCACTAAAAGAATAATCCAAAACTCCTTTTTCAACGATAAGAATATTTCCTGGTTCGCTTAAGAAAGGTGTTTCGTTAAACATATTTATAATATCCCGCAACTCAAAATATCCGATGTAATTATTGTCATCGTCCAGAATAGGCATGATATTAGTATTGTTTTGAGCAAAAGATTCAAGAATATCAAGCCAATTGTTGTCTTTGCGTACAAAAAAACCTTCAAGCGCATATTGATAAGAATCTAATGTTTTTTCTGTTTCAAAACATCGGATATCAGCTTCTGAGACACATCCAACATAAATTTTTTCTTTAATAACTGGAAAATGCGTATAGGTGAGCTCATTAAACAATAGCTGCGCATCTACTACTTTAGAAGTAATAGTGAGAGGCTCTATTTCATTAACAATGTATAAGTTCGTTTTCATATTTAGGGGTGCTATATTAATGCAAAATAATCAAAAAATATACAATCAAGGCGTTATCAAGTTTGTATTTTTGTTTTTTTAGATAAAGACATCAAAAACTATGACAAAATTAAGTGTTAACATAAATAAAATAGCTACACTTCGTAATTCTAGAGGAGGAAACACTCCTAATTTACTTCAGGTGGCATCAGATATCGAGAGTTTTGGAGGAGAAGGAATTACGATACATCCAAGACCGGATGAAAGGCATATCAGATATCAAGATGCTTATGATTTAAAGCCAATTGTAACAACAGAATATAATATTGAAGGTAATCCAATCCCTAAATTCGTGGATTTGGTTTTAGAAATAAAACCTACACAAGTAACCTTGGTTCCTGATGCAGAAGATGCAATTACTAGTAATGCAGGATGGGATACAAAGACGCATAGAGATTTTCTGAAAGAAGTAATCTCTGAATTTAAACGTAATAATATCAGAACGTCAATATTTGTAGATCCAGTTACCGAAATAATTGAAGGCGCTGTAGAAACTGGAGCAGATAGAATAGAGTTATATACAGAAGAATATGCAACTCAATACTCCTTAGGGAATAAGGATGCTGTGCAGCCTTATACCACTTGTGCTCAGTTGGCAACAAATCTTGGACTGGGAGTTAATGCTGGCCATGACTTGTCATTAGATAATATTAAATTTTTTAAAGAAAATATACCTGGTTTGCTCGAAGTATCAATTGGTCATGCGTTAATTAGTGAGTCTATATATATGGGATTAGAGAATGTTGTTAATATGTACTTACATCGACTTAAATAATTTGAATTTATGAAGTTATATGCTAATGTTTTTGGAGAAGGAAGACCAATGGTTATTCTCCATGGATTTTTAGGTATGGGTGATAATTGGAAAACTCTGGGTAAGAAAATTGCTGAGCAAGGTTTTCAAGTGCACTTGGTAGATCAACGCAACCACGGAAGGAGTTTTCACGATGATTCATTTAGTTATGATATAATGTCCGAAGACCTGAAAATATATTGCGATGATAATAATTTGAGTGATATATTTCTAATAGGTCATTCTATGGGAGGGAAGATAGCTATGCTTTTTGCCGTAAAATACCCGGATTTATTAAAGAAGTTAATAATTGCTGATATAGGACCTAAGTATTATCCTTTACATCATCAGGATATTCTGGATGGGTTGAGTGCTTTGGATTTTGAGGTTTTAAAGTCGAGAGGAGAGGTAGATAAAGAACTTGCGTTATATGTGCCTGATGTAGGAGTAAGAATGTTTTTGCTCAAAAATTTATATTGGAAAGAAAAAGGAAAACTTGGATTGAGAATAAACCTGGAAGCATTGATTAACAATGCTTCAGAAATTGGAGTTGAGCTTGATGAAAATATGGTATATCAAGGCGACACCATTTTCTTAAAAGGAGAAAAATCTAACTATATTCTTGAAGAAGATGAAGTTAGAATAAAAAAACAATTTCCGGATGCTTTGGTCCGGGAAATTTCTTCTGCAGGACATTGGTTGCACGCTGAAAATCCAAGAGATTTTTTGAAAGAAGTGTTAGAATTTGTCAAAAAATAATTAAAAAATGCTATGTATGCATAATATTTTGATGATTTCGTTGTATAATTGGTATTTTCCATTATTTTTGGACATTCATTTTTTAAAATTCTTAAAAAAACAAAAACAATTTTATTTAATTATGAGAAAACTTTTATTATTAGTTCTGTTTGTCTCAGCTACTATGGCTTCTTATGCAGGAGGATATAGGGTTAGTGTACAAGGTCAGAGAGCTGTAGCTATGGGACATACTGGTGTAGCAGTAGTGAATAGCGCAGAACTTGTGTTTTTTAACCCTGCTGGTCTAGTATATCTTGAGAACAAATTGAATGTAAGTGCTGGTGTGAGTGGTATATTTACAGATGTAATATATCAAAGTGAAGAATTTGGACTTGCCTCTGAGACTGATAGCTCAGTGGGAACTCCTTTGAATCTGTATGGTTCTTATAAAGTTAATGATTGGATGGCGGTTGGATTAGGTGTGTATACACCGTATGGTAGTGAAGTTACATGGCCAACTGATTGGCCAGGATCTCATTTGGTAAATAATATTGATTTGGCTGCGATTTATGTACAGCCTGTAGTGTCTTTTAAACTTTCTGATCATTTTAGTATTGGTGGTGGGCCAATTTATGTTACAGGATCTGTAAACTTTAATCGTAATGCAAGTAGAACTTTACAGGATATAGATGGTAATCGCTCAAATATTACGGTTGATGATTCTGGAGTTACTAATTGGGGATGGAGTGTTGGAGCTATGTTTAGTCCTTCAGAGAAATTCAGATTAGGTTTTAATTATCGTAGTGAAATTATTATGGAAGTTGAAGGTGGTGAAGCTACTTTTAGTAATTTTCCTAACTCTCCTGCAACTCCAGCTAATGGAACAACTACTTTTGATGCAGAGTTACCATTGCCAGCAGAGTTAACAGTTGGTCTTTCTTATAAATTTCATGATAAGTGGTTATTTGCATTTGACTACAACAGACAATATTGGAGTGTATACGAATCATTAGATATTCGATTTGGTAATGGATCAACTTCTATTAACCCTCGTAATTATAAAGACTCATCAGTATACCGTTTTGGATTAGAGTATCAGGCTACTAATAAAATTACACTTAGAGCAGGATATTATAGAGATGAATCTCCGGTTCAATCAGGTTTCTTTGCACCAGAAACACCACGTAATGATTCTGATGGATATACAGGAGGTTTCAGTTTTGCTGTTACACCTAAGTTGTCAATTGATGCTTCTTTCTTTTACCTAAGGTTTGAAGAAGTTGATGAGTCTTATGACTTTTCTACAGATGCAGTAACTGGAGCTGTAACTTCTTTTGGAGGAACATATAAATCAAGCGCATTTGCGCCAGGACTTGGTTTAACTTATAAATTGTAATTAAGATCATGATAAAAAATATAAAATATTTAGCAGTTCTGGCATTGGGATTAGTAGCATGTGAACCAGAATTTGATAACCCGATTGATGAGTCTGGTATTTATACCAGTGGTGAAGCAGATTTTAGTAATTATGTGGCTTTAGGAAATTCTCTTACAGCTGGTTTTGCTGATGGAGCATTATATATAACAGGTCAGGAAAATTCATATCCTAATATATTATCACAGCAATTTGCATTAGCAGGAGGTGGAGAATTTACTCAGCCGTTAATGGCAGATAATGCAGGAGGAGCATTATTGGGTGGTACACAAATCTTAGATAACAGATTTGTTTTGGCTTTTGATGCGCAAGGTAATGCAGCGCCAGCAATATATACTGGTGCAGCTCCAACTACTGAAATATCTAATAGTTTAGGTAGTTCTTTTAATAATATGGGTGTTCCTGGAGCAAAAAGTTTTCATTTAACGGCTCCTGGCTATGGTAACATTGCTGGTATAGCAACAGGGCAAGCTAATCCTTATTTTGCAAGATTTGCTTCTGCTGCAGATGCAACTGTTATAGGTGATGCTGTAGCACAAGACCCTACATTCTTTAGCTTATGGATAGGGAATAATGATATTCTTAGTTATGCAACTTCAGGTGGAGTAGGTGAAGATCATAATGTAACGGGTAATGTTGATCCTACAACATATGGAGGTAATGATATTACTAATAATAACGTATTTGCTTCAGTATATAGTACTATGATAGCTGGACTTACAGCGAATGGAGCTAAAGGAGTAGTGTTAAATTTACCTGATGTTACTTCTATACCTTTCTTTACGACTGTACCAAATAATGCATTAGTATTAGATGCCGCCACGGCAGGAAGTTTGACAGGTTTTTTTCAAGCAGTAACGGGTATTGTAACAGCACAATTAGCTGGAGCAGGAGTTCCTTTAGCGCAAGCGCAACAAATAGCTTCTCAATACCTTATCCAATTTAATGAAGGTGCTAACTTGTTTTTGTTGAAAACCGAAGTTACGACTACAAATCCTCTTGGGTTTAGACAAATGACAGCGGATGAGTTGTTGTTGCTTACTATAGATAGTGGTGCGTTAGCACAAGGATATGGTTCGGTTGTATTAACTCCAGAAGTACTGCAGATATTAGGAATTCTTCAGGCAGGAGGAACACCAACACCGGAGCAAGGAGCTGCAGTAATAAATGCAATCAGTGCAATTGAAGATGGTGATGTGTTAGATTCAGATGAATTAGCTGCTATTGCAACTGCTAGATCAGCTTATAACGCTACAGTTAGAGGTTTAGCTACGGCAAACGGATTAGCATTTTATGATGCGGCTCGTGACTTAGCAACAGTTGCAAATGGAGGTATTGCTTTTGATGGAGGTATTGTTACTTCTGATTTTGTTACTGGTGGTGGTTTCTCATTAGATGGTGTTCATCCTACGCCAAGAGGTCATGCTATCATAACTAACGGAATTTTAAAACAGATAGAATCTACATACGGAGCAAATTTACCAGTGGTAAACCCTGGTGATTATGGAACGATCACATTAGATAATGATGTGAATTAAGATTTTCTGAACAAGAATATAGAGAAGCCTGCTAACTTAAGTTAGCAGGTTTTTTTGTTGAAGTCTTTTTTATTATATTAATAATCGAAAATATTAAAAAAATACCATGAAGTTTATTTTAAAAATGATTCTTAGTGCCGTTGCAGTACTTGTTTTGGCAGAAATACTACCAGGAGTAGGTGTTGATAGCTATGTAAGTGCATTAATAGTGGCATTTGTTTTAGCCATCCTTAATGCTGTTGTAAAACCAATATTAGTTATATTGACTTTGCCCGTTACAGTGGTCACATTGGGATTATTTTTGTTAGTAATTAATGCAGCAATTATTCTATTAGCAGATTATTTTATTTCTGGTTTTAGTGTCAGTGGTTGGTTATGGGCACTGATATTTAGTGTTTTGTTGTCTGTATTTCAATCGATACTATACTCTATTTTAAAGAAAGATAAAAAATAACTGTTTTTCAGGAAGTTAAAACTTTGTCGGGTTGCAAAAAAGTTATACTTTTGCAACCCGATTTTTAGTACAAAAAGTAGAGATAATGAACATTTCAAAAGAGCAACTAGACGACTTAAATGCTGTAGTAACTGTAGATATAGCAAAAGCAGATTATAGTGATAAAGTGGAGAAAATCCTGAAAGATTATCGTAAAAATGCTAATATACCAGGTTTTAGAAAAGGTCACGTGCCTATGGGACTGGTTAAAAAACAGTATGGAAAAGCAGTTTTAGTAGATGAGGTAAATAAGTTATTACAGGATGCATTAAATAAATATCTTACAGAAGAAAAGTTGGATGTTTTAGGCAATCCTTTACCAAAAGAAAAAGAAAGTTTTGACTGGGATGCAGATGATTATTCTTTTGAATTTGAATTAGGATTAGCTCCAAAATTTGAAGTAAAACTGAGTGGTAAAAAAACAGTTACTCACTATAAAATTGTTGCTACTGATGAAATGATTGATAATCAGATCAAAACTATCCAGAAGCAATATGGTAAGCTGGTATCAAAAGATGCAGTAGAAAAAGAAGATTTGGTAGCAGGTACTTTTACAAATGAAGAAAAAGAGATAGATAATCAAACTACAGTTTCTTTGGATAAGATAAAAGGAAAAAGAAACCTGGATAAATTTATTGGTTCTAAAGTAGGAGATGTAATCAAACTAAAAACAAAAGGTTTATTTAGTGATGATAACGATCTAATAAGTGCTTTAAAAATTAGTCAAGACGATGCTAACGATTTAGATGTAGAAGTAACGTTTACTGTTACTGAGATAAATCAGCAGGAATTGGCAGATATGGATCAAGATTTATTTGATAAACTATATGGTCCAGGAACTATTAAATCTGTAACAGAACTTAAAGAGAAGATTAAGCAGGATGCAGAAAAGCAATTTGAGCAACAAGCTGATCAGCAACTATTGAATGATGTTACTGAAAATGTTTTAGAGAACACCCAATTTGATCTTCCTGTAGAGTTTTTACAGAAATGGATAAGAACCACAGGAGAGCAACCGTTAAGTGAAGATGAAGCCAAAGATGAATATGAAAAAAGTGAAAAAGGTCTTCGTTATCAGTTAATAGAAGGTAAAATCATAAATGATAATAACCTTCAAGTTACTTTTGATGAATTAAAAGATTTTGCAAAAGAGCTTATAAAAGGTCAGATGGCTCAATTTGGTCAAATGTCTCCAGAAGATAAAGAACTTGAGGATATTGCTGCTAGAATATTATCTAATCAAGAAGAGGTGAAAAGAATTTCTGAGCAATTAATGAGCACAAAAATGTTGAACTTCTATAAGGAAAATGCTAAACTGAAAGTTAAAGAAGTAAGTTTTGATGAATTTGTAAAAGAAGTTTACAAATAAGTTGTAGTATAACTTATAAGGAATTTTATACTTATATTTAGGGCGTTAAACTATAATTTAGGTTAACGCCTTTTTTTTAAAATAAATTCAGTAAAAAAATATATGGACTACGGAAAAGAATTTGAAAAATACGCTACCCAGCATCACGGTATAAATAGCAACTATTATAATCAGATTATAAGTAGTATGTACCCGGTTGGATTGACTCCTAATATTATCGAAGAACGTCAGATGAATATTGCTATTTTTGATGTATTCTCTCGTTTAATGATGGACCGTATTATCTTTTTAGGTACCGGGATTAATGATCAGGTAGCTAATATTGTTCAAGCTCAATTGTTATTTCTGGATAGTGTTGATTCATCAAAAGATATTCAGATTTATATCAATTCTCCAGGAGGTAGCGTCTATGCAGGTTTAGGTATTTATGATACTATGCAATTTATAAAACCTGATGTAGCTACAATCTGTACAGGAATGGCTGCTTCTATGGGAGCCGTTTTATTATGTGCCGGAGAGAACGGAAAACGTTCTGCATTGCCACATAGTAGAGTGATGATTCATCAGCCGCTAGGAGGAGCTCAAGGACAGGCAAGTGATATAGAAATCACTGCTAGAGAAATTTTGATATTAAAAGAAGAATTATATAAAATCATTGCCAAGCATTCTGGACAAACTTATGAAAAGGTTTATGAAGATAGTGATAGAGACTATTGGATGAAAGCTGATAAAGCTCTTGAATATGGAATGATTGATGAAATTTTAACGAGAGAATGATGTAATGTTTAGGTTTTTGGATGAACTAAGTTTTATAATCTGAAACCTTTTGCTTATACTGTAGGCAAGAATTTATGAAATTGAACTAAATAGCTATTATGGCCAAAGAAGATTTAGAATGCTCATTTTGCGGCAGGAAGAAACCTGAGACGAATTTGCTTATTGCAGGGTTAGATGCTCATATTTGCGATCGATGTATCGTTCAGGCACACGGAATTGTAGTAGAAGAGGCAAGAGATGAAGAAACTGGCGAACTGAGCAGTGAATTAATGTTGCGTAAACCTAAGGCAATTAAAAAATTCCTAGACGAATATGTTATTGGACAGGAGTTTACCAAAAAAGTCATGTCAGTTGCCGTGTATAATCACTATAAACGATTATTACAACCACAATCAGATGATGATATTGAGATACAAAAGAGTAATATCATTATGGTTGGTCAAACAGGTACTGGTAAAACTTTGATTGCTAAAACAATTGCAAAGATGCTCAATGTTCCATTGGCCATTGTAGATGCTACTGTTCTTACAGAAGCCGGATATGTGGGAGAAGATGTAGAAAGTATCCTTACAAGGTTATTGCAAGCTGCAGATTATAATCTGGAAAAAGCACAAAGAGGAATCGTTTTTATAGATGAGATTGATAAAATTGCTCGTAAAAGTGATAATCCTAGTATTACAAGAGATGTTTCTGGAGAAGGAGTGCAGCAGGCTTTACTTAAACTATTAGAAGGTACTGTTGTTAATGTACCTCCTAAGGGTGGAAGAAAGCATCCTGATCAAAAATTTATCGAGGTAAATACTGAGAATATTTTATTTATAGCTGGTGGTGCATTTGATGGTATTGAAAAATCTATTCAAAAGCGATTAAATATGAAAGCGATTGGATATAGTGCTTCAAAACTCGAGGATGCTATAGAAAAAGATCATTTGCTACAGTATATAATCCCTAAAGATCTTAAAGATTTTGGATTGATTCCTGAGATTATAGGACGTCTTCCTGTACTTTCTTATATGAATCCACTTGATACTAATACTCTAAGAGCTATTTTAACCGAACCTAAAAATGCTATTATAAAGCAGTATAAGAAGCTTTTTGAAATGGATAGTATTGATTTTTCTATCACAGAAGGAGCTTTGGATTACATTGTAGAAAAAGCTGTAGAATATAAATTAGGTGCAAGAGGACTTCGTTCTTTATGTGAAGCTATTCTTACAGATGCGATGTATGAATTACCTGAGAGCGAAGAAAAAGATTTTAGGGTAACTAAAGACTATGCAGAGAAAAAACTAAATAAATCTACAATAAATAAGCTTAAGGCTGTTTCTTAAGAGTTGTAAATTAAAATTAGTTACAAATAAATAAAAGTGCTTTCTCAAAGAGGAAGCACTTTTATTTTATGTATAAAAAAAACCTTCATAAGTACTACTTATGAAGGTGAAATTTAATTGTTGGTTGTATTAGTTGGATTTCTTACTCTTCTTCAGAATAAAGGATCTGGTCTTTACTTTTAGAGATGATCTCTTCAGTACTCTTTATTGCCAGATTATTACTTTCTTTTAATTGTATATCGAATCCATTTTGGCTAATCAAAGCTTCATAAAAAGTTACTTTAGAAACTTCGCTATAACAAACTTTATCTACTAGAGGTGTATTTGCTGTTTCAGTAGCTATAAGAGAAATTATTGCTACATCTTTGTTTTCTGTAACAGTAGCTTTCTCAGAAGGTTTATTCGCATCAGTTGTTTTAGTTTCTTGTGCGTTAACAGCTACAACTGAGAATAAAAAAATAAAGCCTAATATTATATTTTTCATATTTTGGGACTTAGATATATTTATAACTATCTGGTTTCAAATTTAATATGAAAAAGCTTTGTTGAAAAGATATTTCTAAATTTTTAGATCAAGCGTTTTTTTTGTTCGATGAAATACTCAAATTCCGTACAAAATTAAAAATTCTTACGTAGTTTTGTTACGGTAATACCGTAACAAGTAATCGGTATTTTGAATGTTTTTAAGCTAAAAACGTCAAATTCATCTAATTACGTAATTAGAAAGCTACTGTTTCTGAGATGAAGACAAGAAATCTACTTTGTTAAGCTCTAGTAGTTCTTCAAGATAAATTCTGCTATTTGATAATCTTGGAATTTTGTGTTGACCTCCTAATTTATCATTCTTTTTAAGCCAATCATAAAAAAGGTGAGGTCTTGCTTCATTTATTTTAAGAATGTTAAGAGTGGTGTTGTTATATCTTTTAGCTTCATAATCACTATTTACATTTTGTAAATTTTGATCAAGTATGTGTGCAAATTCCTCTAGATTATTAGGATGTTTCTTAAATTCTATAACCCATTCGTGTGCACCTTTCTCTCTTCCTTCCATAAAAATGGGTGCCACCGTATAATCTACAATCTCACATTTAGTTTCTTTAGAGGTTTTTCTTAATGCTTCCTCGGCATTTTCAATAATCAATTCTTCTCCAAATACATTAATATGATGTTTTGTTCTTCCAGATATTTTTATGCGATATGGGTTAATAGAAGTAAATCGTATTGTGTCTCCTATTTTGTATCTCCATAGTCCAGCATTTGTTGTGATAATAACTGCATAGTTTTTTCCTAACTCTACCTCACTCAAAGGGATTACCTTCTCATCTTTGGTTTCATAAGTGTCCATAGGAATAAACTCATAAAAAATACCATAATCAAGCATCAATAAAAGTTCAGAAGAATCATTATTATCTTGTATTGCAAAGAAACCTTCTGAAGCATTATAGATTTCATAATACTTGAAAGAATCATTAGGTAAGATTTTCTTGTATTGATCTTTATAAGGTTCAAAACTCACTCCTCCGTGAAAGTATACTTCAAGGTTGTTCCAGATTTCAAAAAGATGCTCTTGTCCAGTAGTTTCTAATACTTGATTTAATAATACCAGCATCCAAGAAGGAACACCTGCCAGGCTAGTAACATTTTCAAGAACAGTTTCATTAACAATAGCTTTCATTTTAATTTCCCAATCGCTCATTAATGAAATTTCATTACTGGGAGTAGAGCTGTATTCTGCCCAAAAAGGCATATTGTCTATTATAATAGCTGACAGATCTCCAAAAGAAGTGCCATTCTCTTTATAAAGCTCTTTACTACCTCCTAAGCGAAGACTTTTACCTGTAAACAGTTTAGAACCTTCATTGTTGTTGAGGTACATGCACAGCAGGTCTTTTCCTGCAGCAAAATGACAATCCTCAAGAGATTCCTGACTTACAGGAATAAATTTACTCTTAGAACTTGTTGTACCACTAGATTTTGCAAACCACTTAATAGAAGTTGGCCAAAAAATATTATTTTCTCCTTGGCGACTTCGATCGATCATCGATTCATAATCTTCATAAGATCGTATTGGTACTCTTTCTGCAAAAGTTTTATAATTACTGATAGAAGCAAAATCATACCTTTGACCGAATTCGGTATTTTTAGCTGTTTCCAGTAGTACATGTAATAATTCTAACTGCACTTCATTGGGGTACTTAAGAAACAATTCGATTTGATGAAATCGTTTTTTTAAGAACCAGCTGGCAATAGAATTAACTAGAGGGATTGGCATTTTTTAATGTATCTTTATGCTGTAATTAATTAATGAAAGGTTGTACTTCACCGGAAACTAAAATAAGAAAAATAATTACATCCTATTTAAGGATTTAATTTATAATGTAACTTTTATATGCAATACGAGGGTGTTCTTACCAAAATGCAGACAGAAATAGGAGATCCTATTCAATACTACCTGGTTTTTGAATCAGATTTTATACATATGAATCAATTGTTAGACAAGACGTTATCTATTTCTTTTGAAAAATATCAATGTTTAGCCTGTGGCGAAAACAGAAAAATTTATAGACAAGGATATTGCTATGAAGATTTTTATAATAGACCAGAAGTAGGGGATTGGATTATGAGACCCGAATTAAGTACAGCTCATCTAGGAGTCGAAGATAGAGATCTTGAATTTGAAAAAAAAGTACAACTACAACCTCATATAGTATACCTAGCAAACTCTAGTAATATTAAAGTAGGAGTTACGCGTAAAACACAGGTTCCAACCAGGTGGATAGATCAAGGAGCTCATGAAGCTATAGAAATAGTAGAAGTTCCTAATCGTTATTTAGCGGGGATTACAGAAGTTGCTTTAAAAGAACATGTTGCTGATAAAACGAATTGGCGAAAAATGTTGAAAAATGAAATAGAAGATGAGGATTTAACTGCTTCAAGAGATAAAATTAAAAGTTTTATTCCTGAAGAAGTAAAAGAATATTTTATAGAAAATAATAAAGAAACTGAACTTAAGTTTCCTGTACTGCGGTATCCAGAAAAATTAAAAAGCCTGAACTTAGAAAAAACACCCGAATATACGGGCGTTTTAAAAGGTATCAAAGGACAGTATTTGATCTTTGAGGATAATACAGTCTTTAATGTTCGTAATAATGAAGGTTATGTGGTTAAGCTAGGAATTCAATAAAATCCTTTGAATTAACCAGTTACTTAGTAGTTTCTTTAGTAATTGCTAAAACTTCATTTTTTCCAAAAACAGTACATTTTTCGAGAGTATCTCTAATATCTTCGATTTTAGTTCGTGGGTTTATTAAGCACATCCTTAAAACTACCTGACCCTGCAATATTGTTGTTACTAATAATGCTTCTCTCGATGCTACTATTTTTTTGGAAATGTTTTGGTTAATACGATCCAATTGTTCTTCAGATAGATTTTGAGAGATGGGATTGAATCTAAAATTAATAATAGCCAGTGTTGCCGGAGAGGTAATCTCCCAATTTTTACTTTTCCTTAGGATAGCCTCAGTTTCTTCGGCTAGTTCAATATTGTATTGTATGGCTTTCTTGAAAGAGGATAACCCAAATGTTTTTAAAGACATATAAAATTTTAATGCTCTAAAACGACGAGTCAATTGAATCCCGTGATCATAAAAATTAATTTCAGATTCGTTACCTTCTATGTCTCTAAGGTATTCTGGTTTCTCACTAAAAGTATTGCTCAACCAATTATGATCTTTAACAAGCAAACACCCCATTTCATAGGGTTGGAAAAACCATTTATGTGGATCTACTGTTAATGAATCAGCTCTTTCTATACCTTTTAAAAATTGTTTTCCTTTATCGGCCAAAATAGAAGCCCCTCCATATGCACCATCTATATGAAACCATAAGTTTTCTTCTTCACAGATAGTCGCAATTTCATCTAGTGGATCTACTGTTCCTGTATTAGTAGTTCCTGCCGAAGCAATAAAACAAAATGGCTGTGCTCCTTCAAGACGATCTTTTGCGATAGCATTTTTTAATTTATTCAGTGATACTTTAAATTCCATATCAGTTGGAATGATACGAATCTGTTCTTTCTTAAATCCAATGACTTTTATTGCCTTGATGTTAGAAGAATGTGCCTGATCAGAAAGATAGATTATGGCCTTTGAAAAATCATCTTTGCATTTTATTCTTCTGGCAGTTACTAATGCGGTGAGATTAGCCATTGATCCTCCACTGGTAAAGATTCCTCCTCCTTTTTTAGTAGGAAACCCAAATATGTTTAATAACCAGTTCATGGTTATGATTTCTAACTCGGCTGCTCCTGGAGATGCAGCCCACCCTCCTGAGAATATATTGAACCCTGTTGCGATAGTATCTGCCATAGCACTTATATAGTTGCTAGGGCCAGGTACAAAAGAATAAGATTTGGGGTGAGATACAATGTTGCTATGAGGAATAACTTGATCCATTACAAAATCCAAAACCTCATTGGCAGGTGTTGGGTTATCAGGAATGTTTTCTGTAAGTAAAGAATCCATCTCTTCTCTAGATGCCAGTGCAACTGGTTTTTTATTGTTTTGAGTATCAAAATGATCTACAATAAGATCTATGATCTTATACCCATATTGTTGCATTTCTTCTTTAGATAACCTTAACTTGGTATTTAGGTCATTCTTGCTCATATGTATTGATTTGTTAAAACTGTTAACAAAATTAGCGGAATCAAGAAGAATTTACTTGTATAATTATTTAAAAAAATGGTATTCTAATTACAGAGTAATGTTATTTGTTATTCTGCTAAGAATTTAATGCCCTGAAAGATAGAAATAACTATAAGAGCTATTCCCATAATCTTAGAAAGCTTGGCTTTTGAATCTCCTTGTTTTTGCACCATTTTATTACCCCATTTACTATAAAGATATAAGGTAGCTATTTTTCCAAAATAAATACCAGAAAAGAAAAGGAAAAGTGCAGTTAATGGTGTTTGTGTAGTCAATTTAAATAAGTGTTCATTAGTAAGAGAAATGGCTATTATCCAATAGATAATTACTGGAGGATTTAAAAAAGCTAATGAAAAACCTGTTAGGAACTTAGATTTTCCTAAGTTTATTTTTGGCGGTTTCTTTTCTTTTGTTGTTTGCTTTTTTATTACTAGAAAGTATACTCCTATAAGTAAAAATATAACGATAAATACTACTTGAATCCATTGATTATTATCAAAGAAATGAGAGAGTTCCATACTACAGTGTAAAGCAAAAAGCGCTAAGAATACTTCTCCTACTCCTGCTGCAATAGCAATATATAATGCTTTTTTGGTACTTTCTTTAATGGTCGTATTGATGACTGCTATATTAACTGCTCCCAATGGAAGAGCACCTAGAATTGCCGAAAATATGCCTAATATTAAATATAATGCTATCATAGAGCTTTAGTAGTAATAATTTATTGAAGCTTACAGGGTAAAAACATCTAAGTCTAATAACTAATATACAATAAATACGGAAGCGGCTACCGCCGCTCCCTACCCTAAGTAAATAATACTCCTAGCACAATTTTAAATAAAAACTGTGTTCTTTAAAAATTTCCTTTTACACCGATTCTCATTTTTTTGATGATTTCTTCATAATAAAGAATCGTCCATATGATTTTTTCGGTATCTGCATAAGGAATTAGTTCTTCTATTGTTTCTTGAGTTATTGCTAATGTTTCTTGAGTTGACTCTACATTTTTTCTCAAAGTTTTTAAATGATCAGAATTTTCTTTAATTCCTACATCTTCCAATCGTACGCCTGGTTCATTTGTTAATGATAAGTAGGGGAGTACCGTCACAATTTCTCGTACTCGTGCAGCGTATAACTTTAATAGTTCTCCTTTTTTAAGACCTTCTAGATCATCAATAGTATGAAACTTGTTAACCTGGTCTTTTTGAATAAAAAAAATAGCTTCATCTCTCTTCTGAGCGAATGTGAGATTCATGATCATTAAAAAGATGAAGCTTATTATTAATTTGTGCATAGTATAAGGGGTGTTGGTAGATCTATAAATAGATTCAAAAATGATCCGTTGGGACAAAAAGAGGGATCAACTCTGTTTTATTGCATTACCATATATTTGTTTAAAGACTGTTTTAATTGAAATCTTGGCATAATAGTGCTAAGAGGGTCATTAAATAAGTCATCAACGCTTACAAAGCTTTTGGTAAACCTGTTGTATTTAAGAATATCTAGAACACCAGGACTAGGTTTGTAATTTACTTTTACTCCTTCTCCGTGGATGTTAAAAAAACTATTATCCATTTTAAATGCTTTTTCTATAAAAATCAAGGAAGTATATGATTTATCAAATTTCACAACATCAGAGAAACCTGAGATTTTGGTATTGTGAATATACATCATAGCAGAGTTTGAAGCTGAAATAGCCGAAGAAGTATAACTATAATTGCTTTTATCTGAAAGATTTACTAATGTAGAATTGGTAATAGTTATATCAGTAACAGCATCGGGTTTTATATATCCTAGTTCTTTGTTGTAGCCTTCAATTTCCATAGCATACGATCCTCTAGGACTGGTGATGTAAGGATGACGAATAGCTATTATATTATTTAAGTCTCCTTTAAAACCTTCAGATACTTGATAATCGTCATCTTCTGCTTTAAGAGAAATTAAATTTTTAATATCGTTTTTACCACCTTGTATATTATAAGAATCCTGCCCAGAATAGCTGATCATAATATTATCAATAATAGATGAGGTACCAATACCATATAAAGATAATCCATTGGATCCTTCTGCTCTTTTTGTTTTATTACCAGGAAACTCTATTCTAACATATCTTAAAATTGTTGTTTGTTCATTATAGTCGGTTCCTCCATATACAGAATATTGAGGATTGTAATCGCCTTTCATAATTCCATTACCAGATACAGTACTTACATTACCAGATCCGAGTATTGATATACCACCCCAATCTCCACTATTTCTTGATTTTGATGCTTTGTTTGAAGTAAATACTATTGGGTACGCCTCAGAACCAGCAGCAATTAGTTTAGAACCTTTAGTAACTATTAGGTTGGCTGGGTTTTCATGATCACATCTAATAATTGTTCCTTGTTGTATGGTCAAGGTCGCACCACTAGTAATATATACATCACCAGATAGGAGATATACAATATCATTTCTTAAAAAGGTGTTATCAGCAATTATATTGGGGAGTTTTTCTTCGGCTTCGGGATATGATGTTTTATTGGGCTCAAAATTTGTCCAACCTTTTACCCAACGGTGATCCGTTTCATCGAAATCTTGAGCATTTACAATAGATGTAGAAGAAAAGATTAATAGAAAAGTAGTTAATAAATAAATTACCGGTTTCATAGAAGTATTATTTTGGGGTTACTTAAATTAGGAAGAAAATTCCCTCTTCCGTTTTTCAGGATAACTAAGTTACTACACTTTTTGCAAAACCAATTACGTTTTTACCGTAAACTTTGTACGTTTGTCGATAAATTATTCCAATTTAGTATTTTTCTTGAAGTATTATTCCTACTTTTTTAACATTTAAAAAATTGAATACCAGTAATTTAGTACTTGTTTAAGGATATCGACGAAAGGATAAACAACGGGGAATATTCACCTCAATACAATTATAAAAAGCTTAAATACCCCTTGTTTTGGAACATAAATACTTAATAATAAGTTGATTGATTAATAAGTTTTAGTCATTTTGTGGAGAGGATAGAAGCGAAAATGGGAAATTATTTACTAGTAGATATAAATAAATGTTATATCATTTTAGAGATAAATAATGAACTTAAACGATGATATTGGTATTTTTATCCTGTTTTTGGTATTGAGAGTCCTTTAATCTTTCGTAGAATTTGGAGATGATATTTATTTAATTATTTCCGTTTATTCCTAAACGCATTTTTTTGATCATTTCTTCAAAATATAATATGGACCAAATGATCTTATTGGTATCAGAATAAGGGACTAACTCTTTTATTGTATTTTCTGTATATTCAAATGCTCTATCTGCAATTTCATTATTTTTTTCTACAACTTTAAGATTGTCTGAATCTTCTTTGATTCCAACATCAGATAAACTTGTACCTGGTTGGTTAGACAACGATAAATATGGTAGGACAATGAAAATTTCTCTAGTGCGTTCAATATATAGTTGTATCAAATCTCCTTTATTCAAGCTTTCCAGTTCATCAATTGTATGAAATTTATTGATGAGCTTATTATTTTCAAAGAATACTCCTTTTCTTCCGTTTTGAGCATAGGTGCTCAAGCTTATTATAATCAACGTGAGTGTAATTATTTTTTTCATTTAATTCGATTTGATGGTTTGTATTTATTGTGTGTTTATTGGATTACCATGTAATTATTGATAGGTTTTTTTAGCCTGAAATCTGGATTTCCTTTATCCAGAGGATCACTAAAAACTTCTTCTGGGCTTTGGAATGTCTTGGTAAACCTATTATACTTGAGTAGATTGTTAATATCGTCTTTTATTTTGTTTTGAGTGATAACACCACCTTTATGAACATTAAAAAAACTATTATCCATTTTAAATCCTTGTTCTATCATACGTAGAGTTGAAAAGGTTTTAT
Source organism: Aquimarina callyspongiae (assembly GCF_034322225.1). Lineage (NCBI taxonomy): Bacteria > Pseudomonadati > Bacteroidota > Flavobacteriia > Flavobacteriales > Flavobacteriaceae > Aquimarina > Aquimarina callyspongiae. The sequence continues at coordinate 287,173 of NZ_JAXLPA010000003.1, read as the reverse complement.
CCAATTTGACAACATCAGAAAAACCAGAAATGTTAGAATCATTTATATATAATTCTGCTAAATTGTTTACTGATATAGCTGCTCTTGTATGGCTAAAATTACTTTGATCAGCCAAGGTGATGATCGTGGCTCCTGTAATATCAACACTTGTAAGGCTCGTAGTGTTTTCAAAACCTATTCTGTTGTGATAACCGTCAATTTCTATTGCATAAGAACCATTATTACTGGTGATATATGGATGGCGTATCGCTATTATATTGGTAAGTTCACCTTTGTATCCTTGCGTAAAATCAAAATCATCATCGTTGGATTTAAGAGAAACTAGATTTTTAGAAATGGTTGCTCCACCGTTCCATTCAAAAGAATCATCAGCAGAAAAACTTACCATAACATTTTCAATAATAGATTTTTTTCCTAAAGCATATAATGAAAGCCCATTTGATGATTTACCTGCATATTCTACTCTTACATATCTTAAAATGGTAGTTTCTTCATCTTCATTCTCACCACCATAAGAAGTGTATAATGGATCAAAATCACCTTTTATATTAGTTTCTTTATTTATGGTATTAGTATTGCCAGATCCAATAATAGTAATTCCTCCCCAATCTCCACTTTTTCTTGAATTTCGGGATTTATTAGAAGTAAATACAATTGGATATGCTTTACTGCCATTTGCGATCAGTTTAGCACCTCGGGATATAACAAGATTGGCTGGATGTTCAGTATCTGCTCTTAATATAGTACCTTCTTGTATAGTGAGTTTAGCATTATTAACTACATAAATATCTCCAGACATTAGATAAACGATATCATTTCTTAAATAAGTATCTTCAGATATAATCTTAGGTAAGATCTGATCATATTCAGGGTAATGCGTATTGTTTGGTTCAAAATTAGTCCAATCTCTAGTCCATTTCATATGGTTATCATAGAATTGACTTTGTGCAAAACCTGAAATGATAGTTACTAATAGTAAAGCGGTAATTAAATATTTCTTTTTCATAGCTCAATTTTTTTGATTCTAAGAATATTTTTGCTCACGGTTAGATGAGATAGGGTATTCAAAAACAAGCTTAATTAGATTAGAAAACACTAGTTATGTCGATTATTAGAATTCAAGATTACAGGAAAGACTAAGTATTAACATTTATTTTGCTATTTGTAGTTTCCAAGACCTATGTATATAAATAAAAAAATCAGCTCATATGAGCTGATTTTTTTATTCGATATGTTTTGAAATTCTATTTAGAAGTTACCGTTAGCTCCTATTCGAATTTTTTTGATAATTTCTTCAAAATATAAAATAGACCATATGATTTGCTCTGTATCTGCATATGGAATAAATTCTGATATTAAGTTACTTGTACTCTCAAAAGCATCGGTAGTTGTTTCATGATGCTTGCCTAAGATTTTTAAGTTATCTGAGTTTTCTTTGATTCCGATATCTCCGAGACTTACACCTGGTTCGTTGCTTAAAGCAAGGTAAGGTATAATAGTAATAATCTCATTTGCACGATCTGTATACAATTTAATAAGTTGTCCCTTTTTAAGATCTTCCAGTTCATCTATTGTATGAAACTTGGTAATTTGAGTTTGTTGATCAAAAAAGATATTTTTTTTTGATTGTGCAAAATTTGTACTTGCCATAAAAAGAGCAAATAATAAAAGAGTAATCGATTTCATTTATTAGGTTGATTGGTTAGTTTTATTCCAAATTTACTGCTTTACGGTGTAATTGCCAAGGGATTCTTTTAAAGAGAAACGGGGGTTTTCATCATTTAAAGGATCTTGAAATAACTCCTCTACATTTTTAAATTGAGTAGTAAACATATTGTACTTAAGGATTTTTTGAGCATCATCTTGAGATGCATATTTTACCTTTACAGCTGTACTATGAACATTAAAAATACTGTTTTCTAAAGAAAATGATTTTTCAAGATCTGCATAAGTTTGATAAGATTTGTCAAACTTAATAACATTAGCAAAGCCTGATATACGAGATTCGCCCATGCTTAATCTTGCTAAATACTTGGAAGAAATAGCCGCCGAAGTATGTTGGTAATTACTTCTGTCAGAAAGATTAATTAATGTAGCATTTCTAATTTTTACAAAAGACAATAATTCTGGGCTTGAAAAGCCTTGTTTTTTGTCATACCCATCTATCTCAATAGCATAAGAACCACTAATATCTGATATGTATGGATGTCTTACTGCCAAAATATTGAAGAGCTCTCCTTGATATCCTTGAGTAAGATCAAAGTCATCATCTTTTGCTTTATATGAAATTAGGTTTTTTAAATTGGCTAATCCTCCGTAACATTCATATGAATCATCTGCAGAGAAACTTACCATAATATTCTTGATAATAGAGTTTTTGCCTAAAGCATATAATGATAGCCCATTAAGTTCTTTGGACTGGTTGATTTTTTTTCCTGCATATTCGATACGTATATACGATAGTATAGCAGTCATTTCATTAGGCTTTGTTCCTCCATAGACAGAGTATTGAGGTAAAAAATTTCCTTCTAATACGCCAACTCCAGAAGGTGAACTTGTTTTTCCTGATCCTGCAATTACGATTCCTCCCCAATCTCCGGCTTTTCTGGATTTTGGTGCTTTGTCTGAGGTAAAGATAATAGGGTTTACTTTAGAACCTTTAGCAATAAGTTTGGCGCCTTTAGTTATTACTAAACTTGTTTCATTTTCAGAGTCACATCGAATGATCGTCCCTTCTTGAATTGTTAACGTAGCATTATTGGTAACATAAACATTACCTGACATTAAATATACAGCATCATTAGACAAATATGCGTCATTATCGATAATGGTGAGTAATTTTTCTTCTGGTTTAGGATAATCTTCATGATTAGGATCAAAATTTGTCCAACCTTTTGTCCATCTCATTTGATCCTGATTAAGCTCTTGTTGTGAGAAAGATATTAAGAAACTGAAAAGAAAAACGAATAAGGGTAGGGTTTTTGGTTTCATAACAATGGGGTTATTTGGTTTTTGGAGTAAAGTTATCATTGTAGGATTCCTACGTGATAATTAAAACTTTACTAAATAGTTAATTCGATTTTAATAAAATTATTGTATTACCCTTTCATTTTTTGTTAACATAAATTAACAAAAAGAAGAAATGACATACATTTTATAAAACATTATCTATTGATTAGTAATAATTTATATAAAACATTTCCAAATAAATAATCCCTTGTTTTTTTGAAGTTTTCTACCCTAATTTAGAAATAAATTTATGGTGAAGCTTTACCTTAATATTAATTTTTGGTTTTAGAACTATCTTTTTTCTTTTTCTTCTTTTTGAAAAACCCTCCTAATATATCTTTTGCAGTTTCTTTAAGCTGATCATCAGAATTTGTATTATCTGTTTTAGTAGAATCTTTACTTTTATTTGAACCTCCTAATAAATCTGTAATGGTTTTAGTTCCTTTTCCAATAATTTGCTCTTTTGCTTTTTCTTTTTGTTTACTAATGATTTGCTGTGTTAACTGAGATATAGCCTGATTTGTATTAAGACTTATTTTTGGATTAGTAAAGTTACCTGTAACTCCTACAGGAAGTGCAATTGTCATTGATTTTGCTTCTTGTTCATTAAGCTGCGACACTAACCCACTAATATCATTTCCTAAATACTTGGCAGGAACATCTAGTGAAACATTGTAATTCATATTAGAGTCAAAACCATGGCTGCCACTTGCTGTAATTTTTATATCATCAATAGTAAAATCAAAGGGCTTTACATTAATTTGCCCATCATCAAAGCTTAATTTAGTTTTTATATCCTTAAGATTTAGTTTGTCAAGATTTAAAAAATTAAGTTCGCCGTCAAGTTTAGATAATAATGGAGTCCCTTCGGCATTTACTTTAGCATTTAAAATTTCTGCCAGGGCATTTCCCTTTAAAGAGGTTAAAACTGGTGTCAGGTCATTTTTAAGGTCTCCATTAAGTTTTATTTGGGTAGTGAGTGCTCCTGTTAAAGCTTTAGCAATTGGAGCCAGACCTTTTATCAATTCCAGACTATTAAATGATTTAGCAATATTGACCTTACTTAAGTCTAAACTCATCGCAAAAGACGGTACTTCTGATTTAGTAGAAACATTACCATTAAAAGCTAATCCTCCATCAAAAATATTGGAGGTTACATTTTCTAGATAGGCGGTTTCATCTTTAATTTTTACACTTCCTTTGGTGTTTTTTAATTCTAAATTGTCGTAGATTACTTTTTTAGCATCAAAGTTAAGTGTGGCATTTAGAAAAGAAGGGATTTGAAGAGCTCCTTCTTCGTTTGCGACTTCTTTTTCTTCTTTTTCATCTGTATCGGATTCTGCTACCATAAAATCATTAACGGCAAAAACATTAGAATTTACATCAAACTCACCTTTAAGATCTTGTTTGGAAAATAAGAAGCCCATCAGGTTATGAATTGTTCCTTTAGCTTTAAGGTCTGATTTTCCGGTATTAGCATCCAGCGTATTAAGTGTTATGACGTCAGGATTAAAACTAACATCTGCATTAGAAATCTTAATTTCATTAGGTGTTTCTGGTGAAGAATAACTAAATCCAGAAATACTTGCATTTCCAGAGCTTTTTACATTTTGATACTGCTCTTTTTCTAGAGATTGCATATCAAAATGAGTTTTGATATCAGCTTTTACAATTCCATTAAGATCTTGTTCTAATTGTAGTGGATATGCCTGATCGAGGTTAGACAAATTAAGTGTTCCGTTAACGGCCATATCAACGATCATGTTTCCCGTAAGATTTAGTAAACTACCTTTGGCAGCAAAGGTGTCCTGATCAATTCTAAAAGTAAGATTACCGATCTTAACAAAAGTGTCATCAACTAAGCCGGTATCATTTTTAATTTGAGTATCGATAGTTATATTACTTACGCTTTTTGGTAAATCAGGATATTTGAAAGAAGCATTATTAGATAAAATCGTAATGTCCATTTTAGGAATGTAAGTATCATCCGCAGTTCCCTTAATCATACCTTGTATAGAAAAATCTCCCGAAGTCTCTACTCCGTCCAGGTTTTTTGCATAAGTTTCAGGAATCACAGCTAAGAAATTTTTAAAATCAGAACTAGGTGTTTTAAAACTTAAATCTACTTCTGTATGCTTTTCAAAAAGCTGAACAAAACCATTAAATTCCAATGGTAATTGATTAATTAACGCTTTGTTTTCCATAAAAGAATATTTTTGATTCTCAAGATCTAACTCAATTGCTGCGTCTAACTGTAATTTGTTTTTATTTAGGTATTTAGTGTCTCCTAATCCAAAAGAAGCTTCGGTATCAGAGTGTGTATTTAAAATTACCTTTTCGCCAGAAACCGCTCCATCACCTTTATGATTAAGATCTGTTAATTCTAGAATAGTACCGCTCTGATCATCTTTATATAGAATATTACTATGGTTAACCTCATAATGTTCTAAGGCAAAGGTAAAAGAACCGCTTTCTTCTTCTTTTGGAGTTGGTTCTGGTGTTTCACTTTGTTTTCTTGCAATATCAAAATTAGAATTACCTAATGAGTCCGTCTTAATTGCAATATGAGCTTCATCAATGATAAACTCTTTTACACTTATTGGTTCTGAAGCATCTTTAAATAATTCGTTTATCGACATATCCAATGCTATCTTTTTTGAATATACCAATGTGTCTCCCTCAAAAGGTTCATAATTAATAATAGATAACTCATCGATCTCTACAGATGCTTGAGGAAAACTTCTTAAAAGACTAATGTCAATATCAGCAAAATCTACCTTAGCATTCACATGCTCATTAATCATATAGCGAACCTTATCCTGAATGGTTCCTTTAAATAAAAAAGGTATTGAGATAATAGCAATTATAAACAATAGTAAAACTATACCGAGGATTTTGAGGGCTTTCTTCATGATAATTAGGGTTTTGTATCAAAGTAACGATTTACAAAGATAGTATGTTGCTTTTCTAGAGTTAACTATTTGTTAGATTTTAATATTCTAATCTTAATTCTTCACCATGTTTTAATTTGAATCTTTTTCTCAAGAAAAATACTGTCATATACAAAAGAGGTGTGTCTAAAGTAGCTACGATTACTTTAAAAAGAAAACCACTCATCACAAAAGGAATAAAATTATCCCAGGAAAAAATCCCATTGAGGCATAAAAGCGAAATAATCGTAACGCTGTCAACCAGTTGAGAAAGAAAAGTAGAGAAATTGTTTCTTATCCAAAGATGTTTTCCTTTGGTAACGCGTTTCCAGAAATGAAAAATTTTGATGTCAATATACTGTGCAAAAAGATAGGCAGTCATTGAGGCAAACACAGAAATCAGACTTTTACCAAATACCAGGTTAAAAGTGTCATTGTCAACCTGAATATTAGGATCAGTTCCAGGATCAATGTAGGCATTTACAGCAGAAGCTGAGTATATTATTAATAATGAAAATATAGAAGCAAAAATCCCTGCCGTAACCATAAGGTTAGCCTTTTTTTTGCCATAGATTTCACTAATAATATCTGTGATTAAAAAAGTTAAAGGATAAGGTAATAAGCCAACACTTATAGTGAAGGTGTAAATGCCAAAAAAATCCCATTGAAAAAATTTTTGGAAAATAAGATTGCAAACAACAAGAGAAGAAATAAATAATGCACCAAGGATTATGTAAATTCTATAGGCTGCTATTTTGTCTTTGAGTTCTAAGGTATTTTCGTTCAAAATGAATTGTGTTATGAATACTTCACGCAAAAATACGGTGAAGTGGTTTTGTTTTGTTTAATTTGCTCTTAAAAATAAGGACTTCTGATCAGAATCTAAATATCCGATATTGAAAACATCTCGTCTTATACATATTTCATTAGGAAGTAACATAGGTGATCGCCTGGATTATCTTCAAAAAGCAATACATAAAATCTACAATAATATTGGAGATATTGTTTCGATATCTTCTGTGTATCAAACCCCAGCGTGGGGATTTAGTAGTGAAGATTTTTATAATGCCTGTATCTCTGTTCAAACATTTTCTACAGAAAATGAAGTGTTAGATCAATTATTAGAGATAGAAAATTTTTTGGGAAGAAAAAGAACAGATACTAAAGGATATGAAGCACGCACTATAGATTTAGATATTATTTTTTCTTCTGAAGGGATTATAGAGACAGCTTCATTGACTGTTCCTCATCCCTCATTACAGGATAGAAAATTCGTACTTGCACCGTTAGTAGATATAGGATCTAATATAGAGCATCCGATATTAAAAAAGACAGTGGTACAGATATTAGAAAATACTAAAGACACTTCTCACATTGAAAGAATTAATGACAAACTCATAAATCCTAAAGAAGCTTATGATTTATCGAGATTTCAATATCTTACTATAGAAGGTAATATTGGTGCTGGTAAAACTAGTTTAGCGCAATTGATAGCAAAAGAATTCAATGCAAAACTTATCTTAGAGCGTTTTGCAGATAATCCTTTTTTGCCAAAGTTTTATGAAGATATGGAGCGCTATGCATTTCCTCTAGAAATGTCTTTCCTGGCGGATCGTTATCAGAGGTTGCAAGATGATATAGCTCAATTTGATCTTTTTAAAGATTTTGTGGTAAGTGATTACGATGTTTTTAAATCCTTAATTTTTGCAAAAGTTACTTTGCAAGAAGAAGAATTTACATTGTATAAAAGAGTCTTTGATTTAATGTGTAGAAATCTATCTAAACCAGGATTGTATGTGTATTTGTATCAGAATACAGAAAGGTTGTTAGAAAACATCAAGAAAAGAGGAAGGGATTATGAACAGAAAATCCCTCCAGAATATTTAGAAAAGATTAATAAAGGATATTTACAGTTTATAAAATCTCAATCAGAATTTAATGTAAAAGTTATTGATGTTTCAGAAAAGGATTTTATAGCCAATCGATATGATTATATTTCAATTCTTGAAGAGATTGCTATGTAATAATTAAAATAAGTTGTTTTCTATATTTTGTCCATCTATAGAAAACAACTTATCCCAAAACATTAAACTTTTTCCTGAAGTTGTTTGGCTACTTTTTGGACTTCATCCAATACTCTTAATAAGTTACCACTCCATAATTTTTCAATTTCTTCTTCCTTATAACCTCTTTTAACAAGTTCTAGAGTAACATTAAATGTTTCGGAAGCATCACTCCAGCCATCAATACCGCCACCACCATCAAAGTCGGAGCTTATTCCTACGTGATCGATACCTATTTTCTCTACCATATAATCAATATGATTCACAAAATCTATAACATTCACAGCAGGAGGGAGATCGTTCATTTTCTTTTCTTTTTCTCTTCGGATAGATAACATTTTCATGTAAAAGTCATAGTATTTTTCTTTTTCTTCTGTACTTAACTTCATTACTTCTTCTCGTTCTATCCACTTGACACCCATAGAATCAGCTATCTGTTTAGCAATTTCTAATTCTTTTTTATTCCTTTTTTCAAATTTTTCAGTATTCAAATAAGATGTAAAAGCCACGGTTTGCACAACACCACCATTTTCTTTTAACCATTGTAGTTGTTCATCATCAAGGTTTCGACTGTGATTACACAACGCTCTGGCTGAGGAATGCGAAGCAATAATAGGAGCTTTTGTGAGCTCGATCATTTGACGCATAGATTCTTTTGATGGATGTGAAACATCAATCATAATTCCCGTTTTGTTCATTTCTGCAATCACTTGCTTACCTAGATCACTAAGTCCGTTATGTAACCAAACCCCATCAGCTTCACCAGTATTAGAATCGCATAATTGGCTATGCCCGTTATGCGAAAGTGACATATATCTAGCTCCTAGATCATGAAACTTTTTTACATTGTTAATATCAGTTCCTACTGGATACCCATTTTCAATACCTATCATAGCCACTTTTTTACCAGAAGCATGAATACGACGTACATCATCTGAGCTGAGAGCAAGTTCAATTTTATCAGGAGCGATTGTATCCGTCAGTCTGTGAATAGCTTCAAATTTGGACATCGCGATCTCATGTGCTTTTTCATAACCTGATGGAGTCAAAGAATCTTGACCAGTATAAACAATAAACCAGGCAACATCTAACCCTCCTTTATTCATCTTTGGTAACGTGACTTGAGAAGAAAGATCCTGAGTATAATTAATTGAATCGGTAAAGTTTTTAATGTTGATATCACAGTGTGTATCTAGGGTAATAACATTTTTATGAATTTCTTTGGCTTTAGTAACTATTTGCATTTCTGTTAGGGTATCATTTTTTGGTTTTTCCTGTTTGCAGGAAATAAGAAATAACATCAAAGCGGTAAAAATGGATATGTGTTTCATTTTAGATAGAGATTGTGTGTTAATGTATTATTAGGTTAAACTTACAAAAGATATCTCAGATTATTTTATGTAGAACAAAGGCAATTTGCAAAAATGAGATTTTGTATTGAGGCGCTTATTTTTTGGTTTAAAAATAAAAACTGTTTGAAGAATTAATCCTCAGACAGTTTTATATATCAAAGAAGCCTTGCTGAATTTATAGCCGTATTTCTATAGTTTATTAAACAGATCCCAAATTACCACACCGGTACTTACAGAAATATTTAAAGAATGCTTACTTCCGTATTGTGGAATTTCAATGATTTCATCACTTTCAGAAACAACTTCTTGTTGCACTCCTTTTACTTCATTACCAAAAATAACTGCATAAACTTGATTCGATTCTGGAGTGAAATCTTGTAACATTGTGGCATTTTCTGCCTGTTCTATAGATAAGGTTTTTACATTTTGTTTCTTAAGATCACGTATAAGAGTAAGTGTGTCTTTTTGATGTTCCCAATCCACAGTATCGGTTGCACCTAGTGCCGTCTTTTGAATATCTTTATGCGGAGGTGTTGCCGTAATACCACAGAGATAGATTTTTTGAATAAGAAAAGCATCTGCAGTTCTAAAAACAGATCCAATATTATTTAAGCTTCTAATATTATCCAGAATGATAATAAGAGAGCTTTTTTTTGCAGCTTTGAATTCTGCTATGGTTTTACGATCAAGTTCGCTGTTTTTTAGTTTACGAGCCATTCTTTAAAGATGCAAATTTTACTAATGAATTATCTGAGTTTATTCAGAATTTGCCAAAGGTATAATTTTCTAATGCATGTTAGGAGTTTAAAATAAACTTAAAGTATAGATAATATGTTTTTTATAATTTCTAAGTCTTTTTGTATTTTTTTTAGCTTCTTTATTATTCGTAATGATTTTAAAAATTGATATTAATCAACTTTTTTATTGATAGATGTAGTCATTAGTATCAGAGATAACACATATATTACTTAGATGTTTTAATTTTTCTTTAGGATAAGACAGGCTATAAATAAACTACAAAATCTAACATCCTATATTTTGTTCAAAACAGAGGTTACTTTTGTCTTTTTGTTTAATTTTATCCTGATAACCAACTTATAAAATCATGGAACAACATGTTAATACACAACAAAAATTATTGAAAATCTTAAGAATTTCTACTTTCCTTATTTTTATTGGAAGAGCCTATCAACATATTGTTTGGGATGCACCTTATCGAACATTTTTGTGGGATGAAGCTATCTTAAAGAATATTGTTGAAAATGTTTTTGGGGTTACTTGGAATGAGTATGTGACCAGTCTTTCTGCGGCCAATAATATCTCGCTTTCGATTAAAATGGTTGGTGTTTTTTATATCCTTTGTGCTATAGTAACCTTGCTTGTAAAACCAAATATGAAGAAGCTCGGTAAATTCTTTTTACTAGGTGGAAGTATAGGGCTTTTTGTTTTAGCAGTTTTATATTGTAAAGAGAAGTTTTTTCATGTAGGGCAATTTTTTGAGTATGCAATTCAGTTTATGAGTCCTGTATTGCTTTATCTATTAATGTTTACCAAGGTGTCTTTTAAAAAAATAAGATTAATTGCACTAATTGCTATTGCCCTTACTTTTAGTTGTCATGGTTTGTATGCGATTGGATATTATCCCAGACCTGGAAGCTTTATTGATATGACCTTAAATACTTTGCCAATTAGCGAACCGGGTGCACATTTAATGCTAAAAATAGCAGGAGTTCTGGATTTTGTAGTAGCTATAGCTATTTTCATTCCCAGGATATCATATGCAGCTTTGGTGTATGCTTTTATTTGGGGAGGATTAACTGCGATGGCTCGACTTGTAGGGCATTTTCATGTTGAATTCTTAGCAAATTCTTTTAGTCAATGGACCTGGGAAATGTTGATTAGACTACCTCATGCGTTGATTCCCTTATTTGTCATGATAGCCGATAGGCCTGAAGTCAGATTCTTAAAAGGAAATCTATTTAAAAACAAACCTCAAACGGCATTGTGATATTAGAGTTTTGTTGATTTTAATAAGATATACTAAACTAAAAGTTATTCTTATGTAAAAAAAACTGCCTGAAGTTAATTTTTCAGGCAGCTTTAGTTTACTAAGAGTATGGGAAAACTACTTCTTAATAAACTTAGAACTCACTTCTCCTTTTTTAGTTTTAATTATTACAAAATAAACTCCTGCATTTAGATTGTCGATATTATATGTTGTGTTAGCAGATTCAAAACTAACCTCACTGATCTTTTTCCCTAAAATATCCTTTATTACTGCTTTCGATTTTTGATTTTCGTTATAGTCAGGATAAGCTATATGCAATAATCCAGATTCTATAGGATTTGGATATACACTTAGATCAAATGAATGAATATTTGCATCGTCTGCGGTATTTACAGTTTGTATTGATCGAACAGTTATAGCATGTGGGTTATCAATGACAACAACATTTCCTCCAGAAGGATTCCAGATATCTATATTTGTGGGTAGTGTAAATAAGTTACTGTCGCTTAATTGTCCGACACTAGTTGCGTTATCCACTTTGATAGTTCTCAATTCGATTTTATTTTGATCTATCCACAACCATTTAAATTGATTAAATGATCCCGCCGCTCTGGTCCAGTTTTTGGTATCCGAAGCATTTCTTAGTGGAGCGCCCCAACATCCTTCACCAACATATACTGCTCTTTTAGGATCGTTATCAACTCGTATAAAACCTTCATCACTTCCTGCAGCTGTTGAAGGCTTAACAGGCCAGGTTCTTTTTACAACATGAGAATCACTCTCCATGACTAATTGAACTGCATGAGTATAAAAAGGTATAGACCAGGCATCATATTGGTCATTTTGTTCGGATTTACCAGGTTCGTGTGGTCTGGTTGATCTATGATACTGTGCTATTGCCCAAGTATGATTTGCTGCATTAGCGGTAAGATCATTTGCTAACCAGGTTCCTTGTGTTCCAGCAGGAGTTACTTCTGTATTGAGTGTATATGTTCTCATTAGATTTCCTCCAAAACTTAAGGCATAGTACTCTCCTCCAGCTGTGGTTGGTATATCAAATAAATCTCTGATATCGTTAGAACTTTCATGATTACCTCTGGCGGCTACTACAGGAATCATTCTACCATCAGATCCTACAGTTAATTGCCAGTCATTAAACCAGTTTTGCCATTGAGAGCTAGAAGAAGAGCTCGTCATGTCTCCACCAAATAACACAGCGTGTGGTCTGATTTTGGCCACCAATCTATTGGCATTTTGTCTTGGAGTGCGATTATTTCTAGAATCTCCTCCCGCAATTATAGATAGTCTTGTAGTAGGGTCGTTAGGAGCGGTTTTGAACCAGTATCTTTTGGATACACCTTCACTATCTTTGATTACAAAATAATAAGCAGTATCTGATTGTAATCCTGTTAGCCTAGTATAATTATTACTCATCCCTTTACTGGAGACAGTTCTATCAACAGCTTTGCTCAGAGGATATGAGCTGTAACTTAAACCAAAATCAGTAGGGCCATAATGTACAACAGGATTTGTTCCTCTCACTTGATTCCATCCTATAACCATTGTTGTAGAAGGATCATCTCTCCAGGTGAGTCGATACTTTTCTGTAGAAGTACTTACAGAAATTACCTCAGTAAATGTTGCGGTTACTGTTTTATCAGCATTCATAGTTAAAGACTCAGGATTGGTATTACCCGTTAGGTCACCGCTCCATCCTGCGAATTCCCAACCTGAAGTTGGTGTTGCGGTTACTGAAGCAATTTCTCCAGAATTATACGTTCCGCTGCCACTTACAGTTCCTTGACCAATAGTATTAGTGGTTAAGGTGTATTGTACAACATTGGTAGTGGTTATATTAATAACACTACTATTAGCTGAAACATTACCCGCAGCATCTTTAGCTCTAACAGTAAAACTATAAGAGGTGTTGGCTGTAAGTCCGGTTACATTATAACTAGTAGTTGTAGATGAACCAACAATTGTAGTTCCTTGATATATATCATATTCTGTTACACCGATATTATCTGTAGAGGCATTCCAGCTCAGATCTACAGATGTATTTCTGATATTGGATGCTGTAAAGTTTGTTGGCACAGAAGGAGCCTGAGTATCTACAAATTGAGTGTAATTAGCATATATAGAATATCTAAAATCACTTTGAGATCCAGTGCCATAATTTGAAGGCATATTGTTTCCGCTTGTAGACCAAGTTGTTCCAGCAGCACTATATCTTCCCGGGCTTCCTGTTACATAAGCAACACCAGGATTGGTAGAAAGCATCCAAGCTAACCATATAGTTTCACCATTACTAATTGTAACAGGGTTTTCTAAAGCTATGGTTTGCCAACCTGTGGTTGAATTAATGGTTGTTATAGAGGTTTGACCTATTTTGTTAGCAGGAACTCCGTTGTTATCTGCGTAAACACCTAGTTGCATATCTCCTGAGCCTCCTGTGACATGAATAGCTATGCTTTGCAGTGTTCCGTTTTCGGGCATAGTGTAAGGCATTGCTCTTCGATCTGCATGAGTAGATGTACTGGTTCCCACAGTTGTAATTCCTACTGTAAATAATTGAGTAGGAGTAGTGGTGGTTGTAACATTTAAAGAACTGCTATTTCCTGAGGTGTTTCCGGCGGCATCTTTAGCATTTACAGTAAAACTATATGCTGTTTCTGCAGTAAGCCCTGTCACACTATAGTTAGTTGAGATAGGGATTCCGATACTGGTTCCATTCTGGAATATTTCATATCCCGTGACACCTACATTATCTGTAGAAGCAGTCCAGGAAAGATCTATAGTTGTTGAACCAATATTAGAAGCTGTTAGATTCGCAGGAATGCTTGGGGCTTCATTGTCTGGTACAGATGAGATAATACTTAAATTATCTACAGTCATATCACTGGTAAAATTATCACCCGTAGTTCCTTTTATTTGTAGTTTTATCACACTACCACTATATGCAGCTAAGCTTACGGTTTGAGTATTCCAGTTATTTCCTTGATCCCCTGTTAAGCTCCATATGGTTATCCAGGTGATTCCATCATCAGTAGATGCTCTCATTTCGAGTGTACCCATAGCTGCACCGAACATATGATAATCAAACTTCAGTTCAGGATTAGGTTGATTGATAAGGTCGATACAAGGACTTGTCAACAGTGCTACTTTATTAGGGAACCCTGTTCCATTTCCTGTTGCTTCTGTGTAGATATAATTGGTTCCATCAGATGCAGCAGAAGGTCCAGTATTGTTAGATGGGGTTCCTGCACTATCAACGATCCAATTAAGATCATCATTAGTTTCTTGTGTCCATACTCCAACACCGGATTCAAAATTTTCATTGTAAGGAAAACTAACTATTCCTGCACAAGCTGGTGGTGCTGTAGTAGTTATATTTACAGTATTACTATTTCCTGAGGTATTTCCTGCAGCATCTTTAGCATTTACAGTAAAACTATATGCCGTTTCTGGAGTAAATCCAGTTAAATTAAAGTTAGTTGAGGTAGCAGTTCCGATACTGGCTCCATTTTGGAATATTTCATATCCAGTGACACCTACATTATCTGTAGAAGCTGTCCAGGAAAGGTCTACAGTTGTTGAACCAATATTAGAAGCTGTTAGATTCGCAGGAATGCTTGGGGCTTCATTGTCTGGTACAGATGAGATAATACTTAAATTATCTATTGTCATATCACTGGTAAAATTATCACCTGTAGTTCCTTTTATTTGTAGCTTTATCACACTGCCGCTATATGTAGCAAGGCTTATAGTTTGAGTATTCCAGTTATTCCCCTGATCTCCGGATAAGCTCCATATGGTTGTCCAGGTGATTCCATTATCAGTGGATGCTCTCATTTCGAGTGTACCCATAGCCGCGCCAAACATATGATAATCAAAATTCAGTTCGGGATTAAGTTGATTAGTAAGGTCGATACAGGGACTGGTTAACAGTGCAACTTTATTAGGAAACCCTGTTCCATTTCCTGTTGCTTCTGTGTAGATATAATTGGTTCCATCAGATGCAGCAGAAGGTCCGGTATTGTTAGATGGAGTTCCTGCACTATCAACCACCCAATTAAGGTCATCATTAGTTTCTTGTATCCATACTCCCACACCGGATTCAAAACTTTCGTTGTAAGGAAAACTTGCTATTCCGGTACAGGCAGGTGGTGCTGTAGTCGTAATATTTACGGTATTACTATTTCCTGAGGTATTTCCAGCAGCATCTTTAGCATTTACAGTAAAGTTATAGGTTGTCTCTGCTGTGAGTCCAGTTACATTAAAATTAGTTGTAGTAGCAGTTCCTATGCTGGTTCCGTTTTGGAATATTTCGTATCCGGTAACTCCAACATTATCTGTAGAGGCATTCCAGGAAAGATCTACAGTTGTTGAACCAATATTAGAAGCTGTTAGATTGGCAGGAACACCTGGAGCTTCATTATCAGGAACTACATTAGTGTTTACTCCATTTGCTACTAAAGAAAAATCTTGAGAACCATTGCTCAATGTGCCTTTATGCGTTATGGTAATGGTATATGTACCTGCTGCCAGAACAGCATCGATTTTTTCAACATTATCTCTAAAATTATCTCCTCTCTGGGCTGGATCTGTATAGTTATTAAAACTTGCATTAGGAACCATTACCCAAGGTGCATACGTGTTTCCGTTACCAGTTACTCGCACATCTAAATCATTTACTAAGACTGGATTGGTTCCTGAACCTGTAGTTCCAGCAGGATCATTCCATACAATGGTTAGTGCTAATGGTGTTGATCCATCAGAAGTGATGGTTTTTGTATACGTACTTCCATTATTAAGTGTTAACTCTTCTATGATAGAAGAAGTTCCATTATTACTAATTACTTGTGCTGCTCTTTCAGCATTTACTAGTCCCCAACCACTGGCAAAATCAGGTCCGTCATTTGCTCCTATTTCATCAGCAGTGTCTATGATCAAAGCTTTTGCTGTAGCTGCTTTCATATATACATTATTGAGGTTTTTATAATGCTGTTGTAGTAAAGCTATTGAACCGGCTGTAGCAGGAGTTGACATAGAAGTACCGCTTTTTGTACCATAATCTGTATTACTTGCAGAATCTGAAGAATAGACTGTTGTACCGTTATTAGTAATATCGGGTTTGATTCTCCAATCATCAGGCGGACCATATGAACTCGAACTTGACATATTTACAGATCCTGGCCCTGTGTAATTTAAAACATCATTTGAGTTACCAACCACCAAAAGGTTTTTAGATACCTGAGTGCTTTTAACCACACCATAGGTATTTCCACTATTTCCAGCTGATTTACAATGTAAGTAAAATGGAGCGTTGTATATAACTTCGTCCATATCTCTGGCAACGGCGTTATATTCTCCTGCAGTTCCACCTGGAGTATTAGAATTATTAGCTAATATTCCTCCAGCGGCAGCAAAAGAAGCTGTTTCAGCAACCATTCCAGAAGCAGTATAGTTTTTTATCGATGCACCAGAAGCCATTCCCCTGGCATTTGAATCTACACCTGATGCAATCAGAGTACCTCCGGTATGTGTCCCATGACTGGTAACAGAACCTCCATCACCGCCATTAGAAGCTCGACCTCCAAACTCTACGTGAGTGGGTCTGGCATAACCGCTTTCCCATACTCCAATCTCGATTCCATTACCAGATAGATTTAAGCCAGAAGACCCTCCTTGCCAAATTTTGTCAGTACGCCCAGTAATTGCGGCATTTACATTATCATCATATGCATATATGGGGGTTCCGTTCTTGTCAAATCCAAAGAGCACGCCTAAACGGCCATCTTCAGTAATGCTAGTGACAGAAATTTTTTGCTTAGTAGCTCTAGCTATATTGGCTATGTCTAGGTTGTTGGATCTGACTATAATCTTTTGCAGATTTTGCAGATTTGTCTGTTTTTTTATATTCTCTCGATCATTACTATTTTGGGCATTTAAGAATACTGAAAATAACAACAATGGAATGAGGAGGAATATATTCTTCCTTGATTTCATAAATAGAGTTTTTAAAAAATAAAATTTGTGTTAGAAAATTGGTTTTAAGATTTTATAAGAAAATCTTTATGTCTGAAATGACATTAAGGTCGGGGATAAATAAATTGTTCTTTTGTAAACAAAGATCTTTTGAGTTTGCATAATTTTTAAGTTGATTTAAAATTAAATTGGTTATAGCGTCTATAAATTAAGACGCTTAAAAGTACAACTAGCCCCTAGTTTAAATCTTTCTTTTTTTTAAAATAAAAGTTTTGTTATCAGTTGTTTATGCTGAAAAGCCTTTGTGGCGGGCAATTGAGAAGTTTTGTTTTTTTTGATTTTATTCAAAGATTATTGACCGAATAATGAGAATGAATAAATAAGTCAAAAGGAAGATTGATTTTTATCAATTTGTGTTTTGATTTATGTCAAAAAAATATTTTGTTTATTCTTTTTGAGAAGGAAAATTTTCTTTGGTTTGAATTTTTTAGCATAAAAAAACTGTCCAAAAAAAGTTTTTTGGACAGCTTAACAGGTTGTGGGGTGAATGTATTATTTTTTTATTATCTTCTTTGTAATACTTCCTTTTTCTGTTTCGATATGAATAAAGTAAATCCCGGAGCTCAGATTGCCTGTGTTGTATTGAGTTATTCCAGATTTAAGGTTGATTTTGTCAATTTCTTTCCCTAGAAGATTTCTTACTATTGCTTTCTGCTCTTTGGTTTCTTCGTGTTTTATAAATAATACTTCGGATTCTATAGGATTTGGATATATGTTGAACTTTTTTTCTAATACTATGGATTCAACATTTAAAGGATTACTATCGACACCGTGAATTATTAAGGAGAAATCTTGTGATCCATTAGTTAATGTTCCTTTATGAGTGATTGTAACTGTATATGTTCCTGCAGATACTGATGTATCTATTTTTTCTACATTATCTCTAAAATTATCACCTCTTTGCGCAGGATCTGTATAATTGTCAAAGCTGGCATTAGGAACCATTATCCAAGGAGCATACGTGTTTCCATTACCAGTAATTCGAACATCCAAATCATTAACCAGTACTGGTGTGTTACCCGAACCTAGCGCTCCAGAAGGATCATTCCAAGCAATAGTGAGAGATAAGGGGACAGAACCATTAGATGCAATTGTTCTGGTGTATGTTTCTCCGTCGTTCAAAGTCAATTCATCAATAATTGAAGTGTTACCATTATTACTGATTACTTGCGCAGCTCTTTCAGCATTTACCAGTCCCCATCCGCCTGCAAAATCTGGACCATCGTTAACTCCTATTTCATCGGCTGTACCGATAATTAATGCTTTTGCAGTTGCAGCTCTCATATAGGCGCTATTAATGTTATTGTAGTGTTGTTGTAATAAAGCAATTGTTCCTGTTGTAGCTGGTGTAGAATAAGAGGTGCCCGAACTTGATTGGTAGTCATTATCTCCAGTATCAGTTGAAGAGTATACACCTACACCATTATTTGTAATGTCGGGTTTGATTCTCCAGTCATCAGTTGGTCCGTAGGAACTAGAGGAAGACATAGATACTGAAGATGGACCAGTGTAGTTAAGTACATCACCACAATTTCCTACTACTAGTAGATTTTTTGCGATCTGTGTAGATCTCATGATTCCGTAGTTATTTCCATCATTCCCGGCAGATTTGCAATGTAGATAGAATGGCGCATTATAGGTGAGATTATCAATATTACGAGCATTAGTATCATATAAACCACTGGTGCCAGAAGGCGAATTAGAGTTGTTTGCCAGAATTCCGCCTGCAGAAGCAAAGTTTGCAGCTTCCAGAATTAATCCAGAAGCAGAATAATTTTTAATGGTTGCTCCAGAAGCCATTCCTCTAGCATCCGGATCAACTCCTGTTGCGATCATAGTACCTCCGGTGCGAGTTGCATGACCAGTAATAGAAGCTCCATCACCAGCCGATGCACGTCCGACCAATTCAACATGGGTATCTCTTGCTTTTCCACTTTCCCAAACACCTATTTCGATACCTGCTCCAGTTAAATTAAGTCCTGAAGAACCTCCTGTCCATATTTTATCAGTACGACCTGTGATAGCGGCATCTGCATTATCATCAAACGCATATACTGGTTCCCCATCTTCGGTAAAAGAATATAATACCCCCAATTGCCCATGCTCATTTGTCACTTGCAAAGGAACATCCTTTTTGGCTTTAGCTCTATTAGTTTCGAAATCAGTTTGCACCTTTTGAGTTAATTCTAAAAGTGCTTGAGTATTGGTTTGTGTTTTGATGTATTCTCTATCCCGATTATTTTGTGCTTTTATCCATTGAGTAAAACACAAGATTAATATGAGTACAAAAAGATTCTTACTGAATGTCATAAGTTTAGCTTTTTAATTTAATAAAGATAAGTTTGTTGAGGTATCGGGTATTAGATTCTTAATATTAACTATGTTAAAACTTTTTTGATGTATAGTTCTATAATAGAAGACGTATAAAAAAGCATTTACCCTTATGTTTGTGCACTTTTTATTTTTTACTAGACAGATAACTTATTTTGTTTTTTTAAATGTGAATAAATATGAATAACTCATATGAGCAACATTTCTAAAGAAAAGAGAGAATACCTACTTTAGCAAAAGTTATTAAAATAGATGCTGAATGGCTGTGAAAAAAGAGAAAAAAGTAACTCCGTTAATGAAACAATACAATGCGATCAAGGTTAAATATCCTGATGCGCTTTTGTTATTTAGGGTTGGAGATTTTTATGAAACCTTTGGAGGAGATGCAATTAAAACAGCTGCAATTCTCAATATTGTATTGACTAAAAGAGGAAATGGTAGTGAGCAAGAAACAGCGCTTGCAGGTTTTCCACATCACTCTTTAAATACATATTTACCAAAACTGGTTAAAGCTGGTGAAAGAGTAGCAATTTGCGATCAATTAGAGGATCCAAAACAAACCAAAACCATTGTTAAACGTGGTGTTACAGAATTAGTAACTCCGGGAGTTGCTCTTAATGATGAGGTTTTACAAAGTAAAACCAACAATTTTTTATGTGCTTTGCATTATGGAAAAAAGGAATTAGGAATTGCTTTTTTAGATGTTTCAACAGGAGAGTTTTTAACAGCGCAAGGTGATGTTGCTCACATGGATAAATTGATGCAGAACTTTAATCCAAGTGAAGTTTTAATTACTAAACCTAAAAAACAAGATTTTTGTAATGATTTTGGTCAAAATTATCATTCCTTCTTTTTAGAAGATTGGGTTTTTAAGACAGATTATGCGCATGAAACTCTGAATAATCATTTTGGAACTACTTCATTAAAAGGTTTTGGTGTAGATCATTTAGATAAAGGGATTATTGCTGCAGGAGTGATCTTACATTATCTAGGAGAAACTCAGCATCATAAGCTACAACATATTACGGCAATACAGCGTATTGCTGAAGATCAGTATATCTGGATGGATCGTTTTACGATACGTAATCTTGAATTATATCATGCTAATGCGGCTAATGCAGTAACACTATTGGATGTTATTGATAAAACGATTTCTCCTATGGGTGGTCGTACCTTAAAACGTTGGTTGGCATTACCTCTTAAGAATAGTTCAGGGGTTCATAAGCGCCATGAAGTAGTACAATATTTTTTAGATAATCCGGTATTACTTGAAAAAATTCAACATCAAGTTAAACAGATTGGAGATATTGAACGATTGATATCTAAAGTAGCTATTGGTAAAGTAAATCCACGAGAAGTAATTCAACTTAAAAATTCATTAGAAGCTATTGTTCCTATTAAATCACAAGCTTCAGGTAGTAATAATGAAGCTCTAAAAGTTATTGGAGAAAATCTAAGTGATTGTGAATTGCTTCGTTCAAAGATTAAGGAAACCCTTAATGAAGAAGCACCTGTTAACATATTAAAAGGCAATACTATTGCTGATGGGTATCTTGACGAATTAGATGAATTACGTTCTATTGCATATTCTGGAAAGGATTACCTGGATAAAATGCTGGAGCGTGAGTCAGAAGCGACAGGTATTACATCATTAAAAATTGCTTCTAATAATGTTTTTGGATATTATATTGAAGTAAGAAACACGCATAAGGATAAAGTTCCTGATACCTGGATTCGTAAACAAACTCTGGTGAATGCTGAGCGCTATATTACAGAGGAGCTTAAAGAATATGAAGCTAAGATCTTGGGGGCAGAAGAAAAGATTCTTGCTCTGGAGCAGCAATTGTTTAATGATTTGGTCATTTGGATGAATGAATATATTAAACCTGTACAACTCAATGCCTCTTTGATAGGTCAGTTAGATTGTTTATGTTCTTTTGCGCAATTGGCAAAAGAAAATCAATATGTTAGACCGTTAATAGATGATTCACACGATTTGGAAATCAAAAATGGCCGCCATCCGGTTATTGAAAAACAACTTCCGCCAGGAGAACAATATATAGCTAATAATGTGGTATTGGATCGAGATCATCAACAAATGATCATGATTACGGGGCCTAATATGAGTGGTAAATCAGCTATTTTGCGACAAACAGCATTGATTGTATTATTAGCTCAAATGGGATGTTTTGTGCCTGCAGAAGAAGCTAAGATAGGAGTAGTTGATAAAATATTTACTAGAGTAGGAGCTAGTGATAATATTTCGATGGGAGAATCTACATTTATGGTAGAAATGAATGAAACGGCTAGTATTCTTAACAATATTTCTGATCGTAGTTTGGTGTTGTTAGATGAAATTGGTAGAGGAACCAGTACCTATGATGGAATTTCAATTGCGTGGGCTATTAGTGAGTTTCTACACGAACATCCTGCAAGACCTAAAACGTTATTTGCAACACATTATCACGAGTTAAACGAAATGTGTGAGACTTTTGCAAGGATAAAAAATTACAATGTATCTGTTAAAGAGCTTAAGGATACGGTATTATTTTTGCGTAAACTGGTTCCAGGAGGTAGTGAGCATAGTTTTGGAATTCATGTTGCTAAAATGGCTGGAATGCCTCAGCAAGTATTGCACAGAGCAAACAAAATGCTTAAAAAACTTGAAAAATCTCATAGTAGTGAGGAGTTAACAGATAAAATTAAAGATATACAAGAAGAAGACGAACTGCAATTGAGTTTCTTTAATATGGATGATCCATTGCTTGAAGAAATCAAAGAAGAAATCTTAGATATCGATATTGATACACTTACTCCTGTAGAAGCATTGATGAAATTAAATGAGATTAAACGTATGTTAACCAGGAAGAAAGCATCGCAAGTGTAAATTTTTTAATACTTTTTTGCAAAAAGACTTTGGTATTATAAGAATTGTATTAAATTTGCATCCGCAATAACGAATTGCCGAGTTCTTAAAAATAACTGCGAAAGTAGCTCAGGGGTAGAGCATCACCTTGCCAAGGTGAGGGTCGCGGGTTCAAATCCCGTCTTTCGCTCTGAGACAATATATATACCAAGCTGAAGTGGTGGAATTGGTAGACACGTTGGACTTAAAATCCAATGGCCTGTAAGGCCGTGCGGGTTCAAGTCCCGCCTTCAGTACTCAAAAAGCTCCTTTTTTAAAGGAGCTTTTTTTATTTCCATAAGTTTGATCACTTTTTATTTCCATAAGTTTGATCACTTTTTATTTCCATAAGTTTGATCACTTTTTATTTCCATAAGTTTGATCACTTTTTATTTCCATAAGTTTGATCACTTTTTATTTCTCAATTGATGGTTGGTTTTAAAGAAATCTACACTTTAATAGATCAATTTTTTTAACAAGAAAATCTTTTTAAGTCATAAAGCGATTATTATCATAAACACATATGATTTTCCTTTTTCCTTTGGTATATAATAAATAGTTTTGTTAGAAATCATTTTGAAAATAGAACATGGCTTTAAACACTAAAAAAATACCGGTAACTATTATTACGGGTTTTCTGGGATCAGGTAAAACGACTTTAATACATAAAATCGCAAGAAATGCAAATGGCAGGCGATTAGCTATTATTGTTAATGAGTTTGGTGAGCTGGGAATGGATGGAGAAATCCTTAAAGGTAATGATTGTGGATGTGAAGAAGAAAATATATTAGAATTAAGTAATGGATGTCTTTGTTGTACGGTACAAGAAGAATTTTTGCCTACAATGCTTCAGTTAATGGAACGTAAGGAAGATATCGATCATATTATTATTGAAACTTCGGGATTAGCATTGCCAAAACCACTATTAAAAGCCTTTAATTGGCCGGATCTAAAACCGCAAATTACGGTGGATGCTGTTATTACTGTTGTTGATTGTGTTGGACAAGCTACAGGTGAAATTTGTGATAGGGATAAAGTACAGTCTCAACGATTAGATGATGAAAACCTAGATCATGAATCTTCTATTGAAGAGTTATTTGAAGACCAACTATCTTGTGCAGATCTTATTGTGATGACTAAATCTGATTTAATTAATGAAGAAGAGTATGTTCAGGTTAGAGATATTATTCAAAATAGAGTAGGTAACAATATAAAATTAATCTCAGCGGTAAAAGGTGATATACCTGTAGAAGTATTATTGGGGATTGATGCCAAAACAGAAGATCGTGCAGATAGTATACATTCTCATCATGAAGAACACCATCACCATCATGACCATGATCACGACCATCACCATCACCATGATCACGAACACGATGAAACCATAAATTCTATAGTACTTGAAGTAAAAGTACCGCATACGCCTAAACAATTAATTGATACACTAAAATCATTGGTGATTGATCATCATATTTATAGAATAAAGGGGATTATTCATGTTCCTGGAAAACCAATGCGTATGATCGTTCAGGGAGTAGCAGATCGTTTTGAAAATTACTTTGACAGGAAATGGGTTGAGGGAGAACTCAAAGCTACGCGTTTGGTAATTATAGGAGAGAAAATAGAAGAAGAAAAACTCCAGAAGGCATTAGAAGAAAAATTAATGGTAGGAACAGAAGTTTAGTATTATGAAAATATATACACGAAAAGGAGATACCGGTATGACTGGTGTTTTTGGAGGAAAAAGAGAATCTAAAGATTCTGCTAGGATAGAATGCAATGGAGCTTTAGATGAAGCTAATTCTACTATTGGATTGCTTCGATCAAAACTTGGGAATACTCATGAATGGCAATCTAACCTTCATAAAATCCAAAAAGATTTAATGGATATGATGTCACATCTGGCGAGACCATCAGATTCAAAAAAAGTAAACCCAAACCCAAAACCTGTTGATGGAGCAGAGTTTTGTGAACAGTGGTTAGATGAGATGGAGTCCAAAATAAGTTCTCCGTCCGATTATTTTTTACTACCTGGAGGAAATGAGATTTCGGCACTTTGTCATGTATGCAGGACTCAAATAAGAAGAGGAGAGCGTAGATTAATAACCTTGATGAGAGAGGATCCTGATTCTGTAGAAGAATATGTAGTAGCTTATATTAACAGGTTATCGGACTTGTTTTTCACTATGGCAAGAGCAGAAATGGATAAAGCAGGTGTAGCAGAAGAAAAATGGCAACTTTTCTTATATAAAAGAAAAAAGAAAAAAACAGAATAATTTGCAAACCATTTACGGTATCGCTTTGGGGCCTGGAGATCCAGAACTTCTAACCCTAAAAGCATTAAGAATCTTAAAAGAAGTCGACCTTATTTTTTATCCAGGCTCTGTTGCAAAGGGAGTAAAAAAGAGTTTTGTATACCCAATTTTACAATACCATGGTTTAGAAGATAAAGAACTCAAAGGTTTTTTTCTTGAAATGTCAAATGATAGAAAACAGGCTTCTGAGGTTTATGAGGCAACAGCAAAAGAAATAGCAATTGCCTCAAGCTCTGGAAAAAAAATAGCAGTTGTATGCGAAGGCGATATAAGTCTGTACGCATCTTTCTCTTATTTATTGACAAAGCTTCAGGAGTTACAAGTACCAGTGTCTTTAATCCCAGGAATTAATTCATTTTCGTTGGGAGCGGCAAGACATCAGCTTCCATTAGGTTTGTTAAATGATAAGGTAGCTGTAATCCCAAGAATAAGGAATATTCAAGAAATTGATAAGTACTTTCAGGATTTTGATACTTTAATCTTAATGAAGATTAGATCAGTATGGAAAGACATTCAATTAGAATTAGCACAGACACCATGGAAATGTTACTATTGTGAACGTTTAGGAACCAATGAAGAATATATAACAACAGATTTAGCGATGTTGACTCATAGAGAAATACCATATTTCTCACTATTAATTATAAAAAAATGATCAAAGTTGTAGGGCTTGGTCCAGGGCATTCAGACTATATAACGCCAATGGCTTCAAAAGCCATTTCAGAAGCTACAGTGATAATCGGTTATCATTATTATTTTCAATTTATTCAACACCTAATTCATAAAGAAGTTTTATGTATAGGTAAAGAGTTAAGTGAAGAAGAAAAAAGAGCAGATATTGCAATAAAACATGCCTTAGAAGGAGAAAATGTTATCGTGATAGGATCTGGAGATGCCAGTATTTACGCTATGGCGTCAATTGTTTATCAAAAGGTTGCCGAACAAAAATTAGAAATACCTATAGAAACTGTTCCTGGGATTTCAGCTTTTATTACAGCAGGAAGTAAACTTGGAGCTATATTAGGACATGATTTTTGTTGTATTTCATTGTCTGATTTAATGACACCTTGGACGACTATTGAGAAACGTATCTATGCTGCAGCACAAGGAGATTTTGTAACCGGGTTATATAACCCTAAGAGCAAAAAACGTTATTGGCAACTACAGGCGTTAAAAGATATCTATCTTAAATATCGGTCTAAAGAAACTCCAGTTGCAATATGTAAACAATTAGGTAGAACAGAAGAGGATATTAAAATTACAACCTTAGGACAGTTAGACGTTGATGATGTTGATATGTTTTGTGTGGTGTTGATAGGAAATAGCCAAACCTTTAAATATAAAGATCATTTAATTACACCTCGAGGATATCTCAATAGAAAACCAGAAACAGGAGTAGAGATTCAACAAGCAAGTTTTGCAGAAATAATAGATAAGATCCCTCAAAACGAGCTAGCAAAAGATGCACTATGGGCTGCTATCAGGTGTATACACACATCAGGAGATTTTGAATACATTAACTATTTAGAAACCTCAGAAAATGCTATTAAAATCTGGCATGAATACCTTCAAAATGGAGGTATGATTGTTACCGATGTTACTATGGTACAGGCTGGAATTACAAAAGCATATACAGGAAAGTATAAAAACCAGATCGTCTGCTTATTAAATGACCCAGAAGCATTGCAATTAGCAGAAGAGGAAGGGTTAACACGATCACAAGCAGGTATAAAACTGGCTGCAAAAAAATACCCTAAAGCATTATTTGTAATTGGTAATGCCCCAACAGCATTAATTGAAATTGTTGATCAAATTCAAGAAGGAGTTATATCGCCAACTGGAGTTATAGGAGTACCGGTAGGGTTTATTAATGTGATAGAATCCAAAGAAAGATTAAAAACAATAACTCATATCCCATACGCTTTGATCACAGAAAATCGAGGAGGGAGCAATTTTGCTGTAGCTATTGTCAATGCATCGTTTACTCTGGAAGAAGCCAACGTTTTAAATATATGAAAACGCAATCCCAACGTATATTTAATAAAGAAGAACAAGAGCTCTTAGAAGATATATTAGTACATCGAAGAGATGTTAGAGGAAATCGTTTTTTAAATACCTCAATTTCTCAAGAAGCAATTGAAACTATTTTAGAAGCAGCTTTGGCTGCTCCTTCTGTAGGGTTTTCGCAACCTTGGGAATTTGTATTGATAAGAGATCAAGAAACAAAACAAGCTATAAAGAAAAGTTTTTCAGAAGAAACTGCTTTAGCTGCTAAGCTTTTTTCAGATGAAAAACAAAAAGAATATATCCAGCTTAAGTTAGAAGGAATTATTGAATCTCCTTTAAACATTGCAGTATTTTATAAACCCAAAGAAGGACCAGTTTTAGGACAAACCAGTATGCCTAATATGGGAAAATACAGCGTGGTTTGCGCTATACAAAATATGTGGTTGATGGCAAGGTCTCTCAATATCGGAATGGGTTGGGTGAGTATTCTGGATCCAGAAAAAGTAAAAGAAATACTCAATGCTCCACCAGAAAACCAATTAATAGGATATTTGTGTTTCGGGTATACAGATATGTTTTATAATCAGCCCGAATTAGAACTTCGGAAATGGGATAGAAAAAAGAATTTGAACGAAGTAGTGATCAAAGAAAAATTTGACTAACAAGCTCTTAAAAAAGAGGTAAGAAAATGAAGATCTTTCATGTAATCGGTATCGGAAACAAAACACCGGATTTAACTCTTGAGCAAAAGGATATTATTAGTAGCACAAGGGTTTTTAGCGGTGGAAAACGTCATTATGAAATCGTTAAAGATTTTCTTCCAAAAGATTATGAATGGATATCTATTCAATCTCCAATGTCACGAGTATTTGAAGCTTACGATGAAATAGAAGAACCAATAGTAGTTTTTGCTTCTGGAAATCCATTGTTTTATGGGTTTTCTAATACTTTGAAAAATAAATATCCTAAGGCGAAAATCATAACCGAGCCTTATTTTAGCTCAATTCAATTATTGGCAAATGCTACCAATACCAATACCAATCATTTGCAAACAGTAAGTGTGCATGGTAGAGGCTGGGAAGCATTAGACACGGCTCTTATTTTGCAGCAAGAACTGATAGGAATACTTACAGATACAGAAAAAAATCCAGCAATTATCGCTCAAAGAATGTTGGATTATAGATATGATAATTATGAAATGTATGTTGGAGAAGATATTGAAGGAATAAGAGAACAGTTTTATCAATTAACATTATCTGAAGCTTCAAAAAAAGAATTTCACCCTTTAAATTGCGTAATCTTAAAAAAGAAATTTCATAGGAAAATTGATTTTGGTATTGCAGATTCAGATTTTATGGGATTACCAGGCAGACCCAATATGATTACTAAAATGCCAATACGATTAACAACCTTACATTTTCTCGATATTCTTAATAGCCATACTCTTTGGGACATAGGTTTTTGTACAGGTTCCGTAAGTATTGAAGCAAAACTTAAAAACCCTGGTATTGAAGTAATAGCTTTTGAAAAAAGAATAGAGTGCGAGGCTATTATGAAAGAGAATCAAAAACGATTTGGTGTTCCAGGTATTGAAGCAATAATGGGAGATTTTTTTGAACAAGATCTAACTTCGTGCCCAAAGCCAGATACCGTTTTTATTGGAGGACATGGAGGTAGATTAGAAGAGTTTTTTCTCAAAATCAAACCTTTTTTAAAACTTGACACCAATATTGTTATTAATGCTGTAAAAGAAAATTCAATAGAAATGTTTAAAAAGGGTTGTAGCAAGATAGATTATACAATTATAAATACTCATAAAATAACATTAGATAATTACAATCCAATAACTCTATTAAAAGCAAAAAGAATCAAGAAGTAAACAATGAACATACATCTACTTCTAGTATCTTTGGTGCTACAGTTTCAAAATCTTTTTTAAGAAGAATATGTCAGAACAGATTACAAAAATTGCCATACTTTGCTTTACAGATCAAGGAATAGCAATCGCCAAAACTTTACAAAAAGAATTTTATCGTTCTAAGCTTTTTACAACTAGGGTTATCGAGGAAAATAAAGATGTTAAGAAGATTGATTCTGTAGCAGAATTAATGAATAACTCTTTTCAAAATTATGATGCTTGGATTTTTATTGGTGCTTTGGGGATTTGTGTGCGAAGCATCGCTCCTTATATCGGTGATAAAACTACAGATCCTGGGGTTATTAATGTAGATGATCAAGGCAAATTTGCACAAGCAGTAATAAGTGGGCATATTGGTAAGGCTAATTTGATAACCAATCAAATAAGCAGGATATTAAAAGCGCAACCTGTAATATCAACATCCAGCGATTTACAAGAGCTTTGGGCATTAGATACTTTGGCAGAGTCATATGGTTGGAAAATGAAAAGTTCTATAGCTCTTAATACCTTGATTTCTTTGTTTGTTAATAGAAAACCAACAGCGCTTATTTTGAAAGTAAGAGATAAAGGAACACAATATTTAGAAAAGACAATTCCTGATTTTGTTGATGTATATTATTCGGTACAAGATTGTGATACAACTCAATATGAATTAGTCGTGTACGTAGGGTATGAATTGATTCAAACAGAAGTGCCTACACTTTCATTTTATCCACCTTGTATCTCATTAGGGAGTGGTTGTGCAAAAGAAATAGAACCTTTGCAATTGATTAATGAGCTTGAAGAAGAACTTAAAAAGCAAAATATTGCAATAGAAAGTATTTGTAGTATTGGTTCGGCAGCAATAAAAAATGAAGAACAGGCATATCTGGATTTTGCAGAGAAATATGATATTCCTTTTATTACTTATACAGGTGAAGAACTCAATACAATTACCGTAGCCAATCCATCTGAAGTTGTAAAGAAAAAAGTAGGTGTCTATGGAGTGTCCGAAGCAGCTTCAGCTTTAATAGCAGATCAATCCACCTGGTTAGTAGAAAAAACAAAAGGAATTACATCTTCAAATAAAAAATTCACGTATGCTTTAAGTTTACTTTCATCATATCAACGAAAAGCTAGTATTGCAATTGTTGGAGCCGGTTCTGGGGATCCTGAATTACTCACGTTAAAAGGACAGTACATTCTAGAAAATGCGGATTGTATATTGTATGCAGGGAGTTTAGTGCCAGAAGCATTAACTCATATGGCAAAAGAAGGAGCTCTGGTTCGTAACTCTGCTTCTATGACACTAGAAGAACAAATGACGATTATTGATCAGTATTATGATCGAGGAAAATCTATTGTTAGATTGCACTCCGGTGACCCTTCTATTTATGGAGCGATACAAGAACAGATGACTATTTTTGACGAAAAAGGTTATGATTATTATATCGTTCCGGGTATTTCATCTTTTCAAGCAGCTGCGGCCTATCTAAAATCAGAATTTACGATTCCTGAGGTAGCACAAACAATTATTCTAACTAGAGGAGAAGGAAATACACCTATGCCTGAACATGAGAAAATAGCAGATATGGCTAAGTTAAGAGCCACAATGTGTATTTTTCTAAGTGTGGGAATTGCAAAAAAGATACAAACACAATTATTAGAGTATTATCCAGAAGATACTCCACTGGCGGTATTGTATAGAGTAAGTTGGGAGGATGAAGAAGTTTGGGTTGGTAAACTTTCAGAATTGACAAGCATTATAAAAGAAAATAAATTAACCAGAACCGTAATGATTGTGGTCGGTGAGGCGATAGGAGCTCGTAAAAATCGTTCATGGCTATATGATGATAAATGGCATCATATTTTCAGGAAAAAGGAAAAGATAAATCAATCGTTATGATACTTGTTTTTGGAGGTACAACAGAAGGTAAACTTGTTGCCAAAACTTTGGACGAATATGATATTAAATATTATTATTCAACTAAAACCCAAGTAAAATATAATGGCAAAGGAACGCCTATATTTGGAGAAATGACTTTTGAATTATTAGAAGCCTTTTGTAAGGAAAAATCGATTACTCATATCATTAATGCATCTCATCCTTTTGCCAGTCAATTACATCAAACTGTAGCTAACACTTCTTTAGAACTTCCTATAGTTCGTTTTCAAAGAAAATTTTCACCTAGATCAGTCCACAAACTAGTACACTATGTAGATAATTTTGAAGAAGCTTTGAATCATTTTAAAAAAGGAAGCTATAGAACCTTATTAGGATTGTCTGGCGTACAAACGATATCAAAATTAAAACCCTTTTGGAGAGATCATCAAGCCTGGTTTCGTATTTTGGATAGAGATTCTTCAAGAGCTATTGCTGCAAAATCAAATTTTCCTGAAACTCATTTACTGTTTGGATATCCCCAATCTAAAAAGGAAGAAATGCTGCTATTTGCCAAAATAAATCCAGAAGTAATTTTCACAAAAGAAAGTGGTAGTAACGGTAAGTTAGAGGAAAAAATAGAAGCATCATTA
The DNA here is from genome assembly GCF_034322225.1 of Aquimarina callyspongiae. NCBI lineage: Bacteria > Pseudomonadati > Bacteroidota > Flavobacteriia > Flavobacteriales > Flavobacteriaceae > Aquimarina > Aquimarina callyspongiae. Next base: position 255,773 of record NZ_JAXLPA010000003.1, on the reverse strand, counting down.
GCATTAAATATTCCGATAGTTATTCTTAAAAAACCAAAAATTTCAAATCGGTATCTTTGTATAGATACATCTGAAGAATTGATCAAAGTACTCACATAATCTTTGGGAGAATTACAAGACATACCTGATGGACCATTGCGTAGAGGCTATACTACAGGAGCCTGCGCAACCGCCTGTGCTAAAGCTGCATTAACAAGTCTTGTTACCAAACAAAAAGTCAAAGAAACTGAAATCCAATTACCTATAGGAGAAACGGCAATGTTTCAGGTTAATCAGATAAGATTAACAAAAGATGAAGCTTGTTATGCTACTATAAAGGATGCAGGTGATGATCCTGATGTAACTCATGGTGCAGAAATTATAGTTACTGTTGTATTAAACACTTTTGGGAAAATTATTTTTGAAAGAGGAGAAGGTGTGGGTTTGGTTACACTTCCTGGATTAGAAATTCCAGTGGGAGAACCAGCAATTAATCCTGTTCCTCGAAAAATGATGTCTACGGTTTGTAAAAAAATATTATCTGATAATCAGATTGAAACTTATGGAGTTACTATAAAAGTAGCGGTGACAAATGGAGAGCAATTAGCTAAAAGAACCCTTAATAGTCGTTTAGGGATTTTATATGGGATTTCTATTTTGGGGACATCTGGTATTGTAACCCCTTTCTCAGCAGCATCTTATATCGCGAGTATACAACAAGGAGTTGATGTGGCAATAGCAAATAAAAAAACAGAATTACTTATTAACTCCGGAGCCCGTAGCGAGAAAATGCTAAGAGCTATCTTTCCCGTGATTGATGATATTGCCTGTGTTCATTACGGCAATTGGATACAAGAGATTTTTGAGAAAATTCATGATTCTCCTCAAATAACCAAAGTATCTATGGGTATTATGCTAGGTAAAGCAGCAAAGTTAGCCCAAGGCAAAACCAATACTCATAGTGGAAAAACAACCTGGGATAAGGATTTTATCTATCAATTGACACTAGAAGCAGGGTATCCAGAAGAAATTGCTAATAAAGTTTTATCACTAAATATGGCAGGACGTCTTAGAGAAATTTTTACTTTTGCGGCTGAAGAGAATTTTTACCAAAAACTAATTGCTCGTTGTCATTATTATTGTCAGAAAATAGCTCCCAACGTGCAACTCCATCTATATTTAATTAATAATGATGGTGCTTATATAGAGTATACCGTATGAATATCATGAACCTTACCCGACCTTTGATTGCAGGGATTTTACATTCTTTTGAACCTGATCACATGTCTGCTGTTTCTGTATTGGCAGCAGAAAATGCTATCAAGAAAAAAAAGGTGTCTTTTAAAACAGTATTTACTGCTTCTCAATGGGCATTAGGGCATTCTGTTACTCTATTAATGTTTGGAGGGATTGCATTAATTTTCAGAGCTGCATTACTCACTTTTGTTGAAAGCATTTCTTTTTGGGCTGAGTTTTCTGTTGGTCCAATTATGATCTGGTTAGGTGTTATGGCCATTCGCAGAAATCACAAGATCAATGCGATGATGGCGGATCATAAAAAAATAGAAGCTCACGAACATGTTGCTAATAATCCTATCCATTTACATGGGAAAACAGGAGAAGAAATTGCCATGAATCCAATTAACAGATCTTTTTGGATTGGTATGTTACATGGATTAGCAGGTACTGGAGGAGCATTGACTTCAGCATTAATTATAAGTGCTGATACAATCTCTGATGCAATACTAATATTAATAATTGAGTCTATTGGGATTATTCTATCCATGGCTGTATATAGTTATGTCCTGATTTTTACGATGAGTCGGTTTATAGAGCGTAATATGTCTGTGTTTAAATGGATGAATGGTGTAATAGGTGTGATTTCAATTATAGTAGGATTAATAGTGTTGCAAAGTGTTCTTCTTTGATTGACAGACAATTATTTTAAACATTTATATATATAAACTCAAGATGAGTTCATTATCCTTTCATTGAGTTTTCGGCAAAAAAACCTGCTTGGATCCATCGTTTTTTCCACATTGTCCAAAAAATATGTACCTGGTTAAGATCAGCAATATTTTTACTTGCAAACAACTCTTTCGTTTGATTGATTGTATGACCAGCTATCAGGTATTGAAGGAATAAAAACTGACCTTGATTTATATCATGAAAAAACAATTTATAGTCGTGTCTTACTATTACGCAATAGGTTCTTTCTGGTAATGGTAATTCAGGTTCATTACCATTTGCAAAAGAAGAATAGTACCATTTAATTGGAAACTGGAAATCAAACACATAAAACGAAGGGATTAGTTGTAAATTCTCCTCTAAAGTTTTATCGGTTGCCAAAATATAATTTTCTTCAACTTTTTCTTCAAAAATAATATTGATTGTATACTCGAATCGAGCTAATTCAATCATGAAATCCGGCCAATCTTCTTTTGTAACCTCATTTTTATCAGGCCTTGTCTTCTCTAAATAATCAGGAAACTTTTCTCCTAATAGAATTAAATTATAATTGTTAGAAGGGTGTTCTTGTAAATATTCATCAACAAAAGCGCGAAAGAGATCTTCACCCAATGCATATTCTAGAGCACTAAATTGTTTGGACATGCAATCTCGTAATCGAGCAATGTAACTTCGTTGATAAATTGCTAGATGTTTACTTGCGCTAAGTCGCTTGGATGATTTTATTAAGGACTCAAGAATCTTTTCGTTTGATCGTTGTCTCTGCTCATAAGGATGAAGAAGTGAATGCTGTATCCATTTTTGAACATCTGCTAAAGGAAAATTAGTTTTTTTAGTCATATTGTATTCCCGTTTGGATTTAGCATATGGTAATATGAGTTTAAAATATATCTATTCTTTTACCAGATTACTAGCAACTTTATTTACCATGAAATTAACAGGATTTGATACTGCAATTTGTTGTTGCGGTCTAGACAAGATCTCTTTTGATGTAATTGCCTTTCCTGACATGAAATTTTTGGCCTTCATCATTTCTGCATGATATATATCAAAAGCAGGAATATTACCATCCCATTCTAATAGAGTAGATACCCCATTTGTTTTTTGCCAGACAAGTCTGAACAACTCCCAAACCTGATCAGTTACCTCTCGATCGTGAGTGTCTATGATATAATCCCCACAATGTTGGTGACCAGCAAGGTGCATTTGTACAATACGATCATGAGGTATGTTTTCAATATAATCTGTAGGATTAAAATCGTTATTAAATCCAGATACATATACATTGTTAACATCTAACAACAAACCACAATCTGTTTCTTCTGACATATATTTCAGAAACTCCCACTCAGCCATGGTAGAATGTTCAAAAGTTAGATATGTACTGGGGTTTTCCAGGATCAAAGGTCTTTCTAGATAATCTTGTACGATATGAATGCGCTCACAGACGTGATTTAATGATTCTTCGTTTAATGGTACCGGTAATAAATCATGAGAATTGACCGTTAGCACGCCAGTCCAGCAAAGGTGATCACTAATCCAGGCGGGTTCTATTTCATCTGCTAAGGATTTTAATCTTTTTAGATATGTAAAATCTAATGGATCCGTACTCCCTATTGATAAGGATACACCATGCATAACTACAGGGTACTTTTTAGCTATTTGCTTAAGTATGTGTCGAGGGCGGCCATAGGAATCCATGAAATTTTCAGAAATTATTTCAAACCAATCCACTTTGGGAGAATTTTCTAAAATGTAATTAAAGTGTTGGCTACGAAGTCCAAGCCCTAATCCTAAGTTAGGTAAGTCTAAATGCATAATTAATCACAATCACAGTTTTTTATTGTTTGAGGTAATTCTTTGGCACTTTTTTTCATAAATTCCTCTCTACGCTGTTTTCTTTCTTCTTCTCTACTTTTCTCATCAAAAGCATAAGAACAATAACGATCACCACTTTGTCCACAAGATGAACCTCCTCCTCGTTTTGCAACAAATTCTGTAGTAGGACCGTATTCTTGACCTTCTGGTGGAGGGCCTACAGTTCTATTTGCTTTCTTCATACGTTCTTCAAAAAGTTTCCTCGCTAATTGCCATACACTTTGTCCTTTGTTTGGTCCTTGAGTGATATAACGAGATGCCAGAATAGGTGTTCCGCAACTACCTTGAAAAGAACAATCATTTTCACCTGGATGGCAAACTTCACTATCAGACCCAAATAGACCACATCCACCTTGCCCTTTGCAATCATTCAAGGTGTGACAAGGATGCCGATTGGTGGCACAGTCTCCAGTTCCAGCACAATTATTTTCACCAGACCACCCGTGACCTTTGCAGGCGTTTAATCCCATACAGGCATGTAATTCTAATACTGGTTTTGCTTGCGGTATTGTTATTGATTTATCAGACATTTTTTTCTATTTAGAGGTGTGTAAAGGAGTTTTATTTACTTGATGATCTAACCCTACATCTGGAAGAGCCAGTAAATATTGAGGATCTGTAAAAAGCCAGCCATAACTACTGTCCATTTCAATTAACTTTTGTGCTAATTTTATAATTTGCTCTTTAGGCCGAACCTCTTTTTGATCTTCAAACGGGTAATATTCGAAGGTAACACTACCTGCATAATTTTTTATTGCACCACCTGTTTTTTTGGCAAATGTTTGTTGATTCACATCACGACCAAATTGGCTTAATAACCAGATCATTGATTTGTGAATTCCCATCATGAATACTTCATATTGTGTTGGTAATTCTTGATGATAACAGGTTTCGATCATCAATAATATATATGTGTAAATGGCATTAGCTAATTGTGATTGTTGGTATAATACATTTGAATATTCATCAGTAACTGGATTTACTGCCTGATCATATACGAAGTAACTGAAGAAATTGTCTAATCCAGTATGTTTGCTGAATTTTTCTTCATAATGATCTCCCAGTGTGTATAGTTCCATGAATTTGGCAAAATGTGATAACTCTTCTTCGGCTGGATCATCATAGTCTTCAGGACTAAATACCACTTTTCCATCTTTTATAGGTAAAGGTTTTGGTTTACCATTAATGATCTCCAGTTGATCTCCTCCTTTGTGACCTTCTCCTTGTTCGATAATCTCGTTTAAGGCTGTAATAGCACTACCTTTATCCTTTACTTCAACCATACCTCCACTATCGTCAGCACTTGGAAATTGAGGATTGTGCTTTCTATCATAATAAACGGTATTTATTGTGTTTTGTGCATAATAAGGTTGTGTGGGTACCAATTGTGGATATCCATTATCTGTGAGTCTCCAATCAATTTTACTATTTTTTATATACTTTATTATTTTATCGTAAAATTCTCCAATGGTATCATTATGATCCCCCTTAAATCTATTAGGGCTTTCGATTTTAAGAAAACTAATCAATTGATCAATTGATAAAGGTGCCCTGTTGATTTTAAATTCATTCGGATTCCCAAATAAAGATGTTGGGTAGGTAAGATTTTTACCTGCTTTCATTAAATCAGGAGGAGCAACACCGGCTTGTTTGACATTCGAGGAAAGAGATAAATGTAACATTTCTTCTACTACTACAGACATGATTAATGCAGCTGCTTTATTGGCATAGACCAAAACATCTAGCGTTAATTCTTTAGCTATTTTTTCGTCTTGAACCTGTATAAGAATTTTATTATACAAAGCATCTTGATCTTGTGCTCGATTAATAGAATAATAAGTAGAAAGATAACAAGGAATTGTCGTCAATTCTATAGCAATCGCATGATCCATTGCTTTGCTAAATGTCTTATTAGTCAGTTCACCTTTTGGAAGTGTATACATTTTGTTGTTTGATTAGATTTAAAAAAAGATATTCAACTAAGAGTGTATATTGTCAAGCCTTGAAAACCTTAAATCTCTTTTTATTAAGGTTATAAACAAATCTAGCCAAACATTACGTATTATTAATAGGTGTAAATACCTGATTTAATTCGCACGATAATTTTACCAATATTGATCTTTTTAATAAAATGAAACCTTAAAAAAATAAAGAATTCAATCTTTGGTAAAAAAGATTCTTTATCCAAAAGAAAACTCTTTTGAAGAAAAAAATATAACTATTACCAACATCATATAAATCCGTATTTTTACCATCAGTTAAGATCAAAATCTCACAAATCACTAATGCAACCAAAATATAATTATCCATTTACAGCTATACTTGCCCAAGAAGATTTAAAATTATGTCTTTTACTTAATCTGGTAGATCCAAGTATTGGTGGAGTTTTGGCTACTGGTGATAAGGGCACAGCCAAAACAACTATGGTTCGTGGATTGAGTCAATTAATGGGAGAAGATTTTCCATTTGTAAATTTACCTATAGGAGCTACTGAGGATCGTGTATTAGGGAGTGTAAATCTGGAAGCATTAATCAATCAAAAAATAACAATTGTAGATAAAGGATTATTAGCACAAGCACATCAAGGCTTTTTATATATTGATGAGGTAAATTTATTGAATGATTACCTGATGGATATTTTATTGGATGCTTCTGCAACAGGTGGTTATCACCTGGAACGAGAAGGTATTTCTCAATGGATGAATAGCCGTTTTTGCCTGGTAGGAACTATGAATCCCGAAGAAGGAGCTTTACGCCCACAGCTGTTAGACAGGTTCGGACTTAGTGTTACCATCCAGACACCTGTAAATAAAAAAGTACGCTCTCAGATTGCCATGCAACGCCTTAATTTTGATAGTGATCCAATTGCATTTTATGCAAAATATGATAAAGAAGAACGAGCAGTTAAAAATCAGGTGCTTTCGGCAAAACAAAAATTACATACTATTGAAATCCCGAATACTGTTCAAGAGCAATGTGCTCAATTAACAATTAACAATCAGGTAGAAGGAATGCGTGCAGATATCTTGTTGCTTAAAACAGCAAGAGCTTATGCTGCTTATCATAACCATACAGAAGTAACTTCAGAAATGGTAAATAGTATTGCTCCTTTTGTATTACAGCATAGAGCAAAAGAATATACACCTCCGTCAAATCAAGATAAGGAAAATGATACAGATCCGGAGAATGATGATAGTACTCAAAAAGAGACTACCACTCAAAACGGGCAAGATACTTCTGGATTTCAATTACCAAAAGCAGTACAACAAGGATTAAAATTTTCTGCTTCAAAAGCAACGAAAAAACAAGAGATACAATTAGATACATTACAGAAATTATATGTGATGTCACAGGCAGTTGAGCGACAACCTGAAATTTCGGTAGTACAATCGGTAAAAAATTATCTTAGTAAAGAAACATTTACTACTATATATAAGCGATCTGCAAGAAAAGCCGCTGCACGAATCATATTTTTAGTTGACACCAGTGCTTCTATGGCACTTGATCAACAAATGGCATACCTAAAAGGAGTAATAGATAAAACCATTACATCAAATCCAATGCAAAAGGTACAGTATGCTATTGTGGGTTTACAGGATACAACAGCAAGAATCATTCAGGATTTTACTTATAATACTAAGCAAATATCTGATCTCAATTACCAATTAAAAACAGGTGGTAAAACAAATCTTGGAGCTGCCTTTTTTAAAGTTTATGAACTACTTAGATCAGTAAATATGCAAACAGTACAACTATTTGTGTTTACAGATGGAAAAATAAATACGGGAGCTGCAAATCCATTTCAATATGCTGTCACGATGTATAAAATGTATCTTGCACGAGTTCAAAAAACTACAATTATTGATACTGAGACAGGATTTGTGAAATTGGGAAAAGCAAAACAACTAGCTCAACAACTGAAACTTAATTATTCAGTAGTTTCTGATTTTTAATATTCTTACTAATGTCCAAAGCATTTTTAATAGCCGCTCCATGGAGTAATTCAGGAAAAACGACACTTACTTTAGGGATGCTGCGGTGGTTTCTTAATCAAGGATATCGAGTACAACCATTTAAATGCGGACCGGATTATATAGATACTATTCATCATAGCACTGCCGCTAGAAAAATAGCAATCAATTTGGATACTATAATGATGCCTGAAGATCATATGGTCGATACTTTTAGTAAATATCAACAAGAAGCAGATATAAGTATAGTCGAAGGAGTTATGGGATTGTTTGATGGGGCTGTTAAAGATCAGGGGAGCTCTGCTGCAATTGCAAAATCATTGAATATTCCTGTGATTCTTGTTGTTAATGCCAGTAGTATGGCATATACCATAGCACCTATCCTGCACGGATTAAAAACATTTGACCCAGAAGTTAAAATTGCAGGAGTGATTTTTAATTTTGTAAAGACCGAATCACATTATGCATTTCTCAAAGAAGCATGTGATACTGTAGGAATCCCTTCTTTAGGGTATATCCCACCAAATGATGAAATTTCTATTCCTTCCCGTCATTTGGGATTGCATATAGATCAAACTTTTGAAAATGTTATAGAAAAAGCGGCTTCGCATATTTCTGAACATATTTCTTTACCTGAAATTTTAGAATATACTAATGACTATCAGAAAAAATACCAAAATAGTCCTACGATAAAGTCTGAAACTAAAAAGTATAAAATTGCTATTGCCAAAGACGAAGCTTTTAGTTTTACATACCAGGAAAATTTAAAGTGGCTAGAAAATATTGGAGAGGTTATCTATTTTAGTCCTATGCGAGATACTAAACTTCCCGAGGTTGATTGTATCTATTTAGCTGGTGGCTATCCCGAATTATATCTTCAAGAACTATCTCAAAACACTGCGATGCATATTCAAATAAAAGATGCGGCAGATAAAGGCGTGAAAATTTATGCCGAATGTGGTGGTATGATGTATTTGGGTAAAGAAATTATTGATGAAAAAGGCATAGGATATAAAATGGTAACTATTTTTCCGTTTATCACCTCTATGGAAAATAAAAAACTATCTCTGGGATATCGAAAAGTAGTATTTAATAATACCGAAATTTGGGGTCACGAATTTCATTACTCTCAGATCATGAATGATGATACGGTACCTACTATTGGTCAAATTTATTCTGCAAGAGAAAAAGAAGTTTCTACAAAAATATATACCTATAAAGATGTATACGCAAGCTATATACATTTGTATTGGGCAGCGTTAAAACAAGAAGAAATATGCATTTAGTAGCTACGATACCAGGAGGATGGAATCCCAATGATGATGAGATTTTTTATATCGATCAGACGCCTGGGGATATTGTATTTTTAAGTGCAGGTGATACTGAGATTAATACCATGAATGAAGCGTACAAACAATTGTATGAAGAAGCAGGTGATGTGTTACCAAGTTTACGAATGACTAATCTGGTATATCTCAAGCAAGAATTAACAATAGATACCTATCTGGAAGAAGTTCTGGAAAAAGCTAAGGTTATTGTATGTAGTATGCTGGGCGGTCTGAGTTATTATAAGTACTTGGTAGAATCTTTAGTTGCACTGCAAGAACGAATAGGTAATGTTGTATTGTTTTTACCAGCTCATGAACCGGATTTTGAATTGATGAAACTATCCTCTGCAGATATACAAATTGTACATCAATGCAGGCAATATTTGAAGGAAGGAGGGAAAGATAATTCGGTGGCGCTTTTTAATTATTTGCAAAACACTTTTTTTGATACTAACATTCCTGTTATTTCTGCTCAATCAATCGCCGATGTATTTCTTTATACTCCTCGTTCAGAAATGATTACTCAGGAAGACCTGGAAGCTTTTATAGATAACTCCAAACCAACAGTGGTGTTACTTGCTTATCGCACGCATTATCTGTCTGATAATTTATCTCCTATAAAGGCCATGAGCAAGACTATACAAACTAAAGGGATGAATACTTTTGTAGTTTTTGCAAGTAATCTAAGAGATACAAAATTATTAGAGCAGGTAGAACAGCTAATGACATATTCTGGTAAGCGCACCATAAATGCCATTATTAATACTACTGGGTTTACCATTAAACCGATGGATGGTTCAGAATTTATTTTTGAGAAGCTGAAAATACCTGTATTGCAGGCTATATTTTCTACTGCTAATAAAGAAGTTTGGGAAGATGGTCTTTTTGGATTACCACCTACTGATATTGCTATGAATATAGCATTGCCAGAAATTGATGGTCGGATTATAGGTCGTGCTGTTTCTTTTAAAAAAGAAGCAGAAAAAGATATATTGACAGATAGTTCTATCTTAAAATACGAGGCTTATCTTCCAGCTTGTGAGTTTATGGTCGAATTAGCTCAAAAGTGGACAACACTACAGTGTAAAAGGAATGAAGAAAAGAAGATAGCCGTTATTTTACCAAACTATCCTAATAAAGATAGTCGTTTGGCAAATGGAGTTGGACTAGATACACCCCAAAGTTGTCAAGTACTATTACAAGAATTGAAAGCTGCTGGATACAATGTAGGAGAGCAACTACCCGAGAGTGGAACCGAGATTATGCATTGGATAACGCAAATAACGACCAATGATGTATCTACTGCGATGACCAGACCACATGCATTGGTTTTTGATTACAATGATTTTCAACAATGTTTTTCTGACCTATCAGTTGAATTACAAAGTAAAGTAACAGAGCAATGGGGGCAACCAGAAGATGACCCCTATTTTACAGGAACTGGATTTATCGTTTCAGGATTTTTATTAGGAAATATTTTTGTAAGTATTCAGCCATCCAGAGGATACAATCAAGATCCACAGGCAATTTATCATTCTCCGGATTTACCACCAACTTACCAGTATTTGGCATATTATTTCTGGTTACAACAAAATTATCAGGCCGATGCTGTCATTCATTTAGGGAAACACGGTAATTTAGAATGGCTACCTGGTAAAAGTGTATCACTAGATCCTGCAACTTGTTTTCCGGCAGCAGTTTTTGGAGCATTGCCTCATTTTTATCCCTTTATCATTAATGACCCAGGAGAAGGAACTCAGGCCAAACGGAGAAATCAAGCTGTAATTATAGATCACCTTATTCCTCCCATGACACGAGCAGAAAGTTATGGTAGTTTAATGAAATTGGAACATCTGGTGGATGAATATTATGAAGCTGCCTCTCTAGACCCTAAACGCTCTCGTGTACTAGAAAAAGAAATAGCCGAATTGGTTAAAGAAACTAAGTTAAGTGTAGATTTAGGAATTGCTTCAGATGATGTTGATGAGTTATTGGTAAAATTAGATGGTTATCTATGTGAATTGAAAGAAGCACAGATTAGAGATGGATTACACATTTTTGGAAAAGCTCCAGTTGATGAACAGCTAATAGATTTACTAATTGCCTTGCATCGTGTACCTGGATATGGAAAAGAAGGGATCACTCAATTATTAGCTAAAGATTTAGGTATTAAAGAAAATATACTGGAGATTCCTTATACAGAAGTAATGGAGCTAACAATTGAAGGAGTTTTTTGCAAAACTGCTGGTCAGGTCGTTGCTCAATTAGAACAAATCGTAAAAAAATTACTGGTTTCTTATTTGCAAGAAAACGTATTGCCAAAACAATACTCATTGACAAGCTCGATGCTGGAACATATAAAGTTAGATACGTTACAGAAAGTTAAAAAAACGACTGATGAATTAGATTTTTTAATTAATGGATTAAATGGACAATACGTACCATCTGGACCATCTGGAGCACCTACTCGAGGGCGATTGGATTTATTGCCTACCGGACGAAATTTCTACTCAGTTGATGTGCGGACTATACCCACAGAAACAGCTTATCGTCTTGGAGAGAAAAGTGCACAATTAATTATAGATAGGTATTTACAAGAAAATGGAGATTATCCTGAAACTATTGGGATTTCGGTATGGGGGACATCTACAATGAGAACAGGAGGAGATGATATTGCACAAGCATTTGCCTTGATGGGAGTTCGCCCGATTTGGAAAAGTGCAAATCGCAGAGTGACAGACTTTGAAGTAATTCCTCTGATAAAATTAGGAAGACCTAGAATTGATGTTACATTGCGTATTTCTGGTTTTTTTAGAGATGCTTTTCCAGATGTGATTAATCTATTTAATACTGTAGTTACCCGACTTGCTCATTTAGAAGAACCAGTAGAAGACAATCCAATTCGCAAACGTTTTTTAGAAGAGCAACAACAATGGCAAGAACAAGGATTGGAAGAAGCAGAAGCTTCGCAACGTGCTTTGTACCGAGTTTTTGGATCAAAACCAGGTGCATATGGAGCGGGATTACAAGCGGTAATCGATGAAAAAAACTGGCAGACTCAAGAAGATCTTGCTAAGGTATATATTAATTGGAGTGGATATGCTTATGGAAACTCTAAAAAAGGAGTATCTGCTCACGAATCATTTCAGTATAGATTACAAGCCATGCAGATTGTTATGCAGAATCAAGATAATCGAGAACATGATATTTTGGATAGTGATGATTACTATCAATTTCATGGAGGATTGGCCAATGCCGTAAAAACTGTAAAAGGGAACGATGCTGAAATTTATTTTGGAGATCACTCCAGGCCCGAAACCCCTAAAGTAAAAACACTCAAGGAAGAGTTATTAAAGGTGTATAGATCTAGAGTTGTAAACCCAAAATGGATTGAAGGAGTGCAACGCCATGGATATAAAGGAGCATTTGAAATGGCAGCAACTCTGGATTATTTGTTTGCTTATGACGCTACAACTAATTTGATTGATGATTTTATGTATGAAGGAATTACAGAAAGTTATCTATTAACTCCTGAAAATAAAGAGTTCATCAAACAAAATAATCCTTGGGCTTTAAAAGATATGAGTGAACGGTTATTGGAGGCAATACAACGTGGGATGTGGTCAAACCCATCAGATAAGATGAAGCAACAATTAGAAAGTTTGTATATAGAAGGCGAAGGATTGGTAGAATAGAGTATAACTGCAACGTTTTTATAGCTAAAAAGCCTTTGAAAGTATTTTAAAGTTGTAATTCACAACTATAGAAAGAGCAACCTGGTTGAGCCAGACTGCTCTTTTTTCTATTTATAATTAATGATTATACTTCTTTTAGTCGTTCTTTCAATACGGTAAATAAAGTTTCTTGCTGTTTTTTATCTTTTTGGTTTTCTTTTATAAAATTTACATAGGTAGTGGTTGCTCTTTTTAACTCTGTTCGAACTTCTGCTATGTTTAAGTCATTATTATGTGACAGATACAAAAGATAATAAACTATTCTTTTTAAAGTGTTTTCTGTTTCTTCAAACAGATTTAGTTCTTTATAAGTGTTTGCAATATTGTTACATGAAATAATATATATCTGCATAAAAGGAGTATTATTACGGATACAATCAGATTGATTCATGTTTAATATCTCTGCTCGATATAATGCATTTTTATACCCTAATAATGCTTCTTTAAATTGACCTTTATTGAATAAAACGTTAGAAGTAGTTGTCTTAGCTTTCCAATAATTTTCGATATGGTTAATGCATATTTCGCTCATTCTATATTAGATTTTTATTGGCAAAGTTCCAGTTTACGACCTCCCAAAACCGTTCTACAAATTTTGGACGTGCATTGCGATAATCGATATAATATGCGTGTTCCCAAACATCCAATGTTAAGATTGGTATCTTGTTTTCAATTATCGGAGTGTAGGCATCTTTTAGAGGTAAAATTTCTAGCTTTCCTTCTTGATTTTGCACGAGCCAGGTCCAGCCTGCACCAAATAATTTAATGGCGGTTGTAGAAAATTGTTCTTTAAATTTTTCAAACGTACCAAAATCTCTTTCGATTAGTTCTTTAATCTTCCCAGTTGGTCTTTTTCCTTCATTAGGAGACAAGCAATGCCAAAAAAAACTATGATTCCAATGTTGAGCTGCATTATTGAAAAGAACCGAATCGTTGTTTTGAAACCCGTGTTGGATTATTTTGGGCAAAGTCATTTCAATTAATGGAGTGTCTTTGACTAATCTATTAAGATTGTTTACATAAGCAGCGTGATGCTTACCATAATGATAATCAAAAGTTTCTTCGGTAAATATGGGGTCGAGTGAATTCTTGTGGTACGGTAAATCTGGTAGTTCTAATGTGATTTTCATGTTTATTTTTGATATTTATATCTTTTCGTTTTTAAAACTTTTATCGCTTTTGTGATTTCTGTAATTTTTGACAATTCAGAAATTCCTTTTCTAATATCCTTTTGCATAAGCTTCTGATTTATAACATTACGACTTAACTGCTTTTTTTGAGTTTCTAATAATTCTATAACATAATCCATTCTGATCTTTATTTTTTAGAAATATAAATTTATAAAAGTTAGTCTAAACTAACAAAATAAATTAGCTAAATGTAATTTATGAAATTTTAATACGAATAGACCTAACGTATGTGTTGAAAAACGGTTATTAAATACGTATAAATAAAGATTATGCTAAGATGATTACTTTAGATGACCACAGTTACTGAGATTAGGATTTTTGAAATTAGGTCAAGAGGTAATTAAACAGAATAGTGTATTGTAAACTTGTGCTACTTTATTGAAGAGTAAACAGAGGATAATGAATTTTGAAGTAATTCAGTTTTTCCTGTAGTGAATTATTATTTAAACTTAGAATTTTGGGCTTCTAATTATCCAATTTTCTCTAACATTTCGTCAAAATCCTTTACCCATTCTGGGTGAGTACTCCATTTAATATTTTGACCATCTCCTCTTCTTCTCGGAACAATGTGAAAATGTAAATGAAATACTTCTTGTTGCGCTTCTGCACCAGAATTACTAATGATTTGAATATTATTTAAACCTAATTTTTCTTCAAATAGTTTTGAGACTTTTTTTACCAGAGAGATAACTTCGTTTAGTTCTTTTTCCGGTATATCAAAAATATTGGTATAGTGTTTTTTGGGAATCACTAAGGTATGGTACCTGCTAGCTGGGTGAATATCTAAAAAGGCATATGCGTGTGATGTTTCATATACTTTCCAAGATTTTGCATCTCCTTTTATAATGCTACAAAATATACAATCGGTCATGATTTTATTTTATAACCAAGTTAATAAGTGGTCATCTGATAAAGATCTTACAATACAATTTACCTTAAAAATTATATCCCCAGTACTTTTTTAATCTTACTACTTAAAGAACTTTTAGTTTCACCTGGTTTTTCATCTTCTTCAAAAAGAATTCCTTTTACATTAAGATGATGTCCTACCTGTTCTTTACCATAATCTTGTTCAAACCCAATGACTTGTTTTCGGTATTTGCAGAGCTGACAATTCATGTTAGCCATCCCCGTTTTGGCTTCTTCTAATCGTTCATCAAAGGCTTTCATTAATAATTCATCAGTACCAAAGGGAGCAGTATATACATATTCCTGGTCAGAAGAAGCATTCATATCAGTTACGTGACCATAGATACGTTCTAACAAAACACCGGTAAAAAAGAAAAACGGAATTACTATAGTTCGTTTAAAACCAAGTTTTTCGATCATTTGAAGAGATTCATCTACTTTGGGATAAGCAGTACCGCTATATGCAGTAGTTGCAAATCCAAATCCCATACCTTCCCATAGCATACTGGTGAGTTTGCAAACATCACTATTTGCATCAGGATCAGTAGTTCCTCTACCTACAACTACTAGACAAATCTCTTTGCGATCCATAGGTGTTAGTGTAGTTTCGGTCTCTTCGATACGTTTTGCGGCAAGATCTAATAAAAAGGAATTGACACCAATGTGTTTTCCCATAACAATAGTTAGATCATCATGATATCCTTGTATGGTATTTAATTCATACGGAATATCATTTTTTGCGTGAGACCCAGCAAATAAAATTACTGGTAATGCATAAATTTTTCTGATTCCGTTGAGGTACATACGTTCTACAGCGGCTTCATAAGTTGGATGGTTGAATTCTAAAAAACCATAATCTACTTCGTAATCATTTTCATAACGCTCCTGAAGAATGGTTACTAATTTTTTAAATGAAGTAATGGCCGCTTTTCTTCGACTCCCATGTCCGCAAAGTAATATACCCTCTTTCACTCGTTTGTTTTTTAGAATTTTTTATTCATTACATAATGGGGTTTGCACCAATAATTAAAACAACCGGCATTTGTAATGTACTATTTTTTATTTGTTCTTCAATACTACCCAAAGTACCTGTAATAATTTCCTGATTAACTCTAGATACATTGGAGGCTGCATTTACAGGAATGGTATCATCTTTACATACCTGCAGTAATTTAGGGATAATTCTATTAAGGCTTTTAAGTCCCATATATATAGAGATAGTATTACCAGCTTTAAGCATATGAGCGATACCATTCAATTGCTCAAAAGAATAATCTGCGGTGTGAGCTGTACAAATGAGCATAGCATTTGATTTATTTCTTTCGGTAATAGGGATATTAAAGATATTTGCCGCGGCTAATGCTGCAGAAATCCCAGGAATAACTTCAAAAGCAACATTTTTTTCTGTAAGATATCTTGCTTCTTCGGCAGCTCTGCCATAAACATAAGGATCTCCAGATTTAAGACGCACTACTTTCTTACCTTCTTGATAATATTTGTGTAAGAGTTCATTGATTTTTTGTTGTCTCTCTAGTTGATTAGAAGTATCTCCATATTTGCGACCTACATATATCTTTTCTCCTTTTAAATTAATATCCAGAATAGTATCAGAAACCAAATTATCGTGAAGAATCACTTCAGCTTCTTGAATAAGTTTATGTGCTTTTACGGTTAATAAATCCGGATCTCCAGGGCCGGCACCTACAATTGTTACGGGGTACATAATTTAAATTAATTTAAGAGGATCAGGATGTAGATACGTATATTGTAACAGTGCTTTACTCTTTGCATTGGATATGATCTTATATTTTATCATTTCTTGTTTAGCAAAAATAGGTGGTGTTAAACCAATTTTACTTGCAGCAAGTGAATAAAATTCTTTACGTAAAGGATGATGATCTGCACAGCCATTTATAACTTCTCCCCACACATTTTTTTCAAGTACAGCGTTAATCAACCCAATACAATCATCTCGATGAATAACATTAATGGGGGCATCACCGTTTTGAACATTTTTTTTATTCGCAAGAAATCGACCCGGCAAACGATCATATCCTATAAGACCAGATAATCTTAGTATCGTTAAACGATCTCCAAGTCTTTTTTGTAATAGTTGTTCAACCGCTGCGACCGCTTTTCCGGATTCCTTCTCTGGTTGGATTTCAATAATTTCAGAGATTTCGTCATTTGTGTTTTGATATACCGAAGTAGAACTAATAAAAATAACCTTTTGCGTTTCTGAAATGTGAGAAAGTATACTTTGAATTTGTTGTTGGTATATTTCTATAATATTGGGAATACGTTTAGGTGGAAAATTGATGATGACTACTTCACTATCTAATAAAAAATCCGAATAAATTTCCTCAGTGGCTTCACCTAATTTTAGTAAGAAGGGAGTTATTTTCTGTTCTTGAAGTTTAAGAGTTTTACTTTCTGTAGTAGTAGAACCCTTAACCTGTATTCCTTTTGATATTAAATCAATAGCCAGAGGGAATCCTAACCATCCACAACCTAAAACACTTATATTTTTAATGTTCATCTTCAATTCTAATCTGATCTGGAGACATGGATAAATAAACCTTCAGAATATGTGCCCAAGTATTATGATCTTCTTCTTTTATCCAAAAGGTAACAAGATGTTTCCCTTTTTTATTTTTAAGACGTATTGCCTTGGTAAAGATAGTTCTTTTTTTTAGCCAGATCACTTCTGAAATACTTACTTTGCGATCAGCTATTTCTTCAGAAATATCTTTTGGAATTCCGGCGATGGTTAGTCTTAATTGAAGCTCCTGCCCCATAATAGTTATTTCATAATCATCAGAATAATCTACTTGATGCACTGTTTTTATTTCAATAACTTCATCATATTGTTGTACAGCAATAGATTTAGGTTCCTGAAAGAGATATTGAAATAATGGGTATAAATGTTGATCAGAAGCAAAAGCTCGTGCTACGAGAACATCACCGTGTTCTTCATCTACTTTGTTTTTAAAAACAGGAAGGGCAACTGTTTTTTCATTCTCAGTGAGTAATGAAGACCATCCTTCTTGATATAAAAGATAATCTTCTGCAGGTTGATCTAAAACTGTATGTGATTTTATAATAGTAACTGCTTTTTCAGGAGTTAAGTTTTTGTACCAAAAGTTACCGGGCTGTACAATCCAGGTAGGAGCATCCTCACATCGACCATTACATCTGGTTTTTATGGTATGGGTTTCATCCCAAAGTTCTTGATTTCGGAGATAGGCTCTTGCTTCACGTATCGCTATTTCACTTTTTGCTTTTCGACAAGATCCTCCATCACAAAACTGAAAGGTAGTTGATACTTTTGGTATGTTTTTTCCCATGTTTAAAAGAAATATGTTACACTTAATTTAGCTAAAAAAGGATTCCCTGGAGTAAAATGAAAATCATCAACGGGAGCGGGTTCGTTTTGAAGTTGTGAAGAATCATAAAACACGGCTTCTGTCCACTCTTGATCAAATATATTTTCTATCGATAATCCAATTTCATAAGAGGGTTGAGTATAATTAATTACTGCATCTATCAAAAAGTAATCTTCTGCTATAACAGATTCATCTTCTATTAGTGGTCGTTCTCCAAGAAATCTATATCTTAGAGATCCTTTAATCCCGTTTTTAAGTTTTAAAGTAGCACCTCCTGTTGAGGTAAATCTAGGAGCAGATGGTATTTTATTTGCTTCTTTCGGTTCATCTATCAGAGTTCCATAACTATAATTTAGATCTGTATCTAACCAGAAAAAGGATAATGGTTGATATCGAAAAGAAGCGTCACCTCCGATTCTTTCTGATCGTCCTTTGTTTTCAAACTCAAAACCATCAGAAACAAAGACGAACTCAGCATTACTTTTAAGATACCATGCGGCAATATTAGCGATAAATCGATTTCCTATTTTAAATTCTGTACCAAGATCATATCCAACTGCTTTGGGTAATGGATGTATGGATTTTTGATTTACAGCTGCCTGAGAATAATTAGAATGAAAACCAGAACTTGCCTTTGCATATAATTGTACTTTTTCAGTAAAATCGTAGAAAAGGCTTATTTTAGGACTAAGTCTAAAAGCATCAGTGTTACCCTTGTTAGGTACTGGTATTAGTTCTTCTAGTCTAAAAGTAAAATAATCACCTCTCAAACCTACTAAAGCAGAAAGTTTATTTGTCAGTTTTAACTGTTCTCTTATATATGCACTATAATTGGTTTCTTTAACTTTGAATATGTTGACTGTTTCCAAAATCTCTCTTCTGATACTATTGTTTAATCCAACCTTATTATCATTATATAATACACTTAGTCCAAAATCTGTTTTACTATTTAGATTTCCAATGTTAGTGTTTAAAGAAAGTTTTCCATTATAACCAAGCATATTGCGATTTTCGAACTGATGTATCATATCTCCATTTACTGGATCATTTTGAAAAAATGTGAAATTAGAATAGAGATTATAAATATTCGATAAGTAAAATACTTGATTTTTAAGGGTTACCTTATCGGATAAAAGAGACTCTAATTGGAAGTTTATATGAACACGTTCTGTATCTCCACCTTCAGTATCGTCAATAGCATCAAATCGATCAATAGCTCCTGATTGAACTGCTCGTAAAGGGATTTGCCCGGAAGCATTCCAGTTACTATGAAAAGTAGATACAGAAGTAGTCAAAGTATTTTGATCATTTATATCTAAGGTGTATTTGGAAAAAGTATTTAATCGCCTCAAGTTTTGCGGGCTGTCAAAAAAACTTTTGTTGTAGGTGCCTTCGATAGCTATATAGGCATTTTCATAATTTTTGGATAAAAAGTTTTTTTTGTCCAACAGCGTAACTATTCCTAATGCTCGTACAAAATCATACTGACCGTATTCAAGTTTGATTGAATTTTTATTAAGCCTTCCTTTTGTAGTATATGAAGCAGCACCAGAGACAGCAAAGTTTCCTATGGCCGCTTCGTGAGGACCTTTATAATAGTTTGCATCTCCTACAGTTTCTGGGATAAGGAAATGTAAGTCAGCATATCCTTGTCCATGTGCATGTGAACTTAAATTAACAGGTATATCATCTACAAATACGGCAAAATCAGTACCGTGATCATTATCAAAACCTCGTAAAAAAATTTGTTCTGCTTTTCCTCCTCCTGCGTGCTGAGCAATAAATAAACCTGGTACTGTTTTTAATAAATCCTGGGCACTATTTATAGGTCTTAGTTTTAAGGAGATTTTAGATACTTGATTTACACCGATTTCTTTCTTTTTGTCAGATTGTATAATTACTTCGGATAATTCTGTAGTAGAAATGGGAAGACCTACGTTTAAAGTTTGTTCATCATCTTTTAATGTAATTTTTTGAGTAATCGTAGAATATCCAATTGCAGAAAATTGAATATTATGTTGACCAGTGGGTAATGTTATTTGATATCGACCATCTATATCACTAATGGCTCCATTATTTTGCTCAGATATTTGAATTGAAACATCAGGAATATTATAACCAGTATTGGCATCTTTTATAATTCCTTTTAAAATAGTGTTGTTGGATTGTGAAAAGCCGGATAGCCCCATTAATACCAATACACCACAAAACATAATTTTTTTCATTAAAAAGTTAAGTTAAGTGGGAAAAGTTATAGAGATAAAAAGAATCGTTTCGTAGCTTTAAAAAAGATTCTAAGTTATATCTAACTCTTTACCCGAGAGTTATTATTAATAAATGATAAAATATGGCAGGTCTCCTGACTTTACACAATTACAATCACCTTCCCATAGGATTACTACAGTGGTATACCGATTGTAATTTTTAAGTATGTATTACAGTTGCGGGAACAGTTTTGGATTTTCACCAAATTCCCTTTTCATCTTTTATTTCTAAAAGAACCATAAATCGGGAGCGAAGATACTTTTTTTGTTTAAATAATAGATCTTATAAAATCTACACGTTTTGTTAAAGTTGCTTTGGGAAGTATTTCTATTTTAAAATTTAATTCTTCATAAACCTTGAGAAGCGACTTATGGATTTTTATTGCTTCATTATTGGATTGTGGTCGTTGCGGATCATTGACATAAATCTCTTTCCAGAAAGGAGCTAAAAAAACGGTAGAAGCGTAGTGTGTTTTGTATGGAAAACTCAATAAGTATTCGGGTATGAGAGAAGAATTTGCCTTTAAATAAGCAATGGTATCTGGTAATCCACGATCTACAAAAATATTTTGATTAATAGGAGTGTTTAACTCTTCCATCGTTTGATGATATACCAAATCCACAAAACCCATAAGATCTCCCCAAGGCGTTTTATCTGTTTTTTGTTTTTGCTGTTCGGTAATTATTTTTCGAGATATTTCATCGTGACAGTGAAAACCACTTTGTTTAAGTGCTCCAATTAGGCTTGTTTTTCCTGTTCCAGGAGCTCCTGTTATAATAATCCTTTTATGCATTATAAATACAATAATATATGATACTTATTAAGAGTACAAATGCAAATGCTACTTTTTGATTAATAGCAGCCACGGTTTTTATTTCCTGATCTTTTATTTGTCGGTCATTAGTTCCTATATATGGTTTGTCAACTAATTTACGATGATAATAATTAGGACCTCCAAATTTACAATCCAGAATGGCAGCCAGTGCAGCTTCTGGATATCCGGCATTGGGGCTAGAGTGTTGTTTGCCGTACTTTAATACAAAAGGGATTTTATGAATTTTTGCGGTAACTATTAACATTAGTAAAGCAGTTAATCTGGCGGGTACATAATTAACAACATCATCCAATTTAGCTGCAAACTTCCCAAAGTTAATATATCGTTCGTTCTTGTAACCGATCATAGAATCCAATGTGTTGATCATTTTATATCCCATGGCTCCAGGTATACCAAATAATGCATAGTAGAAAAGCGGGGCTATTACACCATCACTAAGATTTTCGGACATAGTTTCAAAAACTGCTGTTTTTATTTGTTGATCATTTAATTGATCTGTTTCTCGTCCTACAATCCAGGATAATCTTTTTCTACCTTGATCTAATCCTTGTTGCAATGCTGTAAAAACAGCTTTGCCTTCATCGATCAAACTTTTATTAGCTAGAGAATAGAATACAAATATAGATGTGAAACTATAATAGAGAAGAGGATATGATATTATAAGTTGTAGAGAACCATAGAAAAAAAGCACTACCATAGCTACTAAAACAAGAGTTAGCATCATCCCTTTCAGAAATGTATGAGGAGAAGTATTTAATTTTTTTTCGCCAAATGAAATGCTATTTCCGAATAACCGTATTGGATGAGGAAGCCACCTAGGATCTCCTAGAATCAAATCAAGCAGATATCCAACGAATAAAGGAATTATTATTAAGTACTCCATTCTTGTAACGCATTAACTAATAATTCATTTTTTTGAGGATCTTGACTCGCAATACGGATATAATGACCATCCAATCCTTTAAAATTTGAAGCATCTCTAATTAATAATTGATGATTGTATGCCAAATAATCTTTGAGTTTTGCCGCATCTGGTGTTTTTAATTTTACTAAAAAGTAATTTGTTTCAGAAGGAATTACGGTAAACTGATCTAGGGTATTAATTTTTTCTTGCAAAGCTTTGCAATATTTTAGAAGTATTGACATATCAGGAAGAGAGGTGTCATAATTATCAAAAATGTATTTTCCAGCCTCGATTGCCATCGTATTAACACTCCAAGGCATTTTGGATTGTTGAAGTCTTGCTTTGACCTTATTATTACATAAGATATAACCTAATCGTAATCCTGGTATAGAAAACAATTTGGTGAGAGATTTAACAATAATGAGATTATCAAATTCTTTTAATAAGGAAATACAAGAATTGATCTTAAAAGTAAAATCGATATAAGCTTCATCAATTACAAATATGGTATCAGAAAATTTAATCAATAATTCTCGTATTTCTGAAATCGAATTACTCAATCCGTCGGGATTGTTGGGGTTGCATATATATACTACATCTTCCTTAAAATTAGACTGTAGTAATTCTGAACGATTATAATGCTTAAGATGTACATTATTTTTTATACAAGCATCTTGATATTCAGAAAATGTAGGAATATTTATTGCCGCTTTTTTGCCATAAAACAAAGTTGCAATGATATAAAATGCCTCTGTTGCTCCGTTGGTTATTAGTACGTTGTCAGATTTTAATTGATGATGAGCGGCAATTTTTTCTGCTAATTCATCAGCATTAGGAGTTGGATAATTTGCTATAGAGGGTAGTTGCTCCTTAAGATAGTCTATTAAAGTGTTGGCAGTTCTTTCATACCAAACATTTGAACTAAAATTAGCCTTAAATTCTGTGTTGTAACGATATCCATCATCACCGTGTCCGTAAATCATTATGTATGTTGCATTTCAGAAATTATAGCTTCTATATCAATATGTTTTTCTAATAGATGAGCTAATTTGTCGTAGTTATCTTCTTTGTAAGTTTTATAATCAAAAGCATTTTCTTCTTTTCTTATAGAGAATTTTTTTAGTAAATCCTCTATTACTACAGGATTATCCAAAATACCGTGAATATAGGTTCCCCAACAATTTTCAGAGATATACCCTTCTGTATGTTGCCCAACTTGATTTAAAGGAACATTATTTTTGCAAGTTGTTTCTCCCATATGAATTTCATATCCCTTACATATTTCTGGATAACCTTTAAATCTAAAGTCACATTGGGTGGTTGTTTTTTCTGTTGTCAATTGTGTTGAAATTGGAAAGATCCCTAATCCGGGAATTGTCTTTACATCACTTTCTACACCTAAAGGATCTTCAATACGAGTTCCAAGCATTTGATATCCTCCGCAAATACCAATAACTGTTTTATCCGATTGATGTGCCTGAAGAATTACTTGAGCGATTCCTTTTTCTCGAAGAAATATTAAATCTTGAATGGTGTTTTTGCTCCCTGGAATAATAATAATATCAGCATTAGCAATATCTTCTGGATCATTTGAATAAAAAAGATGTACCCTGGAATCTTTTTCTAATACATTAAAATCAGTATAATTAGAGATATAAGGAAGTAATACTATAGCAATATTTACACTTCCATCCATAATAGTGGTATCATTCTTTTTTTGTAATCCTACAGAATCTTCTTCTTCAATATAAATATCCATAGCATACGGTACTATTCCTAAAACAGGAATTCCGGTAAGTTTTTCAAGAATATCTTTTCCTTCTTCAAATAAAGAAACATCACCTCTAAACTTGTTGATGATTATTCCCTTTATTAATTTTTTCTCCCAAGGCTCTAATAATGCTATAGATCCATATACACTAGCAAATACTCCACCTTTATCTATGTCAGCTACCAGATAGACATCAGCTTGAGCGGCCTCTGCCATTCGCATATTGACAATATCACGATGTTTTAAGTTGAGTTCGCTAATGCTTCCTGCTCCTTCTAAAACAATTGGGTTGTATTTTTCTTGTAATCTAAAAAATGCTGTTTTGGCTTCTTCAAATAAATGTGCTTTGTTATTTCCTAAAAAGTATTCTTTTATGGTTTGATCACCAATGGGCTTTCCGTGTAAAACTACTTGTGATTTGTTTGCTCCAGACGGTTTTAATAATATGGGATTCATATCGGTCGAGCAATCTATCTTACAGGCTTCTGCCTGTACTGCTTGTGCTCTACCTATTTCTAACCCATCAGGAGTTACAAAACTATTGAGCGACATGTTTTGAGCTTTAAAAGGTGCTGGAGAATATCCTTTGTGTTTTAAGAGTCTACATATGCCAGTAACCAGCATACTCTTGCCAACATCAGAACCTGTACCCACGAACATAAGAGGGCGTGATTTTTTCATTCTTAATTACTAGATGAATTGATCCCAAAATTAATTAAATAATTTGGTTTTAGAGAGTGAAGAACAACCGTCTTTTTAGAATATTATGAAGAGAATAAACTCTATATTAAAGGCTCCTACATTCAAGGAGCCTTTTCTTTTTTTTAAAAGTGTGGATATTATATGTCATTTACCGAATTATTATAATAAAGTACTATGTAAATCATTAATAGCTTCTGCTGTTGTATTTCCATAACCTTTAATGATTTCATATCCTTTTGCATCTCTTAGAATTGCAACATATTTACCATTAAGTTTTTTAAATTTTAAATGTTTAAGTTGACTTAAATAAACACTTTTATGATTTTCTATGGATTTGATTGAGTTCATAAATTTTTATTTTAGACCTATACATTTCTTCGAATAAAAAGTATTTATTATTTAGGTGTTCATTTAATCTTCTTGAGTTAGTATATAGATCATTGATTGCTTCAATGGCAGAATAACCATACCCTTTATTATATTCTTTTCCATTACAATCAGTTAATGTTACAATATATTGGTTATTGAATTTGTCAAGTTTTACATACTTGGAAGGTTCTGATTTTCTAAGTGTTGTATTTAGAGTATACATAGATTCTGATTTTAGATTATTTTTTCTTTTTGGCATCAAGTTTAAATCCTAACCCTAAAGAGATATTGAAGTTGTTTTCCATATCAAAACCAGAAATTTTATCACCTGATGTATCCGTGAATTCAAAAGTTCTGTTTACAGTATATCCAGTGTTGAGAGTGATGTTTATTGTATTTGATAATTTTTGTTTTAACTCTAACCCTGTAATGATTTCATTATAGTTTATACGCTCTACTTCTTCATTATTGAGGTTGAAATTTTCACTAATGTTGTAATTGAAACCTTCAAATTTGGCAAGAGCTTTTAATGAAGTTTTTGGTGAAATGTTATAGGTAAATGATGTTTCGGGGAAACCAATATTCATTTCTGTTTTTTCATTAAATTTTTTCCAATAATTTGCTATAGGAATTATCGGAACTCCAATTCCTGCATAGGGATTGTAGGCGACCCCAAAAGTTAATCGATTAACGGGTTTGGTGATGTAATTGAATAGTATAATTGCATTAGGATTAAAATCATCATAAGTTATGTCTGAAGTAAAATTAGAACTTAATTGAGGACGTAAGATTCCAACAAAACTCCATTTTCTATTCAGTACTTTAAAATAGGTAAGAGAAATACCGAAGTTGTAAAACTTATCTAAATCTTCCTCAAAGAGAACAGGAGTATTATAATCAATATTAGAATAGTTAGAAGTTACATCAACTCTAAATTGACCTCTACCATTTTTTAAAGGTTTGCTGTAGAGTTTTGCTGTAAAATCAAAATTGAAAATGTTAGCATCACTATCACCTTCTAAAGTATGTGACAATCTAGTTGATATGTCATCTTGTTGTTGTCCATAAGAGTAGATGCAATACATCAGGAGTAATAAGATTAAACTATTCTGTTTTTGTTGAATTTTCATATTTATTTTAAATTTTAATGTATTTGAAAATAAGAATCTTACTTCTTTATAATAGATTACTTTTTGTTTATATCTCATTGCTTTAAAGTAGCTATAGAGATAATTTTCTAGGTTTGCTGATTAATAATATCACTTCAAATCTGATACTTCTTTCTTAGTACCAAAAATTATTATATGTGAATTGATGTTTTTGCTAGTGAAGTGTCAAAAACGAACTTGAAGAGTGATTTAGTATCTACTATAGCTATTTTATCTAATCAGACTTTATTAAAAACAATTCAATCTCTTATATGACAATTAAGAATGCCTGTCAATGATTATTCTATACCAAGAATATACTTTTATGGCAAATTAGTATTGAATACTCTGATGATATTAAAAACCTATGCAAAAAAAAATATTCTGCGTTTTTTAATTATAAACGTTCTTTATTTTCTGGTTAGATTAACTGTTGATCATTCAAATAATGATACCATCATATTTAGTGCGATGGATCTATTTCATTATTTTACGGCCTTCTTTCTTTTGGTAATAACCTTAGAAACTAATGATTGGTTATTAAGAAAAGAAACTAAGCACAATGATCATAAACTATTAGGTGTAAACAATAGCCTGAAAATTATTGTTATAAACCTGGTAGGCCTTATTCCTATTGTTGCTTCATTATACTATATAGTTATTTTTAAGTTGAATTTCCTTATAGAAAATAGTGAAGATAATCTTTGGTTACTATTTAGATTAAACTTTTTCAAGGCAACACTACTGGGTTTAGTGGTTATTGTTTTTAATCTTTTTTACTGGTCTTTTAAACAGAAAAAAGATCTTGAAAACTCCTTGAATATTCTTGAAAAAGAAGCTACGATATCTCAATACAGGTTTTTGAAAAATCAAATCAATCCGCTTTTTTTATACAATAGTTTGCATACACTTACTACACTAATGTATAAAGATAGAGATCTGGCTTCTGATTTTGTATCCAGGTTAGCTATAACGTATCGATATATTTTGAATAATAAAGAAGAAAATTTAATCGAGTTAGAAGAAGAATTAAACTTCTTAAATTCTTATATATTCATGATCAATATAAACCAAGGACAAATACTAAATATAAATATATCTGTTTCTGTAAATCCTAAAGAGTATTTAGTTCCTGCATTAATTATGCAAATACTTATCGAAAATGTTTTGAAATATAGTATTTCTTCAAAAGAGAAACCCTTGGAGATTTATGTTGCTTCTAATGAAAAAAAACAATTGATCATTCAAAGCAAAATAAGTAGAGATAAGTGTGGAGAAGAATCTAAAGAAGAAATATTTAGGGATATTATCGAAAAATATTCTTTTTATACGTGTCAAAAGATTATGATTGAAAGAGAGAAGAAAAATTTTAAAGTTATTATTCCTTTATTATCAAAAAGAAATTTGAGAAAGAACTAAGATTTATAATTGATAATGGTGTTTTTGTGTTTGAATTAGATTGTAAACTAAGGGATTACCGTATTGTAACCGTGGATAACGTTTCAATTAACCGTAATTAAATTACCATTCACCGAAACAAAATTGCATTTCACCGACATGTCCAATGTAACTTTTTGATTATTAGATACATTTGAACTATAGATAAAAACAAAAGTTATGTGTTTCAAAAATATTTTTTTAGTTGGATTTTGCTTTATAATAGGAATTGTTTCTGGAAATGCTCAAGATTTTTTAGTAGACATACCAAGATCAGGACTTAAAAAAGGTATTTATAAAAACTTTGAGGAGTTTAAAAATAATAGCCCTTCTATAGAATTAGATTACAATGTGTTAAAAACAGAAAAGAAAACGGCGGGTATTTTTGCCAAAGAAATGACTGATTTTTATTACTTGGATATAAATAAGAAGAGTGCAAAAGAAATAGGAAGAGTGTTTGGTTTTTCTGATGGAAAAAATATCTATATAAACGAATTTAATCCTAAATTAAGATCTGATGTACTTTTTATGAAAATTGGCTTCATAGGAAACTATTGTATTTTTGAATATAAATCTTTTAATGAACCAAACTCACTGCTTTATAAAAATAAAGTGATAGACATGAAAACTGGAAAAATAAAAGCTGTTTCAAGACAAGTTTTAGAAGAAATAAGCTCTAATTCAAAAGAAACTCTAGCGTATAATGAATTACCAAAAATAATTTCTACTACTATTAAATAAAAAGTTTCATATAAAACGATAAGTAAAAAGTCTCTATACTATAGAGACTTTTTACTTATTTTTTGAAAAATTATATCAGAGCTACATTGACATTTTAAAGAAAATATAAAGATCACTTATTGAAATAGAGAAAAAGGTATCCATCTGAGTATTCATAATAACCTTTCCAATTACCTTCTAGATTCATTTCTTTTTTTCCTTAAATTTATTTTCTATTAGAATTTCGGTTCTTTTGGTATTAGCGTTTACATCTGCTTCAGTAAACCAGGCATCTCTCATTTCTTTTTTAGAGAATAACTCTAATTGGTCTCCATTGTGAGGAGAATCTTTCTGCGTAGCATTACCATAACTTAATAATACTTTGGCTTGTACTTGTTTGCCAAATTCAATTACTCCAACCCACGAGTCTCCGCCGCCTACATACATATGATCATCATCTGATCCTCCTGGCCAGGCTACTCTAAAAACACCTAAAGAACCATCGATGCCATTGGCAGGAAGATTTTTACCATTATAATTGATACGATAATAATCACCCCAAGGAACGTCTAACTTCCCAAATTTTGTTTCTATTTCTGAAGCTGCAACTTCCAAAAGTTCAACGGCTCTTTTGGGATCTGATAGTCCGTCTGGAGTAGTGTTAGGATGTGTAATATCCCAAGGTGTTTTGTAATTACCACTTCGCCATAATCCAAATTTTTGTGCCCAATTAAAAAATAATAACATACCCTTACTATTTGCATCTGCTTTTCTATCCCAATTTTCAAGTATCACTTTAGCCTTTTTTGCTTTATCTGAATTAGAATTGTCTACTGCTGCAAAGAGATCATCAAGAATACGATCTGCAAATTCTAATCGAGTAGAAAGTTTATATTCTATAAGTTCGTCAAAAGTAATAGATTGATCCTCAATCATCATACGAGTAGCACGTTGTGGTCTAAAATACATGTGTTTTGGAGCCATATAAGCTGGATACTCATCAGGGTTTAATGTCATGGGGATTGTACTTGTCCAAGGTGGGTCATTAGCATTTTGTAGCCACCCATTGACAGGATTTTTTACTTTTGGAAGATCTTCATATGGATGCATTTCTGTCCAGATATCTGATGCTTTTCCCCCTGGAATCACTCGATCCCAATATGCCCAATCTCCTGTACTTCGCTTAGGAACTAAACCATTAAAAAGATAAAAAATTTCACCTTGTTTATCTGCATACATCACATTCCAAAATGGGATTTGAGCCATTTTTAAAGCAGATTCAAATTCAGTAAAACTATTGCTGTTGATCATACGCCACCATTGCAAAAACATATTAGGGCGATCAGTTCCAACCATTCTAAGTGCTAGTATCTTTTCTTCAGTTTTGTTTACTACTGGTCCGTGAACAGTTTTCATTAATTGAAGCTCATGAGTTTTCAGATTTCCATCTTCTTGTTTTATTTTAATGGTTTTTGAGCTTTTTTCAAACTCTTTCCTTTCACCATCCAGAAGATACCCTCCATCTTCCAGAGTTAATTCATAAGTATCTGCATTATCGATTGTATTATCGGTATGACTCCAACCCAAGTTTTCGTTAAAACCAATGGCAATTCCAGGAAATCCAACTAGTGTTGTACCGTACATGTTTTTCTCATTGAAACGAAGATGGGATTCAAAAAATAAAAACTCCTTCCACCAAGGTAAATGCGGATTTTGAACCAGCATAGCACTTCCTGAAGCAGAACGTTGAGGAGCGATGGCATAAGTATTCGAACCCATATCTGGCCATTCCTGAATCCTGCCCAGATCGTTTCCTGCGATAAATCGAGTAAAAATAACATACATACTGTGCATATTGAGATCCTTGGTAGTTAAAGGCAATACTGTTTTGTATTTTTCTTCTATCGCTTCAGGATGTGACTCGGCATATGCATTCATTCCTTTTATAAAAGAGCTATATATAGTTTTGATTTCGGGATCTTGTTGGTTTTCCCATTCATTTGCTAACTCTTCAAAACCAAGAGTGTGAATTAGAATATCATTTGATAATTTTTCTTGCCCCCAATATTCTGCTCCTTTTCCTCTTGAACTTCCATAAAGATCTAAAATAAGATTGGCGTGATTATGCATTTGTGCCCATCCTTGAGCAAAAAACAGGTCTTCGAGAGTATTGGCTGTAATATGAGGAACACCCCAGGTATCCCAGGAAATTTCAGTCGTAGGTTTTTCGGTTTGAGCGCAGGAGATACTAAGAAAAGAAAGAATAAGGCAAGTGAGATATAGATGTCGTTTCATAGTTTTTTGTGTGAATTATGAACTTTTTAAAGAATATGTCTATTGTTTTGTAGGATTACGCAACATGTGATTTAACAACTAAGATACTAAATTTAGGTTTTCATAAAATTAAAAGATTTACAGATAATTTATTTATAGCCTAATGTTTACCTTTTGATAATTTATCCAACCAATAAATAAATAGTAATGTTTTTTATACAGTATATAGAATCTGTTTTTTCTGAAAATTTCAGAGAATTTTTTCCCTTATAGATTTCTTCTGTATTTCTCTCCCCAAAACCTGTTACTAGTTTTTGAACAATAAAAATTTTAAAAAACCTTAAAACCAAAAGTTATGAGTTTTATTTTAAAGGGCAATTTGGCTGGAGAATTATGTTCAGATTGCAAAGAATCATTAGTAGGTTCGATAATTCGTTTTTATCGTGTTGAAGATCTTGAAATTGGTTTGGCCAATGTTGCTGCCAATCCTAAATTAACGTTAGCAGTTTTGACTGAAGAGGCTGTTTCTGCAAAATCAAAATTATTAATGGCAGAAACTAAGATTGATGAAAATGGTAATTATGAGGTAGCTCTTGATGATTCGTATCAAAACTATGGTGGTCCATTAATGATTGATGTACTTACCAAGAGTGTGCCTAATCAGAAAGAAAAAGATAAAGAACCTGTACAATTTACTATTACTACAGTTCAACCTAAATGGAAAGAGTTTGAAAATGATTTTATTTTTGAATGGAGGTATTGTTTGCCTCAGCGATTTTGGTGTTTTATCCGTGGTTTATTTGATGCCTGGGTAATATGCGGTAGATTGTTGTCTTGTGAAGATCAAGAAACTCCTATTAGCGGAGTTATAGTGACTGCTTTTGATGCTGATTGGATTACAGATGATGAATTAGGTTCTGCAAATACTGATAGTAATGGATACTTTAGAATTGATTATACCAGTAGAGATTTTAAGCAGACATTTCTGTCTCCTTTAATTAATATAGAAACACCGTTTCCACCTTTTAATAGTGGACCTGATGTATATTTTAAAGTAGAGACTTCTGGAGGAGCAATTATTTATGAAGAAACCAGATCTGATGGTGAACAGGGTGGACGTAGTAATATAGGGCCTTGTTTCTGTATTACGATATGTGTGCCTTTTGAAGTTCCTCCAATTCCAGTAGCAAGTGCCTGGACTGGTATAGGAAATGCG
The DNA here is from genome assembly GCF_034322225.1 of Aquimarina callyspongiae. NCBI lineage: Bacteria > Pseudomonadati > Bacteroidota > Flavobacteriia > Flavobacteriales > Flavobacteriaceae > Aquimarina > Aquimarina callyspongiae. Next base: position 223,789 of record NZ_JAXLPA010000003.1, on the reverse strand, counting down.
TTTACGATACCTATCGGTGCAAGTTTAAATGATTTTGATGCTAGTGGTTATGCAGGAGGATTGAAATATGCGATTACAGGAAGTCCTCGCATGACTGGACAGGTAGCTTTAACTACCACTAATAAGGTATTACAAGGCAATCCAATAGAGTATCGTTTTAGAGTGAGTGATACAACAGGAGTTAATGGAGCGCCTGCTATAGCTGAATCTAATTTTACCAAAATAGTAGGAGCGGGGCCAGACAAAGATCTTTTTGCAAAAACCAAAATCGGTGAGATGATCTATTTTGGAACTCCTTTTAACCATGTAGAAATTTTTGCAGAACTAGAAGATCTTGATGACCAAGGATGGTTAGATGTTGGAACATCAGTTGTAAGAACTTTTACAGATGAGATAGGTTTAGATCCAAATGATTTGACCGACCCTACAGAAAGTGAGAAATGGCATTTTATAGATACAGATGGCCTTATGGCAATTAACACTTCAAAACTCACTGATAATACAATGCCAACGGTTTCTGACCCAGGAATACCAGTGCCTGTTGGAGATAGAAAAGATATTGAGAAAATTGCAATACGCTTTGAAGTGAGAGAGGTTATCAATAAGGCAACTAATAGTTTTAATTATTTGCCGGCAAGCGGACAAACATTGAATGCTATGATTGTAAATAACACAGCGGCGTTAATGCCATTTAATATTGTAGAATTGGTATCTAATGCTTGTGATACATTATCAGGAAACGTTAATGTTACATATACAGTGCATCACCCTCATCTTGAAGATGTGAGTATTAACGTAAGAAGTAACAGTAATACAATTAATACCAATCTTACAGGTACCAATTTGTCTTTGATTAACAATACAAACGATATTGGTTTGAATCACCTTAATGATGGATCTTTGTCTATTACCAGTGCTCCTAATAATATTAGTTTAATTACTTGCGCTTATATTGCCACATTAAGTGTGAAACGTAGATTACATACAGGGGATTCTGGGATTTCTCCCAAACATGATCAAAAAGCATTTTATTATAATGCCTAAAATATAGATACAGCCTGATTATAAAAGCTCTGAGATTTATTTCTTGGAGCTTTTTAAAATATTTGAAAGTTAGGGTTTTGTATTTCAGCTCCTAAAAACGATAAAGTCTGTTTTTTGTCGGGAATAATGGGTTTAATTAAATCTTGTTTTCACTTTTAATGAATCGGTATTTTAACTTTAGTAGATATTCTGCAAAGAGTAACTTACAAAAGTATACGCTATGAATAATAAATTAGAAGTTTCTGATATAAAACTGATTATACGTAACCTGATTACTTTTATTGTTTTAGATGGAAAAGAATATGTAAGTGATCAAAGAAAACAAGAATATGTCGCAGCATATATACATCTTTTGGTAAAAACAATGAACCTTGTTGATAATAAAGAAGAATCTGCTATTATCGAAGATATCGCAAATGATATTGATACTTATCTAGAATAAAAACACCTGTTTATTTAATCATTATTATATGTGTTTTTGAGGCTTTTTATTTTTAATAAAAGGTCTTTGTGTTTTATAAGTAATAATAACTTTTATATCTTGAACGTTTAAATATCCAAACCCATACTATAGTGAACGAGCAAGATTATATTGAACGGTTAAAAAGAGAAAATGAAATTCTTCAGGATAAACTGGATCAAATTAATAAAGCTAAGGAGCGGAAAAGAAAATTTAAATGGTGGTTGTTTAGAAAATCAAGCACACCTATTTTTGGAAACCGCCTTAAAAGAAGTATTAGCAATGCGATCAATGAGTATAAAGAATACAAAACCGTTTCTGTTGATACCGTTTCTGACGTTTCTTCGAGTATAGTCTGGAGGATCACCCGTATTGGATTATTTGCTTTTCTATTTGCAATTTTGCCTTCGATGGTTTTAATTTTTCAAACAATGTTACTGAAAAACCAAAATGAATTGGTTGATAATCAAAGTGATTTGGTTGAATCACAACGTAGATCATCATTGGTTTTTGTAATGGATAATGTGTTAGGTGATCTTAATGATGAATTGAAGTATAAAGGAGTTAATTCTGCTAACAATATTAGTAATACTTTAGAAGCTCGAATTGTAAGTCTTTCAAGGGCAATGAAACCTTATAAATACAAAGAAGGGAATAAGCTTATAGAAAAAGAAATTAGTCCTGAAAGAGGACAATTACTCTATAGTTTAGTAAAAAGTGATTTGGGAGAACAATCTTTAAGTGATATTTTCCGTACAGGAGATTTTGAATACAGTGATCTTAAAGATGCTTATCTTGGAGAGAAGTTTTTTTTAAGATATATAAAATTAAATCATTCAAATCTCTCAAGAGCTCATATGCCCAAAGCAGATTTATCTAATAGTGAGCTTATAGATGCAGAGATGGATAATGTAAACCTCTCAGAGGCTATATTAAAACGAGCCAGTTTAAAAAGAGCGAATCTTAAAAAATCTGAATTAGCAGGAGCTGATCTTACCTACGCCAATTTATTTGAGGCCGACTTAACTGGAGCAGATTTATCCGAAGCAAAATTATGGGGAACAAAACTAAATGAAGCAGATCTTACAGATGTAATTCTCGATAATGCAATTGTACATAGAGAAGATTGGATAGCCTATGTATCGGATTCATTAGACTTGGATGGGTCTAGTAGTATTGAACGTAGATATAGATTAAAAAAACAAAGTAAACAGCAGTTTATTATAGTTCCTAGGAACTAATAGTTTTTACCTTCTGTTTCCTGAAAATTATATTATGAACTTTCTCTATCAACCAATTCCCTAAAGGAAAGTAAAGCGCAAAGAACAATGCCATTCCTAAACTAAAGTTTTGGGGACTAAATGCTTGATCCAATATGTTGTTAGGGTAGGCATAAGAAGATTGTAACCAATACCCTAAAAACTCTAGAATCCCCATAGCTACAAGGCCATATGCATATTGATTAAAAAAATTGTATTCCTTAAGAATTATAGAAATAGGAACCATATATAAAATATAACAAGAAATGATTTGCCACCAATAAGTAAACTTTGCAATTTCAAGCGTTGAACCTACTTGATTCATTCCTAATCCCCAAAGGAAATAAATAATAATGTATGTTAATAATAAGGTTTTTGGTGTAGTGATTAATTTATCAAGATTCTTAGCTAAAATATCTTTCATTTACTTTGTTTTTTTACAACTCAGACGTTAATATGAGTAATGGTACGAAACCAACTTTTTTTATGAATTTTAAATGTTTTTATTTTACTATTTTGTAATATATTCTCAAATTCTTCTATTGTAAAAGCTCTTTGTATAGCTACCAAACCATCTTGTCGGGCAATAGAAGAGAGGGGTAATAAATAACCAAATATTTTAAATAAATTATAAGCAGCTTTACTTCTATATAAATCACTAAAAATTGCATGTTTTACTTTGTTAGCGTCTAATTTACATAAGAAGCGAATTAAATTCTGGTTTTCGAAATGATAAATAAAATGACTGCTAATAATAAGATCACAATCAGGAATTTCAAATTCTGGATTCAAAATATCATCGACAATGTAATTTACAGTTTCTATTCTCTTGTTGTTCTTTTCTGCATATACTATGCTTTCAGGATTACCGTCAATACCGGTAAATCTAGCCTGGATACCATTTTTCTTAAGTTTTGAAGAAATAGTATGAATACAATCACCACCACCGCACCCTAAATCTACAATATGAAAGGATTTTTGTGGAGATTGGCTAAGGCAGTACCGCAAAACTGCATCTCCCAGATATGCGTGATTGCCAAATAAAGTATTGATAAGCTGTAAACTACCTAAAGTTTTATGCAACCTAGTGCCTGATAAAGCTGGATTGTCAAGTTGCTCACGTCTTTGTAATCTGATTAGAGGATTCAAGAAACTAGATTAAGTGGTAAGTAATGTTTGTCTCAATTTTAATGATAACTTTACATTTAAAAGTAAAAATATGAATAAAATAGATATTAGTGATATCATAAAAAATCGAAGATCTGTTTTTCCTGGACAATATAATGACAAACCTATTTCAAAAGAATTTATTACAAAACTACTTGAGAATGCAAATTGGGCACCAACGCATAAATTAACAGAACCCTGGAGATTTAAAGTTGTAACAGGTGATACCAAAGACCAATTAGGGACTTTCTTATCAAATACATATACAGATATTACTCCGGATGAAAAATTCTCTCCATTTAAATATAAAAAAATTATCAATAATTGTAAATCTGCCGCAGCTATAATTGCAATTTGTATGCAACGAGATATAAATGAATGTATCCCAGAATGGGAAGAAATTGCATCAACAGCAATGGCCGTGCAAAATATGTGGTTAACCTGCTCAGCAAATGAAGTAGGATGTTATTGGAGTAGTCCGAAGTTAATCAATTATGTAGATGATTTTTTTGAACTCAATGAAGGTGAGAAATGTTTAGGCTTTTTTTATATCGGAAATTATGATAAAGATGAAGAACTAAAGTCAAAGCGTAAACCGATAGAGGAAAAGGTAACATGGTTAGATTAAAAAATAAAAGCCATCCGAATGGATGGCTTTATTGATCTTTTATAAGATCTAATAATTTTACAGTGCAATACGAATACTATTGCTGTGTCATTTTAGTAGCTAGCTCTTGAAGTCTTTTAGACGTTGAAGTCATATATTCAGTCCACTTTTGAGCATCTTCACCAGTTAATTTTCCAGAAATTTCCTGAGCTTTTGTAGCTAATTCTTGACCTTTTTGACCAAGAGAAGCAAAAGCAGTCATATCCTTACTTTCTACGATTTTTTCGTATTCAGAGATATACTTTTCGTATGTATCTACATACTCTTGAACAGCAGTATCACTAAAATTAGGTACACCTTCTGTTACTTCTTCAACTTTTTCTGCAACTTCTTCTTTTACCTCTTCTGCTTTTTCTGCAACTTCTTCAGCTACTTCTTTAGCTTCTTCTTTTACTTCTTCAGCTTTGTCTGAAGCTTGTTTACAAGAAATCACTGTTAAAAACATTAGAGCAAGAGCTCCTAAAAAAAACTTTTTCATAATTGATAGATTAGTTAATGGGTTATACTAACGCCAAATTTAACATTTTATTTCATATTGACCTTTTTTCTACCAAGTATTTCCAGTATCGCTTAGGTAAATGCTGAAGATGCAGTTTTGTGTTTTTTCTGGATTTTATATTTACACTGGAATAATAGGTGTTCCAGAGCGTTTGATAATCCGATTCTTGGGGTGAATATAAGAGCGAATTAACAGTTTTTAATTTTTCTAAGGTTATGATTTCTACCGTATTTAGATCATAATAGATTCCATAATTACGTTTGGTATCGTAAATCACCCATTTTTGATCCGCATATCGGTCTTTAAAATGATGAAGGATTAAAGGTAAAACATTAAAATCAGGAGAAACCGTTGCCACATAGATGTTTTCTTTGATTAAATGAAATCTTACAAAGGCTTCCATTCTATGCTTTTCTCTACCTACCATTTTAGCAACTTGGCTTATTTTTAGAATATCTTTATTGCTATAATCTATATCTTTTTTTGAAGGATGGTCAAATATATTTTGCATGTAAGAGAGCAAGGTGTTTTCTACACCTTTAATTTCACTTAAAAAAGCTTTGAAAAAATCTTTTTGTTGTGAGCGGGTTGTTTTATCAGAAAACCTTTTCCATACTCGTTGAGCTTTTAAACTATCTGGGATTATTTTTTCTGTAACGGAGAATAATTGATTGTTATTCTCGGTCTCTTTATAAATTATTGGGAGTCTAATTTTTTCTTCATAAACAGTAAATACAGCACACAAGAATCCATCAAAACTTCCATCATATAATAAAATAGTTTGCGGATCCATAGTAATAATTAGGTAAATAAACTTAATTGATGGTTAAAATGTGCATTGTATTTACTTTTAGAATTAGATAATATTCGATGTTTTAGATCTATGGACGAAAGCTCTTTTTTAAAATAATCTTTTGAATTACAAATGATAAAATATTGTGCCCGATTTAAAGCGATTCCAATAGCTTTGAGATGAGACCAATTTAAGTTTCTGAATTTTCTGGCTTGAATAATTTTGGAAACAGAATTCATTCCAATTCCAGGGATTCGTGCGAGCATTCTTTTATCTGCAACATTTATATCTATAGGAAACAAGTGTAAATTTTTAAGCGCCCAACCCAATTTAGGATCGATATCCAGATCTAAGTTTTTATGAGTATCATTTAGTAATTCTGTGACTGAAAATCCATAAAACCTTAACAACCAATCGGTCTGGTATAATCTGTTTTCTCTCAGTATAGGAACTTTAGTATTTAAAGAAGGAAGGCGATTATCTTCAGTAATGGGAATGTAGCCAGAATAATACACTCTTCTCATATTAAACTTTTTGTAGTAATAAGTTGCTGTGTACATAATATCACGATCACTCTCTCCTGTTGCACCAACAATCATTTGCGTGCTCTGGCCAGCTGGAGCATATCTTGGAGTACTTTTAATAACCTTACATTCGTTTTTATATTGAATAATTTCATTTTTAACCTTTTTCATGGGTTTAATAAAATCTTCGTGTTTTTTGTCTGGTGCCAAAAGTTTTAGACCAGAAATGGTGGGGATTTCTATATTAACACTCAACCGATCTGCATATAAACCTGCCTGTCGCATAAGCTCATCACTGGCACCAGGAATGGATTTAAGATGTATATATCCATTAAAATTTTCTTCAAGTCGGAGTTTTTTTGCCACTGCTACCAACCGTTCCATTGTAAAATCAGCATTTTTAAAAATTCCTGAACTTAGAAATAAACCTTCAATATAATTACGACGATAAAAATTTATTGTAAGATCAACTACTTCTTGGATTTTAAAGGCAGCCCGTTTAATATCATTGCTTTTTCGGGTTACACAATAGGCACAATCATAAATGCAATGATTGGTCAGTAGTATTTTAAGTAGAGAAACGCATCGTCCATCTTCGGTATAACTATGGCATATACCCATCCCGGTATTGTTTCCTAATCCTTTACTTGTGTTAGATCTTTTGCCACCACTACTGGCACAAGAAACATCATATTTGGCGGCATCTGCAAGAATTGATAATTTTTCTCGAATTCTATCAAACGACATAGGAAAGCTCAGGTGTGTGTTTGATTTGATTTTTAATAGCTCTTAAAATTTCTTCTATATCTGTAAGAATTTGATAATCTGTAAACCGAAGTACCGTAATACCTAAGGAATGAATGTATAATCTTTTTTGTTTGTCATTACTATAAACATCAGAAAATTCATGAGCATATCCATCAATTTCAATTGCGATTTTGAGTTGAGGATTATAAAAATCAAAACAATAATTACCGTTTTTATGATCTCTTAAAAAATGATACCCTTTTTCTTTTAACTTTTGATGTAACTGATTTACTGAAGAAATAGAATTATCAAGAGAATGACGAATTATTTTTTCTGATACAGGTTGATGCAAAACAATTTGTGAAGACATAATGGATGGTTTTGTTTGTAATTTTTCCAAATTTATGGAATATTTCCATAAAAATAAAAATAGAATACTGTTAAAATTGGAAATATTCCAAAAAAATGTATCTTTGTTAGGTAATTATCCCAAACCGTTAAGAGCTTGTCTATGATAAAAAATTAAATCTGAATTATATGGATAATTCAACTGACCAAACCATTAAGCGATTTAAACAAATTCGCGAAGAGAACCATTATACCCAATCAGATTTTGCTAAGATTTTGCATATCAAAAATTCTACAGCAGATATTGAACGCGGTAAGACAAAAATTTCAGGAAAAGTTGTTGCAATGTTATTGCAAGAGTTTAATGTAAATCCTTTATGGCTATTTGGAGATAGTAGTCAGAAAAAAATTCAGTTACATCATGGAGATGTTTCACCTAAGGTAGTTACGATAGACTCAAATCATAGTGAGAACATTGTTTTGGTTAATGTAAAAGCTGCCGCCGGATACCCTCACAATGTGCAGGATTTAGATTGGTATCAACAATTACCTGCTTTTGATATTCCACTACCTGAATATCGTAATGCAACATATAGAGGATTTCAAGTCGAAGGAGATAGTATGTTACCTGTTCTGGAACCTAAAGAATGGGTGATAGGAAAAGCTGTAAATAATCTTTCTGAGATAGGTAATAATGCTATTTGTGTTGTTGTACTTGAAGATAGTGTTGTTGTAAAGAAAATAAGAAAAAATGAAGATGCATCTGTTATTACTTTGATTTCATTAAATTCTGAATACTTGCCATACAATATCCAAACTCATCAAATTGTTGAGTTATGGGAGGTGAATAGTAAGTTAAGTTTCAATATTGATGCAAATTCTGATACTGCAAGTATTAAGCAATTGCAAGAAGCTATGCTGGCATTAACTTCAGAGGTTAGGAGTAGTCTAAAAAGCTAAAATTAGGATATAAAGCCAGACATCTTTGCATGTTCTATTGCTTCTTCAGAAGTATTAACTAGGAGGATAGGTGCGGTTTTAAACTTATTAATTATTTTCTTAATACGTTTCTCTTTTCGGGGATGTTTGACATTCCTCAAATAAATAGCTAAAATTCGTCCGGGATGTTCGTTCGAAATTTTGGTGTAGGTATCTGCGTCTTTTTCTCCACTGTCTCCAATTAAAATAAATTTTAAATCTGGGTACGTTTTTAGAATATTTAGAATTTCTGAATATTTATGGGGTAATGTGGGTTTTGGTGTTTTGTCGAATGGAGTTCTAAAATCTCTTAATAAAATGGGACCTTTAGGAAAATTATGTTTCTTAAGAAATGCTACCAGATAGTCATATAGATTCCAAGGACTATTACTTACATAAAACACAGGGTTTACCGAAGAGTTTTGTTTTCCGGATTGTAGTTTTCTATACAAATCGATAGTTCCTTCTATTGGTAATCTTTTATCAAAATTCTTGAAAAAAGTGTTAACTGCAACTTTCCATTTAAACAAAGATGCCACTCCAGTATGCAGTATCGTATCATCGATATCACTTATAATACCATATTCTGCTTGAGAGGAAGGGACAAGCATTTCGCCTTCAAAAATATTGTTGTTGATTATTGATTTATGTTGTTTTTCTTTAAAAGAAACGGTGTAATAAATCCATCCTTGAGCATTGATTAATTCTTTGTTGTTATGTATGTTTTCTTGGAAAAGATAGTATCCTTCGGCATCTGTATAGGTTGAGAATGTTTCTCCGTTAGATAATTTTAGTTCGATTAAAATATTAGGAATTTCATCACTTTCAAATTGCCTATAAATATTTTTTAAGGTTTTTAAGGTTCCGGTATTGCCATTAAATTGAACATTTTCATCTTCTAATGCTCTTCCAACTGCTCTTATAGTAGAAAGGGTTCCATAACCCAAATAAGAATTGATTCGTAAAGGCTTTTTTCTGAACATATTATACCAAAGATAAAAAACCCCGCTTATGAGCAGGGTTCTTTATCAATAAAATTGTGAAAATGATTATTTTAAAGAAGCTTTAATGCTTTCAATTTGAGCTTTTACTTCTTCTTCAGAACCTTTTAGTTCTTTAATTTCTTTATTTATGTTTCCGTTTTGAGAAGTTTCAATAGTAACAATTGCGGTTGCTACTTCGTTTTCTACCTTCATATTAACAGCCATTGTTTTAGTAACTTCCTTGGTATCTATTGATTCTATAACTTCAACGTCTTGAGTTGCAACTGCTGTTTCTGAGGTATGCCCTCCAAGTATTGGAGCGATAACAAGACCTATAAGACAGGTTAATTTAATCAAGATATTCATAGACGGTCCTGAAGTATCTTTGAATGGATCTCCAACAGTATCACCAGTTACAGCTGCTTTATGAGCATCAGAACCTTTATAGGTCATTTCTCCATTAATTTCTACACCTGCTTCAAAAGATTTTTTTGCATTATCCCATGCTCCACCAGCATTATTTTGAAAAATAGCCCATAATACACCACTCACAGTTACTCCAGCCATATATCCTCCTAACATCTCTGCAATTGCTACATTATCCATTCCGAATAACAATGGAACAAAAGCAATTATTAACGGGAATCCAATGGTTAATAATCCAGGTAACATCATTTCTTTTAAAGATGCTTTGGTAGAAATAGCAACACACTTATCGTATTCAGGTTTTCCGGTACCTTCCATAATTCCTGCAATGTCTCTAAATTGACGACGAACTTCTTGTACCATTTCCATTGCGGCTTTACCTACTGCGTTCATTGCCAAAGCTGAGAATACAACTGGAACCATACCTCCAACAAATAACATTGCTAATACCGGTGCTTTAAAAATATTAATACCATCGATTCCTGTAAAAGTTACATAAGCGGCAAATAAAGCTAAAGATGTTAAGGCAGCAGATGCGATTGCAAATCCTTTTCCTGTTGCTGCTGTTGTATTACCAACTGAGTCTAGTATATCTGTACGTTCTCTAACAATAGGTTCTTGCTCACTCATCTCGGCAATACCACCAGCATTATCAGATATTGGTCCAAAAGCATCAATTGCTAATTGCATTGCAGTTGTTGCCATCATTGCAGATGCTGCCAAAGCTACACCATAAAATCCTGCAAAGGCATAAGATGCCCAAATAGCCCCAGCAAATAATAATACTGAAGGGAATGTAGAAATCATCCCTGTTGCTAGACCCGCAATAATGTTGGTTCCAGCACCTGTGCTTGATTGTTGTACAATTTTGAGAATAGGTGACTTACCTAATCCTGTATAATATTCAGTTACTGATGAGATCACTGCTCCTACTGCTAAACCAACTAAGGTTGCATAAAAAACTCTCATTGAGGAAATTTGTATAGCACCTTCTCCAAAGAACTCCATAGTCATAGTCTCAGGAAGCATCCATTTACATAATGTAAAACAAGCTACTGCTACTAAGATGATCGAGGTCCAGTTACCAATATTGAGGGCTCCCATTACTTGAGCTTCTTTAGCATCATTATTTTTAATTTTAACTAGCATAGTACCTATTACTGAAATGATAATACCAACACCTGCAATTGCCATAGGTAATAGAATTGGTCCAATACCTCCAAAAGCATCTGTGATAGAACCACCCATATCTTTGATCACGTAGTTACCTAATACCATTGCCGCAAGTACTGTTGCTACATAAGATCCAAATAAATCAGCACCCATACCAGCAACATCACCTACATTATCACCTACATTATCTGCTATGGTAGCAGGGTTACGAGGATCATCTTCAGGAATACCTGCTTCTACTTTACCAACAAGGTCAGCTCCTACATCTGCTGCTTTGGTATAAATACCTCCACCTACTCGAGCGAATAATGCAATAGATTCTGCTCCTAAAGAAAATCCAGCTAATGTTTCTAAGACTATTGTCATTTTATCTGTGGAAACCCATTCGCCTCCCATAAAAATGTTATAAAATATAATAAAGAAAGCGGTTAGACCCAACACGGCTAGCCCTGCAACTCCAAGCCCCATTACGGTACCACCACCAAAAGATATTTTAAGTGCATTTGGTAAACTGGTACGAGCAGCTTGCGTAGTTCTAACATTTGTTTTGGTAGCAATCTTCATCCCTATATTTCCAGCAAAAGCAGAGAATACAGCTCCAAAAACAAAGGCAATCACAATTAACCAATGTGTTGTATCTACTACTATTGAAACTACAAATAATAAGATGCTCACTACTACAACAAATATTGCAAGTAATTTATATTCTGCATTTAAGAAAGCTAAGGCACCTTTATAAATATGATCTGAAATTTCTTTCATTTTACCATCGCCAGCATCTTGTTTCATTACCCAAGATTTTTTAACAAGCATATAAATTAGCCCTAGTAATGCCAAAGCAATTGGCATATAAATCATATTTGATTCCATTAAGTATCTTTTTAGTTAAATTAAGTTGCTAAAAGTAGTAAATTCATCTAAATATAAAAAGCGCAATATTTTTAGAAAAATATTGCGCTTTTTAGAGGTTTTTAGAGCTGTAATTTAAGAAATGCTAAATAAACCTTCAGGTTTGTTTTCTATTTCCTGAAAACGCTTTACACAAGCTTTTATGATATCTTTAGCTTCATCTATGTTACCCCATCCGCCTACATCTACTTTTTTCTTCTCTAAATCTTTATATACTTGAAAAAAGTGCTCTATTTCTTTTATTAAATGAGGATTCATTTCTTTAAGGTCTGCAAGTCGACTCGCAATTGGGTCAGCAATAGGTACGCAAATAATTTTTTCATCAGGACCTTTTTCATCAGCCATATGGAAAACTCCAATAGGTTTTACTTCCATTACACAACCTGGAAAAGTAGGCTCTGTAACCAATACTAAAACGTCTAAAGGATCTCCGTCCAATGCTAGAGTTTCTGGGATAAAACCATAATCAGCAGGATACATCATCGAAGAAAATATCATGCGATCATATCGTATCTTTTTTATGTCAAAATCGTACTCGTATTTGTTTCTACTTCCTTTAGGTATTTCTATTAGTACATCAAAGCTTTCTTTAGTAGCTGCGCTCATAATCTTATTCTCTTTTTTATGGGCGGCAAAGATAGGTATTACAAGAGGTTGGATGAAATTTATAAGTAAAAATTATCGATTTTTTTGCGAATTTTTAATGTAAAGTTAAACTACAACGTTTTCAGCATAGTAATATATCATTAAACAGAGAGAAAAAGCTATAGTTTTAAGTAGATAATATGCTAAAAATAAAATCCAAAAGAACCAGTAACTCCAAAATTTCGAGCATCAGGGTTGTCAAAATAATTTCCTCTAAAATGAAAATCAATTCTGAAGATTTTAAAAATGTTTCCTACTCCTAGACTATATTCCCAGTAGATTTCATCATCAGGAGCAAGTAAAATTTCGTTAGACGGAGCGCTTAATAAAATGTTTTCGTCTGATAACTGTCCCCAAGCTCCTCTTATACCCACTAATTCTCGCAAGTTCAATTTTCGCAAAAATGGAATTCTTGAAAAGATACGTCCGTTGAAATTGTGTTCTAAATGAAGCGTAGCATAGGTGTCTGTAACAAATTCATAAAAATTAAGTAGTGGAAAAGTATTGTAAATGGATAAATATGTCTGATTACCTGGTATTACACTAAGTAAACCAAGAGGTACATCTCCAAAAGTTTTTCCAACTTCTAATGTACTGTTAAGTCTTCCGAAACCACCAATATTCCATGGTTGTTGGTATAAGAATTGAATTTTTTGATATTCAAAATCACTTTCTAATATATCTTCCAGACCTACGCTATAATTTAAAAAGAGGGTAGCAAAATCTCCGTCGTTTACAGTAACTCTATCTACACCATAGCCTGTTGTTTTTCTACCAGGAAAATAAGCAATTGATGTTGCTATCTCGGTTTGTTTGATTTCACTTTCAAGTAGTCCAGTATCCTCATCGATAAAATCTAAACTAAATAACGAACGATCCGCAGGTTTTAAAGATCTAAAAGAACCTGTGACGCCTACAGTAAGATTTTTTCTAGGTTCTAACTGCATAGAAAAAGCAGATAAGTTAATAGAAGTCAATCTGTCATTGTCTCCAGTGGCAATTATTGAAGAAGAAGCAAGACTTCTACCTTCTACATCATTGGTGTTGGTTAAACTAGCTCCTAACTGTTCTACATCTCTTCGGTTTCCAGCAGATACGATTAATCTGGATTTTCTATCTACAAGATATTTTCCTGATATACCATACTTGAATTTTTGATCTTTAAATCCATAGGCTCCATATCCTTCAATTCTCCATCTGTCATTTGCCGTAAAATATGTTCTACCACCTGCACGTAATCTCCAACCCTCAATGTCATTAAATCCAACTGTAGAAAATAAAGGTCCAAAATCAAAACCATCAAATTCAATATATCCTGTAGCAAGAATGGTTCCTATATTGTATAATCGTTTAAATGCCTTTACAGTTCTTAAGGTATCCAGTAACTTATATACTTTCTTCTCATCTTTATTTAATTCTTCCATTCTGGCATTGGCCCAAAAAGAATCCGCTCTATTATATATATCCTGATCATAAGGATCTACCTGGGTTTGATAGAATTTTTTATCCTTCTTGATATCAAATTTATAGTTGTCATATAAAGTGGTTCGTTTCCCGTAAACACCACGAGATTTTTCTTTTTTACTAAAAGCAAAATCAGATTGAAAATAATCTTTGGTAATTAGAAATATAGAATCATTAAGTACATCAAACTCTTGCTCAATATATAAATCCTTTACCCAGTTAATATTAGCACTTTTTGTAACCTCAAGATTAATATCTTTGATTGCCCAGGTGGTATCATTTACCCAAAAATCTCCTTTAAAGGTAAGTTCATTCTTACGTCTTGGGTAGTATACAATATTATAGCACCATTTGTTATCGATATATGCACTATCTGTCAATACATAGTTATATACATCAATTCCTGTTCGGGATAATGGACTGGTAAAACTTTTATCAAAAAACTTTAAGTAATTGTCATAAACATCATAATCAGAATAGAGATCTTTTACAAAAGCAATCAGTGTTTGATTGTCGCTAAATCCAGCATTCTTGTTTCCTGTGAGTACTTCTTTAAGCTCATTGATGTCATTATCCCCGTAAACTTTTGAAATGGCTTCATTTAGAAATATAGGGAGATAAGTTTTTCCGGTAATCCTAGAGGTGTCTATATCATCAAAAATAAACTCCATACCATTAAAAATCCTACTGTTAACCAAGGCGCTATCTATGGTGTTAAGATCAAATTCAAGCTTTTCATATTTATCGTATTGATATTGCTTAAATTTTTTAACTCCATTTGCCCGTCGATTTCCCCAGATTTTTCTTAGGATATCAATTGCAGGGTTATTTTTTTTAGAAGTTTTTCCTTTAAATATAACTACTTCATCTAATGCAGCTGCTTCTTCTTCAAGAACTACTTCCATTTTATAAGTAACTTTCTGAGAAAGTGGTATGGTTTTAGTCTCAAAACCTATAAAAGAAATCTTTATACTATTATGATTGCCTTCAGACTCCATATAGAAACGTCCATTCTCATCAGTAATGGTACCTATAGTAGAATTAACAAAAACTACATTGGCAAATGGTATAGGTTGCTTGTTACCATCATAAACGCGACCACCAACTTTAGTTTGTCCAAAAAGAAAAGTATTACCTAAAGCAAATAAAACCCCTAAAACCCAATATTTCATTCAATGTTATTAAAATGAATAATACGACTAATAATAATTCAATTGATCATGCAACTTTCGAGCCATTTTTTATCTTTTAAGATAATTTTGGTCAACTTATAAGTTGATGAAACGCAAAATAAAAGGGATCATTTTATTTATACATTACTTTTTTGACAGCTTTAACAACATCTTTACTATTTGGCAACCATTCTTCTAATAGAACAGGAGAATAAGGTGTTGGTGTATCTGCTGTATTTATCTTTAAAATAGGAGCATCCAGATAATCAAATATGTTTGACTGAACTTGATATGTGATTTCTGAAGCAATATTTGCCAGTGGCCATGCTTCCTCAAGTATAATAAGTCGATTTGTTTTTTTGACAGAAGTAAAAATAGCATCAAGATCTAGTGGTCGAACTGTTCTCAAGTCAATAACTTCACAAGAAATATTCTCTTTAGCTAACTCATCTGCAGCTTTTTGAGCTTCTTTAATGATTTTTCCAAAAGATACTATAGTAACATCATTTCCTTCTCTTATGATATCTGCTACTCCTAGTGGAATGGTGTATTCTCCTTCAGGAACTTCTCCTTTATCTCCGTACATTTGTTCACTTTCCATGAAAATAACAGGATCATTATCTCTGATAGCGGATTTTAGCAAACCTTTAGCATCTTTAGGGTTAGAAGGTACTACAACCTTAAGTCCTGGAGTATTTGCAAACCAATTCTCAAAAGCTTGTGAGTGCGTAGCTCCTAATTGTCCTGCGGATGCAGTAGGACCTCTAAATACAATAGGAATATTGAATTGTCCTCCACTCATTTGACGCATTTTTGCTGCGTTGTTAATGATCTGATCAATCCCTACCAAAGAAAAATTAAAGGTCATAAATTCAATAATTGGACGATTGCCGTTCATGGCACTACCAACGCCAATTCCTGCGAAACCTAATTCAGAAATAGGAGTATCTAATACACGGTCTGGGCCAAATTCTGCCAACATACCTTTACTCGCTTTATATGCTCCGTTATATTCTGCAACCTCTTCTCCCATTAAATAGATGGATTCATCACGGCGCATTTCTTCGCTCATTGCTTCACAAATTGCTTCTCTGAATTGTATGGTCTTCATGGATAAAATAATTATTTTTGCTATACGAAAGGCAAAAGTAGCAATTAATCCCCTTTACTTATGGGAGAATAATAAAAAATTTATTATGCGTGCATAGTAAATTAGACTTTTTATTTGTACCTTCGCCTTTATTATTAAATTCTCAAAAAATACCTATATAAAATGAAGATATTAGTTTGTATTAGCCATGTGCCAGACACAACTTCTAAAATTAATTTTACGGATGGAGATACCAAATTTGATACCAATGGGGTTCAATTCGTAATTAACCCTAATGATGAGTTTGGATTAACTCGTGCTATGTGGTTTAAAGAAAAACAAGGAGCTTCTGTAGATGTAGTTAATGTTGGTGGATCAGAGACAGAACCTACATTGCGAAAAGCTCTTGCTATTGGAGCAGATAACGCAATAAGAGTAAATACTGAAGCTACTGATGGATTTTACGTGGCAAAACAATTAGCAAAAGTAGTAGAAGATGGTGGTTATGATCTTGTAATTGCTGGGAGAGAATCCATTGATTATAATGGAGGAATGGTTCCAGGTATGTTGGCAGCATTAACAGGTGCTAATTTTGTTAATACTTGTATCGGATTAGAAATAGATGGAGATACAGCTACCGCGACTCGTGAGATAGATGGAGGTAAAGAAACATCTACTACAAAGTTACCTTTAGTCGTTGGAGGACAAAAAGGATTAGTAGAAGAGAGTGATCTTAGAATACCAAATATGAGAGGAATTATGATGGCTCGTAAAAAACCTCTTAATGTAGTAGAGCCTGTTGATTCTAATGCAGAAACAAAGGCTGTGCAGTTTCAAAAACCTGCTCCAAAAGGAGATGTTACTTTAGTAGATCCCGAAAATGTGGGTCAATTAGTAGAGTTATTACATAACGAAGCTAAGGTAATTTAATAAATAAATAAAATAAACGCTGACATCAGATCAGCATCAAAAAATATAAAACAATATGTCCGTTTTAGTATATACAGAAAGTGAAGGAGGGAAATTTAAGAAAGCAGCCTTCGAAGTAGCATCCTATGCAAAAGAAGTAGCGGGTATGCTTGGAACTACAGTAACCGCAGTAAGTGTTAATGGTGGTGATAGTAGTGAGTTGGGAGCATATGGAGTAGATAAGGTATTAGAAGTTAAAGAAGATAAATTAACTGGATTTAATGCAAAAGCTTATGCAAGTGCAATAAGACAAGCTGCAGAAAAAGAAAACGCTAGTGTGGTAGTTGTAAGTTCTAGTGCTGATAGTAAGTTTTTGGCGCCTTTAGTAGCAGTTCATCTTAATGCAGGATATGCTTCTAATGTTGTGTCTTTACCAGAAAGTGCAGCACCTTTTAAAGTAAAACGTACCGCATTTACAAACAAAGCATTTAATATTACAGAGATTTCTACAGATGTTAAGGTAATTGGATTATCTAATAACGCTTTTGGTCTCAAAGAAAATTCAGGTGCAGCAACGGCTGAAGGTTTTGAACCTTCTCTTTCTGATGCAGATTTTGGAGTTACAGTAACCGCTGTAGATAAGGCAACGGATAAAGTTTCTATTGCTGATGCAGAGATTGTTGTTTCTGGAGGTAGAGGCCTTAAAGGACCTGAGAATTGGGGATTAATAGAAGAACTTGCAGGAGTTCTTGGTGCAGCTACTGCTTGTTCTAAGCCTGTAAGTGATATGGGATGGAGACCTCATAGCGAACACGTTGGGCAAACAGGAAAACCTGTAGCTTCTAATTTGTATATCGCAGTAGGAGTTTCTGGAGCGATTCAACATCTTGCAGGAATTAACTCAAGTAAGGTTAAAGTGGTGATTAATAATGACCCTGAAGCACCTTTCTTTAAAGCGGCGGACTACGGAATAGTGGGCGATGCGTTTGAAGTGGTGCCGAAACTTATCGAAAAATTAAAGGAATTTAAGGCGAATAACGCATAATTTTCATAAATTGTGCCCAATTAAGGGCTGTTTGAACCTAGGTAAAAGTCCGTTTGTTCAAACAGCTCTTTTTTATTGAAAAAAAACTATGAGTTTAGTTCGTCTGAACATAAAAGGAATATCGTACAGTCAAACCCAAAATGGTGCTTATGCATTAATTTTAAGTGAGGTCGATGGAGAGAGAAAGTTGCCAATCGTTATTGGTGCATTTGAAGCACAATCAATAGCAATTGCTTTAGAAAAGGAAATTAAACCTCCAAGACCATTGACTCATGATCTTTTTAAGAATTTCGCAGATCGGTTCGATATTGTGGTAAAACAAGTAATTATCCATAAGCTTGTTGACGGTGTTTTTTATTCCAGTGTGATTTGTGAACGTGATAAGATTGAAGAAATTATAGATGCTAGAACTAGTGATGCCATTGCTTTGGCATTACGTTTTCAAGCACCGATATTCACATATAAAAATATTTTGGATCAGGCAGGTATTTATCTTAAGGTTAACCCTAAAAAAGAAGATGAAAACGACCCTGAAAGTTTATTGGTTGATGAATTAGTCTCAGATGATGTAGAAATGGTAGGTAAAGAAACCAGTTACCAGGACTTATCTTTAGAAGAACTCAATCGAATGCTGGATCAAGCTGTAGCTAGTGAAGATTATGAACTTGCAGCAAGAATAAGAGATGAAATCTCCAAGAGAGGATAAATTTCATCAATGTTGATCGATCTAGTACATGTTTAAAATGATTTCAGTTTTTATGAAAAAAGGATTACTTACTTTCCTGTTTACAATATTTACTTTTACTTTATTATCAGCTCAGTCTATAGAAAAAAAATGGATTTTAGAAACTGTTAAGGGTGAATCTGAAGAGGTTTTTGAAGCCAGTAAAAATGATTATCTACAATTAAATAAAGGGTTATTTTCTTATTCTTTTGAGAATAAATCAGAATCACTTAAAGGAGATTATTTAAGACAAAATAATGTACTTTTATTATTCCCAGATGTTGCAGAAGATTCTTTGATAAAGTATAAAATTAATATTATCACTGATTCTACATTGGTATTATCTAAGAAGGGAGTTCAATATTCATTAGTTACAGAAAAAGAAACTGTACAAGTTGTAGAAACAATCGAGACTGCAGAGTTGATACCAAACCAAGGTTTCTCACTTAATAGCTTGTGGAGAGGGGTCTTAGGTATGATCGTTCTTTTAATAATTGCATTTTTATTTAGCAGTAACCGAAAAGCTATAAACTGGAAAACTATTGGTATAGGCTTGGGAGCTCAACTTGTTTTAGCAGTTGGAGTCTTGAAAATTAGTTTTGTTCAAAAGCTTTTTGAATTTGTAGGAAAAATATTTGTTAAGATCTTAGATTTTACTGCAGCAGGAAGCGAGTTTCTTTTGGGAGGGATGATGGATGTTGATAGTTTCGGATTTATATTCTTATTTCAAGTATTACCAACGATTATTTTCTTTTCAGCATTGACATCAGTATTGTTTTATTTGGGAGTTATCCAAATTGTAGTGAAAGGAATGGCTTGGGTATTAACAAAATTAATGGGGATTTCAGGAGCAGAAAGCCTTAGTGTCGCGGGAAATATATTTTTAGGTCAAACCGAAGCTCCATTGATGATTAAAGCTTATTTAGAACGAATGACACGTTCAGAAATTCTATTAGTAATGATAGGAGGGATGGCAACTGTTGCCGGAGGTGTCTTGGCAGCTTATATAGGCTTTTTAGGAGGAGATGATCCGGTATTGAGATTAGAATTTGCAAAACACTTGTTAGCGGCTTCTGTGATGGCTGCACCTGGAGCTATAGTGATTTCTAAATTGTTATACCCACAACAGGAAAAGGTTGATACTGATGTAAAAGTTTCTTCAGATAAAATAGGTTCTAATATATTAGATGCAATAGCTAATGGAACAACCGAAGGGTTGAAACTTGCTGCAAACGTTGGTGCAATGCTCTTAGTTTTTATAGCATTTATCGCTATGATAAATTATGGTTTTGGTAAAATGGGAGAATGGACAGGTCTTAACCAGTTCTTAGCTAATAACACTCCTTATGATAGATTTTCATTAGAAGCAGTTCTTGGTACCGTGTTCGCACCATTAATGTGGTTAATTGGTGTGGCCAAAGAAGATATGATGCTTATGGGGCAATTATTGGGTATTAAACTTGCAGCGAGTGAGTTTGTAGGTTATATCCAATTAGCAGATCTTAAAAACCCTGCTAATCCATTGCACCTTACATATAACAAATCGGTCATTATGGCAACCTATATGCTTTGTGGTTTTGCAAATTTTGCTTCCATTGGGATACAAATAGGAGGAATCGGTTCATTGGCTCCTGGTCAACGTAAAACCTTATCAGAATTTGGAATGAGAGCTTTAATTGGAGGTACTATTGCTTCCTTGCTATCCGCTACTATTGCTGGAATGATCATAGGTTAAAACTTGTTGTATATTGTAGTTGTTGAAAACTATTGGACAACTAACCCATAATCAAACGATTGAAAACTATCTCGTATATGTTTTTTTGTATATTTGACAGAATAATCATTGATCAAATATAGCCTAAATCTACAAAAGAAATATGAAGCAATATCTGGATCTAGTGCGTCATGTACTAGAAAATGGAAATGAAAAGGAAGACAGGACTGGCACAGGAACTAAAAGCGTTTTTGGATATCAAATGCGTTTTGATCTTAGTGAGGGTTTTCCTATGGTGACTACAAAAAAACTCCATTTAAAATCAATAATTTATGAACTATTATGGTTTTTAAAAGGAGAAACAAATATTAATTATCTTCAGGAAAATGGAGTTAGAATTTGGAATGAGTGGGCAGATGAAAACGGAGATTTAGGACCTGTTTATGGTCACCAATGGCGTAATTGGAATAATGATGAGATTGACCAGATAAAAGAAGTTATAGAATCATTAAAGAATAACCCAGATAGTCGCCGTATGTTGGTATCTGCTTGGAATCCAAGTGTATTACCAGATACGTCAAAATCTTTTTCTGAAAATGTATCTGATGGAAAAGCCGCATTACCACCTTGTCATGCATTTTTTCAGTTTTATGTTGCAGATGGTAAATTGTCTTGTCAATTATATCAACGCAGCGCAGATATATTTCTTGGAGTGCCTTTTAACATAGCTTCATATGCTTTGTTTACCATGATGATGGCACAAGTATGTGGATATAAAGCTGGAGAATTTATACATACATTTGGAGACGCTCATATATATAATAACCATAGAGAACAGCTTGAATTACAGCTATCTCGAACCCCTAAAAAATTACCTAGAATTGTATTGAATCCGGAGGTGAAAAATATTTTTGGCTTCGTTTTTGATGATTTCAGGTTAGAAGACTATGATCCGCATCCTCATATCAAAGGTGCAGTAGCAGTCTGACCCCAATTTAAACTAGAGTACTATGAAGAAACTATTACTTATTTTAACAATTCTATTTTCAACATTTTCCTTTTCCCAGGATAATATTATTTTATCTCAAGAAAATGCCAATGAAAAAGGAATTACACCGATATGGCCAAAATGTGATCGCTCAACCAGGCAGACCCCATCACAATGTTTTGGACAGAAACTAAGAGATCACATTATTAGAAATTTTCAATATCCAGAGTTAGCATTAAATGAAGGTTTGAGCGGTACCGTTACTGTAGAATTTATTGTTAATAAAAAAGGGAAAGTAGAAATACTTGAAGTAACTGGAGCGCATAGATATCTGCAAAGAGAAGCTATCAGAATTATCAGAGCAATTCCTAAAATGAAACCAGGTAAATGGGGAGAAAAACCGATCGCTATTGCCTATACGGTTCCGATTACTTTTAGGAAACCACAGTAATGTCAAAAATACTTTTAACATTGGATTAACTTTGATCTAAAGTTAAAGAAAAATAAAAATCATTAAATTTGAGTGTATTCGTAAACCGGATACACTTTTTTTTATGATTGTTATTGATAGTTTACTTACCCTTTTTTTGCAAACACGTTCTGATACAGAAGAGATTTGCGCACCCCTCGAAACTGAAGATTATGTAGTACAACCCTTAGTAGATGTATCGCCTCCTAAATGGCATTTGGGACATACAACGTGGTTTTTTGAAGAATTTATTTTGGATAAGTATAAGCCAGGTTATAAACGTTTTCATCCTGAATTTGCTTACGTATTTAATAGTTACTACGAAAGCGTAGGCAAACGAGTAGTTAGAACCAATAGAGGTAATCTTTCCAGACCCACTGTTCAGAAAGTGTATGAATATCGAGATTATGTTACTTCGCACTTACAATCATTTCTTGAAGAAGTCGAAAATGAAGAAATTAACTCGCTTGTAGA
Organism: Aquimarina callyspongiae; assembly: GCF_034322225.1. Lineage (NCBI taxonomy): Bacteria > Pseudomonadati > Bacteroidota > Flavobacteriia > Flavobacteriales > Flavobacteriaceae > Aquimarina > Aquimarina callyspongiae. The sequence goes on along the minus strand of NZ_JAXLPA010000003.1, from coordinate 201,118 downwards.
AATTGGTATTCATCATGAGAAACAACATCAAGAATTATTACTAACTGATATCAAATATATATTAGGTAATAATCCTTTACTTCCTAAATATAATGATACCTTTTCAGAGAACCCTGTTATAAAGTCTTCTACAGAATATATTGTAGTAGAAGAAGGTATGTACGATATAGGTCATACCGGAAGTGACTTTTGCTATGATAATGAATTGGGTGCGCACAAAGTGTTTTTACAACAATATGCGATATCTAATAATCTGGTTACAAATAGAGAATTTCTTGAGTTTATTGAGGATAGTGGATATAAAAATAGTCTTTTATGGCATGCAGAAGCCTGGGATTGGATCCAGAATAATAATATAAATGCTCCTCAATATTGGCATAATGTCAACGGACAGTATAAACAATATACACTACAAGGACTAAAAGAATTACATCTGGATGCTCCGGTTACTCATATCTCTTATTATGAGGCGTTTGCTTTTTCTCAATGGAAAGGAGAACGTTTACCTACTGAGTTTGAATGGGAAGCTGCACAACCATTTTTTGATTGGGGAGCACGATGGGAATGGACAGAAAGTGCTTATTCACCTTATCCCAATTATACAAAAGCACCTGGTGCTTTGGGAGAATATAATGGCAAATTTATGGTTAATCAAAAAGTGTTGAGAGGTGGATCGGTTGCAACTCCACAAAATCATACACGACCTACCTATCGTAACTTTTTTCATCCATATCTTAGATGGCAATTTACTGGATTTCGATTAGTTAGAGATCTTTAATTTTCATTTTCATGAAACAAACCCAGATAGCTTTTAAAAATATTCTTGTAAAATAGATATAGCCTCATTTTTAATGTAAGGACTAATGATATATTACGTTCTTAATACATTAACAAATCATAATTGTAAAAAACAAACTTGTGAACTCAAAAGATCAAAAAGTAATCGTTTCAAATTTTGAAAAAGAAGTATATGAGGGTTTAACCGCCTTTCCTAAATATTTATCATCAAAGTTTTTTTATGATGAAGTAGGTGATAAGTTGTTTCAGGAAATAATGAACTTACCAGAATATTATCTTACCAGAGCTGAATACGAAATTTTTGAAACTCATAAAGCTGATATTGTTAAAAGTTTTGATGAAAATCAAGAAGGTTTTGATCTTATCGAATTGGGAGCAGGTGATGGTAAAAAAACGAAGGTACTTTTAAAAGAATTATCTGATAAAAACTATGATTTTACTTATAACCCAATAGATATTAGCCAAAACGCTATTGATGGATTGGTTCAGAACTTAAATTCTGAAATGCCAGCGATCAGTGTTCAAGGACAAGTTGGGGAATATTTTGAAGTTTTGGATCGATTACAACATATTAGTGATCGCAAAAAAGTGATCATGGTTTTAGGTTCTAATATTGGTAATTTAATGCATTCTAGAGCGATTCAGTTTTTAAAACAATTATGTGGTGTTATGAATCCTGGTGATTTACTTTTTATGGGATTTGATCAAAAGAAACATCCTCAGAAAGTTTTAGATGCTTATAACGACAAAACGGGTGTAACGGCAGCATTTAATAAAAATGTTTTGACCAGGATAAATAAAGAACTTGAAGGTAATTTTGATCTTGATGCTTTTATTCATTGGGAAGTGTATGATCCTGAGAGTGGTACAGCAAAAAGCTATTTAGTTAGCACTAAAAAGCAAACTGTAGATATTGATTGCCTATCCCTGCAAGTTCATTTTGAAGCTTGGGAGAGTATTCATACCGAGATTTCTCAAAAATATGACGATGATATCGTAAAATGGCTGGCAGAAGAATCTGGACTTACAATTAAAGGTGCGTTTACTGATAAAGAAAATAATTATAAAGATTATTTAATCTCAAAAATCAAATAATTTTAAACTTAAAAAGAGTTTAATCTATAAAAATAAAGACTATGAAAGCAATTTGGAACGGGCAAATTCTGGCAGAAAGTAATGATACTAAAATGGTAGAGAATAATCATTATTTTCCTCCAGAAGCTATAAAGAAAGAATTCTTTAAATCCAGCAAGACACATACGAACTGCCCTTGGAAAGGAATGGCGTCATACTATACTATAGAAGTCGACGGAAAACAAAATCAAGATGCAGCCTGGTACTACCCAGAAACTAGTGACCTGGCAAAGCAAATTAAAGGATACGTGGCATTTTGGAAAGGTGTTGAGGTAGTAGAATAATACTCCTCAACACCTTTCAAACTTTACTATAAAACCAGTAAACTATTGTCAGCAGAAGCAAAATCATTCCACTGATATCCATCTGCCTCGATTTCATTGGTCCATTCTCCATCTACAACATATTTGAATTCAAATTTATTGTCTTTTGGAAGATCTAGAGTTCCTTTAAAATTTCCATTTTTCAGCTTTTTAAGAACAGTAGCTTCTGTGTTCCATTCATTAAACTCTCCTGCTACACTAACACTTTTTGCATCCTTGGCAGGAACAATAAAAGTGACTTTACAAATTGGTTTAGATTTTAAATACTGTTTGGTAATCGCCATAATTTAAGTTTACTATTAATAATTGGTTAATTAATCAGATGTTAAATTACTATAAAACTTGAAACCAGAAAAGTCCGAAACATTAGATTTTCAGTAATTTAATCAACATTTAACAATTAAATATTAACGATAACGATATAGTATAGAAAGCAAATTATCTATGTCTTCTTTAGTATTATAAAAATGGAGACTTATTCGAATTCCTGATCCGCGTAATGAAGTGATAATATTATGTTCTAAGAGTGTGTTAAAAAGAGTTTGATTTCCTTTAATATTAAAAATAGAACTATGCTTTTGACGTTCTGCTGCTGCTGCTTGAAGCAAATCTAACTTACGAAGTTCAGCTTTGGTATATAAACATAGCTCGTTAAGCTTTTCTTCGATAGTAGATATACCAACTCCCGATAAAAAATTAAGAGAATATTGTAGACTTCCAAAATTAAAAGTATCGAGATGACCACATTCAAATCGAGCCTGGAGACTTGTATATGAACTATCATAATCAGCTTCTAAAGCAGTTTTTTTATAGGTATAAGAAGTGATTTCTTCCAGAATACCTTCTTTAAACAACATAAATCCATTGCCATAACCACCAAGTAGCCATTTATAACCACTACATCCTAAAATATCAATCCCAGAAGCATTAAAATTAAATGATGTAGTTCCACAAAATTGTGTGGCATCAGCTATTATTAATAAATCGGGATATTCTGATTTTAATTCTTTTAAAAAATCTAAATCGATCAAAACACCACTTATATATTGGACAATGCTAAAAGCAAAAACATCAGGTTTGTGTTTTGTTATGGCATTTTTAATATTTTGTTCTAACGAAGTATCTATTTGTGCATAACATACATCAAACCCTTTGTTAGTAACTGCAAAATTTATAGAAGGATAATCATCATCTAATAATAATATTTTTTTATCCTTATCTATTCCGTTTAATAAAGTATTAAAACTTAATGAAAAGTTAGGAGTTAATACTGTATCCTTTTCTTTTCCTCCAAAAAAGTCGGCAATTGTATTACGAACACCACTAAGAAACTCCTGTTGATTATTTCTAAATACGCTTCCGCCAATCAAAAAATCCAGATCATGTTCCTGTCTGAAATTTAATAGAGAATCATATAATAATCCAGAGGATGCTGTGTTAAGGTATGTGTTATGGGAAAATATAGGGAATTCTTTTCTTAAATTCTTCATAAGTTATTTTAGGGCTTTTTAGTAAAAACTTTATATTTACTCGGATATATTAATCAGCCATCGCTAAGGTACTATTAAAATGTTTTCAAAAAGAAAAGAAACTCCGCAAATTGATCCGCTACAACGCGAGTTATATGAGCATGCACGTAAAAGAGTTATTCAAAAGAAAAGATTGTTTCAACACTTTATTGTTTTTTTAGTAGGAGCTATTTTTTTTGCACTACTTAATCTGGCGTTTGGTTTTGGTGCAGACATTACTTTTTTTGGAATCGATTGGTATGTGATTGCTATTATTTGTTGGGCATTTCTCTTTGTATTACATTTTTGTAATGTATGGTTGTTTAGTAAGTTTATGGGGCAAGAATGGACTGATCGTCAAATGGAACGATTGATTACGAAACAAAAAGAGGAAATAGCATTGATTCAAAAAGATGTTGATCTTATGTATCCAAAAGAAGACCTCATAAAAAAGAAAGAAGCATTTATTAAACAGCAGCAACCTATAGAGAATAAAAAGATGGAAGAACCTAAACGTATGATAACAATGATAGCTGCAGCAGGAGAAAATAATGCTTTAGGTAAGGATAATGATTTGGTATGGCATTTACCGGATGATTTTGGGAGGTTTAAAAAACTTACTTCTGGGCATCATATTATAATGGGTAGAAAAACTTTTGAAACTTTTCCGAAGCTACTTCCTAATCGTGTGCATATTGTAATCACACGCAATAAAGAGTATCAGGCAGAAGGTGTATTAGTAGTTCATACACTCGAAGATGCTTTAAACAAGGTAAAGAATGATTCTCAACCTTTTATTATAGGAGGAGGAGAGATTTATGAAATGGGAATGAATCATTCTGACTGTATAGAGTTAACAAGAGTTCATGGGGAGTTTGAAGCTGATGCCTTTTTCCCAGAAATTGATCTAAAAGATTGGGAGTTGATCAAGGAAGAATTTCATGATAAAGATGAACGTCACCAATATGCATTTACATATTTGACGTATAAAAGAAAATAATGTTCTCTAAAGAACTTATACCTTATTTTGAAGAACTTCTTTATGAAAAAATCTTATCTGTAAAACCTTTATCCGGAGGAGATATTAATGAGGTTTATCTTTTGACTACTAAAAAAGATGAAGTCGTTATCAAGATCAACGATGCTTCCATTTTTCCTGGAATGTTTCAGGCAGAGGCCAAAGGACTTGAAACATTAAAAAAGTCAAATACTTTTACAATTCCTGAAGTTTTGCATATTGACGAAATTGATGGCACATCTTTTTTGATGATGCAATATATTGACTCTAACAGAAAAGTTGATGATTTCTGGGAAATATTCGGAAAACAACTTGCAGAGTTGCATCAACAAAGCGAAGTTTATTTTGGTTTTGAAAACGATAACTATATTGGAAGTTTGCCTCAATTTAATGACCGCTGTGTTTCTGCATCAGAATTTTATATACTCCAACGATTAGAACCGCAATTTAAACTTGCTATCAATAAAGGATTTTCATTCTCTAATTTAGATCGTTTTTATAGAACTATAGAAAATAAAATCCCGCAAGAACCTTCAAGCTTAATTCATGGAGATTTATGGAGCGGTAATTTTATGATAGATCATAGAGGGTTACCCTGTTTGATCGATCCAGCTGTTAGTTATGCTCCCAGAGAAATGGATATTGCAATGATGTATCTGTTTGGAGGTTTTGATACAACCTTGTTCGATATATACAATGAAGCTTTCCCGCTGAGTCATAATTGGAAAGAACGTCTTACTCTGTGGCAATTATATTATTTATTAGTGCATCTTAATTTATTTGGTAGATCATATTATGATCGAGTAAGAAGTATAGTAAATCAATATTCTTAATTTTTTGCAAATCTATAATTAGCGTTCCCAATAGATAAAAAATAAGATCCTTTACTTAGAGTGTTTACCATAATTTTATTTTCTGAAGGACTTACAACTGATTCTAACAATTTTGCACCTAACATAGAATATATTGCTATTTTTTCTGATGTATGGAGGCCATCAATATGAAGAGTATTTGTTGTTGGATTAGGATACATAATAATTTTTACTTGATTGGTGGTATCCAGATCATCAACATTCAATACATGGCTATCTACCACTTCAACTACTACAGAATTAGAGTTATAGGTGATTTGAAATTCTTTATCTACCCCTAAATCAGGATAATTAATTGTATTGAATGTTCCGCTTATACTATTTGCAGTCAATATGGTATAAGTAGTTCCTATTGCAGGATCGTAACTATCTAACAAGTTCACATTTAAAGTTCCGGATAGTGTAGCTGTACTAGCAACCTGAACCAGATCTACTTCAGAAATACTTCTGATATCAGTTGTAACATTTGCGCTGGAAAGAAATGTAGCATTACTATCAAAAACATAAGTGCCTACATCAGGAGAAGCACTATTTCCTGGGCTGAAAAGCTGTGACAAGTTAAAATCATTGGTATGTGTGGTATTATCTCCATATAAGAATGCGTTGTTTTGAAAAGTACCATTATTGGTTAACATCGAATTATTGATAAAAATCGAACTGTTATTCCACTGTCCATTATTTGTTATGTTCCCTTCATTGGTAAAGAACGATCTATTGGTAATTAATCCCTCATTTGTAATCGTTCCGTTATTTGTAAAGGTAGAACGACTTTCTAAAGTTCCGTTATTAGTAAGTGTTCCATTAATAGTTACGACAATAAGTGCTACATCTGCTCCAGCACTTATGATTACTTCATCTTGTGCATTAATCGTTGTGCCTGGATAACTAGGACTCCAATTACCTTGATCGGTCCAATCTCCAGTTCCGGTATATACAAATGGAGTACGGACTACTGTTAAAATAACACTAGTTGCTGTATAACTTATTTCGAATGCTTTGTTCCCAACTAAAGTTGGATAATTAATTGTATTAAATGTTCCGTTTACACTATTTGCCGTCAATATGGTATAAGTAGTTCCTATTACAGGATCGTAACTATCTAACAAGTTCACATTTAAAGTTCCGGATAGTGTAGCTGTACTAGCAACCTGAACCAGATCTACTTCAGAAACACTTCTGATATCAGCTGTAACATTTGCGCTGGAAAGAAATGTAGCATTACTATCAAAAACATAAGTGCCTACATCAGGAGAAGCACTATTTCCTGGGCTGAAAAGCTGTGACAAGTTAAAATCATTGGTATGTGTGGTATTATCTCCATATAAGAATGCGTTGTTTTGAAAAGTACCATTATTCGTTAACATCGAATTATTGATAAAAATCGAACTGTTATTCCACTGTCCATTATTTGTTATGGTCCCTTCATTGGTAAAGAACGATCTATTGGTAATTAATCCTTCATTTATAATCGTTCCGTTATTTGTAAAGGTAGAACGACTTTCTAAAGTTCCGTTATTAGTAAGTGTTCCATTAATAGTTACGACAATAAGTGCTACATCTGCTCCAGCACTTATGATTACTTCATCTTGTGCATTAATCGTTGTGCCTGGATAACTAGGGCTCCAATTGCCTTGATCGGTCCAATCTCCGGTTCCAGTATAAGTAAAAGTTGTTTGTGCCTGAGTAAAAAAAGTTAAAATGCTTAATAGAGTAAACAAATAAATCTTCATGATTCTATATTTTGACAGCAAAAATATACTTTGTTTGTTATCTAGAACACCCTATTTTCAGTGAAAAAAGTATATTAAGAATATGAAGATGTCTAGAACTTACAAAAATCTAATCACCAACTTTATCTAACTATTAAGCTTTATACTTACTTTTGTCAAAATTTTAAACACATAGTACATGAATGCATATGTATTTCCAGGTCAAGGAGCTCAGTTTTCAGGAATGGGTCTTGATCTATATGAAAATTCAGAATTAGCAAAAGAATTATTTCATAAAGCCAATGATATTCTGGGTTTTGAGATTACTAAAATTATGTTTGAAGGTTCTGCTGAGGAATTAAAAGAAACCAAAGTAACACAACCAGCCATATTTTTACATTCAGTAATTTTAAGTAAAGTATTAGGTGATAGTTTTAAACCAGACATGGTTGCTGGCCATTCACTAGGAGAGTTTTCTGCTTTAGTCGCCAACGGGACATTAGAATTTGAAGATGCTTTACAATTGGTGTCTAAAAGAGCTTTGGCTATGCAAAAAGCTTGTGAATTACAACCTTCAACAATGGCAGCGGTGCTAGGATTAGAAGATGAAGTAGTAGAAGAAACTTGTAAAGAAATCGAAGGAATTGTAGTTGCTGCAAATTATAATTGCCCGGGACAACTGGTTATTTCTGGAGAAGTAGAAGCTATAGAAAAAGCTTGCGAAGTATTAAAAGAAAAAGGTGCTCGTAGAGCATTAGTGTTACCAGTAGGGGGAGCATTTCACTCTCCATTGATGGAACCAGCCAGAGAAGAACTGGCAGCTGCAATTGAGGCTACAAAATTTAATACTCCTACATGTCCTATATATCAAAATGTAACAACAACGGCAATTACTGATCCTGAAGAGATTAAAAAGAATTTGATTGCCCAATTGACTGCACCAGTTAAATGGACACAAAGTGTGAAAAATATGATGAAAGATGGAGCTACATCTTTTACCGAAGTTGGACCAGGAAAAGTACTTTCTGGATTAGTGAAAAAAGTAGATCGTTCTATGGAAACGATTTCTGCTTCGATTTAGAAGGAATAAAATAGTATAAATAAAACACCTCAAAATATTTTTTTTGAGGTGTTTTTTATTTTGATTGCTTTTTAATATTCAGAAAAATACCTCCAGAGATAGAAGGATTAGCATAAATTATACGACCACTTATTGTAGAAGTATACGTAAAAGATATTCCGAATTTTTTGGTAATGTAATAAGCTATTTCACCTCCCACACTGGTATACTCAATATTATTGGCAAAAATACTTCCTTGTGCATTTTGAGCTGATTTGTCCCCGTTTTGAAGGGATTGTACGGCATTTAACCGTCCTATTAGCCATATTTTTTTATTCCAAAAAGAAATACCAGTCTCACCACCAAAATGTAGTTCATCAGAAAAATCTTGAGTTCGGTTATTATAGCCAAAATAAGTTTTTGCATAAAGAGGAGTTTTCTTTATAGTAAATGGTATACCAAAATCTAGTTGTATATGTTGATTAAATTCTCCATCTCCTGTTTGAAAACTTCCATCCGAACCTCCAGAATCATTGCCAATAGGAAGACCTAATTTTAATGTTGTAGCTATTGCAAAGTTATTTTTCTGTAGTATTCCATATCTTATTGATATATCACTATCTCCAATACCATTGAGATCTTCTCCTTGTTGTATTACTTCTCCTGTGGTACCAGAAATCTGATCATTTTGATAGGTCCTGGAGAAAAAAGGAACATAAGCAATTATGTCCAACTTATCGGTGATTCCATATTCACCATAAAAATTGAGATTAAAAAAACCGCGTGTTGCATTGGGATCTATATTTCCGGTATCAGTATAATGTTGATCAGAAACCAATGACCAGGCTGATAATTTATAATATCCATTTTTTTTGCCTTTAGACCATTGTCCGGTTGTTGTCGATATACTTAAAAGTAATATTGAGACAAAAGCTAAATTCTTTAATTTCATAATCTTTGGTGGTAGTATGATTAATTGATTTTTCCTTCTCCTACTTTTACAGAAAAAGGTTTGCACCAATATAATAAGTAACTGTATTGGTTTAGTTGAACATCCTGGTTGCTGATGTCAAATGTATGAGCTCCATTGAAGACAGTAACAGGGCCTATTTCATAAGCTCCGTTAATGGTGTTAGGGTTGTTAGTAAAATATACATACAATCCTGGTAATGATGATGAAGCAGCATAATTATCAGATATAGAGAGACGTATAATATCTTCGTTAGGGATGTTTTCAAGGACGAATTCACCGGTAAGTGTATAGCTGCTAGTGGTTATAATTGTTCCTGTTCTGGATTGATTATCAACAATAGTTTCATCTGTAATTTGTAGTGTACTATTAGCAACACTAGTTATTGAGTTATCAAGTGTAGAAACTGTAATGATAGCTTCTCCTTCTTCTAAAGCTGAAGCCAATCCCATCGCATCTATGCTTATTATGGCTTCATCAGAACTAGACCAGATAAGATCAACATTTTCTTCTTGCCCGATATTGTTGAGATAAGTAGCTTCAAATTGATGAGTTTCTCCTATTGCTAGAGATTCTAGAGGATTATTAATTCTTAGAACAGGATCGACTTGGTCATCTATGATATCTTCTCCAATGCAGGAAATAGCGCAGGCAAAGATAACACTCAATAAAAGGGGGTGAATGGCTTTTTTCATTGGTTAGTTTTTGATAAAAAAGAGCGTTCTTTAAAGATAATTTTACGTCTGATTAAGATATGATTAATCAGATGATGGTGTTTTTTCAATTTGATTTTTAGGTCGTTATATAGTATAACTACTTACAAATTAATGGAGGAATATGAATGAAAACTAAAACAAGTATTATTTTTTAATTACTAATTCGCCTTGCATAAATTTATTAATATATTGAGCTATTTCTTCTCCTTTCTCTTCTTGTAGAAAGTGCCCGGCATCTTTAATAATAATTTTTTGCTGCTCTTTGGTAGAGGGAATTAAGCGATAAAAGAATTTTTCAAGTCCTCCTAAAATTTTGTCCTTATCAGAAAAAAGAACCAAAGCTGGTTTGTTCCAGGTAGAGAGTACATCTCTTGCTTTTTGTATAGGTCTTACTGCTGGATCGCTAGGGTTGGCAGGAACCAATAGGGGAAAAGCAACAGCACCTCCTTTGTGTTTCCTGTTCGGAAAAGGAGCGCAATAGGCATCTAGAACATCAGAAGATAATTTTTGATACGAGCCTTTTTTTAAGATTGTACTAATAGATAAAGAAGGGTGATATTTGGCATACATTCTCCAGATTTTAAAAAACAACGACATTTTTTTACCTACCGGTAAAAACGTATTTAATATCACTACTCTTTTAAAGCGTTCTGGGTATTCTGCCAGTAAGCTTAATCCTAGCATTCCTCCCCAATCCTGAACTACAAGAGTAATATCTTTAAGATCTAATTTTTGAATGAAATGTTCTAATGATCTAAAATGGAGATCAAAAGTATAGTTTTTCCATCCTACAATTTTGTCAGATTTTCCGAATCCTATAAGATCTGGAGCAATAAATCGATAGTTTTTTAATGTAGGAATGAATTTTCTGTATAAATAAGACCAGGTTGGTTCTCCGTGAAGTGCAAGAATAACTTCTCCTTGTCCTTCATCAATATAATGCATTTGAAGATTTTCAAATTCTATAAAGTTTTCTTCATACGGAAAATCTTTAATGTTTTTGAAACGACTGAGGTCTGGTTTTACGATCTCCATAGTTTTGAGTTTGTGGTTTATGATTGTATTAACCTAAATTGAATTCATAATAAATAATTCAACACGTTACTGTACTGTTAGTCGTAATAGACCTAAATCCATTAAAAATATCTTACCTGCCGTTATTTGCAGTTTTAGCGGCTTTGAATTGAGTTTCCAGATATACTTGTTTCCACTTGCCGTCAGTGTAATCTCCTACTTTAAAGTTATAGGTGTTGTCATCTACATATTCCCACATATCGGTAACTAATGATTTACCATATTGATATTGATAGATAAGGTTTTTTCCTTCAAATTTAATTTCACCTTTAGTAACACCTCCAAAAACATCAAATTCCCAAAACTTAAAAGTTTTAGTAGTCGCATCATATTTTCTTATCCCGTGATTTCTCCATCCATACTGTGTTTGCTCTTGATTGGTAAACCCTTTGGATTTTGCAATCACAATAGTTTTATTAAGATCAAACATAAAAATGGTTTCCTGTTTAAATTTGGTTCCATCTCCCCATTTGCCTTCTGCTTTCCATTCTTTTCCAATCAAATTTTTGAACATAGACAGATCAGATTTCTGTGCAGATGATATTTGTGTAATAAATAGAAATATACTTATTGAGATTATAATTCGAGAGTTCATATGATAGCAATTAACGTTTCGATAATAGCTAAGATAGTTGCTAATTTATTTTTTATCTAGATCTTCTAAGTCTTTTTTATATTCTTCTAACCTCCAATCAGCGTTTTCTTTGGCAAGTTTGATTGCTTTTTTATAATAAATAGTAGCTTTTTCTTTATGTTTTAATTCTCGATATACATCACCCATGCCATTTAATGACCTTGCAGAATTAGGTGATTTATGAATGTATATGTCATATAAAACCTTTGCTTTTTCGGGTTGATTGTGCTTAAGGTAAAACTCTGCAAAAGTACATCCCCAATTGGTTCTTAACTTTTCTAAAAAACCTTTGGGTTTAAATTCTTTAATAAAAGAGTCAAAAGCGGTGTAGTTATTTTCATCAAATGATTTTCGAACTAAACTCCACATAGTACCTTGTGCAATATCTTCAGAAAAACCAAATCGTTCAGCTCTCTTTTTGTAATATGAGATCACATAATCCATGCCTCCTAATTGTTGATACTCTTTTAGATTGTGAAAGGTAAGTTCTTTATAGTTATAGTAATATTGTTTTACCCCATGATAGAGTGTGTGGTAAGGAGTAGATCTATGTTCTTCATTTTGTAATTTAATGTAATTCCAACGTAAGTTCTTAGGAGATTTTGATTCTAGTTTATTTTTCAAATATTCGGCACCTTCTGTAACCATGCCTTCATTGATAGCAGACGTAAAATAGAGAAAGGAGTTAGGATGGTTCTCTAAGATACTATCTAATCTTTTTACTCTTCTTGTGGATACAGGTAAGTTTGATACTTGTATAGGAAAAGGACTGGCGGCTATATATCCCTTAAATAGTTTGAGTTTTTTTGTCATAGCTTCTATCACAAATCCACCGCCGTATTCCCATCCAAATAATAAACGTTCTTGCGAAGTATTATATTTTTGATCAACAAACGGAATTACTTCATTTGATATGAAGTTTAAAAAAGAAGCAGTTCCTGTACTAAAATGTCCAAACCGGTCAGGATAAGTATTATTGATGCCTACAATTATGAAATCCGGAGTTAATTTAAATTGTTTGAAGGATTGTGATATACTTATTGCATGATGAAAAAGTCGTTGCCCATCTAAAATATATATCACAGGATATCCTTTTGAAGTTTTATTATAATCCTTGGGTAATAAAATTTGAATTTTTCGATCTTGATTTAATACTTTGGAAGGAATGATAATGTTTTTTCCTACCGTATTATCTTGAATCTTAATTTGTGAATATCCGGTATAGATAAGACTCAATAATAGACAAGCTGAAAAAAAGATTTTGACTTTCATAAGATGTATAAACTAAATGTTAGTATGCTGACTCGGATATAATTACTTACCAAGCTTTTGTTGGATTTTTTTTATACGATTTTTATAATCAGTGATCTGATCTTTGTTATATGTCTTAGCTAGTTGTAATGCTTTTTCCTGCGCGGTTAATGCTTCTTTAAGTTGATTGTTGGTTTCTAATGCTTCTGATAAACTTTGATACGCCCAGGGAGAATTGGGGCGGTATTTTACTCTTCGTTTAAAAACCTGAATAGATTCTTTGATTCTTCCGTCTCGCAATAGCTTACCACCTATGAATCTCAGGCAATTTACATTGTTCCATCGTTCTGCTTTCGGTAGGATTGGGAAACCATATATTTTAGAGAGGTTTTGATGATAGGCATCTATGTTTTCTAGGGCATTTCCTGGTTCCTTAATGATTTCACGAAATTTTAGAGACCACTTGTCTTTAGGAAAAATCATTTCCATAGAAGAAAGCATGGCTTTGATAATACAATCATAATGACCTTCATCGGGAATAACTTCTATTTTTAATTTTAAACTTTTAGATAAAAATGGAGTTAGTTTCCCTTTTAGTTTATCCATGTTTTTTAAATAGGTATCATTTTTTTTAACATCATCTTCTGCTACTGCCAGATAGAATTGAGCTTTACGGTTAGGATTATTAATGAAGACTTCTTCAAAGGCGTCGATGAATGTTTCACCAGGGTTGTATCCCATACCAATCATATCTGCACTCGCTACTGTAATATGAGCCTGAAAGAGATCGGGAGCTTGTGCAAATGTGTGTAATGGAAATACACTGCTTCCAGAAACCCCTACAATTATGCGATAATCAGCTGCTCGATATTGTTGTTTTAAATAAGGGAACAATTCTTCCTTAAGGTGTCGTATAAACTTTGTAGGATCTGCGTTAAACTCTATGGTTTCTCGACTAGACCACATACCATTAGTATATACATTAGGAGCATAATGTGTTTCTTCTTCAAAGCTTATAACAATAGCTTCGGGCATTCGATTAACATAACTTAAGTGTTCAATAACACCAGATATGGTTAAAAAAAATTTATTGCCGTGACTTCCACTTATTAAAATCACGGGATATGTATGATCTTCTGAGGCAGTATAAAAACTTTCTGGAAGATAGATATTCATTTTTCTATCTTCATTTAAGATTTTAGAATGAAAAGAAATTTTTTGGGCATAGGTTGTAGGAGAAGAAGAAACCGCAGATAAAAATGATTTATCTGATTGTTGTGCCTTTCCATAAAATATAGAAAGTAAGAAAATGAAGCTTGTGATTAGGTAAGAATGTAATTTCATTGATCTGGTATTTATCTTTTGTTAATACTAGTTTTTAATTCGTTTAAAGATTCTTTGTATTTAGATGTTTCAGGATTAGATTCTCGTTCTGAGATTTCAATAGCTTTTTTATATGATTTTATAGATTCTGTAAATTTTTGTGCAACTTTTAGAGAGAGTCCGAGATATGCGTGAGCATTAGAAGAGTGTGGATAAAGTTTTACCCAGTATTGGAACAATTCAATGGCTTCGCTTACTCTACCTTGTTTTAAAAGTCGACGCCCAATATTTTTAATACAGTTCATGCTATATAACCGATTCATATTAGGGTATATCTTAAAACCATATTGTTGAGATAAATTATTGTAAAAAGCATCTATATTTTCTTTTGCGTTTCCTTCTTTGTTGATGGTCTCAACATAATCAACAATCCATTGCTCTTTTGGATAAATGAGGTCAAAAGCAGAAATGATTCCGGGAAGTAAAACATCTGTATGGCCTTCACCATGGATTATTTCTCCTTTGGCACTCAAATTGGAGATTGAACCTTTTGATATTTTTTGATTAAAAGAAGCAATATTGTTTTTAATATTAGGATTACTGATCAAATCCCGACCTCCAGAAACAACATATAAATATGTTTTGTTAGAAAGTGAAGAGGTTAAGGAGTTTTCAATAATGTGAATAAAGTTTTTATCTTTTGTATAACCATCTCCAATAATATTACCAGATGCCAGAGCTATATATGCTTGAAATAATTTTCTGTTTTCACAAAAAAGATCCAAGGTAAATACTGAAGAAGGTGAGAATCCCACGATAGTTCTGAAGTTTGCCGTACGATACTTAGTAGTTAAAATGGGGATCAATTCTTTTTCCAAAAATGCGCTGAGTTCTTCCTGATGATTTCCGTAATTATAATTTCTTTGTTTACTATAGCTATATAGGTTAGGAGCGTAATAACTACGATGCTGTTTTCCTTTAGGAATAGTTACAATAATTGATTCTGGCATTCTCGAGGTTGCACTGAGATGGTTAACTATTGCAGTCATTGTTGAGAATATAAGTTGATCGTCTAGTACAACAATGATTGGGTAAGATTTTGTTGACTTATCATAATCGTAAGGGAGTACTATTTTTACTTCTCTTACTTCGTTTAAGAATTTGGAGTTTATTTTGACTGTATCAATACGGTTGTTGTTGCTATGTTGCCCCCACATTTGTAAAGTACATAAGAAGAGGATAAAAATGTAGTTTTTCATTTTGATGCCTGCAATAAAGTGATGTATAAATATAGTTTGCAGTCAAAAGAGGAATCATCAAATACTGATGAATGAGGATAAATAATGATTAAAAGGTTTTTTTTTACCGATGAGTGATTGTAGAAAGTTTCTTATGAAAATTGCACCCATTTTCTGAATTCAGAAGTTTTAGAAGAACTAGTAACAACTCCTTGACCAATTCCGGTAAGAATAATTAGAAGTCTATTTTTACTATGTGTATCCATAGCGGTTATGTGCTGTATGTTTATAATTTGACTTCTGTTAATTCTAAAAAACGATTTAGGGGTCAACTGATCTTCAAGAATTCCGATACTTTGCGAAATACTATGTGTGTTACCATTTTTATCTGTGATTTTACAAAAATCACCACAAGCCTCTATCAGACTTATAGTATCAACATCTATTAGTTTGATGCCATTTCCTTTTTTTACTACAAAACGATTTAAGAATTGTTTTTTTTCGGAGGTGATTAACTCTTTTAGGTCTTTAAAAACTTCATTGTTTGTTTGAAAGGCGCTTCTTGAAGAAGCGATAAGAGTCTCGTATTTACACAAGGCTTCTGATAATTCCCCCTTTGAATACGGTTTTAAGATGTATGCGATGCCATTAGCTTTAAAAGCATCTAGAAGAAAAGTGTCATAGGCGGTACAAAAAATAATAGGCGATGATAAGTTTATCTGATCAAATAAATCAAAAGCTAAGCCATCAAGTAATTGGATATCAGAAAGAATAAAGTCATATTGATTTTGAATCAATAATTGCTTTGCGTTACCGATGGATCTGGACCAATCATACGTGACTTGAGAAGAATAATATTCTTGAATATAGAGGACTAGTTTTTCATATGCCGGAATTTCATCTTCAAGAATTAGAATATTCATAAAACTCTTTGTTTAATTATTGTTCTAATGTTAATAGAGGTAATGTTATTGCAAAATAATTTTTGCTTTCTTCAATAGTAACCTCCTTATTAGAAAGAAGTATATAGCGTTTTTTTATGTTTTGTAATCCAGTTCCAGAAGAATAATTATTTGTTATAATAATAGATTTGTTGTTTTTGACTTTAATTATATCATCAAGAATTGTTATCTCTGTTTTGATTACCTGGTCATTTTTTGGTTTGTTATGTTTTACTACATTTTCAATAACCGTTTGTAAAGCTCCTGTTGGTAAATATTTGTCTTTAGGTTGTTCGTTTTTGTGTAAAATAAATTCGTAAGAATGACCAAATCGAGTTTCGATAAGAAAGAAATAATTTTCAGCTAATTTAATTTCTTCTTCTAGCGGTACGACTTCTTGATCCTTGGTTTGAGTGATATGTCGATATAATGATGCCAGTCGAGAAATATAGATTTTTGCCTTTTCCGGAGAAATGTCAATTAAAGCATCTAATGTATTAAGGCTATTAAATAAAAAATGCGGATCAAATTGTGTCCTTAATAATTTGAGTTGCATTTCTTTCTGTTCTTTGGCAATCTGATTTACTTTTATAAAGTTTTCGTAATACTTCTTTCCTAATAATAATCCCAATGGCAGCGCTAGATCTACTGCGGAGTTATAATAACTTTTAAAAATTAATTTTTTACTCAGGTCTGATATTTTTAAAGGATTTCCTCCTGACCAGAACTCTAGGAGAAGAGATCCAAATCCTACTAAAATCACACTACCTAATGCCGTGAAGAAAAATAGTAAATACTTTTTATTTTTAACCAATAACTCAATGATCAGATATCTAAAAAGAATTATTAGAACAATTGTCTTTATCCAAAGAAGAGGAATATCTATTAAATACTTAAATAAGGGTCTACCTAAAATAGAAAAATGAGCAATGTCCCATAGTGTAACTATGGCCAGATAAATAATAAGAAGACGGTAATCAGATTTATTAAGTTTGAGATACATCATGGCGTATAAAGATATTGTTTTAATATTTCTGGACTTTTATTCCTGAGGTAATTCTCTTTTTTTAATCGAAGTTAATTTACTTCACTAATAAGCAAATAATTATTCTATGATAAAAAGGAAAAGTTTTTTTGAATTCTTTTACCAGATACTTCTTATATAACAGTGTTAAAAGATATGTATGCTTTGCATTCAAGTTGATTATTAACTCATCTCAAAACTATAGATATTAGAATTCCGACAATAAAGGTAACTACTCCAATTGTTAATAGAAAAAAAGCAAAACCAGTTATATAAATAAAAAAGCCTTGTATTAAACCTTTGATATACCCTTTGTTAAACATACCTTGAAATATATGACTATATACCAATGCGGCAATTAGGAGGCCTATTAAATACAGCCAAGCTACATATTCAGGAAACAGATATATGATGAATAATGATACGATCCCGTATAATGTTGACTGCCCAATCATAAAAGTATTGAGTATAAGGTGTTCTGCATAATGTAATGCTCTTTTCTGTAAAAACAATATAGAACTTAATGACATAAAAGGAATTATTAGGAAAGGGATAATATTCATAAACTTAGTTACGAATTTCATAGAATCTTCCAATTTAACTTCTTCTGCCTCAGATTTTATAACCCCAAGCATCTTGTAGTTTTCGATCGTTTGATCTATTTGTAATTTCCAAATGCCAAGGTATAATATAAAAAAAGTGCTGATTGCTATGGCAATTAGAGCATATCTAAAAGGATTTGTGTATTTAACGGTATTACCATCTAGATAATTATTTATTACTTTTCCAGGAGAGATAGTCAATGACTTAAATGTATAGAAAAAACCCTTTTCAAGGTTAAATATAGCATTCACAAAAGATTTAGATAATTTCTTTAAGGTCCATCTATAATGAATTACTTTTTGGCCGCAATGTTGACAAAATTTTTGTTGTACTACAGTACCACAGTTCTTACACGGATTAGATCCTTCCATTTGATATAAATACTAATAATATTTTTCAAAGATATAGGATTTAGAAGTTTATTATTTATAGCTCTTAGTTTCTTTTATCACAAAAACTGTCAGTTTTTTTATTGGATCATCGTTTACATCAAACCATATCAGCTAGAAAACCTAGTGCTATTTGACCTAATTGATCTTGTATATTTAAAATTTTGGAATTCATTATGGTAGTGCTTTGTACGACCGCCATTGCTGGAGCTCCTGTTTTAACCATATCGCCTAATTCCTTTGGATTAGATATTTATTCAATAACTACCAATATTCAAAGATTTTAAAAATTTTACCTTCTTTAAATTCGAATAAAGTCATTTGAGGCTTACCAGCTTCAGTTCCTGTATCTGTTTTACTAATGAATTTTTTTTCTACAACGACTGCATTTAATCCCAGGATTGTGTTGACAATTTTAATGTCAGCCACACTGCCATTATAGCCACCGTTTTTTTGATTTCTTACGTATCCCTCGTA
The DNA here is from genome assembly GCF_034322225.1 of Aquimarina callyspongiae. NCBI lineage: Bacteria > Pseudomonadati > Bacteroidota > Flavobacteriia > Flavobacteriales > Flavobacteriaceae > Aquimarina > Aquimarina callyspongiae. Next base: position 182,056 of record NZ_JAXLPA010000003.1, on the reverse strand, counting down.
TAATTTTTTTCGAGTGTAAACTCCTCCATATTTTGGATGCACGTAGGTGAAATCTTCAGAAAAAAGCTTAAAAATATTATCAATATCATCTACTGTAGAATTTGATTGAAATACTTTTATATTCAATTTATAGTATTCATTTACAATCATTTTAAGCGAATCTTTATGCGACTGATTGGCTTCTTGCCCTTTAACAATAAATGCTTTAAAACAAAACAAGATTATAATAATCAAGGTTGTAAATGACTTTTTCATGGGTTAGATTTTAATTTTTATAAACTTTTCCTTCTTTCATTACAAAAACTATATTTTCCATAGTATCAATCTTTTTTGTTGGATCATCATTTACAGCAACAATATCCGCTAGAAAACCAGGAGCGATTTGACCTAATTGATCTTGCATATTCAGGATTTTGGCATTTGTTGTTGTAGCACTTTGTATAGCTGCTATTGCAGGCATTCCTGCTTCAACCATGAAACCAAACTCTTTTCCATTTTGTCCATGCATAAATACTCCAGCATCTGTTCCAAAAGCAATACCAACACCGCGATCATAAGCTTTTTTAAATGTATTTTGGATTTTTGGACCAATATCTAACGCTTTAGGTACAATAATCGCAGGATAGTATCCATCGATTTTAGCTTTTTCGGTTACTTCTTTTCCTGCTGTAATCGTAGGAACCAAATATGCATCATATTGCTTCATCAGATCCATAGTTTTTTCACTCATTAAAGTCCCATGCTCGATGGTTTTTACACCTCCAAGTATAGCACGTTGCATCCCTTCGTCTCCATGAGCATGTGCAGCTACATGAAAACCATAATCCTTAGCGGTTTCAGTAATGGCTTTAATTTCTTCTACGGTAAATTGAGGATTAGATCCGCTTTTGGCAACACTTAAAACACCACCTGTAGCTGTAATCTTAATTAAATCTGCTCCGTTTTTATAACGCTGACGAACAGCTTTTTTTGCATCTTCTACACTATTTACAACTCCATCTTTTGGTCCTGGATCTCCCATTATGGATTTTTTACTTCCGTTTGTAGGATCAGCATGACCGCCTGTAGTGGCCAATGATTTTCCTGCTGTAAATATTCTTGGCCCATCAATTTTTCCTCTGGCAATTGCTTTTTTTAAAGCAATATTGACACCGCTACCACCCAAATCTCGAACAGTGGTAAATCCCGCCATAAGTGTAGTTTTTGCAAAACCTACTGCATCAAAAGCCACATCAGCTTCATTATCCGTATAACGTTTCAAATAAGCTTTAGGATTAGTTTCTCCTTCTAAATGTACATGCATGTCAATAAGACCTGGCATTACTGTTTTATCTTTAAGGTCGATGGTAGTATCATCTTTTTTTCCTTTGGTATATCCGTTTTCTACCTTGGTAATTTTGTTTCCAGAAATAACAATTGTTTTTTCGGTAAGAACTGTTCCTGTTTTGGTGTCAATTAGTTTTCCGCAATGTAAATAGGTGTCTTGTGCTAAAATAGTTGTGCAAATGAGTGCAAGCAGCACAGAAAATATGTATTTCATTTTTGAGATGGTGTAAAAGTTATTATAATTAAAATTGAGTTTTTAAATATTAGAAAAGCAACAATTTATAATAAATAGTTGTTAATGAAGTGTAGATTATGATTTCTTTTAGAAATATAGAAAGCTAATAATGGGTAAAATCTATAGATGTGTTTGATTGTAATAACCCTAATTTTATTGAAAGAAGAAATAGAAAGGAAGTGTTTTTAATGAATTTTGAGAAGTAATAATCAAGTTTTACAAAAGATGATTTAAAACTAATTAGCCATTAACTTTTTAAATATAAAGTTAATGGCTAATTGTTCTTTTTGAATTACTTACGAAACGTTATTGCCTTGTTACGTAATATTATATTAAAGATCTTTTTTCAAGAAAATACTATCTATACACCGTGTATTGTAATACGCAAGAGTTATTTTCTCTCTCATTACATTGCCAAAATACAATATTAGCACTTATGAATGCAGCCGATCCAACAGAACTTATTATTTGATCAACATGAGCCTGAAGATCATCTTGGTAATGATCAAGGTTAATATCACCATCTCCATCTACATAGTAGATCATACTTTTGTAATATGTAGAAACAGTTCCAGAAGGAGGCCAGGTACGAGGATAGGTAGTACACTCTCTTACATAACGTTCAAACTCAGATCTAGAATCGTCTGAACATCCTTCATCTCCGTGTAAAGTACAATTTGCTCTGGTTGTTGGTTTTTTAAGAGCACTTAATTCTTTCTCACTAGCAGTACGATGTTCAACAGTTCCTACTAATTCCAGGTATTCATTAGCGGCGTTAACTTCTTCGCTGGTTGATTCTTTACTACAAGAAGAGATTACTATAGCAACTAGTACTATTGCTATAATAGATTTCATTTTAAATTTCATTTTTATTGTTTTTAGGTTAAAAGATATCCGCAAGTAAATAAAGATGAATACCATCACCTAATTAGGTTTTTTAAGTATTTGTTATCTTTCTTAAGTCTTAATAGAGAGAATTTTAATAGAATTATAATGTCAAAATAACTTTAAGTTAAGAAGTGATTATTATATCATAATTTTATGATTGAACGTTCGGATATATAGTATCGTTTTTCTTACCAATTTGTACGATGATTTAAGTCAATAACTCGGCTAAATCTTGTTCTATATAATCAGGAATTGTATTTACATCTATAATTTCATCTGATAAACCTTTTTTCTTTTCTTGTAGTTGTAATATTTTTTCTTCGATGGTATTTTTTGAAATGAATCGAGTAACCATAACATTATTAGTCTGCCCAATACGGTGAGATCTAGCAATAGCTTGTTTCTCAATAAATGGATTCCACCAGGGATCTAATAATACTACGTATGATGCTTTTGTAAGATTTAAACCTACTCCACCAGCTTTAAGCGAAATGAAAAATATAGGAATAGCATCATTTGTTTGGAATTCGTTAACGATAGATTCACGATCAGAACTTTTAGTTTGCCCTGTTAAGGTTGTGTACGGTATATGATTAGCATCACACCATTCTTGGTATATATTTAAATGAGAGACAAAAGAACTAAAAATCAATACTTTTTTATTTGATCTCACCAAAGTTTCTAGATAATTGGTAACATCCATAAATTTTCCAGATTGTTGATCTGATTTCTCATCAATTAGTTTTGGATGATTTGCTAATTGACGAAGTTTTGTAAGTGTATTAATAATATGAATTTTATTTGAAGGAACCGGATCAATACCCAATAGGAGGTTTCTGGCTGCTGATTTCTGAGATTCATATTGTTTTTCTTGATCAAGAAGCATTTCTGTATAGATAATTTGTTCTGATAATTCAGGAAGATCTTTTGCAACTTGCTCCTTGGTTCTTCTTAAGATGAAAGGGTCAATAAGATTTTTTAGTTCTTCTATACGTTCTTGATCCTGGTGTTTTTCTATTGGAATTTTAAAATGATCCTTAAAAAAGGTATAACTACCTAACATTCCTGGATTAATAAACTGCATCTGTGACCAAAGGTCAGATAATGAATTTTCTATAGGAGTACCACTTAAAGAAATTTTATGTGAAGCCTGCAAGCTATTGATAGCTTGAAAAATCTTAGATTCTTTGTTTTTTATCTGCTGACTTTCATCCGTGATTAGATATGCAAAATCTGTTTTTTTAAGTATTGAAATATCTTTCGAGACTGTGGTATATGTTGTAAGAATTACATCATAAGTATCTAGATATGGAGTAATCTTTTTTCTATCAGTACCTGTGTATTTGACAATAGAAAGATGCGGAGCAAATTTTATGATTTCTTGCGCCCAGTTAAAGACTAGGGAAGAAGGAAGCACGATCAATGCTTTTAAATATGTTTTTATTTCTAGAGGATCGCTAAATAATTCTAATCGTACAGTTTTTGAGGTGCCTTCCTCTGGAGATAGATGTTCTTTTGCAAAAATTAATGCAGCAATAGTTTGTAATGTTTTTCCTAATCCCATATCATCTGCAAGACAAGCGCCTAATTCATTATGATAGTGATTCACTAACCATTGAACTCCTTCTTTTTGATATGGACGTAAAGTTGCTTTTAATAAATCACTCGGTTGATATTCTATATCAGTCTTATGCTCTATAGCTAACTCTTCTGGTTCGATAATATCTTTTAAGATAGTATAATTTCCTTTGTTTACTTGTATCGTGTCATCCTTTACTTTTCCGAAATCTGCTATTTTTTTGTATCGCGTCATCCATTCTTGAGGGATAATAAAGATTTGATCTTCATCAATAGGAAAGAGACGATTGTTTTGTTTAATGTATTTTACAAATTTTGAAAACTTAATCTCTTGATTACCAATGGTAACAATACCTTTTACATCAAACCAGTCATTTTTTTTTTCGTTCTTAATATCTATTTGATAAGGAGTAATGTTTATAGGTTTGTCTTCAATTTGTGGTTGTTTTATTTCAAAGCCATCTTCAACAAGCTGAGATTTATTCACCGTTAACCATTTTAGAATTTCAAAAGGATCCTCGGTATTTTCGGTTTCTAAAAGTAAATTGTTATTGAGACGTAATCCTTTACTAATTAGTAAATCAATTATTTTTTGCTCTGCTTCAGGATCTCTTTTTGTTTGAATAATCTGAATTTGATGATCATCTTCAAAATTTACACTAGAAACAGTTGTCTTGGTGTTATTATAATCAAAAGTAGCTTGATCATAGTTCAAAATAAGTTTTATCACATATACATCTCTAATAAAATCCTGAAGAACTTCGATTTCATAGGATGCTATGTTTTTATGTGTAATGATCTCAAAACCATTGGTTACAACATCGACATTTTTAATTACAGGTACAATTACTTTTTCTAAATACATTTTAATGTGTTTTTGAGCAATTGTAATCTTTTCTTTATCAAAAAATGGTTTTAGTTTGTTGGAATTGAGGTTTTTAATTTGATAAATAGCTTTGTCTAAAAGAATCCAGGAAGGGTCATTAAGTAATATTTGAATACTATGATTTTTTGGGATTAAACGCTTTTCTTGATCTTTAAGAGTAAATGCATATTCTATTCCTTCTTCTGTTTTGGTAAATTCTAAAATTGGATATAGAGAAATAGAATCATTTATCAAAAGCCTATGATTTTCAAAAGGATCTTTTCTTTGTGCGTTATAAGTTATTGCATATTGATTTGTAACCAATAAAGAATAAAAAGTAGCAAATTTTCTATGAACAAAGTTTAAAATTACGGGTTTGATTTTGGGATCTACAAGAAGTTCTGCAAGCTTTAAAGTTCTTCTGTTTTTTACAGACTTGAAACGTTGTTCTAATGAAAGAGGTTTTAACTGATTGCAAATTTCTAATAATTGCTCATGAGGAGTTTCACGGTATGTAATTTCTAAACTATCCAGAATTTCTGGAGTAGCTTGTTTCTCTACATAACCAAGGCGATTATTGTTTAGAGGAACAACATATGGTTCGGGTAAAGGAGGAATGTCCTTAAAACTATGGTCAAAAAGATTATAACAGATAACTAAAGAATCCATCACGAGTAAGTAGGTTTAATGGGTTATTTGGGTTTCCTCTTTTATGAAGAGGAATTAACATAAAGAAGTATTTTAGAAACTTCTTCTATTTATAATAAGACATTAGTTTTCCATAAAGGAAAACCAATGTCCTGGTATTATTTAAAGAAATATTTTATAATACTAATTATTTACAAAATCAATCACAGTCTTAGTGATAAAATCAATCTGTTCATCATCTAACTCTGTATGCATAGGTAAAGAAATAACTTCTTTTACCAATTGATTGGTCACAGCAAAATCAGCTTCATTATATCTTTCATCCTGATATGCCTTTTGACTATGTAAAGGAATTGGGTAATAGACACCGCAAGGAATTCCGTTATCATTTAAATGCTTTGCCAAATCATCACGCTTGCCATTCGTTATTCTTAAAGTATATTGATGAAATACATGGGTATCATCAGTATCAAGAATAATTGGAGTAATGATGTTTTGCTGATTTTCAAAAGCATTACTATATTTTTTTGCTGCCGTTCTTCTAGCATTATTATAATTATCCAGATTTGGGAGTTTTGCTCTTAGAACGGTAGCTTGAATAGAATCTAATCTAGAATTTACTCCAACCACATCGTGATGATATCTTTTATACATTCCATGATTTACGATACCTCTAATCATATGTGCCAAATCATCATCATTAGTAAAGATAGCTCCACCATCACCATAACACCCTAAATTTTTTGAAGGAAAGAAAGAGGTTGATGCTACATGACCAATAGCTCCTGTTTTTGAAACTTTCCCATCAGAAAAGTTGTAATTTCCTCCTATACCTTGTGCATTATCTTCTATTACATATAAATTATGCTCCTTAGCTATTGACATGATTGCATCCATATTAGCGGCTTGGCCAAATAGATGAACAGGAACAATTGCTTTGGTATTTGGTGTTATTGCTTTACGAATAGCTTCTGGATCAATATTAAAAGAATCTGGTTCAACATCAACCAGTACAGGAGTCAATTGTAATAAAGCGATAACCTCTACTGTAGCAGCAAAAGTAAAATCTGCAGTAATTACTTCATCTCCCGGTTTTAAATCTAATCCCATCATTGCAATTTGCAAAGCATCGGTTCCATTAGCACACGGAATCACATGTTTTACTCCCAAATATTCTTCTAGCTCTTTTTGAAAACTATGCACTTCAGGCCCATTAATAAAGGCTGTCGAATTTATAACGTCAAGAACAGATGCATCTACACGTTCTTTTATGTGTTCATATTGACCTTTTAAGTCAACCATTTGAATCTTCTTCATAAGGTGAAATTTGTAACCTGACGAAAGTACAAAATAATGATGCGATTGCCAATGTGTAGACAAGGCAAAATGTATTTTTGATTCTAATTTTTCTTATCAGTTTATTGAAGTATCTATTCTTTAAAGAATTTTAAGGTTTTTAAGCTACCTATTTTTAATAAATAGATACCGCTGTTTAATGTTTGTAATTGTTCAGAAATATTATACTGCCTTGTTTGTTGTATTGTATTGATTGAAAATTTCTTAATGACTTTACCTGTGATGTCAAATACTTGTATTGCTAGTTGTTGATCAGGTATCTTATATCCCAAAAATGATAATGAAGCTACATTTTTAACAGAATTAGGTGTTATTAAAATAGATTTTTGATCAGAATTAATGGTGTTTTCGTTATCATTTTTAGATAAACTCTTTTTAACATCACCAACCACAAACCCAGAAATAATTGTTCTTTTAAAGTTGTTTTTATTTTCTGAGTTTAAAAATAAACTATATACACCATCTTCAAGATTCTTTGTGTCAAACAAGAAACTATCGTTGTTCCTATTAAAAGTGATTATTTCAGGATTATTTTGTAAAGGAATGCCATCAATTTTTGAAGTTTTAATTATAACACCGCGTACAACTGTATTTAATGGTAGTTGTATATCTTTTTTGTTTGAATAGATATCAACTTTTAGTTTGGGATAATGGTTATTGTTTTTTAGCTGCTCTAAAGACATTTTTATACCATTGTTCTGTTTGATAAAAGCAACGAATTTTGAGTCACTGTTAAGAACACTGTTCTTTGTTAAAATAGGGATTACCGTTTGATGGTTTCTGGTAACATAGTTTTCAGGAAGTTGTATTTTTTTAAGGTTCTGATCATATAATTGAAACTTGGCTTTTGAATGTTCATGAATGATCTCTGCTATACCATATTCTGATCCTTTATCGAGTAGGATTTGATCATATTTATTTTCAGAATGAATTATGTAATAATTACTTTCTGTTTTAAAACTATTATTATTTTTCTGAGATTTTGATAGGTTTTTTCGAGAACCATTTTCAATATATGATTGTACATAAGGCCAGCTAAATTGCCCAAAACTAACATCTAAATGATCAAAAGCGGCTCTTGGATCATTTTTTCTAAACACATATTCTGCGCCAGGCCTTAATGTACTGTTGTAAGGTGCAACGCCATCATTAGCACCTTGTACAGGAAGTAAAATTCCACCGGTAAGCGTAAAAGCGGCTCTGGCTAATAAGTTAGAACCTTTATAGAATCCTGAAGCTCCCAGAATGACGAATTTTTCAGGTTCATTATTAGGATGATTATCCAGGTAAGGGCGAACCACATCTCTACAATAGTAGGTGGTTGAGGTTCTGGCACCTTCGTTTAAACCGGTAAGCCTCCAGGCCCAGTTTAACCAGGGCATTTGTGAAATATCAGCCAGATACGTACCCCAGAAAGGAGTTCCAAGAGCAAAGGCTTGTGCAACTTTGTTCTTTTTTTCATAATGAATCATAGCGGCCTCAGAAGCTTTGCCGCCATTACTATGTGCTACAAGGTATATTTGAGGAACATTAAATTTTTCTGTGATAATATCAATTGATTCTGCGAGTAGTTTTCCATTTATCCAGATTCCTTCACCTCGGGTTGTAGCCACAAATACTGCTTGATATCCCTCGTTATATGTTTCTTGATAAAAAGAATTATCAAACAAAAACTGAGATTGATTGAGGTCAATGTATCCATGGTTGAAAAGAATTACTTTTCCATTATAATTTGGTGGTGTAACTCCATAATGAATGGTAGATTTAACTAAAGGTCCAATAAAAAAGGGGTTTAACTGATCGGGTTTTGGAAGCTGTACTTCAAGAAAGCTTTGAGAAGATAAAATCGCGCATGAAAATAATGCAATTAAAGTAAGTTTTAATTTCATAAATATTGAGTTTGTGTGATTAAAGTATTAATTTATTAAAAAATTAAGATAAATTGAGTGTATAGGTTAATATATTATTAGTTTTATTAAGGAATTGTCAATTTTTAAATAGATAGTTCTTTTGTTTTTACTTCTTTTATTACAACAAAGAGCTGTATTTTAGCAATTCATAAAAAATCATAATTTTTGGGCTTTTTATATAATTTTTTTATTTCCATATTTAGTGGATTACTTCCAGTAATAGGACTATTGAGTTCAAAACTCAAATTGTTTGTAGAAGGAAGAAAAGAGGTTTTTGAAACTCTAGAGAGTAAAATAAATATAGATGATAAGGTACTCTGGTTTCATTGTGCATCTTTAGGAGAATATGAACAAGGAGTCCCAGTGATGGAAGCTTTAAAAAAGCAATTTCCTAGTTATAAATTATTGGTTACTTTCTTCTCTCCATCAGGTTATGAAGCAAAGAAAAACAGTACGTTAGCAGATGTTATTGTATATCTGCCTATGGACACAAAATCAAAGGTTAAACGATTTGTTGAAATAGTAAATCCAGAATTAGCAGTTTTTGTAAAATACGAGTTTTGGCCTAATTATTTAAAAGAACTTCATAAAAGAAACATCCCGATAGTAATGGTTTCTGCAGCATTTAGAGAAGATCAAGCTTTTTTTAAGTGGTATGGCGGTTTTATGAGAAAAACCTTAAGAACAATTGATCACTTTTTTGTACAGGATGCTGTTTCTAAAACATTACTAGAAAAACAAGCTTTTGATAATGTAACATTGAGCGGTGATACGCGTTTTGATCGGGTATCTCATCAAATCGAAATGGATAACCGGGTTGATTTTATATCTGAGTTTGTAAATAATCGACTTTGTATAGTAATAGGGAGTTCCTGGTCTGAAGATGAAGAGGTATTTATAGAATTTATTAATAATACCTCAAAGGATGTATGCTTTATTATTGCTCCTCATGAAATAAAAAATAATGGAGTAAGAGCTTTACAGCAAAAGTTAAGCAGAAATACTGTTTTGTACTCTGAAAAAGATGGAATACAATTAAAAGATCAACAAATATTTATTATGAATACCATAGGCTACTTATCCAGAGTATATAGTTATGCTGATATTGCTTATGTGGGTGGCGCAATGGGGACATCAGGATTACATAATATTCTGGAGCCGGCAACTTTTGGGATTCCTATTGTAATAGGTAAGAATTTCGAAAAATTCAGAGAAGCAAAACAACTTCAGAAATTGGCAGGATTGTTTTCTGTTGCCAATGCTACAGAGTTTTCTCAAATACTGAACAAACTTATTGATGATAAAAAATTCAGAGAAAAAACAGGAATGATTTCTGGACATTTTATCAATAGTAATACTGGAGCTACGGCTATGATTCTTGAGTATCTTGAGAATAAAATTGAAGAAAAGAAATAAATATAGGAGACATTAATTTTTTACCATTATCTAAACGGTAACCGCTTCATTTAAATATCTTCTGAATGGGAGCATTTCTTTATATACTTGGATTACTTTTTCATCAAAATCATCTTGTAAAATATCTTCTTTTGATAATGGATGAATAACGGCTAAGGTTTTGTAACGGAGTAAATCAATGTATTCGTGATCTATTGTATATCCTTTGGGAGCTTTGGATAGTTTATCTTTGGCAGGATATAATCCACCAAAGGTTTTCTGAAAACTTTTTTTAGTTATTATTTTTAATAATTCATCCCCATTATAGTCAATGGCTTCACGTATACTACTTAACTCTTTATTATTAGGTTTCCAATAGCCACCAGCCAATTCACAATCATTAATACCAATCTGGATATAAAAATCTCCTTGTTTGGAACGTTGATCTAGTCCAGCTGCAAAATGATCTTTATAGACAGGTCTGTTGGGATGAAAAAGTAAATTGTTGTTAATACGATTAATCCCTTTTTTACCAGGTGTAGGATAATAATCAGGATCTATAGCCGCTAACCTAGTATCTAGATGATCCAGCCATTGTATAAAATCATTTCGGATCGTTTGATACTGCTTTCTATGCAGATTCATCCAATCTTTATTGTTATTTTTCTGTAGTTCTGAAAGAAATTGAAATAATGCCCTAAAATCCATAGATGCCTTGCTTCTTAGAATAAACCGTTTAATTCTGCATCAATACGATTAATAATACTTCCAAGATCCTCTGGGTTATCAACAAAATTAAGGTGATCTACATCTACAACAAGAAGATTTCCTTTATTATAATCGTGAGCCCAGGCTTCATATCGCTCGTTTAATCGACTTAGATAATCGATGCTAATTGTATTTTCATACTCTCGTCCGCGTTTATGAATTTGTGCAACGAGATTAGGGATACTACTTCTTAAGTAAATTAGAAGATCGGGTCCTTCTACCACACTTTCCATAAGATCAAAAAGAGATTTATAGTTTTCAAAATCTCGATTAGTCATAAGTCCCATGGCATGTAGATTAGGTGCAAAAATATAAGCATCCTCATAAATCGTTCTATCCTGAATAATATCTTTACCACTCTCGCGAATTTCAAGAATTTGTCTAAAACGACTATTCAAAAAATAGATTTGCAGGTTAAAAGACCAGCGTTCCATCTTATTATAAAAATCTTCGAGGTATGGGTTCTCTAATACATCCTCAAATTGAGGCTCCCACTTATAATGCTTTGCTAGTAATTTAGTTAACGTTGTTTTTCCGGCACCAATATTTCCTGCAATGGCTACATGCATATTTGATTTATTTTTGGAGTGTTAGGTCGAAACTGTAAATCTTTGTCTGGTGGTAAATATAAAGGATTTCATTAGTAACATAAAACTGTTTTACAGTAATTTCAGGAAGTTTTATTTTTTCCAGGCTTTCAGACTGTGTATCATAATAAAATAGATTATTTTCTTTTTTCAAGATTAAATCATTATTCACGATACATAGATCAGAATATCCAGAATTTTGAAATTTATATAATAAACTACCGTAGACATTATATTGTAAAAATTGATTGTTGATTAATATCCAACATACATTAAAATTACTTTGTAACGCAACAGGTAGCTCATTTATCGGTTGGGCGCTGAGTAAAGTTTTACGAGAGTTTGTATCAAATAACTCTAAGCGTTGATTGTTATTATCAAAAATCCATATACTATTGTCATTAGCTGGAGAAGCTTTTGTAACATTTTTAAATTCTGTGATAACATTAAAATTGATGCGTTCTATTTCTGTAAGATACTTATCTACTAATACAATTGTATTAGAGGATTCATAGAAAAGCATAATTTTTAAAGGATTGAGAATAGAAACACTACTTAATTGTCCTAATATATAATCACCATATTGCCATTCTTGATTATTCCATTTTTTATAAAAAACGTTGTCTTTTGAGTAAAAAATGGCATCAAAAGAATCAACTCCCCAAAAAGAATCTGCTTCTATTGAGATAGAATCTTTTATGGATACATTTCTTTGTGCGAAAGTATATTGTGTAAAGAATATAAATGTCAAAAAAAGAATTCGTCTTTTCATACTTGGGCAAAGTACAAAAATAAAGCCATTTTTAGCATACTAATTTATAACCATACCCTCTTACATTAATGATTTGTATGGTATCATCTTGTTTTAATTTTTTACGAAGTTTAGTAATAAATACATCCATACTTCTTCCATTAAAGAAATCATCATCTCCCCATAGTTTTTTGAGGATCATAGATCTGTCAAGAACCTGATTTTTATTTTTGATTAAATGAAACAGAAGGTGTGCTTCTCTGTGTGTAAGTTGCTGATTTTCGTCACGAAAAGAAAGAATTTGTTTCGGAAAATCAAATGTGTATTCTCCAATTGTAAGGACCTCTGCATTTTGCTGAAGTTTGGTTCGGTGTAATAAACTATTGATTCTAACAATCAATTCTTCCATACTAAATGGCTTTTTGAGATAATCGTTTCCGCCAATTGTAAACCCTTCTACCACGTCTTGTGTTTGCGATTTGGCTGTGAGAAATATAATAGGAATTGTTTCATCCTCTAACCGAATCTCTTTTGCAAGTGTAAAACCATCTTTTTTGGGCATCATCACATCCAAAACCAGTAACTTGGGAGCTACTTTTTTATAATATTGATAGGCTTCTTCTCCATCAAGAGCAAGGTGTACTTTGAAATTTCTGGTTTCAAGGCTTTCCTTAATGATTTGTCCTAATGAAGGTTCGTCTTCTGCAAGTAATATTTCTATAGTTTCAGCCATTGGGTAGTGTAATTTTGAAATTTGTTTGCCCCTGATCTAATAATAATTGAATGTTTCCCTTATGTTTTTCGATGATTGTTTTGGTATAAAATAAACCAATTCCAAAACCTTTTATATCGTGGGTGTTTCCTTTGGGAACACGATAAAACTTTTCAAAAATCTTTTCTTTATGAGTTTTGGTTAAAGAATTTCCGTTATCCTTAATTTCTATATGTATGTTGGGATTTGTATTCTTAATGTTTATTGCAATAAGATCGCCACCATATTTAATTGCATTATCTATTATATTATTTACAGCATTTTCAAAATGAAATACATCAATCTTTTTCCAGATGTTTGAATGGGTACTTTCAAAGGTTATATTCTTCTGAGGAGAATTGGTTTTATGTTTTTCAATAATATTATCTATTAATTCTACCATATTTGCTTCCTCCAGATTAAGCTGTAATTCATCACTGTCCAGAGTAGCCGTTTCTAATATTTTTTCAACCATAGTATTGAGTTTCCCTAATTGATTAGAAGACATCTCGACATACTTTTTGGTCTTTTGGGGATCATTAGCTTGATTAAAACTCCGAATCCCTTCCATCGCTGCACTTATAGTTGCAATAGGAGTTTTAAACTCGTGTGTAATATTACTGATCAAATCATTTTTAAGTTCTGCAAGTTGTTTTTGACGATTAATGATTCTGAGTAAGTATAACAAACACCCAATTACAGCACTAACAAGTAGAAAAGAAAGTAAGATTCCAAATAAATTCCTTTCGAGAATTATACGTGTAGTATTAGTGAAAAATAATTTTAAAGAGCTATCATATGGCAAATAAGAAGATTTAGAAACAGTATATAACTGTTCTTCTTTAGCCACGATCGAACTATTTTCGTTTTTACTGTATGATTGTCCTAAAGGATCGGTGTATTGTAAAATGTAATCTGCAGAAACTTTTTTTCTTGATAACTCAAACTTTAATAGGCTATCTATTTTTTTTAATTCTAAATCATCTTGACCAATAGAAACAACAACTTTAGAAGTTAAGATTTCAAAAGGATTAAGATCCGCATAAATGGTAATAGAATCAGAGTCATTTATTTGAATCATGGTTTTGATAGAATCAGGTTTCTTAAAAACCTTAAATAATGGATGTGTTGAATCCGTTATTTTTCTTTTGATAATGGGAGAGGTGAAAGCTTTTGTAGAATCAAGATAACGAAAAAAACTCCTATGGTCATTTATATGAGTGGGAGTAGAATCCCATATTTTTGCAACCTTATTACGTCTTAGGTTATTAGGCAAACAGTCTGAATACTCTGTGTCAGAGATAAATCTAAAAGTTTGATTTTTTGCTAGTTCCTCATAATATTGATCCACAGCATTATCAAGACTAATCTGTACTTCATTAATCAACTGTTGTTTTGAAGCCTGATAATTTTTAAGATTCCAGTATACCTGAATACTTAAAGTAACCACAATTACAGCAGTGATAAAATATAGTATGGTTTTATAATTTCTCCTTTTCATACTTCAAAAGTAAGATACTTATCTAATATAAAACCAATCGGTTAACACTCGTTAACATTGGTTAACTGTATAGTTGTCATTGAGTTTTCATATTTGTGGTGTAATTAATTTTTAAACCAAACCATTATGATACGCATTATAATATTGATATTACTGTTTATAATCAACAGTATGTCAGCACAAGAATTTCAAGGAGTCGTGACTTACAAAACTGATCGTAAGCTGGAGATAAAAATAGATAGTACTCAAGCAGGTTTTGACATGCAACAACAGATTCAAGAAATGATGAGAAAACAATTTCAGAAAGATTTTACCTTACGATTTAATATGAAAGAATCTATATATAAGGAAGAAAAAAGCCTTGGAGCTCCTCAACCTGCGGGAGTTCAAATAGTCATGGTAGGCGGAGGCGGTGAATCTGATGAATTGTATAAAAATATAAAAGAAGAACGTTATTCTAGTCAACGAGATTTGATGGGTAAAACTTTTCTGGTAAAAGATGAGTTAAAAAAACTGGAATGGAAACTAGAGGATGAAACCAAAAAGATTGGTAATTATACCTGCTATAAAGCAACAGCTAAAAGGATGATATCGACTCTAAGTGGTTTTACAGAAGATGAAGATGATCAAGAAGAACCTGAAGAACGAGAAATTACTATTACAGCCTGGTATACACCAGAAATCCCAATAAGCAATGGGCCAGAAAACTATTGGGGGCTTCCTGGATTGATACTGGAAACCAATGATGGGCAACAAAGTATTTTGTGTAGTAAAATAGTATTAAATGCAAAGAAAAAAATCGAAATTAGTGAACCCACAAAAGGTAAAGTAGTAACAGAAAATAAATTTGAAACCATTATGCAGAAAAAAATGAAAGAAATGAGAGATCGAATGCCCAGAAGAGGAGATGGTGATGGTTTTCAATTGCGAATAGGAGGATAAATCATCAAAATCAATCAAAAAATGAACAGGATAATAATTTTAATAATTGGCTTGATCACAATTGCTTTAAAAGCGCAAGTGGCAACCATATCATTTGAAGAAAATGATTTAGTATTTGTAAAAGTGTCAATAAATGATGGTAAAGAGTTAAATTTTGTATTTGATACAGGTGCATCAACTGCAGTGTTGGATAAAACCGTAGCTAGCAATTTAGGGGTAAAATCAAATTATTCTCAAAGCACACAAGGAGCTAATGGATCAGAGACTTATGAGATTGCTCTTGGCCAAAAACTAAGCGTTGGCGAAATTGATATAGAAAACGCATCAGTAGTTCTTGTAGATCTACAAAAACTGTCTCAAAGATCAGGACAAAATATAGATGGGATTATTGGGTATGATGTTCTAAAACGATATATCACCCAATTCGATTTTGAGCAAAAAACGATACAATTGTATGAAAAAGAAAGTCAGGTTTCAGGATTAGAAGATTATATCAAAATACCAATGAAGTTTGACGGTACTCCGATTCCGCAAATAGATCTCACAATTACTTTAAATGATGGAAGTGTAAAAACAGGTAATTTTTTGTTTGATAGTGGTGCAAATATGGCATTGTTATTTAATACACCGTTTGCTCAAAAACATGATATCGAAACAAAGTCAGGAAAGACCATTAAAGGGAAAGCACAAGGTCTTACCACATCAACCACATTTACAAGAGCGAGTATACAAAAACTCAATTTTAATGGTTTTGAGTTTAAAGATTTACCTATTGATATTTCTGAAGGAAAAACAGGAGTGTCAGGATCTAAAAAATATGCAGGGATACTAGGAGCTGATATAATCAATAGATTTAATATGGTATTAGATTATAAAAAGAAGTTTTTTTACTTGAAACCTAATTCCAAATTTAAAACACCGTTTGATTTTCCTTTGAGTGGAATAGGTATAGAAAAGAAGGGGAATAAAATAATGGTTAATCATGTGATTCTTGATAGCGAAGCTTACCAAAAAGGAATTCGAGAAGGCGATGAATTATTATCGGTTAATGATTATAAAGGAAAAGATCTTACAGTATGGAAAAGCTATTTTAAAACTGCTCAAAAAGAAATAACAGTGGAGGTAAAGAACAAATCCGGAAATGTTCATACCGTTATTATTTTCTTAAAGCGATTAATATGATTATAAGGTTTGATTTTTTAGGATAAAATTAACGTTAGCTCATTAAACGATGTGTGGAGCATACAGTCCAAGTACTTTAAAAACCACACAGAAAATGAAAACAAACATTCTATTAATTTTTACACTTATTACCAGCCTGACTGTTGCACAGGATTTTCAAGGCAAGGCCTATTATTTTAGCAAAACAAGCATGGATATGAATTTTGGAAGAAGACAAATGTCTGAAGACCAAAAAAAAGCAATAGCCGAGAGAATGAAATCTGCTTTTGAAAAAACCTTTGTACTGACTTTTGATAAAAACAGCTCTGTTTATAAAGAAGAAGCACAGCTTGAAGCAACAGGAAATGGAGGAAGATGGGGAGCTATGTTCTCAGGTCTTACTTCTAATAATTATTATAAAAATATTAAAGAGGGAGAGTATTATGATCAGCGCGAATTTTATGGCAAGAATTTTTTGATTAAAGACACTTTAACCAAATATAGTTGGACGATGGTTAATGAGACAAAAAAAATTGGCAACTATACCTGTTTTAAAGCAGTGGCTACTGCAAAAACAAGTGAAACAATGGATTTTGGGAGTATACGTCAAAAGGCGAGAGAACGTAGAAGAAAAGAAGAAAAAAATGGAGGTGCATCATCAGAAACCAGAGAAGAATTAAATATTCCTAAGAGACCAGAAGAAATTGAAATAGTAGCTTGGTATACTCCAGAAATCCCGGTTAACCAAGGACCTGGAGAATTTTGGGGATTACCAGGATTAATTTTGGAAATACAACAAGGAAGAACATCCTTGCTCTGCAATAAGATTGTATTGAACACTAAAGAAAAAGAAGAAATAAAAAAACCTTCTAAAGGAAAAGAAGTATCGCAAGCAAAATTTGACGAAATCACCGAAAAGAAGGTAGAAGAAATGATAGAACAATTCAGTACTCAAAGAAGAGGACAAGGACGTGCAGGAGGAGGACGTAGAAATTAAGATCCTTATCTCAAAACTTTTTAAAAAAGTATAACGGCTTAGTTCTTATCAAAGAAAATCAACAAAAGACATGACTAAAAAAATACAAATTTTGGTATTCCTTTTAGGAATAACACTGGCAGCTTCTGCTCAAAAAGTACAAATTACAGGTTTTGTAAAAGACTCTGTGGGTAGTCCTCTAGAGATGGCAAATGTTATTGCTTATAAAAAATCAGATAATGCGATGACTGCTTATGGAATTACTAACGATAAAGGTAAATATAAGATCTCAGTCCCTCAGAATGATAGCTATATTCTCAAAGTAAGCTTTATAGGCCTTTCTGCAGAAGCCAAAACTATTAACATATCTACCTCAGATGTGTCTGCTGATTTTGTAATGACTGAAGAACAGAATAGCCTTGATGAAGTAGAAATTGTTTATGAGATGCCTGTTGTTGTAAAAGGAGATACTTTGGTGTATAATACGGACTCATTTACTAATGGGACAGAAAAGAAATTGGGAGATGTTTTAGAGAAATTACCAGGAGTAGAGGTCAACGATGATGGAGAAATTGAAGTAGAAGGAAAAACGGTCTCTAAAGTAATGGTAGAAGGAAAAGATTTTTTTGATGGAGATTCTAAGCTAGCAACCAAAAATATTCCTGCAGATGCATTAGATAAAGTAGAAGTATTGAAAAATTATGATGATGTGAGTCAAATGAGAGGGCTTCGCAATTCACAAGATCAAGTGGCAATTAATATAAAACTGAAGGAAGGAAAAAAGAACTTCTGGTTTGGGGATATCACAGCTGGATCAGGAGTAGGAGAAACTGAACGGTATTTGATAAAGCCAAAACTATTTTATTATAGCCCTGATTATAGTCTTAATATTCTTACTGATTTTAACGATATAGGAGAAGTCCCTTTTACTTTAAACGATTATTTTAGATTTACTGGAGGATTTAGAAACCTGGGTCGTGGCGGAACTTCTTTTAATATTTCAGATAGTGATTTAGGGTTTGCAGTGCCCCAGAATAATCGTGCCAATGATATCAATACTAAATTTGGAGCAATTAATTTTAGTATGTCTGCAAGTAAAACATTAGATGTAAGTGGTTATGGAATTGTAAGTGATACTAAAACCGATTTGATTACAACTACAAGAAGAGTATATATTGATGATACTCCCGACCCTACAGATAATACAGTGGAAGAAACTTTTGATAATGCAGAGCAAAGAAATAAGTTGGGACTGTTAAAATTAAGCGCTACGTATAAACCAAATAGCGATTTAAGATTGGATTATGACGTTTTTGGGAAACTTTCTAAGCAAGAAGAGGATGATGTGTTTCTCTCAGTAAGAGAAAATGTGTCAGAAGATATTACAGAACGTTTAGAGAATACTCCTTTTTCGATTCAGCAAAATATGAATGCATATTATACATTAAATGAAAAGAATATTTTCTCATTAGAAGCACAGCATTTGTTTCAGGATGAAGACCCGTTTTATAATGCCGTAAGAGATGAAGTTCCTTTCAGAGGTATTTTTACAGAAATCAATGATCCTACAAACCCGGATTTAGATACATTTGATCCGCTTCAAGAATCAACCAGGTATAATATCAATCAGGAAAAACAAGTTAAGACGAGTAAACTGGATGCAAAACTGGATTATTTCTATGTACTTAATAAGAAAAGTAACCTGAATTTTACTTTAGGTTCCATTTTAAGTACACAAAACTTTGATTCTGGAATCTTTCAAATTCTGGATAACGGAGATCAGAATGATTTTGATACTACAGATTTCACCAATAATGTAAAGTATAATTTTAGAGATGTCTTTGCTAGTATGCATTATAAGTTTATTACTGGGATTTTTACAATTAATCCTGGTGTAAGTGTTCATAATTATGATCTTAAGGATCAGCAATTGGGAACAACCATCGATCAAAATGAATGGCAGGTATTACCAGATCTTTTTATTTTGGCACAATTTAAAAAAAGCGAAAGCCTACGATTTAATTATTCAATTACGGCAAACTATACCGATATTAATCGATTAGCTTCAGGATATGTATTTAATAATTATAATTCACTATCACAAGGAAATCGTAATCTCGAAAATGGTTTGTACGATAATTATTCATTGAACTATTTTAGTTTCAATATGTTTAATTATACAAATATATTCGCAAGTGTTAATTATAGCAATAGACGGAACCCTATTAAAAATACAAGTGTAATTAACGGCATTAATAGAGTTAATACTCCTGTAAATTCTAACCTTGCTGATCAGGTACTCTCTGCAAACGGAAGATTTAGTCGTACTTTTGGTAAGATAAAAGGAAATTTGAATGCCAATTTTAGTTGGTCTAGTTTTAATAATATTGTCAATAACCTTCCTAGTGAGAGTATAAGCCTTACTCAAACATATAGAACACAATGGTCAACAAACTTTAAGAAAGGACCTAATTTTGATCTAGGTTATAGTATTTCTGTTAATGATTATGATAATAATGGAACCCAAAATACATTTTATACAAGTAGACCTTTTGCAAAACTGGATTGGTCATTTGCTAAAGGGTTTTTATTAAAATCTTCTTACAGTTATTATAATTATAGCGATAAAGAAGATACATTGAATGAATATAGTTTTTGGGATGCTGACGTGTTCTATCAAAAACAGGATAGTAAGTGGGAATATAAATTTTCTGTAACTAATATTCTTAATACAGATACAATCAATCAAGATAGTTTTAATGAATTGTTTAATAGCACTTCCAGTTATATTGTTCAGCCACGATATTGGATTTTTACTGTTAAGTATAATTTATAATAAAATCAAAAAACATAACAAAATTGATTAGATATTAAGGATTAAATACCCCAGTCGTTTTTTTACTACTGGGGTTTTCTATTTTTCTCTTTGTTAATCTTATAATAAACTCAAAACCTCAATTTTTGTTTTCGGTTATCTTTAGGTTAAAAAATAGAATTATGACAAATAAAGTATGGTATTGGTTTTTGTTAGTTTTCATTTTGATGTCCTGTAATCAAAAACAAAATAATACGTCTAAAGAAGGACAAATCGTACCAAAGAAGAATATGGAAATTACAACACAACAAGGAATAATTACTAAAAAAAGCACTAAAAACTTTGAAGAAACATACAACTCTTTAATAAAGATAATCACCAATAATCCAAACCTTAAAATAATTGCAGAATTAGATCATCAAAACAATGCCGGTTCAGTAGGTTTAGATTTACGACCAACACGTATTGTTTTATTTGGTAACCCAAGATTAGGAACACCATTAATGCAAAATTCTCAAACCACTGGGTTAGATTTACCACAAAAAATTCTGGTATGGCAGGATAGCGATGATAATATCAATATATCTTATAATAACCCTGCATATCTACAGAAGAGGCATGAGATTACCGGAAATGAAGAGATATTAAAAAAGGTAAGTGGAGCATTGGATAACATTACAAATGGAGCTGCGGGATTATAATTGATCCTACAGAACATTCCCAAAATTTGGTTTTATTGATAACAACAGATTCAAAATCAAGAAATTCCTTATTTTGACAATTCTTTCTTTTACTTTTTTGATTGTATATAGTAGATAAAAGCTTGTGAAAAAAGTAACGGAAGTATCGGTTAAATAAAAAGTTAAAGGAGAAAGAAATTAAATCTCCTTTTTTTTATTGTTTTAAAAATCAGTATCTTATAGTGGTGTAACCAATAAATCTATTTGTCATGCCAACTATTAAGTCATTAAACAAATGGGCTAATGCGCATTCTTATTATCCTTTAGACCTTTTAAGAATTGCCCTAGGGGTATTTTTATTTATAAAAGGAATAAATTTTTTAAGTAATAGTCAAATACTGGTAGATCTACTAAAACCGGTTCAAAATTTGGCTGGATCTATGATCGTTATTCATTATGTAGCTCCTGCACATTTGATAGGAGGAATATTAATTGCTTTTGGATTATTAACAAGATGGTCAGTTGTAGCACAACTTCCGTTATTGATAGGAGCAATTATAATTAATTTTGTGGGCGAAATGAATGTTGCTAATCTTATTATTGCCAGCATAATTTTTATTCTGTGTGTTTTCTTTTTGTTTTATGGATCAGGAAAACATTCAACAGATTATTATCTTAAAATGCAACAATAACTTTTTACAATTCGTTGTTAAAAATAGCCTGGTGACAATAGTAAATTACTTTCACCAGGCTATTTTTAATTAATTCTGAACTTTTACTTTAATTGGGCCACCACTAGAAAGGTAGCTTCCTCCAACTTCATCAATATTGATATCTAATTCTTCGTTAGTACTTATGCTGTTAAGGTCAACTTTTAATTTATCATAGGTGTCAATATCTTTAATATTAACATCTATTACATCATAATTACTTAATCTCACAGTAATTGAGCCATCTTCATTGACCGGAACCAAACCATATCCTATAGAGGTTGATGATGTGCTGGCATGCGCTTTGGGAATCATGTTGATGTCTCTTAATACAATAATCACTAGGCAAGCAGCAATGATTGTAAGTATGGTTTTGCTAAAAGTATCAGTTTTCATAAAATTGGTTTTTAAAATATATTGATAGTCACCAATAATCACACCATTTTGGAATTGTTTAAAAAATGGATTTGTTATCTATTTGAAAATCAGTATTTAAAATAGTTAAAAAGGTGTTAAAGATGTATAAAAAATAGTTAGCTTTGCGCCTTTTAAACAATAATATGGCTCAAGACTGGTTTTTGGGTCAAAACCGACAACCACTAAAACCATGAATAAACCAACCAAAAGGTTACACTTTTTGGATGCTATAAGAGCATTTGCAATTTTGATGATGTTGCAAGGGCATTTTGTGCATTCTCTTCTTGGTAACATATACCGAGATAAAACTAATATAGTTTATAGTATATGGGAGTATTTTCGAGGTATGACGGCACCTACTTTTTTTACTATAACGGGTTTTGTTTTTACATTTCTGATATTAAAACAAAAATCTAAAGGGAAAAATAATCCTAGAGTAATAAAAGGTGTCAAAAGAGCAATAAAACTTATTTTCTGGGGATATCTATTGAGGTTAAGTGCTTTTTCCATTTTTGAGGGAACTGTAAACTCATCATTTTTTTATGTAGATGTATTGCAGTGTATCGGGATCTCACTACTTATGTTGATAGGATTGTATTTAATGTCGTATCGATATAACATAAAACTTTTTCAGTATTTATTATTGGTGTTAGGAGTATTAATTTTTCTTTTACAACCTCTTTATGATGTACTCTTATTAGAGTTTTTACCAGAAACATTTGCCAATTATTTCACTAATAAATATGGTTCTATATTCACATTGTTTCCTTGGTTCGGATATGTTTGTTTTGGAGGGTTTTTAGCAGTGATTTTTATAAGATATGGAAAACAGGTACGATTTTATCCCTTTATTATTTCTGTAATGACATTTATAGGCTTTTTGTTGATATTCTATTCTTCAAAAGGACTTATGTTATTATATGATCTTAGTGGGGTTATGGTTTTTAAATCTGTAGCCTATAATAATTTCTTATTTATAAGATTAGGAAATGTGACCATTATTTTTACCATATTCTTGATATTAAGAAATTATCTCAATGCACCGATAATTGCTAAAATAGGAGGAAGAACTTTATCCATTTATATCATCCATTTCTTTGTACTATATGGCAGTTGGTTTGGATTAGGGTTAAGTCGTTTTTTTTATCGCTCGCTAGAACCATTAGAAATAATTATTGGAGCTGCATTTTTTATAGTAGGAGTTTGTGCATTAGTATTATCCTATTACAAATATGAGGTAGAATTTAAATCCAAAATTGATCAAAGTAAACTGTTGATTTACAATAAATTAAATAGTGAATTGCCAAAAAACATCATTTCTGTTTCTTTTATAAAAAGTAGACTAAGAAGAGGTTATAATGCTTTGAAATATAACAGAAGGTAGATGTTTAGTCAGTTTTGGAAGTGTCAATATTTTTAGAATGAACGATCTGATATTCTGTAATTCTGATGATTTCTTTATTATTTTTGGTTTCAATGTTTTGATTACTATTTTGATATTGTATTGATTTAAAACCAAATATTACTGTAAAAACTAAACCAAATACAAAAGATGATACCTGGATTAAAAAAGGAATTCTAATATTGCGATCATATATGTGTGGTTCCTTTTCTTCTGTTATTTGATTAAGCCTTATGTTAATGTCTGAAGTAGAATTTTTTTCTTTTTTCGAGCTGGGCTGAAGCGTACCAGTCATAGCAAGTTTTGCCCAAACACCTGAGAAAACACAAAGAATATAAAATCCCCAGGCCCAAAATAACCAATTAAAAGATTCATTGCCAAAATCTTTCAAAATATCCTTAGCAAAAGTAATGGTGAGCGCTATAATTCCTGTAGATAAGGTAATTAATTGTTTAGAAGCATCAGATGCAAAATCAAATGCTTTTTTTACGTTTTCTTTCATCTGGTTATATTTATTGTTCTTTAATGGTTAGATGGAATCGTCAAGTAATCATATCGATGGATATCAACCTGATTATTATGACTTATTTCATGTCTAACAAAATGGAAATAAAGGACAAATACTATTTTTGATTTTTTTTAAGGTATCAGAATCTAGAATTTTTATACCCCCTTTTTTAATTCCTTCAGCTAATAAAGCATCAGCCAGAACTAATGAATTTATTTTGGCTTCGGTTATTTTATTTTCGGTTAAATCATCAAAGGGATAAAGATTATCTAATCCTTTGCGTATTAAATCCTTGAGCTCTCTTTGTAAATCTTTTGATAATTCAAAACCGTTTGTGATTATACGGTTATTAATTATAGTATATAACTCCTGATTAAAGTTTCTGTTAAGATTCATGTTTTTGTGATTATATTTTTGACTGTTAGCTTAATAGTTTTTTGTCTAGTGATTCAGTTTGTTCTTTAAAATACCATCCTTTTTTAAGTTGGTTAACATCGATTTCGAGAATTGGATTTACGTGATAATTGATGTTTTTTAAAGAATAATGTAATGCATTAGAAATATTATTAATTGCTAATGGTAATTTAGGTAGGTTAACTCTTCCGATTCTCATTTCATCAATACTTTCGGGATAGTTTTGTTCAATAGCTTTTCGCTTTTCTGTGGGATTTAAGTTTCCGTCAATATGATTAGGGATTTTAACTTTACCAGATAGAGATAGCCCTATTCGTTCTACTAGTTCAGATCTAATCTTTAAAGATGCAAAATTAGGGGAGATGATATCTGGTGTTTTGTTATCCTTGATATATTCTAGAAGATACACCTGAAAAAAATATTGGTGCCGATTCCCTTGTTTATATTCTAATGTTTTTCTTTTAGTTATTTTTTGATCAGAAGATTTTACTAATAAAGCTTTGTTTAATTTTGAATCACTTAAAATAGAAATTGTCACTGGTTCTAATGAAAAGTAGTTAACCTGATCAACGCTATGTTTGATGAATTTTTTCAAAAGATTAGAACCTCTCCAGGGAGATTTTTTAAATAATGACTTTGCCAATAACCATATAGAAGTTATAGGTAGAGCGATTGTTCCTAGAAGAGAAGTGGCAACAAAAGGAACTTTGAGAAGTAAAAAGCTTATAAATTTATTTTGTAATAAAATACCTTTAATACGTTTTACAGATGGTTCGTATAGATCTTTTTTAAGATCATTGGCATATGGATTGTCTTTATTGAAAAAATTGATTGCTTCAATTTTTTTGGTAATTTGATTTTCTAGAGCTACAAAATCCTGACCTACAATAAAAGGACTACCAGGTCTGAATCCTTCTTTGTTTTCTTTTAATGAAATTAATGTACTTAATCTAGCAAACTCAAATGCATATTTTCTTGCTTTTAAAGAAGCAAACCCTCCAAATGCTTCTATTTCTGTTCCCGGTAATTCTATCGTTTCTAACTTTTTGTTTATCGGCATAATAGCGGCGCGATAAGCATTTTTGCTTTTACCACCGGTATTGAGTGCAAAATCAGTCACTACTTTAAACACAATTTGCGCAAAGGCATTTCGATCTGCTGGAGTTTGAAGATTAAGCTTATTAAAGACATCCCCAATACCAGTTTGAGTATTGTTTTTACGATCTAGAATAATTTGTTCTTTTACAGATTCAAGCATTTCGCGAGTAATCAAGAGGCAAGCATTAGAGTTTTCTCCCTGTTGATCACAACTTTTTTTAATTTCTGTAAGAAAATATGTAATAGGGTCTCTTGTTCCTAAAGAAATAATATTACCATTCAGGTTCTTTTCTATTTTATCAAAAGCGGTACCTATGACTGCAATACTAAGATTTTCTCCCATAGTAGTGTTTGCATTGAGGTAATTGAACATATTACTTCTAAGTGCAAGATTTTCTTTTACGTCAATCATTTTATGCTCTTCCTTAATACTACCTTGATTGGCTAACACTCCAATAATACCTGATACGTTACCCATAAGTTTACTAAGCTCATTTTTGAACATTACTTGGTTGTCTGAAGTTTTAACGGGTTCAAAAGAAGATACTTTAAAAGAGTGGTATTGTTCTTTTCGTACGATTGGATCGACAAATAAAATAAGTCTTTCTTCATTTTCTGGAGTATGAGTTATTCGCCCAAAATCCTGAAACGTTCCTATTTTAAAGGCTTCTTTTATGGGTTCATTGTTAAAAGTACCGCCATCTATATAAGGAAAATTAAAACTCGTATAGTCAAGGGTGTTTTCTTTTCTTTCATTAAAAACACAATTGTAGTTAAACTCTGTATCAGGATGATTTATACTATAAGTTTTGATTTCAGATTGAATATCTTTGAAAGATTTAGGCCAGGTAGAATGCTCATTATCGCCAAATTCTCTCTGATATCTTTTTAATAATACGGGTTCAAATGCAATTGGAAAAGCTCCACAAGCCAAAGCAGATGCTGCTATGGTAGACCAAGCTTCTTTTGAAGTGATTTCAAAATGAGTTGGATTATTAACATCAGGATTTTTACAGAATTTTATCCATCTGCTATCAGTATCTTTATTACTATCGGTGACGGCATCTTGTTCAAAAACAAAGTCAATAACTCTTAATTCAGAATGATTTTCGGACCCTACTGATTTTAAAACATTTTCTTCAAGTTTTCTCTTTTTTTTGTGAGAGAAATCCATTTCTATCGGCAGAAGATTTGTTAATGAACAGGCAAAGATCACACGATTATTATCCAATAGTTGTCTTCGTGAAATATCAACTCCATCAGTAACCATTAAATATTTTTTTGTTAAACTTTCAAGGAGTTCTCTGTCAAGTAAAGCAAAGGATTTATTAGGGTCGGCGTTATAATCTTTTTTGACTTTACTTCCATATAATCTCAAAGAATTTACCTCGTCTACCCATAGTTTGTATTGGATCTTTTGTGCCAATTGCAAGGCCTTTAAAGCTTCAATTTTATGATGTTGTTTCGCGATTTGCAGATCATTATTAAAATAATCTGCTGCTATTTCATTCAACAATTCATCTTCAGTTAAATTGTTGCTGTATAAAGGAATCATAGAATGATAATCGATAAGACATTTTAGCATGATTGTCAAGGCGATGGCTCCGGCACTTGCACCACTCATTCCGTCAACAATGACATCTTCATAAGGTTCATCATTTTCTCCTTTTCCATAGAGAATTAATAATTTAAGTGCTTCTGTTAATGCCGATCCAGAAAAAGAACCTAGAGAAACTCCTCCACCCATAGCGAGACAAATTCGTAATGTTTTTTTCATGATAATACAGTGCTTAGGTTTATATTTTGGTTTTGATAAAAAAGTATCTTTTTATACGTTGATATTTAATACTTGCAATTAGCAGAGTATAAAACCAATAGTTTTTCTGTTAAGCGGTAATATTTTTAGGAAGATTATAAGGGGTATCTTTATAGTCTTAAGCTACGAATAAAATAATGAAATCGGTTACGGAAAAACCACACCTGATAAAGGGGTTATTTCCCTGTAAATGGAGCCTGAGCTATTGTAATTACTCGATTTTTGTTTCAAAAATCCTTTAAAAAAGTAAAGTTTATTTTTTTTAACTATATCCAAGTAATTATCGATTAATCATAGAAGTAGTAAGGGTTTCGGGAGAAAGACCTTTTTATAAAGAGAAAGTGTTAATTGTTTGAAAATAGGGTAATTAAGATGGTTTAGGTAGTTTTTTTCATGTATAAAAATTAAAAAGACGTCAGATGGGACAAAAAAACTTGATTAAATTATAAGATCAACTGACTAGATATTGCCAATTGATCTTAGTTTTGTGATCATAGATTACCAATCGGATAATCTAGTATCGTTTGTGAATTTTGGAATATCAAGAAATATAGTATCTATAATTTTAGAAGCTTTAATTTCTTGTTTTTGTTGAGAGATTCTCTTTTTATTTCTTTTGATTTGTCGTTCTATTTTCTTCCATTTTTTGTCAGTATATGTTTTGGAAGTTTTGGTATTTGATTCTTTTTCTAATGAACTAAGCTTTGAATAATCTTGAATGTTTGAAGTGGTGTCAAAATCTTTGGTATCATTTACTTTGGCGTTTTTAGTTTTAAGAGGCTTCTTTACGGTTTTGATATCCTGCGCATAAGACATCTGAAGTAACAATAAAAAACTAAAAGCCATTACAATTTTTAATTTCATCTTTCTTTTATTAATTAAACAATATTTTAATGAACTTATTGATTTGGGTGTAAGTCATTGATTTTCAATATGAAGATAGGAATAATAAATGAATTTCAATTACGGTAAATCCATATTTAATTATGGGGGTATTTCCCTGTGAGATACTCGTTAAGTACCGTAATTGCTGAAGATTTTATTCAAAAAAGTTATAAAATATATCTTTTTGATTTAGAAATTAAAAATCTTACTGTAAAAAGAGAATTGTTAGTAATAACAAGGGTTTTGAGCTATTGTGGAGATTTTTGAGAAAACCATAAATTATCAAAATAAATATTCATTTTATGGTTTCCCTCTGTTTTTTTAAGAATGTAAAAGGCGATAAAAATGCTAATATAGAGCAGATTAGGTGTTGTGTGTTTGAAAAAAGAACAAAAAAAACTGCCAAATAAAGGCAGCTTTTTAATTTTATATATAATTGTTGTTACCAACCGGATAATTGAGATTCTCCAGATAGTGCAGGGACATCTAAGTAAATAGTGTCAATAACTTTAGAAGAATGAATATTATCTCTTCGATTAGCAACTTTCTTTTTATTCCTTTTTATTTGCTTCTGTATTTTTTTCCATTCTTTTTCACTGTAAAACTTATCGTTTTTAGTTTTGGAATTGGATTGATTTCCGGAAACTTTTAAAACCAATTTGTCAGTTATGGCTTTTTTATCTGCGTTATATGATCCTTGGTCTATTCTAGAATCAAGAATTTTTACAGATTCGGTACTGCTTTTATAATCTTGACTAAATGATACTTGAAAAGACAAAAACAAGACAAAGGTTACCAATACAATTTTTAATTTCATTTTCCTAAATTTTGATGATTTAATCATTGCGCCTAAAGATATTGTTAATAATAACAGTAACTTTAACATTTTAGTATTCGTAGGCTCTTTTGTAGTATTCGGGGTACTGTTAAATTATCAAATCAAGCTATTTGAGCACTAAATATTTGACGGTCAAAAATTTACATCAAATAGATAATAAAATAATTAGATTCTAAAAGCTTTTTTTACAGAATCGACATAATCTAGTTTTTCCCAGGTGAAAAGCTCTACTTCTTTTTCAATTTTGCCAGAATAAGGGCTTTCAAAAATTTTGGTTACGGTTTTTGATTCTTTCCCCATATGACCATAAGCTGCGGTTTCCTGATAAATTGGATTACGTAACTTTAAACGTTCTTCAATTGCGGCTGGCCTCATATCAAAAATACTTGCCACTTTTTCTGCAATTTCTCCATCAGTTAATCCCAAAGAGCTGGTACCATAAGTGTCTACAAAGATAGAAGTGGGTTCAACAACACCAATAGCATAAGAAACTTGCACTAAGACTTCATTTGCTACCCCAGCTGCTACCAAATTTTTTGCAATATGTCTAGAAGCGTATGCTGCTGATCTATCTACTTTACTTGGATCTTTTCCAGAGAAAGCACCACCACCGTGTGCACCTTTTCCTCCATAAGTGTCAACGATAATTTTTCGTCCAGTAAGACCTGTATCACCGTGAGGACCTCCAATCACAAACTTTCCTGTGGGATTAATATGATATGTTATCTGGTCATTAAATAGCTCTTGTACATATTGTGGTAATTGTGCAATTACTCTTGGCATTAGAATAGAAATGATATCATTTTTGATTTTTGCCAACATTACATCATCATCGATATCAAAATCATCATGTTGAGTAGATACCACAATCGCAACTATGCGTTGAGGTACATTATCATCACTATATTCTATGGTAACCTGACTTTTTGAATCAGGACGTAAGTAAGGGATTTCAATTCCTTCTCGCCTTAACTCGGCTAATTCGATAAGAATTTTATGAGAAATGTCTAATGCTAAAGGCATGTAGTTAGCAGTTTCCTTGGTTGCATATCCAAACATCATCCCTTGGTCACCTGCACCTTGTTCTTCTTTAGTATCTCGATCTACACCTTGATTAATATCCTGTGATTGCTCGTGGATAAGAGATATAACACCACAAGAATCTCCACTAAACTGATAAGCTCCTTTAGTATATCCAATTTTATTTATAACCTCTCTGGCAATATGTTGTACGTCAAGATATGTTTTTGATTTAACCTCTCCTGCCAATACAACTTGACCTGTGGTAACTAATGTTTCGCAAGCAACTTTAGAATCTTTGTCAAAAGCTAAAAAATTATCTAGTAAAGCATCACTGATCTGATCAGCTACTTTATCCGGATGTCCTTCAGATACGCTTTCTGAAGTAAATAAATATGCCATTCGTTATTGTTTTTGTGTGAAAAATTAGACGAGATTTTAATATGAAGCTTTCGATCTCACAATATTAAATCGAACTGCTTTAGCATTTTTAATGATGAAATACGATTTCATTATTTTGGGTTGCAATCAGTCAAATCTTTCCCTGTAAAATGTTTCGGCAAAGGTAAAAAAAATGATCACATTTAAAAGTATTTAACGAATCATTAATTACTTAAGAATAAACCTTAGGAGTTTCTAAAACTTTTAAGGTTTATTAAATAATTCTTTTTTGTTTAAAAATAATTACTAGCTTTGCCCTCAAGTTTCTTATACATTTTAGTTAGTTATCAAGAAAGGTGGAGGGAATAGACCCTGTGAAACCTTAGCAACCCTTTATTCATAAAGAAGGTGCTAAATTCTATCCGAAATCAAATTTATGCTTTAGGAATAGATAACTCGATACAATTGCAATTTTGCAATTGTTATTCCTTTCTTTTTAATTTTCTATATCCATACGCTTAAAATTAGTAAGTGTTTGATGTATTTGAATTTTTTTAATCTATTAAAATTTAAATTTAGAAAATTATGAGCACTCAGAAATTTGCTACAGAAGCTTTACACGCAGGTCACGATGTAACTATTAATGGAGGAACAAGAGCTGTTCCTATTTATCAAACCACTTCTTATGTTTTTGATGATGCAAATCATGCTGCTAATCTTTTTAATTTGTCAGAACCAGGATTTATCTATACTCGATTAAATAATCCAACAAATGATATTTTAGAAAAACGATTAGCCGCTCTTGAAGGTGGGATTGCATCGGTTGTTACTGCTTCTGGGACAGCAGCAATTAGTACTACTTTATTAACACTCTTAAAAGCTGGAGATCATATTGTAGCATCAAGTAGTTTGTATGGAGGTACGTTTAACCTTTTGAATGTTACACTTCCCAGACTTGGGATTACAACCACCTTTGTTGACCCGTCAAATATCGAAAATTTCAAAAACGCAGTCAAACAAAATACAAGAGCAGTTTTTGTTGAATCTTTGGGAAATCCAAAGTTAGACGTTCTGGATTTAAAGGCAATTGCTGATGAAGCTAAAGCCTATAATGTACCATTGATTGTTGATAATACCGTTGCAACACCGGCATTATTGAACCCTATTGAATATGGAGCCAATATTGTAATACATTCACTTACAAAATACATTAGCGGAAATGGGACCTCGTTAGGAGGAGTTATCATTGATGCAGGAACATTTGATTGGTCCAGCGGTAAATTTCCTGAATTTACTGAACCTTCTCCTGGTTATCATGGATTAGTATATCACGAAGCAATTGGAGCAGCTGCATTTATTGCCAAAGTAAGAATAGAAGGGCTACGAGATTATGGAGCTGCATTGAGTCCTTTTAATGCGTTTCAGATTCTACAAGGATTAGAAACATTAGAAATAAGGATTAAAAAACATAGTGAGAATGCATTAACTCTGGCTGAGTGGTTAGAGGTTCAAGAAGAAGTCACTTGGGTAAAATATCCTGGATTGAAAAAAGACCCTTATAATGATCTTGCAAAAAAATACTTGCCAAAAGGACAAAGTGGAATTATAACTTTTGGAGTACAAGGAGGCTTTGAATCAGCTAAAAAAGTAGCGGATAAAACAAAGATATTTTCTTTACTAGCCAATATAGGAGATTCTAAATCTTTAATTATTCACCCGGCAAGTACTACTCATCAGCAATTAACTCAAGAACAACAAGAATCTACAGGAGTAACAAGTGATTTGATAAGGCTTTCTGTAGGACTTGAAGACATAGAAGATTTGAAAGCAGATTTAAAAGAGGTTTTTGCAAAGCTAAAAGTAGAAGTATAGTAATCATTTTATAAAGAAAAGCTCAAATTTTTCTAAACCTGATTAACAATATAAAAGAGAAATCGATTAAAATATGCTCCAAGAAATTTATATAGCTGAGTATACAACGTTAAAAGGAGAACTCCTCCATTCAATTCCGTTGACCTATGAGGTTTTTGGAAAACCACTATCAAGTGCGCCAATAGTATTGGTGAATCATGCACTAACTGGTAATTCGACAGTCTGCGGAGAAAATGGATGGTGGAATGGCCTTATTGGAGAAGGTAAATGTATTGATACTAATAAGTATACTATACTATCTTTTAATATTCCAGGAAACGGATATGATGGTGTTGAGAAGCACTTAATTTCTGATCACAAAGCTTTTAATGCAAGAGATATTGCGGCAATTTTTGCAAAGGGATTAGAACAATTACAGATTAGACAGTTATATGCTGTTATAGGAGGTTCTGTGGGAGGAGGAATCGCTTGGGAACTTGCAGTATTGCAACCAAAGCTTATTAAACATCTTATCCCTGTAGCAACAGATTGGAAATCTTCGGATTGGTTAAAAGCTAACTGTTTGGTTCAAGAACAGATCTTATTAAATTCTAGTAATCCCGTTCACGATGCAAGGTTACATGCGATGCTGATTTATAGATCTCCAGAATCATTTAAACAGAAATTTGATAGAAGTATAAATGAAGAAAAAGGAATTTATAATGTTGAGAGTTGGTTGCTTCATCACGGAAAAAAACTAAAAGAGAGGTTTACTCTTTCGGCATATAAACAGCTGAATCACATTCTTGCCAATATTGATATTACAACCAATAGAGGAAGTTTTGAAGAGGTAGCTGGATCTATTGAATCAGATATTCATATTGTAAGTGTCGATTCTGATATTTTCTTTACAGCAGAAGAGGATAAAGAGACATTTAGTGCGTTGAAAAAGGTGAAAAGTAATATAACTCATGGAATTATAAATTCTGTTCATGGACATGATGCTTTTCTTATAGAATATGAACAATTAAACAAGTTGCTAAAAAATATATTTTAACATACTTAAACCCTTTCTGGGTTTAATAATTGAATAATAAAATGAAAGTTTTAAAATTTGGAGGAAAATCACTGGCTAACGGTAAAGGTATTCATACAGTTGTGGATATTATTAAAAATAAGGTGGAAAGAGGTGAGAGAATAACGGTAGTACTTTCTGCACGTGGTAATTCTACAGATGAACTCGAAGCTATTTTAGAGAAAGCTGCTAAGAATGAAAGTTACCAGCAGCAATTACAAGCTTTTAAGGAATATCAACTTGCAGATTTTTCTAATGTTGATGTAGAAGAAGAGTTCAAAACGTTAGAAAAACTTTTTGAAGGAGTTTCGTTATTAGGAGATTATAGTAAAAGAATAAAGGATCAGGTTTTGTCTCAAGGAGAGGTGATTTCGGCTAAGTTAGTGACGCAATTACTTAAAGAAGAGAATGTCAATGCTCATTTTACGGATAGTAGAGAGTTGATCATTACAGATGGGCAATTTGGAGATGCACAACCATTAGATAAGTTGTCCAAGGAAAATGTGACCGATCATTTCAAAAAATACAATGGATCTACAGTAAATGTAGTAACAGGTTTTATTGCATCCAATGCCAAGAATGAAACAACTACTTTGGGTAGAAATGGTAGTAATTATACAGCTTCCTTATTGGCTAATTATCTGGATGCCGAAGAATTACAAAATTTTACTCACGTAAATGGGATTTATACTGCAAACCCGGATTTAGTTCCTGATGCCAAGAAAATTGAAAAACTTTCATTTACTGAAGCAAATGAATTAGCATATTTTGGAGCTAATATTTTACATGCAAAGACAATTATACCTTTGATAGAAAAGAATATCCCGTTAAGGATATTAAATACCTTTGATCAAAATAGTGAAGGAACATTAATCACATCAGAATCTAGTAAGAAAGGAATCAAGTCACTTTCAGTTTTAGAAAATGTTTCCTTAATCAATTTAGAAGGAAGAGGGCTTTTAGGAAAAGTGGGAGTTGATGCTAGAATTTTTAAAGCACTTGCTTATAAGAATATAAGTGTGAGTATTATTTCTCAAGGATCATCAGAAAGGGGAATAGGTCTAGTTGTTGAAGCTGAACAGGCGTCGCTTGCAAAAACGATATTAGAACAAGAATTTGAAGCAGATTTTGATAAAAAAGATGTGAGCCATATTACTGTAGAAAAGAATGTATCTGTAATCTCAATAATAGGTCAGGATCTAAGTACATTTCATAAACCATATAATGCATTGATTAAAAATCAGATCACTCCAATTCTTTTTAACAATACCGTTACCGGAAAAAATGTAAGTCTGGTGGTTAGAAAAGATCAATTACATAAAGCATTAAATGTAATACACGGAGGGATTTTTGGGATTGCCAAAAAAATCAATTTAGCGATTTTTGGACATGGATTGGTAGGAGGTACATTAATCGATCAGATCTTAAAATCAGCAAAGGGTATTGAGAAAAGAAAAAAAATTGATTTGAATATTTTTGCAGTAGCTAATTCTAAAAAAGTATTACTAAACAAAGATGGTGTTGATAATGAGTGGCAATCAACTTTAGAAAAAGAAGGTGTTTCTTATGCAATCGAAGATGTGATTCGATATGCAGATGAGAATCATTTAGAAAACCTAATAGCAATTGATAATACTGCTAGCGCAGTTTTTACAGAAAACTATATTAATTTGGTCGCACACGGGTTTGATTTAGTATCCTCTAATAAAGTGGCAAATACGTTGAGTTTTGATTTTTATAAAGAACTCAGAGCAACTTTAGAAGAAAATCAGAAACAATACCTTTATGAAACTAATGTGGGAGCAGGGTTGCCATTAATTGATACTATTAAACTCTTACATTTATCGGGAGAAAACATTACTAGAATTAAAGGTGTGTTTTCGGGTTCATTAAGTTATTTATTTAATACCTTTTCTGCAGAAGAAAGACCGTTTAGTGAAGTATTGCAAGAAGCAATTGATAAAGGATATACAGAACCAGATCCCAGAGAAGATTTGTGTGGTAATGATGTAGGAAGAAAGCTATTGATTTTAGCAAGAGAATTGGATCTGAGTAATGAGTTTACCGATGTTAATATCGATAATTTGATTCCTGAAAACTTACGTGAAGGAGATGCAGACGAATTTTTGAAAAAATTAGAAGAATTAAACTCGGTTTACAATAAAGTTAAATCAGATCAGAAGCCAGATCATGTATTAAGATATATCGGTGATCTTCATGGAGATCTTTCACAAGAGAAAGGTATATTAGATGTAAAATTGGTTTCTGTTCCTTCTGGTAGTGCGTTAGGACAAGTTAAAGGTTCCGACTCTATATTCGAGATTTATACAGAATCATATGGAGATCAGCCTATAGTGATTCAGGGAGCAGGAGCAGGAGCAGCAGTTACTGCAAGAGGAGTGTTTGGAGATGTGTTGAGATTAGCAGAAAAGGGATAAGAATTCCAATTTTGTTGTAGAAACAAAATAATAATAAGTTAAAAGATATAATAAGCATCATGAAAGTACAACTTAAAAGAATAGATAACGATTATCATTTCGAACTTAAGAACGAAAGAGGACATGTAACACATATTGATAATAAAACTGAGAATGGGGGGCACGATTTGGCACCTAGTCCAATGGAATATGTGTTAATGGGAGTAGCAGGTTGCAGTGCGATTGATGTCATTTCTATATTAAAAAAACAACGACAAGAAATAACTTCATACCGAGCAGAAGTAGATGGAAGTCGCCAAAAGATTGATGGAGCAACTCCGTTTAAAGAAATTGATGTTGTTGTATACCTTGAAGGAGATATTGATCCTTCAAAAGCAAATAGAGCTGCACAATTATCTTTTGAGAAATATTGCTCTGTATCCAAAACTCTGGAGCCTACGGCCAGCATAAATTATAAGGTAGTGCTTAATAATAAAGAAATATGAGCCAAAATAAAAAGCATTTCGAAACACAAGCAGTAAGGACACAAGTAGAAAAAACGCAGTTTTTAGAACACTCTACACCAATGTATCTAACTTCTGGATTTGTCTTTGAGGATTCTGAAGAGATGAGAGCAGCTTTTGCTGAAGAAAAAGAACGAAACCTTTATAGCCGTTTTAGTAATCCTAATACTACAGAGTTTGTAGATAAGATATGTAAAATGGAAGGAGCAGAAGAAGGCTTTGCATTTGCTACAGGTATGGCAGCTGTGTTTTCGACTTTTGCTGCATTATTAGATTCAGGAGATCATATTGTTTCAGCTAGATCGGTTTTCGGTTCTACGCATACCTTATTTACAAAGTACTTTCCGAAATGGAATATTGAGACAAGTTATTTTCCTGTTAATGAAGTTGAAAAGGTTGAAAGTTTAATTCAGCCAAACACTAAAATTATTTATGCCGAATCACCAACCAATCCTGGGGTTGATGTATTAGATTTAGAAGTGTTAGGAACAATAGCAAAAAAACATAATTTACTTTTAATTATTGACAATTGTTTTGCAACTCCTTACTTACAAAATCCGATTAAATTTGGTGCTGATTTGGTAATACATTCAGCAACAAAACTCATTGATGGGCAAGGAAGAGTATTAGGAGGTGTTACTGTAGGTAAAGCAGAATTGATAAGAGAGATTTATTTATTTTCTAGAAACACAGGACCAGCTTTATCTCCTTTTAATGCCTGGGTATTGTCCAAAAGCTTAGAAACTCTTGCTGTGCGAGTAGAAAAACATTGTGAGAATGCTCATAAATTAGCAGAGTTCTTAGAATCACATGATAAAGTAAATTGGGTGAAATATCCTTTTTTAAAATCTCATCCTAAGTATGAAGTGGCAAAAAAACAAATGAAATTAGGAGGTAATATTGTGGCTTTCGAAGTTAAAGGAGGTGTAGAGGGAGGCCGTACTTTTTTTGATAATATCAAAATGTGTTCTCTTTCTGCTAACCTTGGAGATACCAGAACTATTGTAACACATCCAGCTTCTACTACCCATAGTAAATTAGCAGTTGATGATAAATTAGCGGTTGGTATTACCGATGGAGCAGTGAGATGCTCGGTAGGATTAGAACATATAGAGGATGTTATCGAGGATATAAACCAAGCCTTGGAAAAAATATAGAACAAAAAAGGTCGGGATTTACCCGACCTTTTTTAATATTAAATTAAAAAATAAATTTAGTTTTTGGTAAGCGTGAAAATTTGACTACCAGTAGCTTCAAAAGTAAAACCTTGTTGTTCAACCGTTTCATCAATTGTAGCTTTTAAGCTCATAGTTTGAGCACTTAGTGCGATTATTTCAAAAGATTGTTCCTGTCCCTGAGCAGAAGTAGTTAAAGTATTTCCTTCAACACTCCATTCTCCATTACCTATAAAATCCGGAATCGCTTCTTCATAATCAATAGATTGAGTTGGGATACTTACAGTGGCAACAAGAGTAAACCCACCAGAACTTGTAAAAGTATTAGGATCGGTGCCTGATACTTCGGTAAAAGTCACTTGGGCCGTATAATCTTTTCCCGTTAGATCATAACTACCACTAACTGGTACACCCTGAATAGTAGTAGTAACCCTTCCATCTTCAGATCTGATCTCGGTTAAGCTCCATTCTCCAGGAATTAAAGATTCATCAATAACGATTGTATCATCATCATCATTACTACATGAAATAAATAATGATGAAGCAGATAAAAACAATAGTATGGCAAATTTTTTCATTTCAATTTAGATTTAGGTTGATATTAATTAATTAACGAGAATCGTATCCTCATATTGTTTTGTATATAATATGAAGAGATCCATTAATCATTTGATTAAATGTATAGGTAAAAATATGAGAATCTTCGGATTAATAGTTTTTTGAAGCGTTATTTTGAAATATTGAACCCAAAATTGAGGAAAATTTATGAACATATATTCAATGGTTTTAAAGATGTTTTAATAATCTACTAAGTTGCTAGGGTTTTTATTAAATATATCATAATTATGAGGGTTTTGGTGAAAATTTTAAATTTTAAAATCAATTAAACAATTTTTTATATATACATTTGTTTAATAATCTACTAATCCGATAGGGTAATAGAATTTAAAAATGATTATAGATCAAATGATATTAGATAAAGTAGCTACGGAGAAAACAACGTATGAGTCTGACAAAACATCAGAAAAACCGATACGTAGTATTGCCAAAGCAGTAAGTTGGAGAGTTATAGGTACATTAGATACATTAGTAGTGTCTTATCTTCTTACTAGTGAGATAGTACTTGCTACATCAATTGCATCTGTTGATTTTGTAACTAAAATGATTCTGTATTTCTTTCACGAAAGAATTTGGAATCGAATTAAATGGGGGAAATAATTGCTATTAGTCCTTTGAAAAAGATTTAAGTAGGAGAAAAACCTACGTTGAATGAAAATTAGAAAAATGAGTTTCACAGAAAAAGAAATAGAGAATTTAAATAAAGAGCTTAGAAATAAGACTCCGTTAGAAATTACAAAATGGGCGGTTTTGAATGCGACAAAACCTGTTGTAACTACTAATTTCAGACCTTATGAAGCTGCTATTCTTAATGTGTGTGCAAAAACATTACAAGATATTCCTGTGATATGGTGTGATTCAGGTTATAATACACCTAATACATACAAACATGCTGAAGAGGTTATTAGTTTATTATCATTAAACGTTAAGCTATATGTTCCAAAACAAACCTCAGCTCATAGAGATGTTGTAATGGGAATCCCAGGTGTTGATGATCCAAAACACGTAGAGTTTACGAAGCAAGTAAAATTAGAACCGTTTAAAAGAGCAATGGCTGATTTTACTCCTGATGTTTGGTTCACAAATCTTAGAAAAGGACAGACAGCATTGAGAGATTCATTGGATATTTTAAGTTTAGGTAGTGATGGAGTGCTTAAAGTAAGTCCGTTTTATTATTATTCTGATTCAGAGTTGGATATATATTTAGAAGAAAACAAGTTGCCAAACGAGTTTAAATATTTTGACCCTACCAAGGTGCTGGAGAACAGAGAGTGTGGGTTACATACAAGTTAATTTGATATAAAATTATAATTATTAGGGATATCTTTTATTCCTTATATTTAAAAAGAAATAAATGGAAGTGATTGAAAATATAAAAGAACAAATTTTGGATAAGAAAATTTTAAATGTTAATCCATTAGAAAGTGAAGCAATTTATATTTTTCGTGAAGTTGTAGCTCAGTTTGAGAAACCAGTATTGCTTTTTTCGGGAGGAAAAGATTCTATTACATTAGTAAGACTAGCTCAGAAAGCATTTTATCCGGGTAAAATACCTTTCCCATTATTACATATTGACACAGGTCATAATTTCCCTGAAACTATAGAATTTAGAGATCGTCTGGTAGAAGAATTAGGAGTAGAATTGATTGTTCGCAATGTACAAGATTCTATTGATCAAGGAAAAGTGATCGAAGAAAAAGGAAAATATGCAAGTCGTAATAGTTTACAAACAACTACACTTCTTGATGCTTTAGAAGAATTTAAGTTTGATGCTGCTATTGGTGGAGCACGTAGGGATGAAGAAAAAGCAAGAGCTAAAGAAAGAATTTTTTCGGTTAGAGATGATTTTGGACAGTGGGATGAAAAAAACCAAAGACCAGAATTGTTTGATCACCTTAACGGAAAAATTGATTTAGGGCAGAATGTGCGTGTATTTCCAATTAGTAATTGGACAGAGCTGGATGTGTGGAGTTATATTCAAAAAGAAGGAATCGAAATACCTTCTATATATTTTGCTCATAAGCGAAAAACATTTGTTAGAGATGGTATGATATGGTCCGCAGAAGATGGAGTGGTTTTCAGAGAAGAAGATGAATTGGTAGAAGAGAGAATGGTTCGTTTTCGTACAGTAGGAGATATGTCTTGTACAGCAGCAGTACTTTCTGATGCAATTACGATAGATAAGGTGGTATCAGAGATCAGAGAATCTACTATTTCAGAGAGAGGAGCTCGAATAGATGATAAAAGATCAGAAGCTGCAATGGAGAAACGTAAGCAACAAGGATACTTTTAATTTTTGAGATATTCTGACAAATTTGATTATTAAATAAAAATAAAATACCTCCTTATAAAGGGATAAAAATAGAGGTAAATGGACGTATTAAAAATAGCAACAGCAGGAAGTGTAGATGATGGTAAAAGTACCTTAATCGGTCGTATCCTTTATGATACAAAATCATTAACTACAGATAAATTAGAAGCTATTGAGGCTAGAAGTAAGGCTAATGGATTTGATTATCTTGATTTCTCACTAGCAACAGATGGACTGGTTGCAGAACGTGAGCAAGGAATTACCATTGATGTAGCACATATTTATTTTTCAACAAAAAGAAAAAGTTATATCATAGCAGACACTCCAGGACATATAGAGTATACCAGAAACATGGTTACCGGAGCTTCAACTTCACAGGCTTCTATTATTTTGGTAGATGCCCGCAAAGGAGTAATAGAGCAAACATATAGACACTTTTTTATCAATAATTTATTAAGAGTTAAAGATGTTATAGTTGCTGTTAATAAAATGGATTTAGTAGATTTTTCTCAAGAAAAATATGAAGCTATCAAAGCAGATTTTGAGAAATTAATCGAAAAAAGTGATTACAAAGAGCAAAACATAACATTTATTCCGGTAAGTGCTCTTCAAGGAGATAACGTGGTAGATTCTTCAGGAAATACACCTTGGTATAACGGTCAAACATTATTAGAACACTTAGAAGAATTAGATGCTCAAGATGTATATGAAAAAGCTCAAGTTCGCTTTCCAATACAAACAGTAATAAGACCTAAAAAAGATGAGTTTCATGACTTTAGAGGATATGCAGGTAAGTTATATGGAGGGGAGCTTTCTGTTGGAGATGAGGTTACTGTCTTACCATCATTAACGACATCAAAAATAAAAGAGATATACTTTTTTGATCAAAAATTTGATTCTGCCGGAAGAGGAAGTTCTTGCACAATTACTTTAGAAGATGATGTGAATGTGAGTAGAGGTGATATGATAGTTAAATCTACAGAACAACCTAGAGTAGAAAAACAATTGATAGCTACCGTTTGTTGGATGGATAGTAAAAATCTTAATCCAGGAACCAATTACCTTTTACAAAGTGGAAGCAGTCGTATTTTGGCAAAAGTAAAAGCTGTAACAGGAACGATAGCAACTGATTTCTCAGGAGAAGATACATCAAAAAATGTATTAAGTCTAAATGAGATAGGTAAAGTTCAAATACAATTAAGTAAACCTTTGGCAATAGATTCTTATAGTAAGAACAAAGCTTCAGGGTCATTTATATTAATAGATTCGCAAACCAATAATACTTCTGGAGTAGGTTTTATAGAATAAAAAATCAAGAGCTAATTCTTCAAAAAAGAGGAATACAAATCAGGAATTTTTAAATAAAAAAACATCACACAAAAGTCATAACTATGCCCTTTTTTAAGGGATGAAATACGAAAAGAGATGCAAAGTTTTAGAACAGAAATAGAAAACCCAATTGTCGAAAAAGACATTATAGAACTGGCTAATAAAATAGAACAGTTTCATAAGGGTAAGATTGATGAAGAGAAGTTTCGTAGCCTTCGTTTAGCGCGAGGAGTATATGGACAGCGTCAGGAAGGAGTACAGATGATTCGTATTAAACTACCTTATGGTAAAGTATTAAGTAATCAGTTAAGACGTATATGTGATGTGTCAGATGAATATTCAAGAGGAAGGTTGCATATCACAACACGTCAAGATATCCAAATCCATTATGTAGACCTTAATAGAACTCCAGAGCTTTGGGCAGAACTAGAGAGAGATGATGTAACACTTAGAGAAGCTTGTGGTAATACTGTTCGTAATGTGACTGCGTCAGAAACTGCTGGGATTGACCCAAAAGAACCTTTTGACGTATCACCATATGCAGATGCTCTATTTCGTTTCTTTTTAAGAAACCCTATTTGTCAGGAAATGGGGCGTAAGTTTAAAGTGTCTTTTTCAGGAACTGATGAAGATACTGGATTATCCTATATGCATGATCTTGGTTTTATTGCCAAAATAGAAAATGGAGTTCGAGGGTTCAAAGTGATGTTAGGAGGTGGTTTAGGTTCTCAACCTCGCCATGCAGATGAGTTATATGCCTTTTTACCATCAGATAAGATTATTCCTTTAATGGAAGGAGTTTTACGAATTTTTGACCGTCACGGTGAGAGAAAAAGTAGAGCAAAAGCCAGAATGAAGTTTTTAATCAAGGATATAGGACTTGAAGCATTTAAAGAATTGGTAGAGGCTGAGCAAGCGGCGATTCTGAATAAAACCGTAGCTATAGATGCAGAAGCTTATCAAGTATCAGTACCTGTTTCTATTGATGCTCCACAAGTGACAATTAAAGATCAGAAAGCCTTTGATTTATGGAAATCAACTAATGTAATTCCTCAAAAACAAGAAGGATATGTTGCCATAGGAATTAAAGTATTATTAGGAGATTTTTATACAGATAAAGCTAGATTATTAGCTGATTTGGTGGAAAAATAT
Organism: Aquimarina callyspongiae; assembly: GCF_034322225.1. Taxonomy (NCBI): domain Bacteria; kingdom Pseudomonadati; phylum Bacteroidota; class Flavobacteriia; order Flavobacteriales; family Flavobacteriaceae; genus Aquimarina; species Aquimarina callyspongiae. The sequence goes on along the minus strand of NZ_JAXLPA010000003.1, from coordinate 138,982 downwards.
GGAGCAGGAGAAATACGTTTATCGCTTCGTCAAAACATTTTAATTCCGTTTGTAAAAGAAGATTTGATACCATTTTTCTATCAGGAATTAGAAAAATTAGGCTTTGTAGCATCTGGATATAATAAAGCTATTGATATTACTGCTTGTCCGGGAACAGATACGTGTAATCTGGGGATAGCAAGTAGTACGGGTATTGCAGAAGAATTAGAAAGAGTAATTAAAACAGAATACCCTCAATATTTAAAGAAAGAAGATCTGGTAATCAAGATCAGTGGATGTATGAATGCTTGTGGACAGCATAATATGGCCAATATTGGTTTTCAGGGAATGTCTGTTCGAACAAAAGATAAATTGGTTGCTCCGGCATTACAAGTATTGCTGGGAGGAGGAAATTTAGGAAACGGAAAAGGTCGTTTTGCAGATAAAGTAGTAAAAATACCTAGTAGAAGAGGACCTGAAGCCTTAAGAAGAATCTTAAATGATTTCGAAGCCAATGCCAATGAAAGAGTTTTTGTAGAGTATTATGCAGAACAAGGAGAGAAATATTTCTATGATTTATTAACTGATTTGTCAAATGTAGATAACCTTACCCAAGAAGATTTTATCGATTGGGGAACCGAAGAAGAGTACGTAAAAGCTATAGGTATTGGTGAATGTGCAGGCGTAGTTATTGATTTAATAGCAACCCTTTTCTTAGAGAGCGAAGAAAAAATAGAGAATGCCAAAAAATCTTTTGAAAACGAAATATATTCTGATGCCATTTACCATGCGTATAGTTCTATTATAAACTCAGCAAAAGCATTATTATTAGCAGAAAATAAAAAAACAAATACGCACGCTAATATTGTTAATCAATTTGATGAGCTTTTTGTAGAAAGTAAAAGAATAAACTTAGAAGGTACCTTTTCAGATTTAGTATATCAGATTAATAAAAATGCACCAACTAAAGATTTTGCAGTAGATTATATTAAAAATGCAAAAGGGTTTTTACAAAAAGTACAATCTTATAGAACCGCTGAGGTAGAAAATGCATAATACGATACATTAATTGTGTTGATCTTAAGCTTTAAAGACAGAATATAGAATTAAAATGAGTAATAAAACACCAAAATTAACGGTAGTAGGTGCAGGTCCAGGAGATCCGGATTTGATAACTCTTAAGGCAATAAAAGCCTTAAAGTCGGCAGATGTGGTGTTATACGATGCACTCATTAATGAATCTTTGCTGGAATATGCTCCTGATGCAGAAAAAATATATGTAGGTAAAAGAAAAGGATGTTATGCATATCAACAAGAACAGATCAATGAATTAATTATAAGTAGAGCAAAAAGCCATGGACATGTTGTAAGACTAAAAGGAGGAGATCCTTTTATTTTTGGACGAGGAGCAGAAGAAATTGATTATGTGCAACGGTTTGGAATCGAAACAAACATGGTTCCTGGAATATCATCATCGCTGGCAGTTCCGGCTTATCAGGGAATTCCTTTAACCAAAAGAGGATCATCAGAAAGTTTTTGGGTAATTACAGGAACAACAAAGGCGCATAAGTTATCACAAGATGTTTATCTGGCAGCTAAATCTAATGCAACTGTGGTAATTTTGATGGGAATGAGTAAATTAAACGAAATTGTTAGCATCTTTGCAAAAGAAAATAAGCAAGATGTTCCAGTAGCGATTATTCAGAATGGAACAACGAAGCATGAAAAATTTGGTTTTGGTTCTATTAAGACAATTGAACAAGTAGTCTTAGATAAAGAACTATCTTCTCCGGCTATTATTGTTATAGGAGAAGTTGTAAATCAACGAGTAAAATTAACGTCGGTTTATGAACAAGTTCAGGAGGAAATTGTATTTTGATCATTTCAGGATACTATAATAATGAAAGAAAGAAATAATTTATATCCGATTTTTTTGAAGGCTAAAAACCTTGAATTCCTAATTGTTGGAGGAGGAAATGTAGCCGAAGAAAAACTTACGTTCTTACTAAAATCTAGTCCAGACGCTAAAGTAACAATGGTGTCACCAATGTATCGAGAAGGTACAATAACTTTAGCCAAAAATTATGGAGTAGAAATGATAAAAAAAAAATATCACAAACGTTTTTTAAAAGGAAAACATATTGTGATAGCTACCACTGATACTCCCAAGGTTAATATGCAAGTGTATAAAGACTGTAGAAAAAAGAGTAAACTAGTTAATGTAGCAGACAATCCTCCATATTGTGATTTTTATATGGGAAGTATTGTTAATAAAGGTAGTGTAAAAGTGGCTATTTCTACAAATGGAAAATCGCCAACTACTGCCAAACGATTGCGTCAATTTTTTGAAGAAGTAATTCCCGAAAATATTGATGATTTGGTTAAAAATTTAAATGAATATAGGAAAACCATAAAAGGAGATTTTGAAGAAAAAGTGGAAACACTTAATGAATTTACAAAAGGATTAATAGGAAAAAAAGAAGTTGAAAATGATAAAGACTGATATTTTAATTATTGGAGCAGGACCAACAGGTTTGTTTACAGTGTTTGAAGCAGGATTGCTAAAATTAAAAACACATTTAATAGATGCCTTACCACAACCAGGAGGGCAATGTTCAGAGATATATCCTAAAAAACCCATTTATGATATCCCAGGATTCCCTGAGATTCTTGCGGGAGAATTAGTAGATAATCTGATGGAACAAATTAAGCCTTTCAAACCTGGATTTACATTAGGAGAAAGAGCAGAAACTATTGAGAAGTTAGAAGATGAAACATTTTTGGTCACTACCAATAAAGGAACTCAGCATAATGCACCAGTTGTAGCTATTGCAGGAGGATTAGGTTCTTTTGAACCTCGTAAACCACCGATTCCTAATATTACAGATTTTGAAGATAATGGTGTAGCTTACATCATTCGTGATCCAGAAGTATATAGAGATAAACGTGTAGTAATAGCTGGAGGAGGTGACTCAGCATTGGATTGGACAATTTTCTTGGCTGATGTAGCAAGCGAAGTAACCTTGGTACATAGAAGAAATGAATTTCGTGGAGCATTAGATTCTGTAGAAAGAGTAGGTGAATTAACCAAACTAGGAAAAGTAAACCTTATTACAGAAGCAGAAGTAAAAGAATTAAAAGGAGATAAAACTCTTGAAGCTGTAGGAATTAAACATAAAACCGAAGGAGACATTCATCTGGATACAGATTATTTTATCCCATTATTTGGATTGTCACCAAAACTAGGTCCAATAGGAGACTGGGGATTAGAGATAGAAAAGAATGCAATAAAAGTTGATAACTCGTATGATTATCAAACAAATATCCCTGGTATTTACGCTATCGGAGATGTAAATACATATAAAGGAAAATTAAAATTGATTCTTTCAGGTTTTCACGAAGCTGCAATTATGTGTCAAAGTGCTTATCAGCGAATTTTCCCAGATAAGAAATATGTGATGAAATATACAACAGTTGGAGGTGTAGAAGGATTTGACGGAACAAAGAAAGAAGCCAAAAAAGAAGTTGTAAAAGCAATAGTATAAAAAAACTAGATAATAGATCCCTCGCATATATACTGAATCATTTAGGTATATTTGCGAGGATTTTTATACCATTAAGATAAGATTATGTCAGACGTTACAATTAAAATAAAAGATCGAGAAGGTGAGGTTCATGAAATTCAGGCACCCACCGATATGGCAATGAATCTCATGGAAGTTTGTAAGGCTTATGAACTACCTGTTGAAGGAACCTGTGGAGGAATGGCCATGTGCGCCTCCTGTCAATGCTACATTTTATCAGATCATCAATTACCAGAAATGGGCCAGGATGAAGATTTAATGCTTGCAGAAGCCTTTTATGTAGAAGATAATAGTCGATTAGGGTGTCAGATTCCAATTACTCCAGAATTAGATGGATTAGAAATTGAGTTGGCTCCAGAATCATAATTTTTGATTATTTATTTCATTAAAACCTTATTTTAAGTATTCAATTGTAGCTTGATAAGTTTTACCTCTGAATCTTAAATAATTAAAGATGTTAAGTAATAAGTATAATATTGATAGATTTTCTCTTATTTTCAAATTTAATTTGCATAAGAACAAGCTATATCATTACTTTGCACACTAGTTCATAAATTTACTTAATTGTTATCAAGAAAGGTGGAGGGAATAGACCCTGTGAAACCTTAGCAACCCTTTATCTGTTAAAGAAGGTGCTACATTCTATCTCGAGAATTCGAGAATAGATAACCAATACCCCATAGCTAAGCTATACCCCATTTATTTTCTTGATACAATTTTCTTTATTTTGATAAAGATTTAACGATATTTTTTCATTTCGGTGAACTACTCTATCATGACTTTTATTTTGATAGAAACCGAAATCTATAGTAATACAGATTAAATAAATGAAAGACATAAAAAAAATATTAGATCAAAGAATTCTTGTGCTTGATGGAGCAATGGGAACCATGTTGCAAAGGCATAAGTTTACTGAAGAAGATTTCAGAGGAGAGAGGTTTAAAGATTGGTCAGTTCCTGTTCAAGGAAATAATGATTTATTAAGCATTACGCAACCCGAAGCAATAAAAGAGGTACATAGATTGTATTTTGAAGCCGGAGCAGATATTGTAGAGACTAATACTTTTTCTGGAACCACAATTGCTATGGCTGATTATGAGATGGAAGAATTGGTTTACGAATTGAACTATCAATCGGCAAAAATTGCCAAAGAAGTTGCAGATGAATTTACCGCTAATGAGCCAGACAAACCTCGTTTTGTTGCGGGTTCTATAGGACCTACTAACAGAACGGCTAGTATGTCTCCCGATGTCAATGATCCAGGATTTAGAGCTGTAACCTTTAATGAGTTAAGAGTAGCATACAAACAACAGGTAGAAGCTTTGTTGGATGGAGGAGCAGATATTCTATTAGTAGAAACTGTTTTTGACACACTTAATGCAAAAGCAGCGCTTTTTGCAATAGAAGAAGTAAAAGATCAAAGAAATATTGATGTACCGATTATGGTAAGTGGTACCATTACTGATGCCAGTGGTCGTACATTATCTGGGCAAACTGCAGAAGCTTTTTTAGTATCTGTCTCTCATATTCCAATGCTTTCTGTTGGGTTTAATTGTGCTTTAGGAGCTAATCAGTTAACTCCTCATTTAGAAGTTTTATCGCAAAAAACAGATTTTGGAGTATCTGCTCATCCCAATGCAGGGTTACCTAATGCTTTTGGAGAATATGATGAAACTCCTGAGCAAATGGCAGAACAGATTAAAGAATATGTAGATAAAGGTTTAGTAAATATTGTAGGAGGTTGTTGCGGTACTACACCAGAACATATTAAAGCAATAGCAGAATTAGTAAAAGAGTATAAACCAAGAAGAAGACCAGCGGCTTTAGTTAATTAAGACAAAATCTGTGCTGAATTAGAGAATATAATATGACAGAGAAAGAAGTAAGGCCAATGAAACTTTCAGGTTTAGAGCCGTTAATTATTACTCCCGAATCCAATTTTATCAATGTTGGAGAGCGTACTAATGTAGCAGGATCTCGTAAGTTTTTGCGTTTGATCAAAGAAGAAAAATTTGATGAGGCATTAGACATTGCAAGACATCAGGTAGAAGGAGGGGCGCAAGTGATTGATATCAATATGGACGATGGTTTGATTGATGGTAAAGAAGCAATGGTACGGTTTTTAAACCTTATTATGGCAGAACCTGATATTGCAAGAGTTCCTATAATGATTGATAGCTCAAAATGGGAGATTATAGAAGCAGGTCTTCAGGTGGTTCAAGGTAAATGTGTAGTGAACTCTATAAGCCTTAAAGAAGGAGAAGAAGAGTTTATTGCTCATGCAAAAGCTATAAAAAGATATGGGGCTGCAGTTGTTGTAATGGCTTTTGATGAAGTTGGTCAGGCAGATAATTATGAACGCCGAATCGAAATCTCTAAACGATCCTATGATGTTTTAGTTAATCAGGTAAAGTTCCCTCCTGAGGATATCATATTCGATCTTAATATTTTTCCTGTAGCAACAGGAATGGAAGAACATCGTAAAAATGCTATAGATTTTATCGAAGCAACTCGATGGGTAAAACAAAATTTGCCTCATTGCAGTGTTAGCGGAGGTGTAAGTAATGTTTCTTTTTCGTTTAGAGGAAATAATACAGTTAGAGAAGCAATGCACTCTGTGTTTTTATATCATGCGATAAAAGCAGGAATGAATATAGGGATTGTAAACCCAGCAATGCTCGAAGTATATGATGATATCCCTAAAGATCTTTTAGAATATGTAGAAGATGTAATTCTGGATCGTAAAGATGATGCTACAGAAAGATTATTGGATTTTGCAGAAACTGTAAAAGGATCAAAAAAAGAACAGACTATTGATCTATCATGGAGAGAAGAACCATTGCAAAATAGGATTACAAGAGCGCTGGTAAAAGGAATTGATCAATATGTAGTAGAAGATGTAGAAGAGGCTCGACAAAGCGTGAGTAAACCAATTGAGGTTATAGAAGGGCATTTAATGACCGGGATGAATGTAGTAGGAGATTTGTTTGGATCTGGTAAAATGTTCTTGCCGCAGGTAGTAAAATCTGCAAGGGTTATGAAAAAAGCAGTGGCATATTTACTTCCATATATCGAAGAGGAAAAAAGAAAAAATCCAAAACAAGCAGAAGGTAATGGGTCCAATGGTCGTATACTTATGGCTACGGTAAAAGGAGATGTACATGATATCGGAAAAAACATTGTTTCAGTAGTGCTGGGATGTAATAATTATGAAATTGTAGATTTAGGAGTGATGGTTCCTCCAGAAAAAATTATTCAGACGGCAATCGATGAACAAGTAGATATTATTGGACTTAGCGGTTTGATTACACCATCTCTTGACGAAATGGTATATCTCGCCAAAGAAATGGAACGTAAAAATTTTAAAATACCTTTATTAATAGGTGGTGCTACGACTTCCAAAGCTCATACAGCAGTAAAAATTGACACGCAATATCAAAACGCCGTAGTACATGTTAATGATGCTTCCAGAGCAGTGACTGTGGTTGGAGACTTACTTAATAAAAGAAGTAATCAAAAGTATGTTGGGGATCTTAAAGAAGATTATGAAAAATTCAGAGAAGGCTTCTTAAAAAGAACCAAACAAAAAGAATATTTGACAATAACCGAGGCAAGAAAGAATAAATATTCCATAGAGTGGAGTGCTTCAGAAATTGTAAAACCAAATCAATTGGGTGTTCAGGTGATAGAAGATTTTGATTTGAAAAAATTGGAATCTTATATTGATTGGACTCCATTTTTCAGATCATGGGATCTACACGGTAAATATCCAGCGATTTTAGAAGATAGTGTTGTAGGAGAGCAAGCCGTTTCTTTGTTTAAGGATGCACAAGAATTATTGCAAAAAATATTTACCGATAAATTACTAGGAGCAAAAGCGGTATATGGTCTGTTTGAGGCAAACACTGTAAATGATGATGATATAGAGGTTTTTTCTGGAGAAGGTAAATATACGTTCAGAACGCTTCGTCAACAACTGAAAAAATATGCCGGCAAACCTAATTTTGCTTTGTCTGATTTTATTGCCCCAAAAGAATCTGGTATACAAGATTATATAGGATGCTTTTGTGTTACTACCGGATTTGGAACAAAAGAACTAGCAGAGGCATATGAAAAAGATCACGATGATTATAATTCGATTATGATTAAGGCACTGGCTGACCGTCTGGCAGAAGCTTTTGCAGAATATCTGCATAAAAAGGTTCGTAAGGATAATTGGGGATACGCTAATAATGAAGAATTAACAAATGAAGAGTTAATTAAAGAAGCATACAAAGGAATTCGACCGGCTCCAGGATATCCGGCTTGCCCTGATCATTTGGAAAAATTAACTATCTGGGAGCTACTTCTGGTTAAAGAAAAAATAGGAGTAGAATTAACAGAAAGCCTTGCTATGTGGCCTGCAGCGTCAGTGTCAGGGTATTATTTTGCTAATCCTGAAGCAAGATATTTTGGATTAGGAAAAATAAAAGAAGATCAGGTAAGAGATTTTGCAAAACGTAAGAATATTGATCTCGAATCTGCTACAAAATGGTTAAGTCCCAATTTGATTGATTAACGATAAACGTAAAGATGAAAGTAACTGAACATATTAAACAAGCAAAAGGAAAAACGTTATTCTCTTTTGAATTGATACCACCACAAAAAGGAAGAAGTATTCAAGAACTCTATAATAATATTGATCCTTTAATAGAATTTAATCCTCCTTTTATTGATGTTACCACTTCGCGAGAAGAGTTTATTTATATCGATAAAGATGGATTGCTTGATAAAAAATTAACTCGAATGAGACCGGGAACGGTTGGAATCTGTGCTTCTATTAAGCATAAATATAATGTGGATACAATTCCCCATGTATTATGTGGAGGGTTTACCAAAGAAGAAACTGAGTATCTCCTAGTAGACTGCCATTATTTGGGAATTGATAATGTTATGGCATTACGAGGAGATGCTATGAAAGAAGAAAAGTATTTTAATCCGACAAAAGGAGGGCATTGCTATGCAAATGAATTAGTGACACAGATTACCAATATGAATAACGGTCAATTTCTTCACGAAGTTATAGAAAGTGATAATCAATCCGATTTTTGCGTGGGAGTAGCCGGGTATCCAGAAAAACATATGGAAGCACCATCTATGGATTCTGATATAAGGCGATTAAAAGAAAAAGTAGATGCAGGTGCGGATTATGTGGTAACCCAGATGTTTTTTGATAATAAAAAGTATTTTGCGTTTGTAGAAAAGGCTAGAGAAGCTGGGATAGAAGTCCCAATTATTCCCGGAATCAAACCCGTTGCGGTTAAAAGACATCTTCAATTATTACCTCAGGTATTTAAACTTGATATACCAGATGATTTGGTACAAGCAGTAGAAAAATGTAAGACCAATAAAGAAGTAAGAGAAGTAGGTGTCGAATTTGCAATCCAGCAATCCAAAGAATTGATGGAGTATGGGGCACCAGTATTGCATTATTACTCTATGGGTAAATCAGATAACATTAAAAAGATAGCATCAGAAATTTTTTAAGTAAACCTTCAAGGTTTTATTACATTTGCCTGATGGTAAAAAGAATTTGTTGTATTCTGATAATTTGTATCTCTTTTGTTGTATCAGGTCAGGAGAATAAGAAGTATTATGATTTAGACATCAATAATTTCTACGGAACAATACTTGAACATAACCCAGATATTTCTCATTTGATTACAGGACATCCTTCTGGGATTATTATGTCTTTAAACAAGAAAACTTTTGGAAATAAAGAGTGGCAAAGGTTATATAATGCTCCTGATTATGGGGTTTCATTTATCTATCAAGATTTAGATAATGAGTTTTTAGGTGATAATATTGGGTTATACGCTCATTATAATTTTTATTTTCTAAATAGATCATTGATGCTCAGAATAGGACAAGGAGTTGCATACACAACTAATCCCTATGATGAAGATGAGAATTTTAGAAACGTGGCATATGGTTCTCATTTTTTGAGTTCTACATTCGCTCTCTTAAATTTTAAAAAAGAAAATATTGTTGGCGGACTAGGATTAAATGCAGGAATAGGAGTAATTCACTATTCTAATGCAAACTTTAAAGCACCTAACAAAAGTACAAACACTTTTCTTTTTAATGTTGGGGTGAATTATTTAATAGATTCTGATCTTCCCGAATATATCGAAAAAGAAAAAGGATTAGCAAGAGGATCAGAAGCAATAGGCTTTGGAGCTATAGTACGCTCCGGAATTAATGAAAGTGATGTTGTAGGTTCTGGACAATACCCTTTTTTAACAATAGGAGTTTTTGCCGATAAACGATTAAATAAGAAAAGTGCTATTCAATTAGGAGCAGAATTGTTTTTTTCCAGAGCCTTGGAGCGTTTCATAGATTTTAGAGCAACAGGAAATTTTAATGATGGTACTACTGGTGATGAGGATGCTAAAAGAATAGGAGTATTTTTAGGTCATGAGTTAAGAATTAATAAACTCTCTGTTTTAACTCAATTAGGATATTATGCGTATTACCCATATGATTTTGAGGGAGATGTGTATAATAGAATAGGATTACAGTATTATTTTACAAAAAATATATTTAGTGCTGTCACTGTAAGATCACATGCCGCTAAAGCAGAAGCAGTAGAATTTTCTTTAGGATATAGATTATGAAAAAAATAGTATACATAGTTTTTATATTAATTATATACGGATGTGATACTGAAAATGCTTTAGATTGTTTTCAGAGAACTGGAGATATAATAAGAGAAGAAATTGTTGTTTCAGATTTTACCAGGATTCTTGTAAATCCTAATGTAGAGTTGATCTTGAAGGAAGGTGAGACCACAGAAGTGATTGTTGAAACAGGAGATAATCTGTTGAATGAGGTTTCAGCTATTGTAGAAGGAAATCGTTTGATATTAAGTAATACCAATGACTGTAATTTTGCGAGAGATTTTAATCAAACCAAAATTTATGTCACTGCTCCTAATATTACAGAAATAAGAAGTGCCACCCAGTTTGATATTTTTTCAGATGGTACATTGTCATACCCTTCTTTGAAACTATTGTCAGAAGATTTTAATGAAGATACAGGAACAACTACAGGAACATTTAATTTGCAATTAGATAACGAAAGTGTTGAAGTCGTATCTAATAATATAGCATCTTTTTTTCTTTCAGGAATCACTGAAAATCTAAATGTCGGAATCTTTTCAGGAACAGGAAGGTTTGAAGGAGCCGAATTAATTGCTCAAAATGTAGAAATTTTTCATAGAGGAACTAATAAAATTATTGTAAACCCTCAACAATCTTTAAGAGGTGAAATTCGAAGTACAGGTGATATAATTTCAGTGAATAGACCACCAACAGTTGATGTAACTACATTTTTTACTGGAAAATTGCTTTTTCAGTAATTTTTATCCAATCACGTATTAGTAATTAGGGTAAATTTCCCCATTTATTTTTTCTAAAACAGAAGCTTTTTTTAACCTTTTTTTTAGATTTTTTAATTCTTGAACTCTTTCTGTATACAATAAAAATATTTTTAATGTATTGATTGCTAGTGGTTTGTATTGGATTGTTGAACCGAGATTAATTTGAAATTAATAGGATTGAACGCTATAGCATGTAAAGTGTTTTGTCGAAATATTAAGAATTTTTCGTGCTCTTAATTCAAATTAATGTCTAACTTTAGAAAACCTCAAATCTTTACTACTAAACCCATACCCAAAAATGATTCAAAATCAATCTGATAAAATAGAAAGCAAGCAAAAACTAAGTGCAGATTATCTTAAAGGAGAATTATATGCTCTAATTAAAAAAGACGATTCAATTTTTGATTTCATCATGGAGAATGGTTATGATGGATTGTGGTTTTGGGACTTGAACAATCTTGAGAAAGATTGGAAAAACCCAAAATTTTTAAATACCATAGGGTATGATTTTGAAGAAATGCTTAATACAATATCAATAAAGCAGGACGTAATTAACAAAGAGGATTTGAAATTGATATTTGGCAACTTAGCAAAACATCTTAAAGATTCCTCATATTCTTTTGATCAAATCCTAAGATATAAGCATAAATTAGGACATATTGTATCTATGAAATGTAAAGGTTTGGTAGTATTAGACAATGCTGATAAGCCATCAAGGATATTACTTGCACATCGGTTAATTACTAATTTAGATGGTATAGAAATAGAATTGCAAAATAAAGTAGTATGCTATAGACATATTATTGAATCTACCAACCTTGGAACGTGGGAGTGGAATGTAAAAACTGGTGAAACAATATTTAATGAAAGATGGGCAGAAATTATTGGGTATGATCTGTCTGAACTTGGATCCATTTCAATAGACACTTGGATTAAATACTCACATCCAGATGATCTGGAAAAATCGAATGAACTTTTACAAGAGCATTTTAAAGGAGATACACCATTCTATGAATGTGAGGCTAGAATGAAACACAAAGATGGTCACTGGATTTGGGTATTAGATAGAGGAAAAGTGATAAGTTGGGATACTGAAGGAAATCCTGAATGGATGACCGGTTCGCATCAGGAAATTACAGAAAATAAAGAGGCATTTACAACACTTGAAAATATAATTGATGATATAACCCAAGTTAGTATTATAGGTACAGATAAAAACGGTTTGATTACTACTTTTAATAAAGGAGCTGAAAACCTCTTGGGATATGCAAAACAAGAAGTAATATTTAAAGAATCTGTTGAGATTTTACATCTCGAAGAAGAAATGACTTATAGAAGAGATGAATTATCATCTTTACTTGGATATGAGATTGAAGGATTTGATGTCTTTACCACTTTACTAGAAAAAGAAGAATATGATACTAGAGAATGGACACATGTTAGAAAAGATGGAGGTACATTTCCTGTTCAGGTTACATTGTCACCTATCAGAAATAATAACGAAATAACCGGATACTTAGGAGTTGCTACTGATATAAGCGAAATTAAAAAAGTAGAAAAAGAGCTGAAATCGTTACTGGCCGTTGCCGAAGATCAAAATAGAAGACTTAAAAACTTTGCTCACATCGTTTCGCATAACCTTAAATCACATTCAGGAAATTTTGAAATGCTTTTAGAATTATTCGTTCAAGAAAACCCTGGAATCGAAGAAAACGAAATTATTAAACTTTTTAAAACAGCATCAGAGCACTTGACCGAAACTATTGTTCATTTAAATGAGGTAGTACTTATGAATACTTCTGTAAATGAAAATATGATTGGCTTGAATTTAAGAGAAGCAGCAAATAGAACGATCGAAAGTATTTCTGCTTTTGCAATTGAAACAGATGTAACAATTCATAACCAAATAAATCATGAGGTCCGTATTTTAGGAATCCCAGCATATCTGGATAGTATTTTGCTTAATTTCATTACTAACGGTATTAAATATAGTACTGATAAAAAAGATAGTTATATCGCTTTAAAGAGTTATTTAGAAAAAGAATATGTAGTATTAGTTATTGAAGATAATGGTCTTGGGATCGATCTTAAAAAACATAGAGCCAAATTATTTGGGATGTATAAAACCTTTCATAATAAGAAAGACTCAAGAGGTATAGGGCTTTTTATTACCAAAAATCAAGTTGAAGCTATTGGTGGTAAAATAGAAGTGAAAAGTAAAGTTAATGAAGGAACTACTTTTAAAATTTATATGAAACATGAAAAAAATTGATATTGCCTGTATTATTGATGATGATCCCATTTTTGTATTTGGGGTAAAAAAAATAATGGAAATTATTAATTTTTGTAATAGCGTGATGGTTTTTCGTAATGGAGAAGAAGCATTAAATAATTTAAAAGCAATTATTTCTGCTAATGAGAAAATACCTGATATTATCTTACTGGATCTTAATATGCCCGTATTAGACGGATGGCAGTTTTTGGAAGAATTCATTAAAGTACCTTGTCAAAAAAAGATAATAATTTATATAGTTTCTTCATCCGTAGATCCCGAAGATGTATTAAGAGCCAAATCTTACGAAAGAGTTAGTGATTATATTGTAAAACCCGTAACTGTTCAAAAACTAAAAGAAGTTTTACAGGATATAGATAAAGCAAGTTAACTTTAAGCAAGTTAAAAAAAACTTTTTACGAAGGATTGGTGAGTTCTCTAAATATGCTTTCAAGATCTCTGTTCTTTCTGGATAACTGAAGAATTTTGAGTTCATTATCATGTGCAAAATCAAAAACAACAGGTCTCATATCAGTTGTAGTATCAAAAGTAAGTAAATAGGCAAATCCATGAATATTCTTCACTTCCTTTATATGTGGGAGTTTTAAAAGAAAAGCCTCTTCAACTCTGTAATCAAATTCGACTTCGATAACCTGATTTGTTTGATCGATCACTTCATTAAGGTTTTTGTCTGCAACAATTTCGCCTTTATTAATAATAATTACTCGATCACACATCGCTTCCACTTCTTGCATAATATGAGTTGATAGAAAAACTGTTTTTTCTTTACCTACAGATTTTATTAATTCTCTAATTTCAACTAATTGATTGGGGTCTAAACCAGTGGTAGGTTCATCCAGAATTAAAACCTTTGGATCATGAAGTAATGCACAAGCTAATCCAACTCGCTGGCGATATCCTTTGGATAATTGATTGATCTTTTTATTAGCTTCAGAAAGAAGACCAGTTAACCCTATTACTTCTTCTATTCTGGATTTAGGTGTCCCATACACTTTTGCATTAAACAATAGATATTCTCTAACATACATATCAAGATATAAAGGATTATGTTCTGGAAGATATCCAACACTTTTTCGCACATCAATAGATTCTTGATTCACATCAAAACCGTTAACAGATGCTTTACCATCAGATGGATCTAAATAAGTAGTTAGTATTTTCATCATAGTCGATTTACCAGCACCGTTAGGTCCTAAAAAACCAACGATTTCTCCTTGTTTTACTTCAAACGAAATTTTATTCAAAGCTCTTTGCTCATTATAGAGTTTAGAAACATTAGATACTGAAATAGACATAAATAAAAAATGAAAATAGATTAAATTCAAAAATACATAATTCAAGAATGTATCATAACGAGAACTCATAAAATTCCTGAAAAGTATATTAACACTTTGATAATATTCTGATAAAACACAGGAAAGAATGTTTATTTATCTTTAAAGTTATAAGAATTAAAGTATGTTTCAGAAAATTATAAAACAGACACTCAAGAAGTTCTTGACTAAGTTAGTTAGCTTGGGACAGCAATTAATTTTTCGTTTGATATTTCCTTTCTTCAAAATAGGACTGTTTAAACACTAATGATTACAACTTATATACTTCAAAAGGTTAATGAATACAGTTAAAGGCCTTATTTGGGGTGTTACTACAGCCGCAGCTCAAACTGAAGGAGCATTTGATAAAGATGGTAAAGGGCCTTCAATTTGGGATGAATTCACAAAAAAAACACATAGAATAAAAGATGGCTCAAATGCTAAGGTAGCTACGGATTTTTATCATCGTTATAAAGAGGATATCCAATTAGCCTCAGATATCGGATTAAAGATTTTTAGATTTTCAATTTCCTGGTCAAGAATCCTTCCCGATGGTACTGGAACCATAAATCAAAAAGGAATTGATTTCTATAATCGTGTAATTGATTACTGCATTAAAACGAACATCGAACCCTGGATTACCACCTATCACTGGGATTTACCTCAAAAACTACAAGATCAAGGAGGTTGGACAAACCGAAAAATTATTGATTGGTATGCGGATTACGTTCAGATTCTTAGAGATCATTTTGCCGATCGTGTTAAATATTGGGTGCTAATCAATGAAGGTATTGTTTGTATAGGAGGAGGATATTTTTTGGGAGTTCATGCTCCGGGAAAAAGAGGTGTCAGAAATTTTATTTCAAGTACACATCATCTTTTATTAGCACAAGCAGAAGGTTTTAGAGTCTTAAAGCAAATAAAAGAACTTCAAGTTGGAGCCGCCATAAGTTGTACAAAAATAGAAGCTTACAGAAATACTAAATCAGATCGTAAAGCCGCAGAAAAAATCGATACTTTAATGAATCGACTATTTATAGAACCACATCTTGGCTTAGGATACCCAACTGGAGATTTGCCTTTTCTAAAAAGGATTTCCAGGTATTGTTTAGAAGGAGATTTAGAAAGGTTAGAAATAGATTTTGATTTTTTGGGAATTCAGACATATACCAGAGAAGTGGTCAAAAATGCCTGGTATATACCATATTTGGGAGCATTATTGGTAAGAGCAGGAAAGAGAAATGTGCCGGTTTCGATCATGGGATGGGAGACATATACAGAAGGGATACCTTATTTTTTAGAGCGATTTTCTAAATATGACTCTAGAAAAGCATTATGGTTATCTGAATGTGGTATGGCACTATCAGAAGATGAAGATGATCAAAAACGTATTGAATACTATGAAAAAGTAATAGAGCACACTCAAGAGGTTTTAACTAAAGACATTCAGTTAAAAGGAATATTACTTTGGACATTAGTAGATAATTTTGAATGGGCAGAAGGATATATTCCAAAGTTTGGAATTGTTGATATGGATATGAATACTTTGGAAAGAAAGATGAAAAAAACTGCTTATTGGTTTAAAAACCTTTTGAAAAATAAAACTCCTTAGTACTAATAAAAACAAGGTCGCTTAAATATAAAATTCAGAAGTATGCTTGATTTCTTTTAAAACAAAAGTACTATTAAGAACCCCAATATTTTCTATTTTAGATAATTTGGTTTTTACAAAATCGTGATATTCCTCAAGACTCTTAGTGTGTATTTTTAATATAAAATCTACTTGTCCAGCCATATGGTAACATTCCTGAACTTCTTTTAAATTTTGTATCTGCTCTTCAAATTTTTCTATAAAAGCTTCATTGTGATATCGCATGGATACTTGACAAATAGTAGTTATAGATCGATCAATTAGTTTTTTGTCAAGTATTGCAACATACTTTTTTATAAACCCTTGTTTTTCTAACCTTCTTACCCTTTCATAAACCGGAGAAGGAGTAAGGTTGAGGATCGTTGCAATTTCTTTTGCAGTTTTTTTAGAATCCTTTTGTAAGATTCTTAGAATGGTAATATCGGTTTGATCTAACTGTTCCATATGCCCAAAAAAATTACTACAAAACTTTTATTTGTAGTACGTGAAAAGTAAATATAGCTATTATTATTTCTTAATACAGTATTTATTACTTAATTTTTTGATTAATTCGGATATAAAAGTTGTTATTATTACTTTAGTGAGTAAATAATGCTTTTATTATATTGATTTTGAATAGAATTATGGGAACAAAGATTTTAGTAATTGGAGCTAATGGCCAGTTGGGTTCGGTTCTTACAGATGCGTTACAGCATAAGTTTGGAAATGATAATGTAATAGCTTCAGATCTTAGGGTTAAAGAAGGATATAAAGGGAAATTTGAAATAATTGATGCAACAAACAAAGATCGTATTGAAGAAATTGTAGTCAAATATAAGATTACCCAGATATATCATTTAGCCGCAATTTTATCTGCAAAAGGAGAAGAAACACCATTAGCGACTTGGGATATAAATATGAAAACATTATTTAATGTTCTCGAAGTTTCAAGAGCTAATAATATTGAAAAGATATTTTTTCCAAGTTCGATAGCTGTTTTTGGAGAAGGAGCACCACTGGATCATACACCTAACAATGCTTATTTGGATCCGGCAACAGTTTATGGAATAAGTAAGGCCGCAGGTGAAAATTGGGCTCAATACTATTTCTTGAGGTATGGTTTAGATGTTAGATCAATCCGTTATCCAGGAGTTATAGGATATCAATCATTACCAGGAGGTGGAACAACTGATTATGCTGTAGATATTTATCATAAGGCGGTTCTAGAAGAAGAGTTTTCTTGTTTCTTAAAAGAAGATGCGACACTTCCAATGATTTTTATGGATGATGCTATTCGAGCTACAATAGAACTTATGGATGCACCAAAAGAAAGTATTAAACTTAGAACTTCATACAATATTGCAGGAATTAGCTTTTCTCCTGCAGAAGTAGTAGCAGAAATTCGTAAATTATATCCGAATTTTAAAGTAAAATACGAACCAGATTTTAGACAGGATATTGCTTCAAAATGGCCTAAGTCTGTAGAGGATATGGCAGCAGCACAAGATTGGGGTTGGAAACCCAAATATGATTTGGAAATGATAACCACAACAATGGTCAAAGAATTACAAAAAAAATATAAAACAGGATCAAAAAATCTAGAAACTTTACTATTATAACCCAGTAAAAAAACTTAGAAGAGATAAATTACAGAAATAAAATTAAAGAATAACAAATCATGTTTTCAAATATAAAAGAAGAGATACAAAAAGAATTAGAAGAAATTAAATCTGCGGGCTTATATAAATCCGAAAGAATTATTACAACACCTCAGGGAGCACAGATAGATACGACACAAACTAAAGATGTTTTAAATTTTTGTGCAAATAATTATTTAGGTCTTTCATCACATCCTGATGTTATTGAAGCAGGAAAAAAAGCAATTGATTCTCACGGTTATGGGTTGTCATCTGTTCGTTTTATCTGTGGAACTCAAGATATTCATAAAGAATTAGAGCATAAAACAGCAGAGTTTCTAGGAATGGAAGATTGTATTCTATATGCGGCAGCTTTTGATGCAAACGGAGGAGTTTTTGAACCTATTCTTGGTCCTGAAGATGCAATTATTTCTGATGCGTTAAATCATGCGTCTATTATTGATGGTATTCGTCTGTGTAAAGCTAAGCGTTTTAGGTATGAACACAATAATATGGTAGATCTTGAGAAGCAATTAGTGCAAGCAGAAAGTTCAAGAAGGAAATTAATTGTAACAGATGGATCATTCTCTATGGATGGAACCATTGCCCAATTAGATAAAATTTGTGATTTAGCAGATAAGTACGGAGCTATGGTGATGATCGATGAATGTCACTCAACTGGATTTTTAGGTAAAACAGGGCGTGGTACACATGAATATCGTGATGTTATGGGAAGAATTGATATCATCACAGGAACATATGGTAAAGCTCTCGGTGGAGCCTCAGGTGGATTTACTGCAGCAAGAAAAGAAATCGTAGATATGTTAAGACAACGATCTAGGCCATATCTGTTTTCTAATACTGTAGCACCATCTATTGTAGGAGCCTCCATCAAAGTATTAGATGTATTAAGTTCTTCAACAACACTTCGTGATAAGCTAGAAGAAAATACAAAATATTTTAGATCAGAAATGACCAAAGCTGGATTTGATATCATACCTGGTGATCACCCTATAGTACCAGTAATGTTGTATGAAGCAAAATTGGCGCAGGAGTTTGCTGCAAAGTTATTGGATGAAGGTATCTACGTAATTGGATTCTTCTACCCTGTAGTTCCAAAAGGGAAAGCTCGAATTAGAGTTCAATTATCTGCAGGACATGAACAAAATCACCTTGAGAAAGCAGTAAAAGCTTTTACTAAAGTTGGTAAAGAGCTGGGAGTGATTTAGATACAAACGTTTGTTAGTGCGTTAAAAAGTAGAAGATTAATAATGTTATTAATGTTTCGTTTTTGATTTTTCATAGAAATGGATAAAAAAATTGAAGATTAATGATAATGCACTAATAAAGGTGAAAAAAAGAAAAAAATATTTTGAATAGAAATAGTTTTGCCTACTTTAGCATCATAATATAACAAGACAATGAACAACGTATTTACTTGGAACCGATTTTATTTTTTCTTCTTTTATTTTAAAAGTAAGGTCGGGATCACTATGTAAATAATAGTTTAAAAGATATAGTTAAAATCCCGATAGTTAGACATCGGGATTTTTTTTTAGCAAAAATTTCAAATTGAAACCATTATTGAGTTCAGATTGAATGATTAAATAAATCTATAGAAAATTAGAATACTGTAATGAAACAGATAGATCATAATATAGAGTATATAGACAAAGCCTCTTATCCAAAACAGGATAAAGCATTAAAAGTTGCCATACAAGGTATAAGAGGTTCATACCATCATGGTGTTGCTCAAGCTTATTTTGGAGAGCAAGTAGAGGTTGAAGAATGCATGTCATTTCAAGAGTTAGTAAGCAGTCTGGAAAAAGGAAAAAGCACTGATGCAGTAATGGCTATTGAAAACTCTATTGCAGGATCTATTATACCTAATTATGCCTATATAGATGAACATAATCTAACAATAAGTGGAGAATATTTCTTACCTATTTATCATTGTTTGATGGCATTAAAAGGTCAAAAAATCTCCGATATAAAAGAAGTGTATTCTCATCCGATGGCACTATTACAATGCAAAGAATTTTTTAGAGGATTACCACATATTAAACTGGTTGAGGATGTCGATACAGCAGCAGTGGCAAAAAGAATTCAGGAAGATCAGTTATATGGTATTGCTGCAGTGGCAGGAGAGACAGCTGCTGGGATATACCAATTAGATGTTTTGGCAAAAGATATTCAAACTATTAAATCAAATAGTACAAGATTCTTTATTCTAAATACAAGAACTGATAGTGAGATAAAGAAAAAAGATATAAATAAAGCATCTCTTAAATTTCTTACAGATCATAAAAGAGGAAGTTTGGCAACAGTATTAAATGTTATGAGCGATTGTGGATTAAATCTAACAAAGATTCAATCGTTACCAGTAATTGATATGCCTTGGAAGTACTCATTCTTTGTAGACGTAACCTTTAATGCTTATGAAGATTATCAAAAAGCAATGTCAATATTAAAAATAATGGCTTTAGAATTAAAAGTTCTGGGCGAATATAAAAATCAAAACGGATGAGCATTCAAACAGCAAAACGATTAGAGACTGTTGAAGAATATTATTTCTCCAAAAAATTAAGAGAAGTAAGAGGCCTAGTAGCTTCTGGTAAGCCAATCCTTAATATGGCGATCGGTAGTCCTGATCTTGATCCTCCCAAAGAAGTGGTGCAGGCAATTAAAGATGCAGTAGTAGTTGATGGCGCTCACAAATATCAAAGTTATCAAGGTATTCCTGAGTTGCGCCAGGCCATAGCTGATTTTTATAAAGAAAAATATAAAGTTCTGCTAAATCCCGAAAATGAAATTTTACCATTAATGGGATCTAAAGAAGGGATTATGCATATCTCATTGGCATACCTCAATGAAGGGGATGAAGTATTGGTACCTAATCCAGGATACCCCACATATACCTCAGTAACCAAATTAATCGGTGCTAAACCAGTATTTTATGATTTAGTAGAGAGTAATGGCTGGGAGCCTGACTTTGAAGCACTATCTAAAAAAGATTTGAGTAAGGTAAAAATTATGTGGGTTAATTATCCTCATATGCCAACGGGAGCGTCAGGAAATATTGATTTATTTGACAAATTGATTGCCTTTGCTAAAGAAAATAATATTCTCATTGTAAAAGACAACCCATACAGTTTTATACTTAATGATAGCCCTTTGAGCATACTGTCAATCGATGGAGCAAAAGATGTAGCTTTAGAACTTAATTCTTTAAGTAAAACTTTTAATATGGCAGGATGGCGAGTAGGAATGGTGAGCGGAAGTTCTGAAAAAATTGAGGCAATACTAAAAGTTAAAAGTAATATGGATAGCGGTATGTTTCAAGGAATCCAAAAAGGAGCAATTGCAGCATTAAAAATCACAAACGGATGGTACGATAAAATGAATGCTATTTATAAAGAAAGAAGAGAGTTAATATGGCAATTGGCATCACTTATAAATTGTACTTATGATAAAACTGCCAAAGGAATGTTTGTTTGGGCAAAATTACCGCAAGGGATGGACGCTGTTAAATTCATAGATACCGTGTTGTATCAAAACGATATTTTTATAGCTCCGGGAGATATTTTCGGAAGTAATGGAAAAGGATATATAAGATTTTCATTATGTGTTACTAAAGAGAATATTAAGGAAGCGATTGGAAGGTTTAAAAACCATAAAGTTCAACCTCAAATTAATACTGTTGTCAAATAAGAAGTATGAAAGTATTTATAATTGGTATCGGTTTAATAGGAGGATCATTCGCAATTGATATAAAAGCAGCCTTTAATGAAGCAGAAATTCATGGTATAGATAAGAATGATGAAAACCTGGAAAAAGCATTATCCTTAGGTTTGATACATAAAAAATCAGAATTAGAATCTTTAAACGAAGCAGATGTTGTGATTACAGCTATTCCAGTTGATGCTACGGTTAAAATATTGCCTTCGATCCTTGAAATAATTAATGATCAATGCCTGGTGTTTGATGTTGGTTCTACAAAAGAGAAACTTTGTGATGCCATAAAAGATCATCCTAAAAGAAGAAATTACCTTGCCGCTCATCCAATTGCAGGTACAGAGTTTTCAGGGCCACAAGCTGCAATAGCAAATTTGTATAGAGGTAAAACCAATATCATTTGTGAAGTAGAAAAAACAGCATTCAAACTCCAAGAGAAAGCAATGGAGATTTTTAATAGGTTAGGGATGCGAATTCGATATATGGATCCTGTATCACATGATAAACACATTGCATATGTTTCTCACCTCTCTCATATCAGTTCTTTTATGTTAGGTAAAACGGTTATTGAGAAAGAAAAAAATGAAAGAGATATTTTTGATATGGCAGGAAGTGGTTTTGCCTCAACAGTTAGATTGGCAAAAAGTTCGCCTGCAATGTGGGCGCCAATTTTTAAACATAATAAAAAGAATGTCATTGAAACATTAGATGAATATATTGCTAACCTAAAGCAGTTTAAAAGACTAATGGAAGAAGACGATTTTGAAGAGATTTATAAAGAAATGAAAGATACCAATCATATAAAAACAATTTTAAAAGGAATTAGTTAGAGAATAATATTAAATAAACGACAAAGAATAAAAAATAGAGATGGAAAATAAAAAAGAACTTAGAAACTGGTTAGATGCATACAACCTGGACCATCCTTTGGTAATAAGTGGTCCTTGTAGTGCAGAAACCGAAGACCAGGTAGTAAAAATAGCACATCAACTTAAAGATTCTGATGCTACAGTGCTGAGAGCAGGAATTTGGAAACCAAGAACCAGACCTGGTAATTTTGAAGGTGTTGGTGCTTTAGGTTTAAAATGGTTACAAAGAGCAAAAGAAGAAACCGGAATGAAAATAGCTACAGAAGTAGCAAATCCGCATCACGTAGAGTTAGCATTAGAACACGGTGTAGATGTATTATGGATTGGAGCCAGAAGTACCGTATCGCCATTTATCGTTCAGGATATTGCAGATGCTTGTAAAGGGATTGATAACCCGGTTTTAATTAAAAACCCTATTAATCCGGATCTGTCTCTTTGGTTAGGAGCTGTTGAGCGTTTTTATACAGCTAATGTTAAAAACTTAGGAGTAATCCATAGAGGGTTTTCTACTTATGAAAAAACAAAATATCGTAACATCCCAGAATGGCAAATACCGATAGATTTACAGAATCGTTTTCCTGACTTGCCTTTGATCTTGGATCCATCGCATATAGCAGGAAGAAGAGATTTGATTTTTGATCTTTCGCAAACAGCTTTAGATCTTAATTTTGATGGTTTGATTGTAGAAACACACTATGACCCAGATAATGCATGGAGTGATGCAAAACAACAAATAACTCCAGAAACTTTAATCCAGCATATGAAAGACTTAAGAATTCGTAAAGAAATTGGAGAAGATGAAGCATATCAAAAAGCATTGTCTGAACTACGAGCTAAGATTGACATTGCAGATAATCAATTGCTAGAGGTATTATCAAAAAGAATGAAAATTTCAGACGAAATAGGTAAGGTAAAAGCAAAACAAAATGTTGCAATCTTACAATCTAAGCGTTGGAATGAAATTTTAGGAAGAATGATTCTTGAAGGAGAAGAAAATGGACTGAGTGAAGAATTTATTTTGAGAATCTATAAAGCAATTCACCAGGAGTCTATTAACCATCAGAAAAAAGTTGCTAGAGCATAAAAAATTAAACACCTCCTGATTAGATGATCGGGAGGTATTTAATTGATGAAATGAAATTTATGTTATTTTTTTCTTTTAAAAAGATATCTGGTAACATAAATACCGTTATTGTCACCTTTGCCACCAACACTTTCAACACCACTGTTTACGAAAGCTAATTCCCAGCCTTCAGCAGCCATTGTGTTTATTTTAGAAGTAACAAGGGCATCATTAGCAGCGATATTTTGAAAACGAATTCCTCCTAAGTTAAAGAAGTTTAAAAGTTTTGTTTCATCAAAACCTTTTACACGGATTTCACTTCTGTCAGATTTATTTCTTTTATCCTTTTCTCCTGTTCTTGTAGATGTAAATTCTTTGTAATCTCTAGTCTCGTTGGCAGAAATCATTCTAGATCTTCCTAATCCATTAGGAACAATAGATTCGATAACTGTAACGATTTGATATTCATAGATTTCTTGAGCAAAAGTGCTTGTAGAACCTAGAATCATAAGAGCAAGAAGTAAAAAAGTTTTTTTCATTTTGATATTTGTTTTTAAAGTTAATACGGATTCTTTATCAATAGTTATGCCATTGATAATAAAGAGGGGATTTTACAGATGGCGAATTTAAAAAAATAAACTTAAAACCGAGATTGAAACTTATAATTTGCATCTTTGTGATTATGACAGGAACTGTTTATAAATCTACCGGAAGTTGGTATACCGTTAAAACTAATAACGGTAAAGTTTTTCAATGTCGTATTAAAGGAAAATTCAGGATTAAAGGTATTAAGAGTACTAATCCTGTCGCTGTGGGAGATCAGGTTCGTTTTACTTTAGAAACCAAAAATGACCAGGATACTGGAGTGATAGAACATATCGATGAGCGTAGAAATTACATCATTAGAAAATCTGTAAACCTATCAAAGCAAACTCATATTATCGCTTCTAATATTGATGTAGTCTTTTTGCTTGTTACTCTTAATAATCCACCAACTTTTACAACATTTATAGATCGTTTCTTAATCACGGCAGAAGCTTATGATATTAAAACTGTTTTACTTTTCAATAAGATTGATATATATAACCAAGAAGAATTGTCAGAAATTAAATATCTGGCTGCACTCTACAGAAAAATTGGATATGAGTGTATAGGTATTTCTGCCAAAACTGCTAAAAATGTAAATAAAGTAAAAGCACTAATGGAAGGTAAAGTAAGTATGTTTTCCGGACATAGTGGAGTAGGAAAATCTACACTAATTAATACCATAGAAGAAGGACTATCTCTCAAAACGGCAGAGATTAGTGATCAACATCAACAAGGACAACACACTACTACATTTGCAGAAATGTTTGATCTTAGCTTTGATGCCAGAATTATTGATACTCCAGGAATAAAAGGTTTTGGAGTTGTTGATATGGATAAAGAAGAACTTGGAGATTACTTTCCTGAATTCTTTGAGCTTAAATCTCAATGTAAGTTTAATAATTGTCTACATATTAATGAACCCAAGTGTGCAGTAAAAGAAGCATTGGATAATGAAGAAATAGCTTGGTCCAGATATAAAAGTTATCTCCAAATCTTAGAAGGAGAAGAAGAACATTACCGAAAAAATAACTATGATACCGAGGATTGATAAAAAAAAATAAGATTCGATGGTAACAAATCTACGGTTCAAGACACTATATAGTAAATGAGGGCAGTAATTCAAAGAGTTTCTGAAGCTTCTGTAAAAGTTGAAGGAAAAATAGTTTCTGAAATAAAAAAAGGACTACTTATTCTGATTGGGATTGAAGAAGAAGACAATACCGATGACATAAAGTGGTTGTCTGGAAAAATAGCTAGGTTGAGAATATTTGCCGACGAAAATGATGTAATGAATAAAAGTATTTTAGAAGTAAATGGAGACGCAATCGTTGTGAGTCAATTTACTTTACAAGCAAGTACAAAAAAAGGCAATAGGCCCAGTTACATCAAAGCAGCAAGACCCGATAAAGCTATTCCTTTGTATGAAAGTTTTGTAAAACAACTAGAAGTGGATTTAGAAAAAGAAGTGGGTACAGGTATTTTTGGAGCTGATATGAAGGTATCCTTCTAAATAATGGACCAGTTACTATTATCATAGATACAAAGAACAAAGAATAAACCCAATAAACATGATTAAACTCTTTGTCTAGTTGTTCATTGGATTATTTACCCTCAAAATAATTTTTATATGCAAAAGAAAATACTACTGATTTTAGTGGCGGTTATGTTGTTTGGTTTTATGAAAACCTTTGCTCAAAACGACTTAAGTACACAAGCAATTGTACTCGATTCATTATTAACAAAAGATGCTAATGCTATCGTTAGGTCAGAAGAAATTATAATTGAGATAAACTCCGTTACTTCTGTTACAGTAAAAACAAAAAGAACAGTTACGGTACTTAATAAATATGGGAATGGATATGCAGATTCATATGAATCTTATAGTCCTTCATTAAAAATTAAAAGACTCGAAGCAACTGTATATGATGCATTAGGTAAAGAAATCAAAAAGTATAAAAAGAAGGATTTTCAGGATAGAAGTGTTTATGATGGTATTTCTTTAATGAATGATGATAGAATGAAGTATATTAATTATACTCCTACTAGTTATCCATACACGCTGTCATTCGAAAGTGAGGTAGAAAGTAGCTCTTCGGCTTTTATCCGCCCTTGGTGGCCTATGTTGGCTTATCGGCTAAGTGTTGAGAAATCAACTTATAAAATTGTAAACCCTTCAGCAATCCCTATAAGAATTAAAGAAACAAATTTTGAAGGATATCCAATAGAAGCAAAAAAAGCAAATCAAGAAGTTAGCTATGCAATAACTAGTGTACCATCAAAATTACCAGAATTATATAGTCCTTCATATGCAGAGATGGTTCCTATAGCTAGAATAGCATTAAGTAACTTCTCTTTAGAAGGAGTTGAGGGATCTGCAACAGATTGGAAATCTTTTGGAAAGTGGCAATATGAAAAATTATTATCTGGTAGAGATCAATTACCTGCAGGAACAATTGTAGAAATTAGTAAACTGATTGCCGGAGCAGCTACGAATAAAGAAAAGGCAAAATTGATTTATGAGTATGTTCAGAATAAAACTAGATATATCAGTGTTCAATTGGGTATTGGTGGATGGATGCCATTTTTGGCTAGTGATGTAGATAGATTAGGGTATGGAGATTGTAAAGCCCTTACCAATTATACCAAAGCTTTGTTAGATAGTCAAAATATCCCATCATATTATACCGTTGTTTTTGCTAAAGAAAGAAGAGATATCGATGCTGATTTTGCATCAATGCAAGGAAATCATGTAATACTCAATATCCCAAATGAAAATGAAGATATTTGGTTAGAGTGTACTAGTCAAACAACCCCCTTTAATTTTATAGGAGATTTTACTGATAATAGAAATGTTTTAGTAATTAAACCTGAAGGAGGAGAGATCAAAAGAACAAAAAAATATGAGCCAGAAGAAAATACCTTGATCACAAAAGCGACAGTCAATTTGATGCCAGATAAATCAATGATCGCAAGTGTTGAAAGAATTGCCGAAGGTTTAGAATATGATTGGAACTATAGAGTGCAGTTCAAAACACCGAAGGATCAAAAAATACACTACAAAGAAAAATGGAGCTACATTAATAATTTAGAGGTTAATGATATAAAATTAAATGATAATAAAGACGATATAAGATTTACAGAAAACATTAAGGTTTCTTGTAATACATATACCAAAAAAGCGGGTAATCGTTTATTGGTGACTCCAAACCTGTTTAGTTGTGATCAAAGTAACTTACCTAAGTATAGTGATAGAAACACATCATTGGTGATACCCAGAGGTTATGTTAATGTTGATGAATATGTAATAAGTATTCCGAAAGGATACACTCTTGGCAATTTACCAGAAAAGAAATCTATAGAAACCATTTTTGGAAGTTATACTCGCGAATTAGAAAAAATTGATGATTCTCATATTAAATTCAAAAGATCATTAAAAATAATCGATGGGACTTTTCCAAAAGAAAAGTATGAAGAATATAGATTGTTCAGAAATAAAATTAAAAAGACAGATAAATCCAAAATAGTACTAAAACAACAATAAATTAACCACAGAAAATCAGAAAATATTGTTTCAACCTATAATTATGAAATTGATAATTTCTGAGTATATAACCATAAATAGTAATTAAAAAATGAGAACCATAAATAAACTAATAACCGGGATTCTTTTGCTGTGTGCTACTATGACTATGGCGCAAGAATATAAATTTGGGAAAGTATCAAAAGAAGAATTGTCAGAAGTATCATATCCACTGGATAGCTCAGCAAATGCTGCAGTACTTTATGAAAATAAAAGAGTACGAATAAGTTTTAATGAATCTGTAGGATTTCAATTAGTAACCGATGTTTTTAAAAGAGTAAAGTTGTATAATAAAGAGGGGTTTGATTATGCATCTGATGAAATTTATTTGTATAAAAGTGGTTCAAATGATGAGACAGTAAGTGGTTTAAAAGGGGTTACGTATAATTTGTCTGATGACAAAATAGTTGAAACCAAATTGAAAAAAGATGGAATTTTTAAGAGTGAATTTTCAGAAAATTATAATCAGGTAAAATTTACAATGCCCACATTACAAGAAGGGTCTGTTATAGAATATAAATATAAAATCACGTCACCTTTTATCTATAATATTGATAAAATCAATCTACAATACGATATTCCAATCAAGAAATTGGAAGCAAAAGTAGAAACCCCAGAATATTATAATTTCAAGAAGTTTACAACAGGATATTTGTCGGTAAACTTAAAAGAGACTAGTTATGGTGATAAAATTACGATAACTTCTAAGACCAGATCGGGGGTAGGAGGACGCGGATCTGTCCAAACATCGTATTCTAAAAACAGTATCGATCATATAGTAAATGTAAATACTATACTATCAAATAATGTTCCTGCATTTAAAGAAGAACCTTATTCTGGAAATATAAATAATTATATATCCTCTATAAGTTATGAATTGTCTTTTGTTAAATTTCCCAATGAGCCTATTGATTACCGATCTACCACTTGGGAAGATGTGGTTAAAACGATTTATAAAAACTCAAAATTTGGAGACGAATTAAAGAAAACGAACTACTATAAAGAGGATATTGATAATTTGATTAGTGGAGTAAGTGATGCTGTCAAAAAGACCGCATTGATTTATGATTTTGTAAAGAAAAAAATGAACTGGAATAAAAAGAGATCAGTGATCACTAGAAAAGGAGTTAAAAAAGCATATAAAGAAGAGACTGGAAATGCGGCTGAAATAAATTTAATGCTTGCCTCTATGTTAGAGTATGCAGGGGTAGATACTAACCCTGTTCTTGTAAGTACAAGTGATAGAATTATTGCTTTATTTCCTACTTTAGACGGGTTTAATTATGTGATTTCTCGTGTAAAATTTCCAGATGGAAAAATAATATATCTTGATGCTACCGATAAGTATGGAATGCCTAATATTCTTCCTGATCGAGTTATCAGAGGAGCTGCTAGAGTACTTAATGAAAATGGTACTTCACAAAGAATTAATTTGAGACCAATAAAACCATCAGCAAATAGATATTCTTTACAATGTGAAATTGATCCGGAAGGTTCAGTAAAAGGAATTTTTAATGTACAGCATTTGGGATATTCAGCTCATGATTTTAGAATTGCTAACGCGGCAAAAGATGATGAAAGTAAAGCAGAAAGATTTAGAAAAAGATATGCAATAAATGAATTAGATGAATATACAGCAAAAGGAATTAAGGAATATGGTAAAGGTGTTACTGAAAGGTTTAATTTTGCTTGCGAAGATCAGATAGAGGTCATTGAAGATGAAATGTTCTTTTCTCCTTTATTATTTTTGAAGGATGAAGAGAATGTATTTAAATCCAATGAAAGGCAATACCCAGTAGATTTTGGGTATGGTTTTTCTAATATGTACATGATTAACATTAAAATTCCGGAAGGGTATGAAGTAGCTGAGTTTCCTAAACCTGGAGCATTTAAGTTGCCAGATAATCTTGGAGTATTTTCGTATAGATCTACTGTAGTAAATGGAATGGTGCAGATAGTAGTTAATGAAACCATTAATGCACCTATTATAACATCAGATTATTACGGGGCGTTAAAAGAATTTTATAATCAATTAATAGAAAAAGAAAACGAACAAGTAGTCCTTAAAAAAATATAACTATGAATATCCAGAATGCACAAAAAGCCGTTGACGAATGGATTAAGAATCATGGGGTTCGGTATTTTAACGAACTTACAAATATGGCGCAACTTACAGAAGAAGTAGGAGAAGTTGCAAGAATTATTGCTAGACGGTACGGTGAACAAAGCGAAAAAGAAAGTGATAAAAATAAAGACCTGGGAGAAGAATTAGCTGATGTTTTGTTTGTAGTTTTGTGCTTGGCGAACCAAACCGGCGTAGATCTTCAAGAAGCCTTTGATAAAAAGTTAGATTTAAAAGCAAAAAGAGATCACGACCGTCATCATAATAATAAAAAATTAAAATAATGTTTACCACCATAATTTCTTCAAAAAGATATTGGATTTGGGTCTTTCGATTAGGAATAGGGTTCATGATCATTTTTAGTATTGTAGAGCATTTTATGCAATATGGCGGATTGGCCTATGATACTTTTATTGAAGAGAAAATTAATAATGGTCGTTGGATCAGATATGTGATATCTCGAATTGCAGGAGGACTCATTTATGGAATAATTCTAGCCTACTATTTTGAAATAAAAAAACGAAAATCAAACCGATAAGATGGATTTGAACTTATCCCGAATTAACAATATAAAGAATTCAACATTACAGATTACAGGGTCTAAAAGCGAAACTAATAGAATGCTGATCTTACAAGCTCTGTATCCACAAGTAAAGATTGATAATGTTTCTAATAGCGATGATTCACAGTTGATGCAAAAGGCATTGTCTAGTGATGAGATGATTGTAGATATTCATCATGCCGGTACGGCTATGCGTTTTTTGACGGCTTATTTTGCTGTAAAAGATGGAAGAGAAACATTGCTTACTGGAAGTTCCAGAATGCAAGAAAGACCTATTAAAATTTTAGTTGATGCACTAAGACAATTAGGAGCAGATATTAAATATGAAAAACAAGAAGGTTATCCGCCAATAAAGGTTTTAGGAAAACAACCAACATCTAATAAAGTATCTTTAAAAGCAAATGTAAGTAGTCAGTACATATCTGCATTGATGCTCATTGCTTCTTCACTACCAGATGGTTTAAATATCTCATTAGAAGGAAAAGTTACTTCTGTGCCTTACATTAATATGACATTAAGCTTATTAAATGATATTGGAGTAGAAGGAAATTTTGAGAATAATGTTATTCAGATCAAACCATATAAAAGTGTTGAGTCATGTAACGTAGTGGTAGAATCAGATTGGAGTTCAGCTTCATATTTTTATAGTATTGTAGCATTGTCTGATAATAAATCCGTGACTATCGGAAGTTATAAAAAACAAAGTTATCAAGGAGATTCTTGTTTGGCAGAAATATATAAGCACCTTGGTGTAGAAACTCAATATGGAGATAATACGATTACTTTGACAAAGGTTGAAGATCAATCTATGAAGCTGCCAGATGCATTAGATTTGTCTAATGCCCCTGATATAGCTCAAACTATAACAGTAACTTGTTTTGGATTAGGAATTGGGTGCTATTTAACCGGCTTACATACTTTAAAGATTAAAGAAACGGATAGATTAGAAGCGCTTAAGGCCGAAATAGAAAAACTTGGAGGAATAGTTGTTATCACAGAAGATACACTTCTATTAAAACCATCAGATGTTATAAAAGAAAATGTCTCAATAGCTACATATAAAGATCATCGTATGGCAATGGCTTTTGCTCCTTTGGCGTTACGAACATCTTTACGTATTCAAGAAGCAGATGTGGTGTCTAAATCATACCCTGATTTTTGGTCAGATTTAAGAAAATTGGGATTTGAAACTTCATAAATAATAGAGGTAATACCTGTAAGTATTCTCTGGATTAACCACATTTGGTTAATCACAAGACAAACAATTTGTTAGGTGTGATAGAAATATATGCCAATTTACTTGACAACCCCTATTGTGAGATTGTATATTTGCACCTTCAAAAAAACAAACAAGAATGAAGTTATCGCATTTCAATTTTAACCTCCCACCAGAGTTGTTAGCAGAGTATCCGGCAGAAAACAGAGACGAAGCTCGTTTAATGGTGCTTAATCGAAAAGAACAAACAATAGAACATAAACAATTTAAAGACCTGATCGATTATTTTGAGCCAAACGATGTAATGGTTGTTAATAACACCAAAGTTTTTCCTGCTCGACTATATGGAAATAAAGAAAAAACAGGAGCTAGAATTGAAGTGTTTTTATTGCGCGAACTTAACTCTGAAACACGCCTTTGGGATGTGTTAGTAGATCCAGCACGTAAAATACGTATCGGTAATAAGCTGTATTTTGGAGATGATGAAAGTTTAGTAGCAGAAGTTATTGATAATACTACATCAAGAGGTCGAACTTTACGATTTTTATATGATGGTTCTTATGATGAATTCAGACAAAAACTTACAGATTTAGGAGAAACTCCTTTACCAAAATATATTAAGAGAGAAGCAGAACCTGAAGATGAGCAAAGATACCAGACTATTTATGCTAAAAATGAAGGAGCAGTAGCAGCACCTACAGCTGGACTTCATTTTTCTAAACATTTGATGAAACGTTTGGAGATAAAAGGAGTAGATTTTTCTGAAATTACATTACACGTTGGACTAGGAACATTTAATCCAGTTGAGGTAGAAGATCTTTCTAAGCATAAAATGGATAGTGAAGAAGCTTACATAACAGCCCACGCAGCAAATACTATTAACCAAGGAATATCCAATAAAAGAAGGATATGTGCTGTAGGTACAACAGTAATGAGAGCTTTAGAGAGTTCTGTCTCTTCAGAAAAGACATTAAACGAATTTAGAGGATGGACTAATAAGTTTATTTTTCCTCCATATGATTTTAGTATTGCTAATTGTATGATTACTAATTTTCATACACCAAAATCAACATTGCTTATGATGGTTTCAGCATTTGCAGGTCATGATTTTATTAAGGAAGCATACGCAGAAGCAGTGAAAGAGAATTATAAATTCTACTCTTATGGAGATGCAATGCTTATTATCTAAAATGAAAAAAATATTCAATTAAGGGAAAAAACCACTTTTTTTTAAAAAGTGGTTTTTTTTGTGGGATCATTAAAATTAACACGTTATATTCATTTTTTGTTAAAAAAATAAGTATTTTGCGGAGTTTTTTAAAACTACGGTAAAACCGTAAAAATAAGTAGGTTAAAAAACGATTAATTTTGTTTTTTGTCGAAAAGACTAAATTTGAACAGCAAATGATGTGTGTTTTTTGAAAAATAAAATCGTTTTTTGTAACAGCCTCTAAACCAATTATGATAAAACTGACCTATGAAATGAACCATAAACAATTAAACTGTTTTATTGACAGGAAATTTCCTGGTAATAGCTACGTTATTGATTATGCGTGGATTTCATCGAACGTTTTAAAACTGTAAACGAATAAACTGATGAAAAGAATATTATGCTTCCTTTTAAGCTTTATAAGCTTTTTCTCCTATGCTCAGACTAAAGCTGGAAGTGTCCAGTTTAATGATGTGGATACTTTTGATGAAACTGAATTGATGCTTAATGGCGCTGGAGAAAGAGATAGAAGATACTCCATAGCATTATACCTTGATCTTGATTTTGAAATAGATGGAGTAGAAGATGGAATTAAAGTTGCCGAAAAAGATGGCAATATGGCTTTTACTATTAAGGTAACTGGAGATTTGACAAATCCAGAGTTAAAGGATTTAGTTAGAAATGGACTAGAGCGTGCCACAGACGGAAATAGTTATCTTTTAGAAAATCAGATAAGAGATTTTTTAAATTTACTTCCCAAAGATATTAACCGATTTGATATATTTAAAATACTTCATAAAAAAGGTAAAGGTTTATTATTATTTAGAAATAGAGAGCTTTTGGGTACGATTAATCATCTCGAATTCAAAAAAGCATTATTTAAAATATGGCTCGGCGAAAATCCTGTAGATCAAGATTTAAAAAAGGATCTATTAGGAGCTTTTGATCCTAATCCTGTATTAGGAAAATGGAAAACATATGATAAAAAAACCGGAGTAGCTATTAGTATTGTACAGATATACATAATAGATAAAAAGGTTTATGGAACAATAGAAAGAATGCTGCGTCAATCAGAAAGAGATGCTATTTGTTACGAATGTCAGGGAGATGATAAAAACCAAAATGTAGAAGGACTTGTTATTCTCAAGGGGCTTAAGGCAAAAGGTGCCAACAAATATGGCAGTGGTAAGTTTACTAATATAAGAAACGGAAAAGTATCGGATTGTCAAATTTGGGTCGAAGAAGATGAAAGAAATATCTTGAGAGTTAAATACAAAGGCAGTGGAGGAGTACATGAATGGAAACGAGTAAAATAGTAGAAAATACTTTTAAATAAAGAAATAAAAGAAGGCTCTTGAAGATTTTCGAGAGCCTTTTTTAATATAAAAGATCATTCTTTTTATCAAAGAATGATTATCTTTTTACTTTTGCATACAGATGAAAACTAAGAAAAAGGACATACGAGCATTAACCAAAATTGAACTTCGACAATTTTTTGAAGAGCAGGGTGATAAGGCTTTTAGAGGTAATCAGGTATATGAATGGTTATGGAGTAAAGGAGCTCATAATTTTGAAGATATGACTAATATCTCCAAACCTACCAGGCAAATGCTCGAAGATAATTTTGTGATTAACCATATAAGGGTGGATCAAATGCAAAAAAGTTCTGATGGCACTATTAAGAATGCAGTGAGACTTCATGATGGATTAATAGTAGAATCTGTTTTGATTCCTACACCAACTCGCACCACAGCCTGCGTATCTTCGCAAGTAGGTTGTAGCTTGGATTGCAAGTTTTGTGCTACCGCTAGACTTAAAAGAATGCGTAATCTTAATCCAGATGAAATTTATGACCAGGTAGTTGCTATAGATAAAGAGAGTAGGTTATATCATAATAGACCATTATCTAATATTGTTTTTATGGGGATGGGTGAACCTCTTATGAATTATAATAATGTAATCAAATCAATTGATAAGATAACATCTCCAGAAGGCTTAGGAATGTCTCCTAAAAGAATTACCGTATCCACATCAGGAGTGCCTAAAATGATAAGAAAAATGGCAGATGATGAGGTAAAGTTTAAATTGGCAGTATCATTACATTCAGCAATCGAGGAAGTTCGTACCTCCATAATGCCATTTAATGAAACATTTCCATTAAATGATCTTAAAGAAGCATTAGAGTATTGGTATGAAAAGACTAAAAGTAGAATAACATATGAATATGTAGTATGGAAAGGAATTAATGATAGAAAAGAAGACATTGATGCGTTGATTCGATTTTGTAGATATGTTCCTTGTAAAGTAAATTTGATAGAGTATAACCCAATAGATGATGGCCAATTTCAACAAGCTTCAGACGGTGCCATTAATAACTATATCAAGGCTTTAGAATCTAAAGGATTTGTGGTTAATGTTCGTAGAAGTAGAGGAAAAGACATTGATGCTGCCTGTGGTCAATTAGCAAACAAATCATAAATTAATAGTATCAGTTTTCATAAAAAACAAATTACATTATCTTCGCACTTAACTCATCTTAGATAAAAGAGTTAATCATTAAGAAAACAGAATCAAGTAAGACGTATTGAAAGTTGTAGAACAAATAAAACTACCAATTATTGATGAGATGGAACTTTTTGAGAAAAAGTTCTCACAATCCATGTCTTCAAAAGTTGCACTCTTAAATAGGATCACACATTATATTGTGAATCGAAAAGGGAAACAAATGCGTCCTATGTTTGTATTTTTGGTTGCAAAAATGGTATCTGGTGGAGACGTGAACGACCGTACATATAGAGGAGCATCGGTGATTGAGTTGATACATACGGCGACATTGGTCCATGATGATGTAGTAGATGACTCTAATAGAAGAAGAGGATTCTTTTCTATTAATGCTTTATGGAAAAATAAGATAGCCGTTCTTGTTGGAGATTATTTACTCTCAAAAGGGTTGTTGCTATCAATAGATTATGGAGATTTTGATCTATTAAAGATTATATCTGTCGCTGTTCGCGAAATGAGCGAAGGTGAACTACTACAAATTGAAAAAGCCAGAAACTTAGATATTACCGAAGAAATTTATTACGAGATCATTCGTCAGAAAACAGCAACCTTAATAGCCGCTTGTTGTAGTCTTGGAGCTTGTTCTGTAGATCCTGAATCTGAGGCAGTAGAAAAAATGAGGAAATTTGGAGAACTCATTGGTATGGCATTTCAAATAAAAGATGATTTGTTTGACTATGGTGATACCGCTATAGGAAAACCAACAGGTATAGATATCAAGGAACAAAAAATGACGCTTCCTTTAATTTATACGTTAAATCATACTACCAAAGAGAAGAAGAAATGGCTTATCAATTCGATAAAGAATCATAACAAAGATAAGAGAAGAGTTAAAGAAGTTATAGATTTTGTAAAAGTCAGCGGTGGATTAGAATATGCAATTAAGGTGATGAATGAATTTAAAGAAGAAGCACTCACTATCTTATCAGAACACCCGGATTCTGATTATAAATCTTCATTAGAGTTAATGGTCAATTATGTGATTGATCGAAAGAAATAATCTCCATTCATCATTTATAAAACAAACCTGTAATAAATACGATCTATTTTTGTATTCAAAAAAATAGATATTGGTATTAGTTTTGATGCTAATCTGTAATTAAGAATTATTTTTTTTATCAATCAGACAACCTTTTTATGTTTTTTAGCGTCTATTTATAAGAAAATAAAGATCATTAATTTTGATAAAAATAGTATTTATGAATAGAAAATTATTTTTGTATATCGCTATTATATTGCTGTCTAGTTGTGGATCTGTAAAAAAACACAATCAACAAATTAGTAAAGTTCATAGTCCAGAAGAACTGCATAAGGATGTTGATTATGCATATAAGAAACTTAAAAAACTGCATCCGGATATATATTGGTATATCTCTAAAGAAGAGCTAGATAAGAAAATAAGTGATCTGAAAAGCAAGGTAAAAAAACCATTAACCACCAAGGAGTTCTATAGCGTATTTGCTCCAGTTATAACCAACATAAAACAAGGACACTTATCTGTTCATACGCCTTCTAAAAAGCAAACAAAAAGAGAGAGGAAAGTAAAAGGAAAAAAAAAGTCTCCATTCAGTTCATTATCGTTTTATACAAATGGGAATAAACTATTTGTGAAAAAAGTTTTTGAAAACGACTCAGCATTAATTCCTGAATCGGAAGTGCTGTCCGTGGATGATGAAAAAGTAAGCGACCTACTGGATTATTTTAAAACATTGCATGCCAGTGATGGTTATAATAAGACATTTATTCCAGAATTTGTGGGGAGTCGTTTTGGTTTTTTTTATTCAAATATCCATCAGCAAAAGGATAGTATTCAATTGCATTTGAAGCTAAAAGATAGTTTGTATTCTACATATTTGTATGTGAGTTATGATAAAATGAATAGTTCTCCAAAAGAAGATACTACAGATGTAGTAAAGAAAAAACTGACTAAGGTTGAGAGAAAAATAGCTAAGGAAACTCAAAAGAAAATACGTAAAAAAAACTACAGATATGGATACAACAAAAGAACAAAAGATTATAACCGAAATTTTGGATTTTTAGCATCTGATATAGATACACCTATTGGTTATATGCAGATTAGGAGTTTTACTAATGGAGGATACAAGGAATTTTATAAAGAGAGTTTTGCTAAAATTGACTCTGCACAATGTAAAAATTTAATAATAGATCTAAGAGGTAATTTAGGAGGTAGATTGGTAGAGATTGATGATTTGTATTCTTATCTAACCGATAAAGAGTATGTGCTTATAGAGAAGTCTAAAATGACAAAGCGACTAAGTTTTTTGTATCCATATTTCCATACAAAATCTTGGGCTACTAAAACTGTAGCTACGATTTTTTCACCAGTACTTGGGATATATCAAGTTTTTAAGGTTAAAAACGAAAACGGAGAACCTTACTTTAAATTTAGACAGAGTAAATTAAGAGAGCCCAAATCCAATGCCTATAAAGGTAAAGTATATGTGTTAATTAATGGAGAAAGTTTTTCTGCAAGTAGTATTCTTTCTACACATCTAAAAGCAACTAAACGAGCTACTTTTGTTGGAGAAGAAACGGGTGGTGCATATAATGGAACTGTGGCAGGAATTTATGCAAAAGTAGAATTACCTAATTCTAGAATTAATATGCGTGTAGGACTAATGAAAATAAATGCGCCATATACTATAGAACCTGATGGTTATGGTATTAAACCGGATGTTCCCATAAAGAGTACTACAGAGAATGAAGAAGAAGAAGAATTAAAATGGATTTTACAGGATATTAAAACATCTAATAAAAAAAAATAATAATGTCAGACAACCTTTTTCATTTTTCTGTCGTCTATATAAATAGAAGATCTAATTAATTGATTTTATTACTTTGAAAGTTATTCAGTTTTATAAAAGCGAAAAACAACTTATCCAAAAAGCGATAAAGCAGCATCGTGATGCGCAGCATCAACTGTACGAGCAATATGCTCCTAAAATGCTTAGCGTTTGCAGAAGATATGTTCGAGATATACACTTTGCAGAAGAAGTAATGCTTGGCGGATTTTTAAAAGTTTTTATAAACTTAAAGAGCTTTAAGTTTCAAGGTAGTTTTGAAGGCTGGATACGTAGAATTATGGTGAATGAATCAATTTCTTTTTTAAGAAAAGAAAAACAAATTTTCTTTACCGAAGAAATATCAAGTTATAAAGAAGAATCCTGGAATAATATAAATACAGAATTAGAAGTAGAGCAAATTCAGGAATTAATAGATAGCCTGCCAGAAGGATATAGAATGGTGTTTGTGCTGTATGCTGTAGAAGGGTACAAACATATCGAGATAGCTAAAATGTTGGGGATTTCTGAGAGCACCTCAAAAACGCAATTATTTAAAGCGAGAAAAATGCTACAGCAAAAGTTGAACCAACAAAATAAAATAAGTAATGGCGCCATTGAAATTTGAAGATAAGATGAAGGAAAAGCTAGAGCAACGCGCTATACAACCTTCTAAAGATAGTTGGGAGAGATTATCTTCTCAATTAGATGAACATCAAAATCAAAAAAAAGGAGATAGAAAATTTTGGAGATATGCAGTAGCGGCAAGCATCGTTGGGATTTTAATAATAACCTCAATATTTTTTAATGATAACCAAACTCCAGTAGAAGAAAATAAACAATTTGTTGATGTTAATGATAGAGAACATAAAGAAAAGGTTAACAATACAGATATAGTAGAATCAGAAAATAGGAATCAGAAAAATAAAGAAGCAAAACAAGAAAGCTTATTTAATGAAGAATTGATTACAAAGAATGAAATTAAGAATAATCCGGTAAATCAGATTTCTGAAAACAACACAACCAGAATTAAAAAGAATAATTCAGATAGTAAAAAATCAAATACTAGTAAAGTAGTTGAAGAAAAAGAAACAATAATTGCGGAGAGTACTAAAGAAGCCAGCATAAATGCAAACCAAGAACCAGAAAAAAATCTTATTGATGCAAAAATGATAGAAGATAAGGTTGCTAACGTAGTAGCGCAGGTAGAAGAGTTACAAAAAAATAATATAGAAGTAACCGATGAAGAAATTAATAGAATGTTACTTGATGCTCAACGAGAAATTACAACAAAAAAAATATTAAAATCTAATACGGTTAGTGCATCTGCTCTACTTCAAGACGTTGAAGAAGAACTGGATGAAACATTTAAGAATCGTGTCTTTGAAGCGCTTAAGACAGGTTTCCAAAAAGTTAGAACAGCTGTAGCAGAGAGAAATCAATAAAGATATTTTTACTTAAGATATCTTATAGAATAAAAATAAATCATTCATCAATCAAATCTGCATTCCCTCCTTTAATGGAGGGTAATGCAGAAAACGAAAATCAAATATAAATGAAGACTATTATTACATTAGCCACATTGTTGGCCCTGGCACTTTGTGCGCAAATTTTACAAGCTCAGGAAGGTGAGAACGAAGATAAAATTGAACTTCTAGTACAAGAAAAAGAGAGAATAGTTAATGTAGAAAAGGCTGCATTAAAGCAAGAGGTAGAAGTGATTAATGAAAAATTGGCGAACAATGAAATCACTAGAGAGCAGGCACAAAGATTAAAAGAAGAAGCTGCACAAAAACATGCTTTAAATATAGAGAATGCCTTGGCAATTATTGATAATAGAATTGCTCTTTTAAAACGTAATGGAACAGAAACTTTGGGTACCGATAATAATAGGGTAACGTTTGGTTTTGATCAAAAAGATAAAGATGATACAGATATGATTTTTGGATTTAAAATCAACTCTGGTGGCGAGAAAAAGGTAAAGTATGATAAGCGTACCTATTCTGATTTTGTAATTGCATTTGGATTAAATAATGCAATAGTAGAAGGGCAGTCTTTGGATGATTCTGATTATAAGATAGGAGGGAGTAGATTTTTTGAAATAGGATGCGCTTGGAGGACGCGAGTATTTAATAACTCAAACTTTTTAAGAATAAAATATGGGATTTCTTTCCAGTTTAATGGCTTAAAACCTACAGATAATAGGTATTTTGTAGAAAATGGAAATCAAACTGAATTACAAACATTTCCTTTAGATTTGAGTAAATCAAAATTTAGAATGGATAACCTGGTGGTTCCAGTTCATTTAGAATTTGGCCCTTCCAAGGTTAGAGAATCTGAAGATAAAATAAGATACTCTACACACCGTCAATTTAGAATAGGTATAGGAGGATATGCTGGAGCAAATATTAGTACTCGCCAAAAACTTAAATACAGAGAAAACGGAAATCGTGTTAAAGATAAAATCAAACGAGATTATAATACTAGTGATTTGATTTATGGTTTGAGTACATATATAGGGTTTGGAGATATGTCCTTATATGCTAAATATGATCTTTCTCCAATTTTCAGAAATGCAACAATTGATCAAAACAATGTGTCTTTAGGGTTGCGTTTTGATCTTTAAAATTGCAAATAAAATGTTAAAATATTGATGTTTTTTTAGAAAAAACAATAATATCTAATAAAATTGTTCTCAATTTAATAATTAAGTGTTTAACCAGTTTTTTGGTGAAAGAGGAGTGATACATATCCGTCACTCCTCTTTTTGTTTTTTAAGTCAGTATACAACTTATGTTTTGAAATTTAACGCTATAATGAGTACCCCATTAAAGTACTATGCTAAATAGGAATTCAAATTAATGTTAAATAATGTACAAAAACTCACCTATTGTTAAATCAAAAAATACAAAGTTGATTCCCTATAATAGTTACGGTATAAACGTAATTGATTGATTGTAAGTATTTTA
This sequence comes from Aquimarina callyspongiae, assembly GCF_034322225.1. NCBI lineage: Bacteria > Pseudomonadati > Bacteroidota > Flavobacteriia > Flavobacteriales > Flavobacteriaceae > Aquimarina > Aquimarina callyspongiae. Next base: position 97,849 of record NZ_JAXLPA010000003.1, on the reverse strand, counting down.
TGACATCTTATTTTTTTGATTCTTATTGAAATGCTCTATATTTAAATCGTCAAAAGTCGAAATAATTCTTTCTGGAATTTAATTAAAATGAGGGTACGTGTTTTTGCCTCCAAACACGAATCCAAGAGTTACTTATGCTGAAAATTGGTCTAAAAGCGCACACACAATTAACCAAATTTCACACATATGAAAACAAATTTTTTTTATGCTGCACTCTTTATGTTTTGCAGTTTCGGCTTGCTCGCTCAGCAAGGAGCAAAAAAACCTAGCACAATAGGTAAAGCAGAGTACATGAGAGTGATACCTGCGTTATCAAAAATGGATAACATTATCTCAGCAAAAGGTTTAGAGCACGTAGCCCCACCGAAAAGAAGAGGAACTAATACTGTAGTTCCCGGAAAAGGACTTCCTTTAAATGGAGATCCATTAATGACTCAGCAGAAGAGTGTTAATCAAAGAGCTGCAATAGCGCCAACAGCTTCTTTTGATGCACACATAGGTACAGTGCTGAATGATGCTACAGGTGCAATTGGGCCTAATCATTATGTATATGCATTTAACTCTGGATTTGGTATTCTTGATAGATCCGGTAATGTATTACTTCCTGAAGCATCGTTAGGAACCATTTTTCCAGGTGAAACGCTTGGAGATCCTGTAGTAGTATACGATAACTATGCAGACAGATTCATTATTATGGAGTTTAGTAATACTCCTAATGGATTTTTAATAGCTGTCGGTCAGGGACCCGATCCTGTAAATGATGGATGGTTTACATATCGATTTAATACGGGTTCTTTCCCGGATTATGAAAAACTTTCTATTTGGAGCGATGGATACTATATTACTGCAAACAAAGATCAAAACAATCCAACTAGTAATGATGTAGTATTTGCTGTAGAAAGAGATAAGATGCTAATAGGAGATGCAAATGCACAATTAATAGGATTCCCTTTGCCAGGAGCATCAACTAACGGATTTTACAGTCCAGGTGGATCACACTCTACTGGGCCAAATTTACCGCCGGTTGGAGTAGGACATTCTATATTATACCTACAAGATGATAGCTGGTCAGGAGTATCTCAAGATCATATTAAAGTATGGACGACAGATGTAGATTGGGTAACTCCGGCAAACTCCACTATTTCGCAACCTCAAGAAGTAGTTACTACGCCATTTGATAGTGTATTTGATGGCGGATCTTTTCAAAACCTTGATGAACCAGGAAATGGACCGGATATAGATGCATTACAAGCAACAATGATGTATATGACAAACTATAGACGTTTTGGAACACATAATTCAATTGTATTAAATTTTGTGGTTGATCTTGATGGTACTGATAGTTTAGCTGGTATTCGTTGGTATGAATTAAGACAAACTAGTGATGGACAACCTTGGACAATTCATCAAGAAGGTACATATGTACAACCAGATGGGCTAAGTGCTTTTTGTGGTAGTATAGCACAAGATTCACAAGGTAATATTGGATTGGCCTATACAGTAGTTAGTACTAGTGTATTTACTTCCTTAAGATATACAGGAAGGTTGTCTACTGATCCATTAGGAACAATGACATTAGCAGAAGAAGTTTCTGCAGATGGTGATTCCCAAAATAATAGAGGAGATGGTCGTTATGGAGATTATGGTCAGATGACTATTGATCCTCTTGATGATTTAACTTTCTGGCATATTAGTGAATATATGAAAGGGCCTTCTCCTAATGTAAGAAGAAGTCATGTTGTAGCTTTTAAACTAGGAAGTGCTGTTCCGGATACAGAAGCTCCTACTACACCTGCAAATCTTGCAGCTTCTTCGACTACAGAGAATTCTACAACCCTTACTTGGGATGCTTCTACAGATAATGTTGGAGTAACTGGTTATGATGTTTATCAGGATGGAGCAGTAGTTGGTACAGCTACAGCAACTACGTTTGATGTAACAGGACTTACTGCTAATACATCATATGATTTCTTTGTAAGAGCAAAAGATGCTGCTGGTAATGAATCTGCAGCAAGTGCAACAATTACTGTTACTACTTTGGCTCCTGATACACAAGCTCCAACTGCACCAGCTAACTTAGCTGCTTCTGGAACAACAGACAAGCAAACCACATTAAACTGGGATGCTTCTACTGATAATGTAGGTGTTACAGAATATGATGTGTCTCAAGATGGTGTCGTTGTTGCTACAGTTACAGAAACGATGGCAACCATTACCGGATTAACTCAGTTGACAACATACACATTCTCTGTAACGGCAAAAGACGCCGCAGGAAATGTATCTGCAGCTAGTAATAGTATAGATGTTACAACATTAGAAAGTACTACAGGTCCAGGATGTTTAGATGGTTTAACAGCTCCTTACAGCGAAAGCTTTGAAAGTGGGTTAGGAGCCTGGACTCAAGATGCTAATGATGATCTTGATTGGACTAGAGATTCAAACGGAACTCCATCAAGAAATACAGGACCTTCGAGTGGTGCTGATGGTAGCTTTTATATGTATGTAGAAGCGTCAGGAAATGGAACAGGATATCCTAATAAAAGAGCGATTTTGAATTCTCCTTGTTTTGATCTTAATGATGCTACTTCAGCAGTAATTACATTCCAATTCCATATGTTCGGAGCTAATAACTTTGGTTCTTTAGATTTAGAAGCTAGTAATGATGAAGGTGCTACTTGGACTAGCATATGGAGTAGAAGTGGTAACCAGGGTAATTCTTGGCAAACAGCAAGTATTGATCTTGCGGCATATTTAGGATCTGGATTACAGTTAAGATTTAATAGACTTACTGGTGGTACCTGGAGAGCAGATGCTGCTATTGACGATGTGCAAGTTTCTGCAGATGGAGGTACTGGTGGTAACTGTGCTGCTTCAGACCTTACACTTAGTATTACTTTGGATAACTATCCAGAAGAAACTTCTTGGACATTAGTAGATGGAGGTGGAACAACTGTTGCTTCAGAGAGTTATTCTAGTGCAAATCCAGATGGATCTACGGTTACAGAAAATATAAATGGATTAGCTGCAGGGTCATATACATTTACTATTTCAGATTCATTTGGAGATGGAATTTGCTGTGGATTTGGTAATGGTTCTTATACATTGTCAAGTGCTAACGGAACTATCGTTTCGGGTGGAGAATTCTCATCTTCAGAAGCTACAGATTTCTGTGTAGGAGGTTCTGAAGCTAGATTAGATACTTATGAATTAAGTGATGCAAATAGTGATGTGTTTAAATTATATCCAATACCAACTGGTGAAATTCTAAACGTATCTGTAGGCGATAAAACTATTCAAAGTGTAGAAATTTTCTCTATGTACGGTCAATTAGTTCGTACAATTGATAATCAAGGAACAAAACAACAAATCAATGTTAGTGACTTATCTGCAGGACAGTATTTTGTAAGATTTACGGCAGAAGAACTTATTGTAACTAAAAGTTTTGTTAAAAAATAGTGATAAGCATGTTTTGAAATAGCTTATAATCAAATAATGCTGATACAAACCTGGTGAGTTAATTAACTCACCAGGTTTCTTTATTTTAAAAGGTTCTGGATGGTGTCTCAGTAATTATATTATTTTTGTTGAAAAAGTACTTAGGAATACCAAAATGATTCATAAATCTACCATAGATGCTGTTTTTGAAACTGCTCGATTAGAGGAAGTAATAGGAGATTTTGTGCAATTAAAAAAAGCAGGAAGTAACTTTAAGGGGTTAAGTCCTTTTAGTGACGAACGGACTCCATCTTTTATGGTTTCTCCGGTAAAACAAATCTGGAAAGATTTTTCTAGCGGAAAAGGAGGAAATGTTGTTGCCTTTTTGATGGAACATGAACACTTTACGTATCCGGAAGCGATTAAATATCTTGCCAAAAAATATAATATTGAAATAGAGGAGACAGAGCGTACAGATGAGCAAAAACAACAAGCTGATGAGCGGGAAAGTATGTATTTGGTTAGTGAATTTGCAAGTACATTTTTTCAAAACTCTCTTCTTAAAACAGAGAGAGGCAAAGCTATTGGACTTACATATTTTAAAGAAAGAGGCTTTACTGACGAAACTATAAAAAAATTCAGTTTAGGCTACTCACCAGATGTATGGGATGCTCTAACCAATGAGGCTATTAAAAAAGGATACCAATTACAGTATCTTGAAAAAACGGGTCTTACTATAGTTAAAGAAGAGAAACAATTTGATCGTTTTAAAGGTCGAGTTATGTTTCCTATTCAATCAATGTCTGGAAGAGTTCTTGGATTTGGAGGAAGGATTTTAACTAATGAAAAAAAAGCTGCTAAATATCTTAATTCTCCAGAAAGTGATATTTATCATAAAAGTAAGGTTTTATATGGTATCTATCATGCTAAACAATCGATAGCCAAAGAGGATAATTGTTATTTGGTAGAAGGGTATACAGATGTTATACAATTTTATCAAACCGGTGTTAAAAATGTTGTTTCTTCTTCAGGAACGGCATTGACTTCAGATCAAATTAGGCTTATTAGTAGGTTGACTAAAAATATTACAGTACTATTTGACGGTGATGCCGCTGGTATGAGAGCTTCTATTAGAGGGATAGATCTTATACTCGAGCAAGGAATGAATGTTAAAGTATGTGGATTTCCGGATGGAGAAGACCCTGATAGTTTTGCAAAACAAAACACTTTTGAAGAACTTACTTTATACCTTCAAGAGAATTCTCAGGATTTTATTAGTTTCAAAGCATCTCTTCTTCAAAAGGAGTCTAAAAATGACCCTGTAAAAAAAGCAGAATTAGTAAGAGATATGGTGACCAGTATCTCTAAGATTCCTGATGTTATCAAACGTGAGATCTATGTGCAAGAATGCTCTCGTATTATGGATATCTCAGAAGATGTATTATTTAATACTTTGGCACAAATACGAAATGTAGATAATAAAGATCAACGTAAACAACAGAAGGAACAAAACAAAAAATCACTGGAAGTTGTAAAGGGCGAAACAAAAAAATCACCAAAAGTAAACAGGCAGTATGTATTAGAACGTTATATAATAAAAGTTTTATTGGTGTATGGGGTTAGAGAAGAAGAGTTTGAAGATTTAATAATGAAAGAGAATGAAGATGGAGAGCTTATTTTAGAACCAGAAATACATAAAATAAAAGTTTTTGAGAAAATTTTTTTGGATTTACAGGATGATGAAATTGAATTTACCAATCAGGTTTTTAAAGATGTTTATACGATATTAATTGAAGAGTTAAACCAAGCTTCTGATTTTAAAATTGAAAGCTTTATTAATAAGATCCCTCCAGAAATAGCCTCAGAGATCACAGAAATTATCATGACAGAAGAGCGTTATGAACTACATAGGTGGTCAGATCAGGAAATTCACGTAAAACAGAAAACAGATTCAATACCAGAGCATGTAAGTAACATCATATTAAGCTTAAGAGGATTTTTAATAGATCAAAAAATAAATGAGCTTTCACAAGAAGTGAAAGCCCAAGATATTGAAAATACGATGCATGTTCTAGAGGATATTCGAGATTATCAAACTCTAAAAAAATTACTTTATCAAAAACTAAACCGCGTGGTTTAGCTAATATGTAGCAATCTAGATTGATGAATCAAATCTGCAAGATTGTCTACTTTAAGCTTCTTTAATAGCCTGGTTTTGTAGGTGCTTACAGTTTTTTCATTAATAGATAGAGTGCTGGCAATATCTTTATTTCTCTTACCAGAAGATAGAAGATTAAGTACTTCTATCTCACGAGAAGATAGTTTCTTATATTTTACGACCATATTGTTCTCACTGGCATTACCATTGGCTAGCTGTTGAGTCAAATTGTCGTTAAGATAAATACCACCTCGAGCAACACGCTCGATAGCTTTTCTAAGGGTCTTTGTGGGGACTGTCTTGGACAAATAAGCAGAAGCACCAGCTTTAATAGCACTTAGCGCATACATTTCTTCAGGATGAGAGCTAAAAATAATAACTTTAATCCCGGTAAATTCTTTCTTAATTGTCCTTAATGCCATTATACCATTGATTTGAGGTAAATCTAGTTCCATGATGAGTACATCTGGGGTGTTGGCTTTCAAAATATCATACATCTCATTTCCGTTACTTACCTTCCCAACAATCTCATAGTCTTCTGAGTTGCGAAGTAAAGAAACGATCCCTTTCCTTGTAATTGGATGATGATCAGCGATTAATACGGTTGTCATTCTTGTTTACGATTGTTTTTGTTAGTTTAATTTTTAACAGATTAACATCTCTAAGTTAGGGGTAATTGATATCTTACCTGCAAAATTACTAAGAACTAATCCTCATCAACTTTTTTTTATCAATTTATCGATAAAATGTCAATTATAATAGACTAACGGGTATATTACATACCGGAATTGGAGTCATTTTGTGTTGGTTTACGGTATTTAGCCTATAAAAAATCCTAAAAACCTCCTGTTGTCTACCCTCAAAATCATCAACAAGCTTTCCTTGTTCTTTCATTTTCATGGCCCATTCTAACTCATCATAACTAGCACCAATTTGATCTTCGTCACTTCTGCTGTCGCCAAATAGACCATCAGTAGGAGCTGCTTCTTGAATAGAGATAGGTACCATTAATGCCTTGCTTATTTCATACACTTGACTTTTTAGCAAATCGGCAATCGGACTCAAATCAACTCCACCATCTCCATATTTTGTATAAAAGCCTACGCCAAAATCTTCTACCTTATTACCCGTGCCAGCTACCAAATATTTATACAGACCAGCAAAGTAATATAATGTGGTCATTCTTAAACGAGCTCTTGTATTGGCAAGCGATAAATCAAGTTGTGAGCTTGGTGTAGATCCTGGAACAGAAGATTTGAATCCTTCAAATACAGGAGTAAGATCAACTCTGGTGTCTGTAACGTTTGGAAAACGTTGTTTTAGTTGAGCAATGTGTTCTTGGGCACGTGTTACCTGGCTTTGAGCTTGATGAATAGGCATTTCTACACAAAGTGTTTTTAAGCCGGTTTTAGCGCATAAAGAAGAAGTAACAGCACTATCGATTCCACCGCTTACTCCAACCACAAAACCATCAATATTGGCTTTTGTAGCATAATCTTTTAACCAATTTACGATATGATCAATTACTTTTTCAGTTTGCATTACTAGTTTTTTTTAAGTTATGTTGTAGCTTTTGATAGAGTTTTCTTTGTAAAAAGACATTTTAAACCCCACAGCTAATTTATTTATCTTTGCGGGGATAAAATTAATAAAAAAAGATTGCGTTCTATAGCAATGAGAATTTTTTGAAAAGATGTTATAAGTTGAAAAAGAAAAGTATTAAATTTTTAAAAATTACTGCATTATTTTGTTTAATGCTATCCTGTGCAGGAGAGAGTAAGTTAGAAAAAGAAATAGCAGCAATACCTGTTAATCTAGATGTAGAGCGTTTTGACTTCTTGTTTGGTAACCTAACCTCTGAGAACTTGCCAAAGCTAAAAGAGCATTATCCTTTCTTGTTTCCTCAAAGATATGCAGATAGTATCTGGATCAATAAATCTAGAGATACTATACAATTAGAAATAAATAAAGAGGTAGAAAAGGCGTTTCCAGATTTAAAAAAAGAAGAAGATCAATTACAGGAATTATTGCAGCACATTATTTATTACTTTCCAGAAGTTACGGTGCCACGTATAATTACAATAACATCGGATGTAGATTATAGAAATAAGGTGGTCTTATCTGACAATTTATTGATAATTTCATTAGATACCTATTTAGGGAAAGAACATCATTTTTATGATGGAATTCAAAAATATATAAAGCGTAATTTTATTAAGGAGCAGATTATGCCAGATATTGCGACTATTTACGCCAAACAATTAGTAGAATTACCTAGAGATAGGACATTTTTATCTAATATGATATATTATGGGAAAGAACTGTATTTGAAAAACCTCTTCTTACCTAATCTTTCTAGTGCTCAAAAAATGGGGTATACAAATGATCAATACGCTTGGGTTGAGGCCAATGAAGAACAGATATGGAGGTATTTTGTAGATAAACAATTGTTGTATAATACAAACAGTGAATTATTACCTAGATTTTTATATCCGGCTCCTTTTTCTAAGTTTTACTTAGAAGAAATAGATAAAGAAGCTCCAGATAAAGTAGGTCAATACATAGGATGGAGAATTGTTTCTTCTTATATGAAAAATAACAATGTATCTTTGCGGCAATTATTATTGGCTGATGCCGAAACAATTTTTAATACATCAAAATATAAACCTGCGAGATAATGGCGAGTGTGCATAAATCAGAAATTAAAATCGATATAGAATTAGACGAAAATCGTATTCCAGAACAGCTTAATTGGACAGCAAAAGATGGTGGCGTGGAGAATGAAGATACCAAAGCCATATTGTTGTCTGTTTGGGATAGTAAAAATAAAGAAAGTCTTCGTATCGATTTGTGGACCAAAGATATGCCTGTAGACGAAATGAAAATATTTTTTCATCAGACTCTTGTCTCTATGAGTGATACATTTAATCGTGCCACACAAGATGAGAAGATGACAGCTACGATGAAGGATTTCTGTGACTATTTTGCAGAGAAATTAGAGCTTAAAAGAGAATAAGATATATAGTTAACAAGTTAAGAAACAAACAGTTTTTTGGCTTAGTTGTAGATATAGATTGCAGTTTTGAAAAAGACCCTTGTTTTTGTGTATAATGCTAAATCTGGTTTCTGGAATAAATCAATAGATATAGCTCATAAGATAATAAGTCCGTCTACATATTCCTGTAGTTTATGTCGATTGACACATGGGAATTTTTCTGAAAAAAAAGCTTGGAAAGATTTTAGAAAAAATACATTACAGGATGTTGTTTTCATTTATAAGGATGAGTATTTAAATAAATATTCTAGATACTTTAATGAAAAAGAAGAACTTGAGTATCCTTTTATTTTACAACATCAGAAAAATAATGAATATGAAGTTCTTGTAACTTCAAAAGAACTTTCTGAGCTAAGTTCTATAGATCAATTGATACTAATGCTTAGGAAGAAAATTTCTTAAGAATCTTTTAATTCATTATTAATATCGTTGATGTAATTGAGAACATCATCTTTCCCTAATCCAGAAGAGGAAGAGGTGATGAAATATTTTGGCATTTCTTCCCAGTACTTTAACATCTCTTCAATATAATTATTGATCTGGATAGGTAGTTTGTTTTTTGTGAGTTTGTCTGCTTTGGTGAAAACAATGCAAAAAGGAATTTGGTGTTCACCTAGCCACTGCATGAATTCAAGATCTATTTTTTGCGGTTCATGTCTGCAATCAACCAGAACAAAAGCACATACTAATTGCGTTCTTTTTGAAAAGTAGGATGTGATAAATTTTTGAAATACTTTTTTAGCAGATTTTGATACCCTAGCATATCCATATCCAGGAAGATCAACCAAAAACCAATTTTTGTTAATAATAAAATGGTTGATTAACTGTGTTTTACCTGGTCTTCCTGAAGTTTTTGCAAGACTTTTACGGTTGGTAAGCATGTTTATCAAAGAAGATTTACCTACGTTAGATCTTCCTATAAAAGCATATTCAGGAAGTCTGTCTTTGGGGCATTTGGCAACATCGCTGTTACTCATTACAAATTCAGCGTTGTTAATCTTCATAATGATAATTGTAGTTAGAAGTTACGTTGTCGTAACCAGTTGTGCAATAATTCGTTAAATTCCTCTGGGTGTTCCATCATAGCTGCATGTCCACACTTGTCAATCCAATAAAGATCAGAGTCAGGTAACAATCTATTAAAATCATCTGCAACTTCGGGAGGAGTGACATTGTCATCTTTACCCCAAATAATACAGGTGGGTGTTTTCATGTTTGGTAGATCTTTGGCCATGTTATGACGTATTGCACTTTTTGCAATAGCTAAAGTTCTAATCAATTTATTACGATCGTTGACTGTTTCGTATACTTCATCAACAATTTCCTTAGTTGCTATTTCAGGATCGTAGAATACATTTTCAGCTTTTGCTTTAATATAATCATAATCACCTCTTTTTGGATAGCTCTCACCCATGGCACTTTCGTACAATCCAGAACTTCCGGTGATAACTAATCCTTTTACTTTTTCAGGAAACATTTTAGTGCATAAAAGAGCTATATGACCTCCAAGAGAATTGCCTAAAAGAATTACTTCTTTGTCTCCGTAACCTAAATGTTCAATAAAATCTTTTAGGTACTTGGCGTACGTACTTACTTTTGTTTTTATTAAAGGTAACGTATAAACAGGTAGTTCAGGAATTAATACTTTATACCCGTGTTTAGGAAAGTATGAACTCACACCATTAAAATTGCTTAAACCACCCATCAGTCCATGTAAAATGATGATTGGTGTACCTTCCCCTAAATCCAGATAACTAAATTTTCCGTCTTTTTTTAATTCGTGCTTCATTAATACTTCTTACAAGAATTAAAAGCAAATATAGCATTTTCATAATTAGTTTTAAGTTTTTTTGTCAATACTCCTGAATGATTTTTTATAATTCTTTTCCCAATCAATTATTTATGCCTCTAATACATTAAAACCGAGTTTTTATGGGTGTTGTTGTATCACCTTGATACACAAAAAATTAAATTTTTTATTCGTCTTAGAAATACTTTTTTGAAGATAACTTATTAACAATGTGGTAGATTGTGGTAAAAAGTGGTAATTTTTTCAATATATTTGACTAATTAAACACATAGGGAAAGAAAGTGGTAAACCTGATAGGTACATACGAATGTAAGGCAGACGCTAAGGGACGTCTCATGATGCCTGTTGCTTTTAAAAAGCAACTTTCGCCAGTACTTCAAGATGGGTTTGTGTTAAAAAGAGCTGTTTTTCAGTCATGTTTGGAGTTGTATCCCATGGAGGAATGGAATCTTTTAATGCAAAAAATAAATAAACTAAACCGCTTCAAGAAAAAGAACAACGATTTTATTAGAAGGTTTACTGCTGGTGTGAAGATAGTAGAGATAGATGCTGCGGGTCGTCTTTTGATTCCAAAAGACTTAATAAGCTTTGCAGGTATTACCAAAGAATTGGTTCTGTCTTCAGCAGTTAATATTATTGAAATTTGGGACAAAGATCAATATGAGAAAGCAATTGATGATGCAGCTGTGGATTTTGGAGATCTGGCTGAAGAAGTAATGGGATTTGACGATGACGAAGATGGAGTATCATAACCCAGTTTTATTAAAAGAAACTGTTGACGGATTGGCTATAAAACCTGATGGGGTTTATGTAGATGTAACATTTGGTGGTGGAGGTCATTCCAAGGAAATTCTTACAAGGTTAGGGCCAAATGGGAAACTATTTGCGTTTGATCAGGATCAAGATGCTTTGGATAACGCGATTGCAGATGATCGATTTACACTGATTAATGAAAACTTTAGATTCATTAAAAGGTTTCTTCGATTTTATGGTGTTAGAAAAGTTGATGGTATTCTTGGAGATTTTGGAGTTTCGTCACATCAGTTTGATGTAGCAGAAAGAGGATTCTCTACTCGTTTTGAAGCAGATTTAGATATGAGAATGAATCAAAGCGGAGCATTATCAGCCTATAATGTGATTAATGATTATGACGAAGCGGATCTAAAAACAATGTTTTTACAATATGGAGAGTTAAGAAATGCTCCAAAACTGGCAAGAGCAATTGTAGGAGCTCGAAAACCTGAACCTATTAAAACTAGTGTGGAATTGAAAGAGGTGTTAAAACCATTTTTACCAAAGCACAAAGAGCATAAGATTTTGGCACAGATTTATCAAGCGATTCGGATTGAAGTAAATCAGGAAATAGAAGTATTGAAAGAATTTTTGTTACAAACATCAGGAATGTTAGATGAAAAAGGAAGAATCAGTTTGATTTCTTATCACTCTCTTGAGGACAGGTTAGTTAAAAGGTTTATTAGAAGTGGAATGTTTGAAGGAGAGCCAGAAAAAGATTTATATGGCAATATCTCCGTGCCATTTAAGAAAGTAGGAAAATTGATAGTTCCAACTGCAGAAGAAATAGCAGTAAATAATAGAGCGCGAAGTGCAAAACTAAGAATCGCAGAAAAGATCTAAATATAAATAGGAATGGTTGTCATTTTTAAGTGACAATAAAGAGAAAAATGAAGCAGACAATATATGACATATTAAAAGGTAAGTTTCTAATTGCAGATGATGCAATGAAAAACTGGAGAATGCTTTTGTTTTTGTCTTTTCTGGCGATCATTATGATAGCGAGTTCTCATAACGCCGAAAGTAAAGTTCATGAAATAGCAAAATTAAATAACGAAGTAAGAGAGTTAAGAACCCAATTTGTAGATGGTAGAACAGAATTAATGCAATTAAAAATGGAGTCTTCGGTGATTGAAAAAATGACTAAAAAAGGAATAAAACAACCAACAAAGCCTCCAAAAAAGATAATAGTAAAGAATTAATAGTTGGCAATAAAAGAAAAAAACATATTAAACCGATTGTATTTTATCGCAGGGTGTATGTTCATCTTTGCTATCGCTGTTGGTGTGAAGTTAATAAACATACAGTTTGTTGAAGGGGATATGTATCGTAAAAAAGGTCAGGAACGGGTTTTTAAAACCTTTGATATTCCTGCCAATCGCGGTAATCTTTATGATAGTAAAGGTAATTTGCTAGCTACCTCAGTACCTAAGTATGATATTAGGTTTGATGCGGTAACTGTAACAGATAAAGACTTTAGAGAGCATATTAAACCTCTTTGTGAGGCTCTTTCAAAAGAATTCAATAAGCCTGTTTCCTATTATAATAAAATGATAAGAAATGCAAGGTCTAATAAAAATAGGTATTTACTCATTCGAAGAAATTTAGGATATTCTCAATATATGAGAGTTAAAGAGTTCCCTTTGTTTGAGTACGGAGCAAATCGTGGAGGTTTAATTGTTGAACAACGTACAGTTAGAGAGCATCCAATAGGTAAAATAGCAGAACGCACGGTTGGATATGAACGTAGAGATGATCAAGGGTATTATACCAGAGTTGGTTTAGAAGGTGCATATGGAGGTTTTCTGAGAGGAAGAGATGGAAAGCGCAAGAAACAAAAAATTGCTAAAAATCAATGGAAACCTATCGGCGATGATAATGAAGTAGAGCCTAGAGATGGGTATGATGTAGTATCTACTATTGATGTGAATATTCAGGATATTGCGCACCATGCTTTGTTAGCACAATTAGAACATTTTGAAGCAGAGCATGGAACCGTTGTAGTAATGGAGACAAAAACCGGAGAGATAAAAGCGATTTCAAATTTGGGAAGAACCAAAGCCGGTAAATATTATGAAAAACTGAATTATGCGGTTGGAGAATCTCACGAACCAGGGTCTACATTTAAATTAATGACAATGGTTGCGGCACTCGAAGACAGAGCTATAGACTCTAGTTATGTTGTGGACACAGAGAACGGAAGGGTGAAGTTTTATGATAGAACGGTAAAAGATTCCAGATGGGGAGGATACGGAAAAATCTCTGCGGCCAAAGCTTTTGAGATTTCTTCGAATACAGCCTTTGCAAAGATTATTAATGAAAAATATAAAGATAACCCAGAGAAATTTGTTGATCGATTAATCAATATGGGATTAGCAGAAAGATTGGGTTTATCTATTAAAGGAGAAGGAGTACCAAAAATACCTTATCCAGGAGATAAAAATTGGTATGGTACAACCTTGCCCTGGATGGCACACGGCTATGGTGTAGCCCTTACTCCATTGCAGACATTAGCATTTTATAATGCAATTGCTAATGATGGAGAAATGGTTAAACCTAGGTTTATCAAAGAAGTTAAAGCTTGGGATAGAACCAAAGAACGGTTTGATAAAGAGGTGCTTAATCCTACAATTTGTTCTAAAGAGACGGCAAAAATTGTTCAGGAAATGATGAAAAATGTAGTGAGAAGAGGGACAGCTGATAATATTGATACAGATAACTTTTTAATAGCAGGAAAAACCGGGACCTGTTGGGGTAATTATGGTAAGGACAAAGAAAGAGAATACATAGCGTCATTTGCAGGGTATTTTCCAGCAGATAACCCAAAGTATTCTTGTATTGTGGTAATTCATAAGCCAAATAAAGAAAAGGGGTATTATGGTAATGTTGTAGCAGCACCAGTATTTAAAACGATTGCCATGAAAATCTATAATGATATACCAGTAATAGATGAGGTTTCTGCAGAGGTAAAAGAAAGTGTTTTGGTTGCCAAAAGTTATAACGGTTACTACCAGAAAGCACAAAAATATAAAACAATTATGCCTAATGTTAAAGGGATGCCCGCAATGGATGTAATCTCATTGTTGGAGAATATGGGATTAAAGGTAGAAGTAAAAGGGTCAGGAAGAGTAAAAAAACAATCTATAGAACCTGGAACTAAAGTACAAATAAATCAAACTATCAGATTAGAATTATCGTGACCGAGTTAAAAGACATTCTTTATAAAGTTGCAATTAATGCAGTAATTGGTAATACAAAAACAGGTATTAACAAGATAGAGTTCGATTCTAGAAAAATCGAACAGAATGACTTGTTTGTTGCTGTTAAAGGAACTGTATCCGATGGTCATGATTTTATTGAAAAAGCTATAAATCAGGGTGCAATTGCGATAATATGTGAAAAAACACCAGATATTACTGTAGACGGTATAACATATGTTGAAGTAGAAGATGCGCAATCTGCGTTGGCAATGACCGCTTCTAATTATTATGATTCTCCTTCAGATAACTTAAAATTAATAGGTGTTACAGGAACTAATGGTAAAACTACCATAGCTACATTGTTGTATCAACTTTTTAAGAAAGCTGGTTTTAAAGTAGGCTTATTGTCTACTGTAAAGGTTTTGATTGATACTACCGAATATAAAGCAACACATACTACGCCAGATTCTATAGCGATTAACAGGTATTTGCACGAAATGAATGAGGCAGGTGTAGAATATTGTTTTATGGAAGTAAGTTCTCACGGAATTCACCAAAAACGAACAGAAGGACTTGTATTTGCAGGTGGGATTTTTACAAACCTCTCTCATGATCATTTGGATTACCACAATACATTCAAAGAATATAGAGATGTGAAAAAGGAGTTTTTTGACCAATTACCTCCCAAAGCATTCGCTTTAATAAATAAAGATGATAAAAATGGAAGCTTTATGCTTCAAAATACAAAAGCAAAGCAATACAGTTATGCATTAAAATCGTATGCTGATTTTAGAGGGCAAATATTAGAAAATAGCTTAGGAGGATTGTTGCTAAAGCTTAACGATCATGAAGTCTGGACTAAACTTATCGGAAGTTTTAATGCTTATAACCTGTTAGCAATTTTTGGTACAGCAGAGTTGTTGGGTCTTGAATCTATAGAAACACTTAGGTTATTGAGTGATCTTCAAAGCGTCAGCGGTAGATTTCAATATCTAATCTCAGAAAGCAAGATTACTGCAATAGTAGATTATGCACATACACCTGATGCGTTAAAAAATGTGTTAGAAACGATTAACGATATCAGAACTAATAATGAAACATTGATCACAGTAGTTGGATGTGGTGGAGATAGAGATAAAATGAAACGCCCTGTTATGGGTAATATTGCTGCAAAACTTAGTAATAAAGTGGTTTTTACAAGTGATAATCCTAGAACTGAGAAACCGGAACAAATTATTGAAGACATTGAAAAAGGAGTAGAGCCTCAAGATTATAAAAAAACATTATCAATTACCGATAGAAAACAAGCTATTAAAACAGCCTGTCAGCTAGCAGAAAAAGATGATATCATACTTATAGCAGGAAAAGGTCATGAAACCTATCAGGAGATTCATGGAGAACGAATAGATTTTAATGATTTTGAAATTGTTAAAGAAGAACTAAATAAACTAAACAAGTAAAAAGATACGATGTTATACTATCTGTTTGAATATTTGGAAAGCGAGTACCAGTTCCCTGGAGCATCACTATTTCAGTTTATCACGTTTAGAGCAGCCATGGCAATTATATTGTCTCTATTGATTTCAACGATTTATGGTAAACGAATCATTGGTTTTCTGAGAAGAAAACAAATGGGCGAAAGTATTCGTGAATTAGGATTAGAAGGACAAGCCGAAAAAGCAGGAACTCCTACTATGGGAGGTGTAATTATTATTTTGGCAACCTTAGTACCAGTATTGTTATTTGCCAAGTTGGATAATATCTACGTGATCCTATTGATTGTCACTACAATATGGATGGGGATAATTGGTTTTACCGATGATTTTTTAAAAATAAAGAGAAAAGATAAAGAAGGATTAGCAGGAAAATTTAAGGTGATAGGTCAGATTGGACTTGGACTTATCGTTGGATGCACCATGTATTTTCATAATGATATAACGATCAAAGAAGAGAAGGTTAAATCAGAAACAGAGCAGGTAGCAAATGTAGAAGGAGAATCAGAATTCAATCCTGCGATAAAATCTACAAAAACAACAATTCCTTTTTTTAAAAATAACGAGTTCGAGTATTCTAGTTTGATTACTTGGATTAGTCCAGAATTGGCAAAATATGCTTGGATAATATTTATTCCGATTGTGATTTTTATTGTAACAGCAGTTTCAAACGGAGCAAATCTTACAGATGGGATAGATGGATTGGCGGCAGGGTCATCGGCAATTATGGTGTTGACATTAGCATTGTTTGCTTGGGTATCGGGTAACATTATTTTTTCTGATTACTTAAATGTCATGTATATCCCTAATTCTGGAGAAATGACCATTTATATTGCTGCATTCGCCGGAGCATTAGTTGGCTTTTTGTGGTACAACACCTATCCGGCACAAGTATTTATGGGAGATACAGGTAGTCTTACCATAGGAGGGATTATTGCTGTGATTGCTATCGCAATTCGTAAAGAGTTTTTGATACCAATTCTTTGCGGGATATTTTTTATAGAAACATTATCCGTGATGATCCAGGTGAGTTGGTTTAAGTATACCAGAAAAAAATATGGAGAAGGAAGAAGAGTGTTTCTGATGTCACCATTACATCATCATTATCAAAAGAAAGGAATCCATGAAAGTAAGATTGTTGCTAGATTTTGGATTGTTGGGATTGTTCTAGCAATTATCGCAGTAGTGACTTTGAAGGTTAGATAATTATAAAATGAGCTTTAATAATTAAAGTAAGTAACAGAAATGTTTTTAATGGTGAATTCCATCTGACAACTGAAAGAAGATAATAAAAAGGGACAGATGAAACGATTAGTAGTATTAGGAGCAGGAGAAAGTGGAGTAGGAACTGCTATTCTGGGAAAAAAAGAAGGATTTGAAGTTTTTGTTTCGGATAAAGGAACAATAACAAATCATTATAAAGAAGTTCTTAAAAATTTTGAAATCAAATGGGAAGAACAACAGCATACAGAAGCTGATATTCTCAATGCAGATATTGTAATGAAAAGCCCAGGAATTCCTGATAGGGTGTCATTAGTATTAAAACTATTGGCTAAAAAAATTCCAGTAGTATCAGAGATAGAATTTGCATCTACTTATACTTCTGCCGGAATAATTGGGATCACTGGAAGTAACGGTAAAACTACCACAACTATGCTCACACATTACGTGCTTGAGCAAGGAGGAGTAGATATAAATATGGCTGGTAATATCGGAGATAGTTTTGCAAAGCAGGTAGCTGAGAAGAATAAGCCTAATTATGTGTTAGAGTTGAGTAGTTTTCAATTAGATGGGATTGTAGATTTTGCTCCTCATATAGCGGTTCTAACAAATATTACGCCTGATCATTTAGATCGATATGAATATCAGTTTGAAAATTATATCAGTTCTAAATTCAGAATCGCGATGAATCAGACAGAAGATGATTATTTCATTTATGATGCTGATGATACTGTAATAACAGAACATCTGAAAAAACACCCCATTCGTTCAAAATTATTGCCTTTTTCATTAACTAAAAAGGTGAAAGAAGGAGCTTATTTAGAAGAAGGAAATATAAAAATAACTATAGATAACAACAAATTTAACATGCCAACAACAAATTTAGCACTAAAAGGAAATCACAATGTAAAAAATGCTATGGCCGCAGCCACAGTAGCACAATTGTTGAAAATCAGAAAAACAACCATAAGAGAGTGCTTAGAAAACTTTCATGGAGTAGAACATAGATTAGAAAGTGTATTGAAAATTAACAATGTACAGTATATCAATGATTCTAAAGCTACTAACGTTAATGCTACTTTCTATGCATTGGATGCAATGAAGTCAGCCACAGTTTGGATTGTTGGAGGGGTGGATAAAGGAAATGATTATACAGAATTGTATCCTTTGGTAAATGAAAAAGTAAAAGCAATTATTTGTTTAGGAGTTGATAATACTAAGATAATTAATGCCTTTGGAAATTGTGTCGATAATATTTTAGAAACACAATCTATGAAAGAAGCAGTAAATATAGCATATAAGATTGCAGAGCGTAATGATAATGTACTATTATCTCCAGCGTGTGCAAGCTTTGATTTGTTTAAAAATTATGAAGAAAGAGGGAGACAATTTAAAGAAGCAGTAAGAGAACTATAGTTAGATCAAAGAAAGCATAAAATATCCTAATGCATTTTTAATGAATAGGCAATAGAGATAAAAAACAAATAGTAATAAGAATGACCAAAATATTAGCAAACATAAAAGGTGATCGGGTGATCTGGGCGGTAGCAGCGTTGTTGGCTTTATTTTCATTTCTCCCAGTGTATAGTGCTAGTAGTAATTTAGCATATCTATACGGTGATGGTAATACCTTTACATTTTTGGTCAAACATTTTGCACATTTGGTATTAGGTTTTTTGATTATGTATGGAGTTCATAAAATACCATATCATTATTTTAAAGGCCTTTCTATAATTATGATACCGGTCATTGTTGTATTGCTTTTAGTGACAATGGCTCAAAATAACACAATCGGAGGAGCAAATGCCAGTCGATGGATCAGAGTGCCATTTGTAGGTGTTACATTTCAACCATCTACATTAGCGGCAGTAGTATTAATGTCATATGTAGCAAGGTATTTATCAAAAATAAAAGATAAGAAAATCTCTTTCAAAGAAACATTGCTTCCACTATGGCTACCAGTGTTTTTGATATTAATGCTGATTTTGCCGGCAAACTTTTCGACCACTGCAATTATATTTTCAATGATAATTATGTTGGTGTTTTTAGGAGGGTATCCTTTAAAGTACATTTTTACGATTTTAGGAACGGGGCTTTTAGCACTTACCTTTTTTGTATTAGTGGCTAAAGCTTTTCCTGATTCATTCTCTAATCGTGTAACTACTTGGGAGAATAGGATTGATAATTTCTTAAATGGAGTAGATACGCAGGAAGACTATCAAATAGAACGAGCCAAGATTGCGATTGCTCGTGGAGGAGTTATAGGTAAAGGACCAGGCAAAAGTGTACAAAGAAACTTTTTACCGCAGTCATCTTCCGATTTTATTTTTGCAATTATAATAGAAGAGTGGGGACTCTTAGGAGGTGTTTTTCTATTGTTATTGTATTTGTTGTTATTGTTTAGACTGGTGATAGTGGCGCATAAAAGTGTTGATGTTTTTGGTAAACTACTAGTTATTGGTGTAGGATTACCCATAGTTTTTCAGGCATTGATCAATATGGCTGTAGCTGTAGAATTATTTCCTGTTACAGGACAAACACTTCCACTAATTAGTAGTGGGGGGACTTCTATTTGGATGACTTGTCTAGCTATAGGAATCGTATTGAGTGTAAGTAGAAAGAGAGAGCGAATTATTGCAAAAGAGAGATCAAATAGAGAAGAAAAAGAATATAAAGATCAAGAAGAAAATCCATTAGAAGTATTGAGCGAAGTTATATGAGCAATCAACCACGAATTATATTATCTGGAGGAGGCACAGGAGGTCATATTTACCCTGCGGTATCGATTGCCAATGAGGTAAAAAATAGGTATCCCGAAGCCTCTATACTTTTTGTTGGGGCCAAAGATCGAATGGAGATGCAAAAAGTACCAGAAGCCGGGTATGAGATTATTGGGTTATGGATCAGTGGTATTCAACGAAAATTAACTTGGAGTAATCTTTTGTTCCCCATAAAGCTTATAAGTAGTCTTTGGAAATCTAGAAAGATTATAAAAAAGTTTAATCCCGATATAGTAATAGGAACTGGAGGTTTTGCTAGTGGACCATTACTAAAAATGGCAAACTCGAAAAAAGTACCTACAGTACTTCAAGAGCAAAATTCGTTTCCCGGAATTACTAATAAATGGTTAGCAAAAGGAGCGGATAAAATCTGTGTAGCTTATGATGGTATGGAAAGATTTTTTCCGGATAATAAGATAATCAAGACAGGTAATCCTGTTCGACAAGATTTACTTAAGATAGAAGGAAAAAGAGAAGAGGGAGTAGTAAAATATAATCTTGATAAAGAAAAGAAAACAGTACTTGTGCTTGGAGGAAGTTTAGGAGCTAGAAGAGTTAATCAATTGATTGAAAAAGAACTTGGTTTTTTTAAAGAAAAGGATGTTCAGGTAATTTGGCAATGTGGTAAATTATATTATCAGGAATATCAAAAACACCAAGAACATAAAAACATACAAGTACATCAGTTTTTAAATACAATGGATCTGGCATATGCTGCGGCGGATGTAATTATCTCAAGAGCAGGAGCAAGTTCGGTATCAGAATTATGTATAGTAGCTAAACCTACTTTATTTATTCCGTCACCAAACGTAGCAGAAGATCATCAAACAAAAAACGCAGAAGCCATAGTTGCAAAAAATGGGGCAAAAATGCTTAAAGAAACTGAGTTGGAAGAAAAATTTCAAAAAACAGTTTCACAGTTGTTAGAGTCCGAAGCTATGCGAATTAAACTGACACATCATATAAAAAAAATGGCATTGCCTAATGCAACGTCAGATATAGTTGATGAAATTGAAAAATTAATGAAAAAAGACACTAAATAAGGTAAGTGTCATAATGCATGAATATAAGTTTAGAAAACATAAAAAACATTTATTTTATCGGTATAGGCGGTATCGGTATGAGTGCGCTTGCACGATATTTTAAGTTTTTAGGAAAAAACGTTGCTGGATACGATAAAACACCTAGTCAGATTACTTCAGATTTATCCGAGATGGGTATCGCAATTCATTTTGAAGATAATGTAGATTTGATTCCTGAAACATTTTTGGATAAAAAAGAAACGCTAATTGTATATACACCGGCAATTCCTAAAAATCATCAAGAGCTCAATTATGTTATAGATAAAGGATATACTATAAAGAAAAGAGCAGAGGTATTAGGAATCATAACAAAAGACACCTATACATTAGCCGTTGCAGGTACTCACGGAAAAACTACTACAACAGCAATTTTAGCACATTTATTAAAAGAAAGCGAAGCTAAGGTCACTGCTTTTCTTGGTGGAATTAGTGAAAACTATAACTCTAATCTAGTTTTGGAAGGAAATGATGTAGTGGTTGTAGAAGCTGATGAATTTGATCGATCTTTTTTACAATTGTATCCAGATATTGCAGCAGTAACATCAATGGATGCTGATCATTTGGATATCTATGAAGAAGCAAATGCATTAGAAGAATCTTTTATAGAATTTTCTTCAAGAGCAAAAGACCATTTATTAGTGTGTAATGGATTACCACTTTCAGGAATTACTTTTGGGATAGAAGATGACTCTGACTACTGCGCACAAAATATTAGAATAGATAACGGGACTTATATATTTGATTTAAATACGCCACACAAACTCATTAGGGATTTGCATTTAAACCTGCCAGGTAAACATAACTTGTTAAATGCTATTACAGCCTTTGCTATAGCGATGCTTTATGGCTCCCCGACCAGCTCTTTAGCAAAGGCTTTATTTTCTTTTAAAGGGGTACAAAGAAGATTTAGTTATCAGATTAAAACAGATGATTTGGTGTATGTAGATGATTATGCTCATCATCCTACAGAAATTAATGCGTTGCATCAAGCAGTAAGGGAAATGCATCCAAATAAAAAGGTGCTTGCAATTTTTCAACCACATCTGTATAGTAGAACAAGAGATTTTGCAGAAGATTTTGCAAAAAGCCTTAGTCAGTTTGATCAGTTATTGTTATTAGATATTTATCCAGCAAGAGAATTACCTATTGATGGAGTTACTTCAACTTGGTTATTAGAAATGGTGGAACTTCAAAATAAAAAACTAGTTACAAAAAACAGCCTTATCGATGAGGTAATGGATAGTAGCGCTCGAGTAATAGTAACTATTGGAGCTGGTGATATAGGAGAAGAGGTAAAAAGTATAAAAGAAGCACTATTAGCATGAAAAAGATGTTGATATATATAAAATATGTACTGCTAGTCGCTTTGATCGTCTTTCTTTTTGCATTTACAGGTAAAAGGAACGAATTGCGTAAGGTGCATGAAGTACAAGTAGAATTTATTCAGGAACAGAATCGGTATGTAAATGAACAAACGGTTAATAAATTGTTAATACAAAATCCTGAACAAGTGACGAGCGTGGGTAAAGAAATTTTAGTTTTGAATACCGTAGAAAAAGAGTTGGATGCACACAAAATGGTAGAGGATTCTGACGTGTATCTTACTGTAAATGGAGAGCTTAGAGCCAGAATAAAGCAACGTACCCCAATTGCTAGGGTGAATGCGGTTACTCCTTTTTATGTAGATGTTACAGGTAATACGATGCCGCTGTCTAATAATTATTCAGCTCATGTGCCGTTAGTGCATAATGTTTCAGAACGGGAAGTTTCGGAAATTTTTCCATTATTAAAAGAAATTCAAAAAGATGAATTTTTAAAAAAACACGTGGTTAGTATTTATCGAAACGCTAAAGGGAATTATGAATTAGGACTACGCGTATACTCATTTACGGTAGTTTTTGGGAAAATAGAAGATTTAAATAGTAAGATCAGGAATTTTAAAGCCTTTTATCAAAAAGGACTAAAAGACCAGAGTCTTGATCGATATAAAAAAGTCAGTTTACAGTTTAGTAATCAAGTGGTGTGTACCATTAAATAATACCAACTATGGAAAGAGAAGTAAATGAAATAGCGGTAGGATTGGACATAGGAACAACTAAAATTGTTGCTATGGTCGGCAGATATAATGAATACGGCAAGATGGAAGTGTTGGGAGTTGGTAAATCCAAAAGCTTAGGAGTACACCGTGGAGTAGTAAATAATATAACGCAAACAATACAATCAATACAGCAAGCTGTCCATGAGGCAGAAAGTGTTTCAGGTATGAAAATTAATGATGTAACAGTTGGTATTGCAGGTCAGCATATCAGAAGTTTACAACATAGTGATTATATAACCAGACCTAATGCAGATGCTGTAATTGATGAAGAAGATATTGACACACTATGTAATCAAGTACATAAGTTAGTAATGTTACCTGGAGAAGAAATATTACATGTATTACCACAAGAATATAAAGTGGATGGTCAAGCCGAAATAAAAGAGCCTGTAGGGATGTATGGAGGAAGATTAGAAGCTAATTTTCATGTAGTGGTAGGGCAGGTAACTTCTATTCGCAATATCGGAAGGTGTGTAAAAAGTTCTGGGTTAGAGCTATCTGATGTTACTCTGGAACCTTTGGCATCTGCAAATGCAGTATTAAGTCAGGAAGAAAAAGAAGCAGGAGTAGCTTTGATTGATATAGGAGGTGGTACTACAGATCTTGCAATTTTTAAAGATGGTATTATTCGTCATACAGCGGTAATACCATTTGGAGGAAATGTGGTAACAGAAGATATTAAAGAAGGATGTTCCATTATTGAAAAACAGGCAGAATTACTTAAAATTAAATTTGGTTCTGCTTGGCCAGGAGAAAATAAAGACAATGAGATTGTGTCAATTCCAGGATTAAGAGGAAGAGAGCCAAAAGAGATTACACTTAAGAATTTATCAAAAATCATTCATGCCAGAGTAGTTGAGATTATAGAACAAGTGTTTTTGGAAATCAAAAATTATGGACATGAATCACCAAAGAAAAAATTAATAGCAGGTATAGTACTTACTGGTGGAGGAGCGCAATTAAAGCATCTTAAACAACTGGTAGAATATATTACAGGAATGGATACTCGTATAGGGTACCCTAATGAACACTTGGCAGGAGATAGTGATCCAGAAACGACAAGTCCAATGTACGCCACTGCAGTTGGATTAGTGATGGATAGCTTGGCATATATTCAAAAACAGAAAAAGGTAACTGTAAAAGAAACCGTTGTAAACGAGGAAGTGACTCAACAAGTAGAAGACACTCAGGTTGATGAAGAGGTAGAAGAAGAAACAAAACGAGAAATAAGTACAAAACCAAGGAAAAATATTCTTGAAAAATGGACTGAGAAATTTAAAGAGTTTCTTGATAATGCCGAATAGAATATCAATTTAGAAAAGAAAGTAAATGTAATAAGTTGTTTTTATTAAGAAATCAACTTATAGGCATTAAAAAAATATAAAAAAAATAAAAAGTAAGAGAACCAGAAAATTAGCAATTATGAGTAATAACGAGGAGTTCGGAAATATTTCGTTTGATTTGCCTAAAAACCAATCAAACGTGATTAAGGTGATCGGCGTTGGAGGAGGAGGTAGCAATGCTATCAATCATATGTTCCAGCAAGGGATCAAAGGAGTTGATTTTGTGATTTGTAATACAGATGCTCAAGCGTTAGAGAATAGTCCTATTCCTAACAAGATTCAATTAGGAGTTTCTTTAACAGAGGGATTAGGAGCAGGCGCTAATCCTGAAGTGGGAGAGCAATCTGCTGTAGAAAGCTATGAAGAAATAAAAACCATGTTAGACACCAATACCAAAATGATATTTATCACTGCTGGTATGGGTGGAGGTACAGGTACTGGTGCTGCACCAATAATAGCCAAGATGGCAAAGGAGTTAGATATTCTTACTGTCGGTATTGTAACAATACCTTTTCAGTTTGAAGGTCGAATGCGTAATGAGCAGGCTCAATTAGGAGTTGAGAGACTACGAGCTCATGTAGACTCTTTAATAGTAATTAATAATAATAAATTAAGAGAAGTATATGGTAACCTAGGCTTCAAAGCTGGTTTCTCTAAAGCAGATGAAGTACTTGCTACAGCATCTCGCGGTATAGCAGAGGTTATTACACATCATTATACTCAAAATATAGATTTACGTGATGCTAAGACGGTTTTAAGTAATAGTGGTACGGCAATCATGGGCTCTGCTAATGCCTCTGGTGCCAAACGTGCGCACGACGCAATTGAGAAAGCATTAGACTCTCCGTTATTAAATGACAATAAAATATCAGGCGCTAAAAATGTATTATTACTTATTGTATCTGGACGAGAGGAAATAACGATCGATGAAATTGGTGAGATTAATGATCATATCCAGCAGGAAGCAGGTCATAGTGCTAATATCATTATGGGAGTTGGTGAAGATGAAGCACTAGAAGATGCAATTTCAGTAACAGTTATTGCAACAGGATTTGATGTAGAGCAACAAGATGAAATTGTAAATACAGAAACCAAAAAAATTATTCATACACTTGAGGATGAACAAAGGGCAGCTGTACAAGATCTAACACCTAAATCTACTGGTAAAGTAACGCCAGTGTTTACACCAATACCTCAAAAAGAAGAAATAAAAGAAGAACCAATCATCAAGCATGAATTGATCGAAGATGAAGAAGAGGAAAGTATAAGAGAATCTCTATTATTACCAACGACTGAATTTCTTAAAAATATTGATGTAGAATATGAAGTGGTGAAACCATTATCGCCAGAAAATGATTTTGTGATTATCAATGCTCAGGATATTATTAAAGAGATTGAGGTTAAAGATGCAGAAGAAGTAGAAGCATCTAATGCTGTTACTAGTAAAGAAGAGGAAGATCAATTTACTTTAGCATTTGATATGCCGGTTGATAACGGGGTGAGTGCTTCTGATCAAGAGGTAAAACTTGTTGAAGATATATCTGCAGTACAACCAGAAGAGGAGGATGAAAAACCAATTATTTTTGATTTAACAGAGGATATATTAGATGTAGAGGTAAATGATCCTATAGAAGTTGTTCCTGCAAGTGATACAGTTCCTGGAGGTATACGTAAATATAGCCTTGAGGATTATATGGAAGAGGAGAAACGATTAACAGAAGCTAAACCAGCAGCAGAAGTAATTGAAGAAGATGAAGAGGTGATTTTTGAAAAGAAAACAGTATCTCCAGCTCCAGAGAAAGAGGTTAGTAAAGAAGCTGATCCTGTAAATCAACCAATATCAGAAACACTTAAAGCAAGAGCTGCAGAACGACGTGCTAAGATGAAAGAATTTAATTATAAATTCAGGAATAGCTCTAATATTGACGATATAGAAAAAGAACCGGCTTACAAACGTGCAGGGATTGATGTTGATTCTAAACCAGAAGATTCTGGATTGTCCAGAACTTCCTTAGGAACCGATAGTAATGATGATATTCAATTGCGTAAAAACAATTCGTTTTTGCACGATAATGTTGACTAATATTACTTGTTAGACAGAAATTGTAAACTGAATGATTTTATAGATATAACTGTAAAGTTGACTTCTGAAAAATAACTATATAAACCGATAATCTAAACTAAGATTATCGGTTTATTTTTTATCTTCGCAGTCCTAAAGATTAAAATATAACATTATGGGTTTACAGCAAGATGTAATGACAGCAATGAAGGAAGCTATGAAAGCTAAAGATACAAATGCTTTAACATCATTGCGTGCGATAAAATCGGCTATTTTATTAGCTCAAACAGAGAGCGGAGCAAAAGAAGAATTGACTGAAGATCAAGAGCTGAAATTATTACAAAAACTTGTAAAACAAAGAAAAGATAGTGCTACTATTTTTTCTGAACAAGGTAGAGATGATTTAGCACAGCCTGAATTAGATCAAGCCAAAGTAATCGAGAAATTTTTACCAGAGCAGTTAGATCAGGAAGAAATTGAAAAGATTGTGAGTGATATAATCGCTAAGACGGGTGCAGAAGGAATGAAGGATATGGGTAAAGTAATGGGTATGGCTTCTTCTCAATTGGCAGGAAAAGCAGATGGTAAAACCATTTCAACAATTGTAAAAAGTAAGTTATCTTAAATAAAATATACTTTCAAATTTTTAAAATCTTGAAAGTATAGAAATGGCCGTGTGGCGCAACTGAATAGCGCATCAGATTTCGGCTCTGAGGGTTGGGGGTTTGAATCCCTCCACGGTCACGAATAAATAGTTCAATAAGAAAAAACGCCAAGTTCGCTTGAGCGTTTTTTTGTTTGGGTTATTTTCAAAACGGAGTTTTATGGGAAGGACGAAGTCAATCTCTCCGTGGTCATTTTAATGTATAAAATCCGGTATTCTAAAAAGATACAAGGTTTTGTATTTATACCCAAGAGAGTATTTTTTTTATAATTCGTTTATTTTTAATTACCTATTGGTTTGAACTATTTTTAAAAACCTGATAAGTTCAAACTTATTTTAACTATATCCTGTCAAAATGAAAACATTGATTTTAAGCTAATAACTTATATCAGTTTACTTTTGTTTACAGTTAATTTATGTGGTTTTTTTTAAAAATAATTTAAAAAACTGTCATTTTTACCTGATACGGAAATAATGTTTATTCATCTTGAAACTCTTTAGAGATTATAATTTACATCTTTGAAGGTTGTCAACAAATAAATGATTAATAAAGCATAGAAATGATTACAAGAATGTATTATTTTACCCATTTATCCTATTAAATTGAGTTAAAATAAGTTAAATAAATACTAAAATTTAATAAAAGATAAAAAAACATTCAATACTTTAACCGTAGTTTAAAAATGGTATAAACATTTATTTGCTTTTTCTAACTTAGATTATAAAAATTATTTTAAAAGAAATATTCAGTGTTTGAGTGAATTAGTAAAAATTATTTTAGAAATTATCTTTTAAACTTCAATGTTAAAAATATCATGATATAACTGTTAAATAAAAATCAAAAAAAGCCTCTTTTTAATCCTTGGTAATTAGCGTTTTAGTTTTATTTACATTTGAGTTACACAAACTCAAATGTTTATTTTATGAAAAAAATGTACTCGTTTGTCATTCTAATGTTATTAGTTGGACAAACATTATTTGCGCAAAATTTGGATCAAACTGTCCAGAATTATTTAAATGATAATGCTAAATCTATACAAACTCCTGAAGATTTTTTAGAATGGAAGATAACAGATATCGTACCTTCCTTAAATCCTTCAAAACGACATGTATATATACAGCAATTTTATAAAGGTATCCCTATTCAGTATGCTACTTACAAACTTACGATAGATAATGGCACTAAAGTAACTTGGGAAATTGATCAATTTGTTAAGGATCTAAAGTCTAAGGTAGTTGCTACAAAATCTTCAATGAATCCAGAAGCTGCCATTATGGTGGTGATAAGAAAACATAATCTTAACACTCCCAACAGGTTAATCGCTATTTCCAAAAAATCTGGTAATGAATTGATTTATGAGGATTCTGGAATAAGTGATGAACCTATCAAAGTAGAAAAGGTGTATTTTCAGGATGGAGATCAATTAAAACTGACTTGGAGAGTAAATCTTTATGAACAGTATGGGCAAAATTGGTGGAATACAAATGTTGATATAACGACAGGAGAGATTTTACATGAAGAAAACTGGATATTACATTGTTCTTTTGGAACAACCAATCATGAGAGTCACAATCATGATTCTATTCTCGTTAAAAAAGAAACTCCAATTGTTACTGTTGCTAAACCTGTTGCTGCTTTGGCACCGGATTCTTATAATGTATTTGCAATGCCAGTAGAGAGTCCAATTCACGGAAATCGTTCTATTGCAACCAACCCTGCAAATATCACCGCATCACCTTTTGGATGGCATGATACTAATGGAATTGCTGGAGCAGAACATACTATTACTAGAGGTAATAATGTTTGGGCGCAAGAAGATACTAATGATAATAATGGTATTGGTTTTGCCCCTGACGGAGGAGCGAGTTTAGATTTTGATTTTCCATTAAATCTTACACAGCAACCTAGCACATATCAAAGTGCCGCTATCACTAATTTATTTTATTGGAATAATATTATACATGATGTATTCTATCAATATGGTTTTGATGAAGCTAGTGGTAATTTTCAAGAAAATAATTATGGCAAAGGAGGAGCCGGTAGTGATTCTGTCGATGCACAAGCACAAGATGGTAGTGTAACCTGTAATGACCCAAGAACTGGTTGTATTAATAATGCAAATTTTGGGACACCTCCGGATGGTAGTAATCCAAAGATGCAAATGTTCTTATGGAATACAACGAATCCTCAAAGAGATGGAGATTTTGATAATGGAATTATTACTCATGAGTATGGGCATGGTATTTCTACAAGATTAGTAGGAGGTCCTTCTTCTAATGTATTAGGAGGATCTGAACAAATGGGAGAAGGGTGGTCTGATTTCTTTGCTTTAATTCTCACTATGAAAGCAAGTGATGTAGGAACTGATGGAAGAGGTATTGGTACATATGCTTTGGGTCAGCCAATTTCTGGAGACGGAATTCGCCCGACAAGATATTCTATAGACAGATCAATTAATGATACTGATTATGCAGATGTTGGAACAACCCTTAACTCAACTCATCCTATTGGTTATGGATTTGCCACTATTTTATGGGATATGACTTGGGCATTGATTGAAAATCAAGGCTTTGATTCGGATTTCTATAACGGAAATGGAGGTAATAACATTGCTATGGCTCTTGTAATAGAAGGGTTAAAAAATACCGCAAACAATCCAGGATATGTTTCTGGTAGAGATGGAATTCTTCAGGCAGATCAAGATCTTTTTGGGGGATTATATAGATGTATTATCTGGAAAGCATTTGCTGAAAGAGGTGTTGGGCAAGATGCTGTAGAAAATAACAATGGTGGAAGTAACGCATCTAATGATCAAACAATATCTTTTGTAAATCCATGTGATGGAAATCCGCCACCAACAGATGAGTGTACAGGAGATATAGTATCTTTCCCCTATAATGAAAGTTTTGAAGGTACTATAGGAGATTGGTCACAAGCTAGTGATGATGATTTAGATTGGACTGTGAATTCTAATGGAACACCTTCAAATGGCACAGGACCAAGTAGTGCAATAGATGGTAATTCGTACATTTATGTAGAAGCATCCGGAAATGGAACAGGGTTCCCTACCAAAAGAGCAATCCTGAATTCACCTTGTTTGGACTTTACAAATCTTACAGCTCCTAAATTAAATTTCCAATACCATATGATAGGTAGTTCTGTTGGAAACTTAACGATTGAAGTTAGAACTAATAATACTGGATCATGGACAAGTGTTTTTACAAGAACGGGTGCTCAAGGAACAGACTGGAACGCCGCAGAGATTGATCTTTCTGCTTATGCAGGTAATGCAAGTGTGCAGTTACGACTGAATGCCGTTACCGGAACCAGTTGGCAAGGAGATATCACTATTGATGCCTTAAGCATCACTAATGATACAGGAAATCCACCACCAACTTGTGATGCTTTAGATTTCAATGATTTTACTATCACTCCTTTCTCTAATCAAGATTCAGCAGGTGATTTCTCCATTGTGAATGGAGGATCAGGGTTATCCTTAGAGAATAATACTTGGAAATATATAACAATGAATTATGCCGTAACTGCAAATACAGTTATAGAATTTGATTTTAGCAGTACTTCTCAAGGAGAAATCCACGGGATTGGATTTGAGAATGATAATACATTGACTTCCACGATGTATTTTAAAGTTTATGGAACTCAAAACTATGGAGTTACTAATTTTGATAATTATTCTAGTGGTACAACAACCTATACTATTCCTGTAGGGAACTTTTATACAGGGGATATGGATCGTTTAGTGTTTATCAATGATAACGATGCCAGTTCAGGAAATAACTCTATTTTCTCTAACGTTAAAATTTATGAAGGATCCTGTGGAGGATCGTTTACAACCATAGATTTTGGGCCTACAACACCAATTTTGGGTACTGAAGATGAAAATGTAATTATAGCTTCACTTTATCCAAATCCTACAAAAGATAGTTTTGTACTTAATGTGAATAGTATAAATGCTAAAAAAATTAAAGCTACTGTATATAATATGTTAGGGAAAAGGCAATCTCAGATTGATTTAAATCCTGGTATTAATAACGTATCGACTAAGAATTTATCTCTATCTTCTGGTATATATATGATCCAGATTGAAATTGATGGAAGTGTTCAAGAAACACATAAACTAGTGGTTAGGTAGATTCTTAATAGAATAAAAAAAAAGATTTAGTAATAACTTAAAAAAGACTATCTGAAAGGATAGTCTTTTTTTGTGGTTTAGACCTAAATTTACTTTGTGTTAATGATTGTTCTGTAATATAAATTGAAAAACGGCCCCTTTTTCTATTAAAAACACTTGAAATAAAATATTTACAATCAATTTTATCGAGTTCGATAGTTATGCAGGGTAATCATTACAATTTTAATTCTGAGATCCTTTTTTGGATTATTGGATTGTCTGGATTTAATTGTAAAGATTTTTTAAAAGCGTTTAATGCATCTTTTTTTCTCCCTAAATGCACCAAACTATTACCATAATAGTCCAGTATTCGATGGGTGTAATAACCGTGGTTTGGATATAATTTTAGATTCAGTTCAAAAAACTTGATGGCGTCTTTATGATTTCCTTTATCAGCAAGGGATAGTCCATATTCATTAATCAAGCGTTCAGAAATACCATATTCAGAATCTTGACAATATTCAGTCTTGATAAATGCTATGATTTCGTCGACAGATTTTGTAGCTTCTAATTCAGAAATATTTTTTCTAGTTAGCATCAAGTTTCTTAGAATCCACCAATATTGCCACTGCGGTGTACTTGCCCTGTTAGAAAATCCACTTAGTGTTAGAAGATCTGGGATAGTTTTGTGGACAACAACTACGTTTCTCTTAGGAATAACTGTAAGAAAATGGCTAGTGGCTCCAGATGCGGTGTAAGCTCCTTTAAAATCAGGATTGTCATAGAATCGTTCAAAAAGCCACCAGAAGTAACCATATGAACGTTGCAGTGGACTAGAAAAATCCAATTCAAACCTGTTGGTCAAAGTGTCTTTGGGAGTCACTACAGTGGTTATTTTTTGTATCCATTCCTTGGAGATTAGTTGTTTTCCTTTCCATTCTCCTTCTTGTAACATTAATTGCCCAATTTTTGCCATATCCCTGGTAGAAAGATATATGTGATTTGCTGGATATCTTGATGTTTTTTTGTTGACCGTTTTTACTTGATTTTCAACATTCCAATCCTCAAACCCCAACGGAATCGCAAATTGCTGCTCAAGCTCTTCATAAACAGTATTTTTTGACTTCTTTTCCAGAATAAATTCAGCTACATTAAAATCCCAGTTATTGTAATTAAAATACTCTCCTGGCTTTTTACTCCCTCTTTCTGTTATATTTTCGCCATGATTACTTCCATCTACTGATTGATGAAAAACACCAGATCTTGAAGTGATCAAATGTTCTACCGTAGCTTCCTTTTCTATATCCAACAATCCATCATCTTCCTCGATTTTAATACTACCGATAGTTTCTTGTAGATCAATTTTTCCATTTTCAATGTGTTTACCATAAAGAAGACTCACAATACTTTGCCGAGCAGAAGATATATTACTAATTTCTGAAACGTCTCCATATTCGAAAACGACTTTTCCATTCTCAATAACCATCATACTTGTTGTCGCTGACTCCTCTTTAAGATAGTTTTCAATTTCGGAAAATTTCTCTTTTGTAAATACAGAACCCGAAAGAGACTTCGCTTGTTCTAGAGAAGCTCCTTTAAAAGCAGCTTCTTTATAAAACCAAGTATGAATGCTGGTAAAAGAAAGTGAAACAGTAAGCACTGCTATAACAACTACGGTAATTGTAGTTTGTTTTATATAAAACCTTTTGTAGAATGAAATGAGCGATTCTTTTTTGTGAATAAATAAGTAAACCAAAAAGACACTCGGCATCCAACTCATCCAAACAGAAATGCCATACGCTATTTTAAAACTTGTGATCATCATTAATGGCGGAAGAATTAATCGCAATACTATAGCTGCACATGTTCCTGCATAACTATACATCATATATTCTTTGTGCTTAACCATATTTCCTTTTCTTATGGCGCTATACCCTAGATAAGTGAAAAGAATCCAAATCATAGCACCAAATGTAAATCCGATTTGAGTTACTAATCCACCATATACAAAAAAGCCCAAATAAAAAGCAAAAGGGCCACCAATTAAGATAGAAGAGATATAAATTTTACCAATAATTCTATGAAGTTTCAGATACCTATTCCTTAATTTTTTACTGAACTGTGTCCAGCCAATTAACAGTGCAATACCTCCAAGACTGATGTGGGTATAGAACGAGATAAAATACATGTAACTATCCATAGGTTTGGAATTCAAAAAACCTATAGGTTCATCTGCAAAATAATATTTTATGGGTTGGAAGCTAAATAACAAACAACAGCTTACAAAAACTACCCAAGCAAGTTTTTTCATTTGACGTTTTTTAAGATTGATGAGAAGCAAACTTAATGTCAAAAATGGAAGTCAATTAGCAAATTAAAAGAAGAGGTACAGAGACTCTGTTTTTAGGTGTATTTGTGAGATTTAGGTATAAAAGATCCGTTTTTTGGTACGGGAATTAGAGTGACAAAAGTCTGTTTTTATAATTTTTAGAAACAGGAAGTTCAACTTGGGTTAGTAAAATGGTAGTTGAATCTTTCCAGGATTTAAAGTGAGAAGGATTGATTAAATGAGAGCGATGAATTTGAATTAAGAAGTCAAATTCATGTTGAATTTTCTTTAAAGAACTACGGATTAACTTTGTTTTTAATTGTTCATTCTCTACAAAGAAGATCTCGACATAATTTTGTGAATTGGAAACACAGATGAGTTCTTCCTGTTTGATTTTTAAAAAATCCATTTTATTATTTCCTCTTATGATAATATGTTCTTCTTTTTGAGGAATCAGTTTTATAGAGTATCTCCTGGCCAAAAATATAATTGGTGTTAATATTAGTGAAAGGATTAGTATAATTTTTGTTAAGAACTCGTAAAGGCTATAAAAACCTTTCACTATATCACTCTTATAATAAGGATAGGTAATGGTGGTATAGACAATATAGAAAAAAACATAGACTCCAACTTCCAAACTATAATTCCATTTAGACCATTTTTGATACACTATTTTTTGACAAAAACTAACCAAAATGTAGGATATCATAATAGCGATGCTAAAACCTGTACTAACAACAATCCATTTATAAAGATCCATTGTCCCGTGCTCAAAAGGTCTTACGAAATATCCAAATAGAAAGCCCCATAATCCTGTGAGTAATCCTATAATAGAATGAAGAGTTATTGAAGGGTTCAATTTCATTACTTGTGACAATTTTTTATAATAATGGGAACAAATATATTACAAATACGATTATATAATGATACATTTTATGTGAGGAAATGCTGGAATTCTTCTGTTACAGCATTAAACAAATACCTTCTTAACATAATAATAATTTAGTGAAACTCTGTAAGAAACGAGAATAGGAGTTGAATTTGCCACCTGCCAGTTATGTGTCTGAAAAAATAAATTCATTGATAAGCTAATTAATATCAATCAAAACGGGAATCGAAAAATTTGAACTTTAAATTATAGGAGTCTCAAATGAAACAAAATACAGACATGCTATCTGGCATTTTAGTATGTCTATTTTGAAAAGTAATAATTACGATATCATTTAATTTCTTTACACCATTTTCAATAATTTGGTTGTTGCAGATATTTAATAAAATTATTACTTAATGAATATCTTGTGGTTGATTTATATAGTTTTATAAAACATCATAGAATTTAATCGATAATTAAAAGAAAAAGTCCTTTCAAAGGACTTTTTCTTTTAAAGTATGCTTAATTAAATGCGTGTGTAATAAAAGCTGGACCACATCCACTATAATTAAGACAAGCTTCAAATTTATCATCATTTGTAGGATGTTGTTCGTCACAAGCGTTAAATATTACACTACAATCAGTTCCTCCACCTGATATTGTTTTTAGGCTGTTTCTGGTTAATGATTTAACTCCATTAATTTCTAAAATAGATTTTAACATGATTTATTGTTTTAAGAATTAATTTGTATGTTTTTTTAAGTCGCTCATACCTTACACGACTATTTTTGCGCAAAACAATTTATGATATCATAAATTATGATTTCTATAAAGGTAATGGAGTATCTTGCTCTCTTAAAACAGGTTGTGATCCGTTTTTATAAATTTTGACTGATCAATTTATAAATTTTATCTTATGCTTTTAAGTATGCGTGTTAAAATATATTTGATGATAAAAAATGTAACTAGTTTGTTTTTCTGTACCCAATATCAATATATATTAATTAATTATAAGTAAGATTGAGCTATTGCTTTGTGCGGTTTATTGAAGAATTGAAAAATACAAACTTCTGATTTTTGGATTCTTTATTATTTTTGAAGATATCTCTTATGTTTTTCTGTTCGCTGACTTCGCATGTTATTTTTTTGTAACTGCTTTTTATCTTTATAGTACACTATCCAATTATAAATCGTGAAAATGAATAGAATTAGTATCAATAAAACCTGAATTGTAATTAGAGTAAGCATTTTATAAACTGATTTTTGTGACTAAAAATTAAATAAGGGTAACGAGTAACAATATCTATTCTCTTTAATGTTGTTGTGTTGTCCAGTGTATATGGTTCTGACTATTAGACCTGTAATTGTAATTTTTAAAGCATAGATATTTTTAATAATCCAAATGTACTAGGACATTTAGGCAAAAAATATTTCATCGTATATCATTGATAAGACTATAAAAAAGAAAAGTGATAGTCAAACGACTATCACTTTAAGAAAAATACTTTTCTGTAATTTTATTCTAGTTCTTATAATTCTTGAGATACAACCTTGTACGGGATAACAGGGTTGGTTGGATTACTATTTATAGCACTTATTTTAATATCTTCAGGAAGTAAACTTATAATTTGATTTAAAGATAGAATATCAAAATCTTTATTATTAAAAGTAAGATCTATTGTAAAATTTTCTGTCCCTGAATTAAGAAAGTAATGAAAATATCCTTGAGGTAAAAAGACGCTGTCTCCTTTTTTAAATTGATATGTATTACAAACTATTGTTCCGGGATTCGAAGGAGATTCTTTATTTGGAGCTATTAAAGTAACGATTCCTTCTCCTTCAGTGCAAGTAGTAATTTCGTTAGAATTGGGATGCCAATGAGGAGTGAGTAAATGACTAGGAGGAATTTTTATAGTAGTAGTTCCTTCAGAATATGGTTCTTCAATTCCTTTTGGTGGTGTATTAACGAATTTTAGTTGTTCTAGTGTAGCCATAGTATTTGATTTCAGGTTAATTTTTTCCTTTATATAAAAATAAATCTATGTCTTCAAAAAAATATTACATTCTATTGCACCGGTAAAACCATAAAATAATTAATGAAAATTTACCTTTTGAGATGAGAAATACGATGCAATTATTTTCTTCAAAGAAATCAAAAGAACTATTAAAACTAGCTGTATAAATATTACAACTCTCCTTATTTTTGGAAGTTTTTAGCTTTTGCTGTATAATAATTTGTTTATGTATATAGCCATTTCTGTTTGTAAACTGTTTATGATATTATCTGAATAAATAATGTTAGGAAAAATCGTTTGTGAAATATTAGGCTTTAAAGATGAGACTAAAGATGCATTTGCCAAGTTCGCCAAATCTTTAATACTAGATCCAGGCAATATAGGTAGAGCACAGGTAACGGCTTGGGTGTCGTCTTGTGTTAAGGTCCATGATAATAAAAAATAGGTATTGTTTTCGCGCTCTGTATTCATTTTTGATATTTGATCAGATCTCATAGTATTGAGATTATTGGTGTCAGAATATTTATTGTAAACATTAAAAGAAGAATATGGAAACACTCCTTTACCTAAAAAGGCATTTAAATTTACACTTGTATTTTCGACAATAATGAGAACCGATGCTTTTTTATTACCTATAAATGAGTTAAGTGTTTTTTGAGTTAAATCTGTAATTTCAATATCAGAAAGTAAATGATTGATCTTTTGTAATTCCGTTAATAAAGAGTTCCATTCATTTTGATTAAATGAACGATATTTAGTGTTTCCTACATCTGTATTTAAAGAATGAGAAAGATTAAGAACAATCAACTCGTTATATTGTGATGTAAAATTATTTACTCCATTTATAATATCATCTATAGATTCACCATTGGCTCCTTGCCAGCTCACAGATACTTTAGTATAATGTCCGGTATAATAATCTCCTCCAGAGATAACTGGTCGAATATCAAAGTAACGCATCCCCAAACTTAATTGCTTTTCTATATTATAAGTCTGGGTTAATGTATTGCAATCAAATGCTCCAATAGTTCCTCCTGTTTTTACAGACATTCCAGAATCGTGAGACCCTGTTATACATATTTCACCTAGTTTTTTGTTTCCTATATAAGAAAGACTGTCCTGCATCCAAGAAGTAGTATTTAATGGAGTAGAAAAAAGAGTTGAGCTTAGTTTTTGATGGAGTTTAGATGTATTCATGTTATATGGATTTGGTGTAAAAAGGTGAGATGAAATGGAAAATATTTATAGAGAAGCTTCTTTAACTATAAGAAACTTCTCTACATATTATGTTATCAAAAAAATGGTGGTTTTACCCAAAAATTGAGCAATGTGTCGATTTTAAAATACATCCAGGTTGTGGAGGCTTTGGATCGCTACATGGGTTACATCCGCTAGGAAAATTATAGCAGCAACTTATTACCGTTGTAGCTGTTCTGCCATCACAATCCCAAACTGCATTGCCATTGGGACAATCTGAAGGAGTAATCCCCGTATTAATTTTGTGATATTGATTATTTTTCAAAATCGGTTTGGACTGAATTGGAAATCTCATAAATTATTGATTTAAATTAAATGTGAGCAGAAACTAACTTCTTGATTTGATTGCAATAGCTCGTAATTGTTAGAAGTACATACGATAAATTTTTTCAATAATAATCGATGAAGCTAGTTTCTTTGAATAAGCCATATAGATGTTAAGTGACATCTCATCTTTTTGAGAAGTGCTTTTTATAACATCTATTGAACGATAGTTAAGTTTAATATTCTTAACATACCGTATTGTCACAAGCCAAAAGACAGAGTGTTTTTTTAAACCCTGAAAGTAAACTACATCCTGCTTTACATATAGAACAAGCACTTGATGCATTAATACCACCGTTAACACTTTGACTTAGCTGACTGTTAACGGGAACTGATTGAATTGGAATTCTCATTTTGTGAAATTTTAAAAAAATTAATAAATATTTGAAATAATCATATGATTCTAGATTAGAAAATGCTCCAAGAGCGAACTTCTCCAATAGTTACAGGAATAGCATAGCTTACATCTACGGTGAACCTATAGATTTTTCTAGCTTGTTCTGTACGTTTAGTTGGATTAAAGAAAGTTAATTTTACATCCCAACAATCAGAATTAGGAGCACATATTGGGCTTCTTTCTACATCAATATCGCTCAACTCCATTTCATCTTTGACAGCTCTCTCAAATACTTGAGCTAATTGAAATGCATTGGTAGCTGCATAATTGATTGCTCTTTCTTGAGCAGAAATCCCTAAATTTCTTAATTCGTAATATACTCTGTCAAGAAAATTATGAATACCCGCAGATTGTTTATCATGTTGTTCTTGTTCATTTTTTCCAGTAGGTTTTTTCCCTAATACGGCACTAATCAAAGCATCGTTAGACCAGCTGTACATCCCTTGACCTTTTGGTACCAGAACAGGAACATTAAGTCCATTCATCAACGTTATTTGTCCACCGATTACTCCTGGAACAGAGATTCTTTGAATCTTACCTGAAATTTGGTCTTTAAGAAATTCTTTAAGTCGATCATGAACTATATTAGCATATCCTCCTACAGGGTATATTACATATACTTGAGTAGCATCTAAATTAATAGTCCATAGTACATCTTCAACAGCTTCTGGAGCGTTATCTAAATATTTGAGAAATTGTTCTGGATTATTAGGGTCTTGACCTCCCATTGCTTGTTGAAATGCATCTTTTTTAGCAACGGTTTGAAATTCATATCCCAAAGCTCCAATTGAATAAACCAGAGAAGCAACTTTTTTCTTTTCTCCTTTATTACATCCACAACTAGAAGAAGGTTCTATTCCTTCAGTATCTCCCAAATCTGTTTGTAGTTCTGTTTCAGGAGTGGATTCTGAAAGAGAAATTTCATTGGGCGTTATCTCATTCATCATTTCTTGATTTGATAATGGTGATGTTACGCTTTCGGATATATTTATTTCCGAAGTAGTCAAAGTTTGATCTGTTTCTGTCATGATTTTTTGATTTTGATTAGAATTAATAAAGTGTGTGTAATGTGAATTTTCCTGAATAGACACGCCAATACTCTTTTTATTATTATCGATTTGTTTCTTCTGAGAAATAATTTCATCTAAGGCTTTGGATATGGATATAGTACCAACTAAATTTTTATCGCAATTTTCCTTTATCGTATCATCGCATTTGATAACCGTTTTAAGAAGTAGTTGAAATATATC
The DNA here is from genome assembly GCF_034322225.1 of Aquimarina callyspongiae. Taxonomy (NCBI): domain Bacteria; kingdom Pseudomonadati; phylum Bacteroidota; class Flavobacteriia; order Flavobacteriales; family Flavobacteriaceae; genus Aquimarina; species Aquimarina callyspongiae. The sequence goes on along the minus strand of NZ_JAXLPA010000003.1, from coordinate 58,080 downwards.
ATAAGGAGTATTATGGATTCCATATTGCTTACTGATACTAAGTAATAATGCTACAACTCCCGAAGCAATAGGAGTTGCAAAACTGGTTCCTGATTTTGTTACGTATTGATTGTTAGTAGTTGCTGTCAAAATATTGTTGCCAGGAAAAAGAATTCCATTACGTTTATATGCTTTCCCCCAATTACTAAATGAAGAAGGCTCCTGATTTTCATCCATAGCACCTACGGCTAGGACAGAGGGATCTGCAGCAGGAAGATGTAAACATTCACAACCATCGTTTCCTGCTGCCGCAACTATAAGAACTCCTTTTTTTTGGCATGTTTCGAGGGCTTTAGAAAGTAATGTATCTGAAGCACCCGATGTTGTAAACTCTCCTCCACTGATATTAATAATATCAGCTTTATTTTCTAAGGCAATATGAATTGATCTTGCCAATTCTATTTGAGAAGCAGGTTTCAACTTGTCGTTTTCGCTATTGTAGAGGGTTATACCAAATCCTTTACAATTAGGAGCAATACCTTTAATTGGGGTATTGTGTTGTCCAAATATTATACTCGCTACACTTGTTCCGTGGCTTACTATATTTGAATTAGTGTTTTCTGAAATGTTTAAAGAGAATAGACTACTATTTTTTAAACATTCATGATCATAATTTACAGCACTATCAATTACCGCAATATTTATAGAAACATCTCCTTTTGTTAGTTTCCATAAATCGGTTAGACCAGGAAGTAACAGTTCATATCTATTGTATTCTTTTAAATACTTTTGAGAATAGTTATTGTTATCAGGAGTTTCCATATAAAGGTTTCTTAAGCTCTATTAAAGTTGAATTAATTTTATCTTGTTTTTGGATAGAGTAAATTTATCTTGTCTTTAGATTTAAAAATATTACGCATCATTGCACTGGTAAAACCGCAAAAAAGAAAAGCGATAACCTGTTTGATTATCGCTTTTTATTAATTTGGAGTATTCTATTGTTTATATCAAGAGTTTTTCTATGTCTGTTTCTTTATTAAACAACTCAAAAAGATTACCAGTATCTTTTGTATGTTGATCATATGGAATTAGTTTAATTTTTCCTTCGCTTTGCTTATGGGGTAGTGCTTGTAGGCTTTTTAATACAAAATATTTTTCACCATTTAGTTCTGTTATTCCATCTAATAATACCCGATTGAGATCATTCATGAATACAGGGCCACGAACTGTTCTTGCTAGGCCTGTGGTTTGTCTTTGAGCTTCTTGAAAGATTTGTAAAGTTTTAGATAATGGTATTCTGAAACAATTCTCAGGGTTATGATCAGCTTCTACGAACATATAATTAGGGATCATTCCCAAATTGATTTGAGCAGCCCAAATATCCATCCAATCTTGTGAAGTATCATTAATATCTTTGACTAATGGTCCTTGGCAGCGAATAACAGTACCTGTTTGTTGAATTCGATGAGTAGCTTCTTTTACAACGGTTGTTTCCAATTCTCGTACATGGGTAAAGTGTGCACAAAAATTAAGATGTTTCCCTTTGGACTGGATGTATCTGAATAGTTCTAATATATTATCAGCATCTTTATCAGTAGTAAAACGATATGGCCACCAAGCCAAAGATTTAGAACTGATACTTATTGTTTGTATACTATCAATATTAAGAATGGGATCAATGTATCGTTTTAACGTTTCTGCTTTTAAAACCAGTGGATCCGCACCCGTAAAAAGTACATCCGTAATTTCTGGATTGGCTGTTAAAAAAGCAACTGGAGTAGTAGGGTCCTGATATGAAGTTTTATCTTGTACTTGTTTATTATTAAATGCAATCCATCTAAAACAATAAGAACAGTATGTATGACAGGTTTTGATCATAGGTTCAGGAAATAAACTAACCATGGTGTTGAAACTGCGATACATTCCTTGGATTGGTTGATTGTTTAATTCTGGGAGCCCTGCAATATGATGCTTAACTTTAGGAAGCATTTTTTGTTTGAGTTGTTGTATATAGAGTAATAACTCTTTTTGACTTGCTCCCTGATCTATCAGGTAACTAAGTCTCTCATGATCTATAGAAGATAACATTTCTTTTCTAGGGAATGTTAAGCGATATATAGGATCGTTAGGAACATTTTCCCATCTGATTAAATGATTTAGTACATAGGTATTTATTTTGAAATGAAATACAAGAGATAAAATATCATATATGTTCCTTTCTTCGATTGGTAATCGTTTGTAATATGATGTGTTTTTAAAGGAGAGATTAGAATAGGATACGTATTTCATAATTTGGTATGATTAAATAAAAATACTATGCTGATTTAGATTGTTTTCTGTATTCTTTTTAGAGATCCATCCTAATTGCACTGGTACATCATATAAACGTCCTGGGGCTGTACGTCTCCAAAAATGTCTGAGTCCAGGAATGATAACTTTAACCACTGGCATTTTAATATCGGGTTGGGTGAGGTTAACTATTAACATTTCTAAACCTAACTTTTGAGCTTGAGAAATTCCATATTGAATGCTGTCATATATGGTAGATTCACATAGTTTAGGATAATCAGATAAAATATTTTTTGGAGTTTCTGTATTGGGGCTTAAATACGGATGCTTATCCATGGTAGCAGTATCAAGCCAATCAATAAAGTTTTGATCTTTAGTAAGATATTTGCCCTTGTTATGATGAACTATAGGTAGCAATTGATTCAATTCAATCACAGCTCTTTCCAAAGCAATTTTAGAATCCAAATGTGCACCAAAAGCATAAATAATCTTATCCTTGGAGTTTGCATCAGGACAGTGACTAATCGCTACAAAAACGGGGATATTAAAATCTGTTGTAATGTCCAATACAGTTAAACTGCGATTGATTTCTTTATAATAAGTAACTATGGTATCGAGATATGAATTTGATGTATTGTGTAGGTTAACTGAAGGTCTCTCAATACAATTATACCACCAGATTGCAGCCGCATCACGTTCTACCAATTCTAAGAACCCTTGCAGAATGGCTTCTTCGATAGTATTTCCCGAAGCGCAACCATTAGAATCTGGGTATGCGTAGAGGTTTTTTTCATCTTCAGAAGGATATTGTGCGTAGCAATAGTTGGCAGGTAAATATTTAAAACTTTGATCTGTTAAATTATATACAGGAGTCCAATCGATCTCTTTGTCTTCAGAAAGGTATAATGGAATTAAAGTATGAAATTTGGTGCATTGCGAATTGATATTAAATCGGTTTTCATATTGTTGTTTACTAAATAATAAACAAGTATTTGGATGAATGGCATTTTTTAATTTTTGAAAACTGCTTTTTATCGTATGCGTTTTACCTGGAAACACCATGCAGTAGCGTTCTATACCTTCACATAGAGCGCCAACCTTTGCTTGGATAGCTGTTTTTCCTTTCCCTCCATTCCCACTTCGTAGGTGATGATTTAACCAAAATAAAGAAGTGCTTTGCAAGGCAAGGTTTCTTCCGGATGTAAAATTATAAATAGGAGCATCCTTTACCGGATAATAACTTTTTAGATGCCTGACGATTCCAGTAATTGGGCTTATGAGGTGTTCGTATTGAGATAATGTTATTGCTGGAGAGATAGTTCTGTAACCACCATCCAATTTTAAGTTTGTATTGGGTTCCTGTTGTATATCAATTGGTTTAGGGTGTTGTAGTAAGATAGAATCATCTCCACAACTAGAACATTGTGGTCTTTTAACTATAGAATTTATAGTTCGTTGTCCATTTTTTATGTCAATTGATATTAGATTATTTTCTAATGTATTAGAATTTTCGTCATATAACCATTTAATGATTTCCATAATGGCACTGGTAGTAGATAATTGTTCTGTCAGCGGGTGGTTAATTAAAGGTTTATGTAGTTGGTTCTGACTTAAAGTTAATTTTTGGTATAATTTGTTTTCTTGATTAAATAACGACAATCTATGTTGTAAACAAGTATAGCAAGCAGTATCGTCTTTTTGAGGAACAAAGATTGGTCCAACATAAGGAGTTATACCCGAAAGTTTTACTAAAACCCAGGTTTTTTGGTTTTTTATGGCTTCCTGGTTAATTGCTTCTAATTCAGGAGCAGTATAACTTGTAGTAAGTATAATTGTAAGATAAGGATTAGATGACAATTGAAGACCAGTTTCTATACAAGCACTTTTAAATTTATCAGAAGATGCTTGTCCAATAGTTTTGATCGCTATACTTTTTTGAGAAAGTACAGTTGATAATTTTAATGGATCAAATCCTAATTCTTCCCAAAAAGCATTTTGCTCATTAGAAAAAGGAGAGGTGCTTTGAGTGATGTAACCATCTTTTTCTAATTGATGTAACGTTATTAGCAAATTACTTAGACTTTTTTTTGTCGGGTATTGAGCTATTAACTGGTCTTTTGATACTGGATTTTGATCAATAAAATCTAACAGTTCAATAGTTTCCTGATCATTAAAAACAATACTTTCTGATTCTGATGAGAGAACTGTATATTGGTTATTGATTCTTGTTTTTGCATATTTTTCCTTGATTCGATATAAGTTGTTATACATACGATATAGCTGTTGTGAAAAATAGAATTAAAAAATATTAGAATATCTATGTACAGGTTACTATCAAAGTTTCGTCTACTTGAGGTTTATTGTTATGCGAACTAAAAATTTTAATGATTGTATTCTTGTCGTATACTGGTGCTAGATATGGAACAAATAAGGTGTACTCATACATTTCACCATTCAAAAGAGCAAGATCTAACACTTTGGTATCATTTATAAATGGAGTAGGTTTATCTTTACTATTTGTAGAAATATATGTAGGTTCTAAATCATTGTTAGTGTAAAAACCGATTCCAGATCTTAGTTTTGCTTGTGTTTCGACTAAGGTTACTGCTTTGTCTATTTCATTATTTTTGATATAGCTATTTATTTGAAGGTTGGTCTCTCTATCGTTGATCTGATAAAATTCATTTTGCCCAGTAATTAAAAAATCTAAACCAGCAATATGTTCTTCAAGAATAACTTCACTGTTTTTAAATTCTTTTTCTATGTTTTTTTTGAACATTAACATTTTAGCTTCGCTTACTTTATTACTTAACGCTATTCTTGTGTTAGCTGGGATCTTCATTTCGCAACCTGGCCAGAAATACCATAAATGATAATCACTATCCTGAGATTCTGTATCTAATTGAGTTTTTACGCTATGGATAATTACGGATCGTTGTTCATCAGTCATCGTGGATAATTCATCCATAGTATACCCTTGAACTAATTCTGTAACATCAGCTTTGTTTTCGGTTTTAAAAAGTACACCATCTGTGAGTATTCCACGTCTGATATTATTGTTGTTAAGATATCCCTCTCTTATAAAATCAAATGAGGATTCAAAAAAATTAAAAGAAGAAAAGAATTCCATAATCCTTAAAACATCTGTTTTTGGTTTAGTAGAATTTAATTTATCGGGTTTTATGTTTTGATCAATCGCATGATACAAAGCATATATTGGATCTTTTTTTGGATGATCATCAAATATAGATTTGATAATCGATCTAATTTCGTTTTTTTTGAGAGACAAATTTTTAGTATTCATTTTGTTGGGTATTGGGTTTATAGTGTGGTGTTTATATTTTTAAATCTTTTTTTTAGAGAATTGTATGTGCTCAAAATATTTAAGTTGTATGCTTCTATTTCATTATTTGGATTTATCATGTTTTTAAATATATTATGAGCTTCATCGATTCTAGCTTCTTTGATCAAAATATTTGAGTAATCAATAGCGGCTAAGAAATTTAATAGAGGGGTTTCTATTTTTTTTGAATCCCCGATTGCTTTATTAAAAAAATGCTCTATGTCTTTACTTAATTTTTTTTCCTGTAAATATTTACAGTTTCCTAATAGCGTATAGAATAGTGGTAAAATTGATCTTTCATTTTGAAGTAACTGCCTGTCTATAGAACTTTCAAGAAGATCTATTGCAGGAAGATACTTTTTTTGCTTTATATATGTCTTTACAAGAGAAGGTTCATAATAAGATAATGTAATGCTCTGTCCCATTTCGATGAGCTGATTTCTTTTTTCTTCAGCTAATTTTGATTTTCCGTAGACCCAATCATTTATCATAAAAAACAGGTGAGAATATGTAGTAGCTTCCAGTTTGTCTCCAACGATATTCTCTAATTCTAGATTATATTTTTTGCAGGTTTTCACATCGTCGATAAGAGAAAGAAAAGAAATATAAAATAAATAAGCAGTAATAATTAGAGTATCATTTGATGTAGTTTTAGAATATGTAATCCCCTTTTGAAAAAAAGATTTTGCTTGTATTAAGTAACCTTTTAGTCCATAAGTATATCCAATCATACCTGTGGCAAATATATATGGATCAATACCATATTCTGTTGCAATTAGCTTATCAGTATTGGTGTCAAATTTTTTAATAATGTTAGAGAAAAAGCCTTCTGATTTTGTTATTTCTCCTGCAATGAAATAGGAGTGACCTAAGAAAGATGAAATGACCATTTCTAATTCATGATGTTGTATGTTTTTGGCATTTACTAAGATTTTTTCGCCTAACTCCTGGGCTTCTTTGTTTTTTGATTGCGCGTGAAGAAAGGAGAAGATGGTCCAATCATTTTTTATAGTAATAGTATCAAGATTTTCATCAGGTTTAAAATCACTCTGGGTTTTGATTTGTGCAATTAGCTCTTGATTTTTTTTAGCTATTTTATATAAGGTATTACTTCCATCTCCTTCTTTTAGAAATATTGCTGGGAGAATACAGATATTTAAATCAAGTTCTTTTCTTAATCTATTATGATCATTGTTAGAAAGAGATAACCATTCTTTTATTTTTTTTTCTAGTTTTAAAGCTTCTTCGTTCGAGGAATTTTGTATTTGTTTTTCGATGGCTTTAGTTCCAAAAACAAAAGCTTCATCATAATTCTCTGCGTTGGCATAATGATTGCCTATTTCAAAAGGATTTTCTTTTGTTCTTTTAGAAAATTCTTCTTTAAGAGTATTAGCAATTCTATTATGTACCTCTTTTCCATATGTTGGAGCCATTCCTTCATACGCAGCGTCACGGATTAATGCATGTCTGAAAATATAGTTTTCATCCTTTACTTTACGTTGTCGATATATTAGATTAGCCTTGATAAGTGTTTCTAGATTTGTTTGCACCATAGCTTCGTCCTGAAGAGAAGATGCGACCAGAAGTTTATAGTCAAATTCTCTACCAATTGCAGCGGCTAATTGTGCTGTCTCTTTTGTAAAACCTAATCCATCTAATCTGGCGTGCAGTAACTCTTTCAAGGTTATAGGAATGGATTTTTCATGAAGGTTATCTATTAATTGATAAGTTTCATTTTTTTGTACCAAATAGTTTTGATCGATTAGCATTTGGGTTAATTCTTCTATAAATAAAGGAATTCCATCTGTACGTTCTGTGATATAATCTATCGCTTTTTGATCAACAGGTTGTATTACGGTTTCAATTAATAATTTGGAAGAAGCTTCTGTTAAGGATTGAAGTTTTATTGTTTGTAACCGCTTACTAGTTAGGTTTGATGTGAATTCTGGACGAGAGGTTATTAATAATAGACAATTCTTATTTTGAATTGAGTCTATTATATCGGTTAAAAACTTTAGGCTCGTTGGATCTATCCAATGCAGATCCTCCATTATAAAAACAAATTTTTCAGCTTTTTCTGAGTGTAATAAACATTTTTCCAGAATTACTAGTAAGATTTCTTTCTGTTTATCTGGCGATATCTTTACCAATTCATAACTATTGGGGATAGATATTGATAACCATGTACATAAAATAGGTATAGTTTCTGCTGGATCAAATCCTATATTGGATACAAATTCTTCTAATAATGAAATTGCAATATTGGGTGATGTGTTTTTATGTATCCCAATATGTTTTTTAAAGATTTCTAAAAAAGGATATAAGGCATTATTTTGATGTTCTTGCAAACAACGACACTCTCTAATGGTATATCCATCAGAATCAAAATTGGTTTTACATTCATATATTAATTTAGATTTACCTATACCTGCTTGTCCTTCTATTAATATTGCATTTCCTTTTTGGGATGTAATGGTTTTCCAGATTGTCAAAATTTGTTGAAATTCAGACGCTCTACCTATCATTTTTCGACTGGCACTCCAAGGTCTTAAAAAAGAAAAAGCTTCTGATTTTCGTTCCTCAGTTAATAAATACGATTGCACAGGAAGTTCCAGGTCGGGTAATTTATATGAGTTTGAAACTTCAAATTCTAAATAGGGTTCTAATATTTTTTTGGTAGTTTCACTAACCAGGATAGTTCCTGTTTTGGTGTTATATAGTAGATTAAAAGCAATGTTGGGCACTACTCCTTCAGGAATATTATTTTGGCTAGATAATACATCTCCAGAATTCATACTTATTCTAAGACCAAGAGAAATCCCATGTTGCGTATTCAGTAATGCACTTCTTTTTTGTATTTGACTGATAAGCTCTAAAGCGGTTCTTCCTGCTCTTCTGCCATCCGTATCACTTACTTTAGGGTATCCATAGTATATAATTAGATTATCTGTAAGTTTTCCTGCTAGATAGCCTCCAAACCGGATAGCTGTATCGATACAAAAATTGAGTTGATCCTTTTGTATGGTGTCCAATGTTTCTAAATCCAGCTCAGTGTTTTTGGTTGATAATAAGCTAAGTTTTATACATAATACTGTAATCTGGCGTTTTTCACTACTAGGGTTCTTCCAGGAGAATTGATTGACAAGAGTTATGTCTTCTCTGGGTTGCGAGATGGTATTTTGATGATCTAATTCTCCTACCAGGCTATGAAAATTTATTTTGGAATATTCTTCAAAAATAGTCTGAGCGTCCGAGATTCTATAATTAGGATTTTTTTCTAATACCCGACGTAATAAATCAGCAAGAGGATGCCCTGCTATCGAGGCTGGAATACTAATATTAGAAGGGTGTAGTTGCTGTTGAAACATCTCTGCAACAGATGCACCTTGTATAACTGGTTGCCCGGTAAGACATTCTATAAATATCAATCCCCAAGCATACAAATCTGATTTTATAGTTGAGGGCTCACCTCTCAATTGCTCGGGAGCACTATAGGCAGGCGTACCGATAACTTCTTTGGTAAGTGTAAGGTTAGTATAATTATGTTTTTTAGAGTCGCTTACAAAGGTTCCAATCCCAAAATCCAATATTTTTAAATGTGCTTTGGATCCGGTTTTAAAAACCATTATGTTTTGCGGTTTGAGATCACGGTGTACTATTCCTTCTGTATGAGCACAGATAAGAGCATCAAGAATTTGCCCCATTAGTTCAGAAATTTCTACTGGGGTTAACTTTTTATTTTTTGAAATATAATCTTGTAATGTTTCTCCGGATATATATTCATATACAGCATAGGCATCCTGCGTTTTGGTATATCCTTTATCTATGAGTTTAACGATGTTTGGGTGATTGATTTTTGCGCAAAGATGTGTTTCCCGTTCAAAACGAAGTGCCTGACGTTTTCTGGCTTGTTGATTGAAGTCTGTCTTAAATTTAAGTATTTTAATAGCTACAAGCTGATTTGTACTTATTTGTTGTGCTTTATATACTAATCCAAATCCGCCTTCTCCTATTTTTTCTAATAAAATATAATTGTTTATCTCAGGAGGTATGTTAACTTCCTGATTGTTAGAGATATTTTTCATTTATAATGTGAAGCGTAAATGTGTTTTATTATCCTATGTTTAGTTTAGTATTACTTGTATATATTTCTCCTATACATTTGCCTTCCTTTTGTATTTTAAAATAGGGATGGGCAAAACGTATTTCTTTTTTCTTTCTTTCTATGACATTGGAGAATAGATATCCATATGGTATAAGTTCATTCAAATATTTTCGTAATCGATGGATCTGAACATTTAGATAATAGTCATCAATTTCCTTGGCAAATTCTTTAGACAGGTCTATAGCTAATTCATCAATATCGATCCATCCTTGATCATTAAAAACATAATTTAAATCAGCATCGATCAATCTTTTTCTTGCTAAGGATAGTAATAGATAATTATGAACACGTTCTCCAAGATCTATTTCTAATTCATTGGTGATTATTTTTACTTGGATACGCTCTTCATCTCCACTCAAAATAAACAGAAAATAGGATTGACTCACTATTTGTCCAAAGTCGGTAGTTTCATCAATATTTGTGTTTTCTACAAACATCCATTCTTCATCATTAAAATGAAGCTTAACACCATGAACTAGATCAATCACTTTACCCTCTTTTTCAGCTTTCCATTTTTTATTTTCTGTACAGTAAAAAGTAACTTCAGGAGTCTTGTTTTTAATATTATCTATAGAAGAGGGAAGGGTTAATATTTTATTTTGATCACTAAGAGATATTAAATATCCAGAAGGCATATCACAATCTATAAATTCCCATTTGGTGGTTTTATTTTTACCATATTGTAAAATATCTCCTTTAGAAAGTTTTATAGTGTTATGAATAAGTTGTTTGCCATTTACTAAGGTGCCATTTCTACTATGATCTTGTACATACCAGTATCCATTTTTCCAAAATATCGTTGCATGAGAATTAGATACATCATCATCAGGAATATACGTACACGCATTATATTTATTTCTACCAAAAACATGTTGTGCATTTAACACAACACTTTTCCCAAGTGAATTATTCTTTATTATGGCCATTAGTAGCTCTTTTTTTGTGTAGTTAAATCAGTGCTTACGTAAAATTAAAGCTATTACACGTGTTTTTGTAGCGGTTTTATCGCCTTCTTTTTGTGGTTTTTCCGCTTAGTTCTAATTTTTAGTTAGCACTTTTGATTACTAGGTATATCGTATTTTAACTTGTAGTGCTTTTACTACAAAACTACTTATTGATTTGATCATTTGTTAGGGGTATTTATACTCGATTTCACTATATAATACTCTTGATTTTATTGTAATAGGTGTTTTGTTTTTCATTAAATCAAGTAGAAAATTTATTGTTCTGAGTTATGTTTTATGAAACAGATGATTCTGAAGAATTATATTTTAATGCCTCTTTTATTTTTTGTCGAAAGCGTAGGTTTTGTTTGTATTGCCGTTTCTGTAAAATTTCAAGGAAATATGCAGTTACAGCTCCACCAAAAATTGCAATACCTAATTCTGATGCGACATCTAATAATACATCATTAACAAACCTTCCCCAAGAGTCTGAAAAAAAATAAGTAAGCACTCTGGATCCAACTGTAAGACCCATACCCAATAAAAAAAAGAAGGATACAAATTTGACGTGAAAAACTTCTTTGTTAGTAATGAGATCCAGTTCTTTAGGGTTTTTCTTATAGTAGGCTATAATTTCATCTGTTATTTCGGGATCTTTTGTGGTAAGAAACGAGATAATATTATTATCTTTCATAGTTAACTTATTTAGAATTCTTTGTTTGATTTATTTTCTTCTAGTATACGACCATTATTGTCTGCTTCAAAATAATCAGGTCGCCACTCTAAATTTCCAAAAATAATTCTAAATCTATCTTTCCAGTTCTTACATTTTTTTACGTCTTTCCAGATGTTTTTATATTCAATAAAGTTTATTGTTATTGGATTGTTAGTATTAATGTTTTTGGTTAATCCATAGACTACTTTCTCTTCCTCTCTTTGAAAAGTACCAAACAATTTGTCCCAAATGATTAAAACACCTCCATAATTTTTGTCTAAATATTGATCATTAGATCCATGGTGAACTCTATGCACAGATGGTGTGTTAAAAACTTCATCTAACCACCCTAGTTTTTTTATACGTTCTGTATGTATCCAGGTTTGAAATTGGGCAACCAATACTAAACTTACAATCGCCTGAAAAGGTGTAAACCCAATAAGCACCATCGGGATTAAAAATATCCACTCAAAAAGACCTTCTACAATACTCAAACGCAAAGAGATAGTAAGGTTATAATCTTCAGAAGAATGATGTACACTATGACTTGCCCATAATATGCGATGTTCATGCTCTAAACGATGCATCCAGTAATAAGAAAAATCTGCAACAAAAAAAGCAATGACCCAAGTCCAGATATTTGAAGGTATTGCTAATGGTGTTAACCAATGAATCGGGATAAGACATATAACTCCAATAGTTCCTACTATGGTTTTTTCCAATAGTTGATTCATTATAAAGATACCTATGTTAGCGCTCGAGTCTTTCCATCTTCTTTTTTTTGAAGTGAAAATATCTAGTAGGATTTCAAAAATAATGAGTCCTATATTGAAGAGAAAAAAATAGGTGATAAATATCATTACCTGTGACTCTTCAAAAAGTGATATTAATTTTGCAAAACTCATAGCTGAAATAAATTTATGATTTAATATTATTGACGTTGCTTTTGGGAATAAAGTTTAAGAACCAAAAAAACCAAAGCAAGTTTGTTAACTCCCAACCAGATCCACCGCCTTGAAAATAATTTATTACCAAAGGCAGTTTGTAAAACCCAACAAATCCAAGAAAACCGAGGTACCAATATTTATCAAATTTTACTTTTTTCATAATCAATTATTTTAGAGTGTTTATAAAAGTATTAATACAAGAATACTGATGGTAAATAGTCCTAGAATCCAGAAAATAATCCATTTAGATAGGTGCGTTTTGATGTGATTTCCAAACTTAGAGTTTATGTATAACCATAATGCGAGAAACGTAGTCCAGATACACCATAATTGTAAACGATAATAGATCATTAATCCATATAGAATCAGAAATAAACCATTTAAAACGACAAAGACTATATTATTGTTGGGGATTTTCATTGTCAGCTATAGATATTTTATTCTATGCGCTTCCAGATTTCGGTATTAGAATATCCCCAATATGAATAACTTATATTTAAAGTATTTTCATTTTTTAAATTAAGCTTAGCATCAAATACATAGTTCTTACCTTTTTCATTATATACATATTTAGCTTTCCCTTTCCCGTTATTTAAAATGATATTTTTCATTGCCAGAGAATTATATTTTCCTCCTTCGCCTTTATCATTTTTAATAGATAATGTATAGCATTTAAGCTCTTCCTTTACTTTTTTAAATTCATACGTCACATAAGCTTTTTCACCATCTTCTTCATAGCTGGTTTCCCATTTGCCAATCAAAGTATCATTAGTTTGTGCTTGTGAAGAAGTAAAGGCTATTATAGTGATTACAATTGTTACGTATCTTTTACATATTTTCATCTTTACTGATTGTTTTAATTTATTTTGAGATTTACAGTAAAAGTATGAGTATCAGAAGACAGAATAGCTCTTCCCTATAATACTGAACACAAAAAAGATGTCCCGATTTATAGGGGAAATATAAGTAATGTGAGGTAGAACTAAGTTCTATTAGATTTTTTAAACTCTGTAGGAGTCTGAGATGTAACTTTTTTAAATGCTGTGTAAAATGCTGCTTTACTATTAAAACCTACATCTAATGATATAGCGAAGATAGTATCTGGTTTAGACTCTAATAGCTTTTGTTTGGCTTCTTCAATTCTAAAACTATTGATAAAATCGGGAAAACTCATTTCTGCATTTTGATTGATTGCCTGAGAAATATGATGTATCGATTCTCCTAATTTTTCAGCTATCATATTCAGTTTAATGTCAAAATCTAAATAAAGTTTTTCGTCTTTAACTAAGCTTTTAATTTTGTCAAAAAGCGCTGAGGAATCGGTTAATGATGATTTAGCGTATTTTTTTTTAACTACTTTGGGTAAATCTTCAAAATCACCCGTAAAAGCAAATACAGGAAAGTGCATGATCGAAAATGAAAAAATGAAAAAGAAAATGGCAATCATTAAAGTTTCAAATTTCATATATATCTCATAATCTTCAAACATCTCATAGTTCTCAATTTTAAAACTCCCAATAATATCACTAATTAGTATTCCTGTTTGTAATAAAACAAAAGCGATCAATACTAATTTTATCCATTTATACTGGAGAGCTTGTTTTTCGTTTAAGTCCAGCACCAATGGAGATTCTTTTAAACGGAAAAATGCCCAGATAAATAATAAAATGTTTAGTAAACTCATTAGGATATATTCCCATTCAAGCCATTTGTTGTATCCAGATCCTTCAACAAAATCCATGAATTCTTGAAGTGTTTCATACTTGAAAAGAGGAAAGAAAAAAGTCCATCGTAAAAATGTATAACCTATAATAATAAGCAACCATTTTTTCCAGTTAATCGTTGCATTAGTATATAGGATAACAAAGTAATAAAATAAAAAACCGATGAGATGAATAAACAAATAAGAAATACCAAAATAAGATGTATCTCCTTTGTGGTTTATTGTAATATAATAATCAAAGGATATAAATGTGTAGACAAAGACGATTGCGGCTAAAATGAATTTAATTTTCTTATCCTTACCTAATCCAGATCTTCTAAATAAGATAAATAGTAATAAAAAAACACCTAATGTTATACTTAAAAGGGGTGCTACGTCTAATATATCCATTTTGTAAAATTAATATTTTACGACGGGGTTAAACATCTTTTGATGTTATTTATATTACGTGTTTTTATTTATTAATGGTAAGATAAATACTAGAAAGAAAATAATTAATAAAAAACCTCTGAGATTCTCAGAGGTTTTCTTAATTAAAAAAGATATGATTTTGGGACTAAAAAGTATTTAGTTTCTAATCAATTTTTGTGTTATTTCATTTTTGTCCAAAGAAACTTTTATAAAGTACATTCCTTTAGAATAAGAAGACATATCTAATTGAATCTGACGATCAGATGATTCAATATTGTTCTTGCTGGCAATCATTTTTCCTGAAACATCGTATACTTCATAAGAGGCTTCAGAAGCATTTCTCCATTGGATGGTGAATATGTCTTTAGATGGATTAGGGAAAAGAGTAAAACCTGGACGGTTTGTAAAATCATCTACACTAAGAAATGTTCCCTCTATTACAAGGTTGTCAATCACAACTCCTTCTTGTTGAACAGCTCCATCGGATACAAAGTTGAATCTAAAAATAAAACTACTTTCATTAGTAAGAGCAGCTAAGTCATAGCTATATTCTTTAAATGTTCCATCGGTTCCTGTCCATTGTGCTCCAGGACAATTAGTACAATCTGTACCATTAGGAAGTCTATCACTATTATACCAGTTCGGATCCGTTGCTGCTCCAAGAATAGACCAACTCTGACCATTATTAGTAGAGTATTCAACATTCATAAAGTCCCAATCAGTTTCCAAATCAAATGCCATATCAAATTTTAATATAGGATCCTGTAATGAGGTTAAGTCATAACATCCAGATATTAAATAGCTGACCGCATTGTTAGGATAGGTTCCGGCTAGATTTGTACCGTAAACGTTTTGTCCTGATGCAGCTGCATTTAAAATAGTTCCAGAAGGCGCACCCCGTTCCCATAATGTAGATCCTCCTGTTAATAAAACATCATTGGTTGTTTCAAAATCATTGACAGTTATTGGAGCGTTATTGTTTTTATCAAAGGATATGAATTGCTTATTATTTGCTGGAAATGCATCATTTGGCATTATAATTTCGAATTCGATATTATGATTTCCTAATGCACCAGGATCAACTTGTGAAAGTGTCACTTCAACTGTATTTCCATTAGCAAGATTTCCACTCCAGGATTGTGCTACCGCAGCACCTCCATCTAATGAATAATTGATGTCAAAACTAGTAATTGCGTTCAAACCTAAATTACTTACTGTAACTTTAGGAGTGATTGTACCACAAGCTAAAGAACCACCAATATCAGCTGATATTAATCCTGCTTCGTTTTGAGCAGCTTGCAACGGCATATCTGATCTCCATACTCCACGCCCATAAGTAGCAGCAGTAATGTTACCGTCTGTTACATTAATTTCTAAATCTCTTACCGCAACATTAGGTAAGTTGTTTAAAAATGGTTCCCAATCGGTAGAAGTATCATCTAGTCTGTATACACCTAAACTAGTACCAACATATATAGGGTTATCCGGATGAAGCCCTTGATGCTTAACTATTAATTTGGTGTCATTAGGTAAGTTTGAAGAAATGCTGGCAAAACTTGTACCATCGTCCGTTGATTTATGTACATTACTACTGGTGGTTACATATACCACTGAGTTGTTTGTGCTACTAACTGCAACACTGGTAATATTACCATCTGTAAAAATATTTTTAGCTTCAAAAGTAACACCTCTATCTGCACTTCGATATAAACGATTATCAAAGAAAACATATATGATATCGCTGTTTGTTGGATCGATTTCTATTCCTCTTAAACGAGAGATGAATGAAGGTGAAACTGCTTGAAAAGAAGAGCCTACAAGTTTATAAAATCGTGAATAACCAGCAAATAGTTCTCCTTCCTTATTCATTGCTAAAGGAGTAATCCAGTTTCCGTTTTCGGGACCGTTAATACTTCCTGCTAAAGAAGCTCCAGCGTCATTTGAAAAGTATAAACCACCTCCATTTTGTATAAATCCATAATATTTATTTGGATTAGTGGGGTCTACGGCTGTATCCATTCCATCTGCACCATAATAATTTTTCCAATTATTCCCACTATAAGCATACCCTCCATTATCTTGTAAACCTCCTACCATATTAGCCGAAGATTGAGAAGATACAGAAAGACGATAAAATTGACCGATTGCTAACCCTTCAGTTAAATCCTCTGTAGAACTACCATTTAAACGATAAATTCCTCCATCAGTACCAAAGAACATTACACCGTTAAACTCTCTTATCATATGAATATCAGCGTGAGTGTATGTTGCACTTGCAGGAGCGTTCCAACTATTCCATTTGGAAAAAGAAGTTCCTCCGTTTGTAGATCTGTAAATATCAACGGTACCTACGTAAATAATATTTTGATCAGTATCTGATACTTCAAATCCTAAATCATACCACCCTTGAGTTGATCCATTAAATAAATCAGTACTTGCATTATCTAATCTAGTAAAAGTTGCTCCATCATCAGTAGATCTGAAAACCCCTTGAAAGGCAAATCCGGTAGTAGTACTTAATACGTATACGTTACTAGCAGCATTGGCTGTAACTGCTAACGCAATTCTACCTCCAGTACTTGGTAATCCTGTAGAAGATAGTTGAAAACTATCTCCATTGTCAGTGGACTTATATACTCTGCTGTTTGTCGCTGCGTAGATAATGTTAGAATTTCCAGGTTTTAATTTCATGTCATCCAAATCTTGATTTAGTGTTCGAGCAAAATTAACACCTGCATCAGTGGATTTGTAAAACCCTGTGTTAGAAGAAACAAATATTTTGTTACTATCAGAGGGGTCTAGATATATTTCATTAATAAGAGAAGAACTATTGTTAAAAGTAAGTCCTGTACTATTCCAAGTTGCTCCTCCATCAGTCGATTTCAATACTCCAATACTATAAGTATCTGAAGCATCATCATCTCCAGTACCTATATAAATGATATTTGGATCTGTTGGATGAATTGCTATTGCAGAAACTCCAATTTGTAATAAGTCATCAGATAATGGTGCCCAAGTAACACCTGCATCTGTAGATTTCCATATTCCTCCTGCTGGAGTCCCTACGTAGTATGTATTTGAATTATTTGGGTCAATAATAATTGCATTAACCCGACCTTGACCTGAAGACCATGATCCTGTATTTGTATGCACATAAGGCCCTAATGATTGCCAATTGCTATCATCTGCAAGATTACTTTGCATAGCTCGTTTTTGATTCCATACATCTTGCATTTCTTGTGGAGTAGGTAAAGTACCATCCTCTTTTACAAAATCTTTCCAGTAAGTAGCCCAACGCATAAAGGGTTTATAACCAGAGCCTTTCTTAGTATGATCTTTGTTTTTCCAGTAGTTATCAAAAGCATCAACTATTTCTTGATACTTAATAGGATTGTTATTATTAGAAGATTTTCTCTGGGTAAGGAGATTTTGCATCCAGGGAGCGTTTTCATTGTATTGAGAAATCCCTGCATAAGAAACCAATACAATTAAAATAAAAATAATTTTTTTCATGAGTGCTTAGTTAGTTTGATTTTAATATTTAATAGATAGTAAGAATAAAATCCTTGTTATCTATTTTTATTTATACGAATAAACGTTAAAAATGCATCAAGCTTTTTAATGTTTATAGTTATTTATAACTATAAACAGTTTAAGAAGTAAAAACCCTACTAAAATATTACATTTTTAACGTTTACTTTATGATATGCGAAACATAAAATACATTTTTGAATTTTTGTACTAATATATTACCCTAAAATAATACTATATTATCTTAATTTGATAACGATAAATATAAAGTGGATAATTTTTAAATAATTTTTGTTTTGTAAAACATCTGTGTAGATTTTTACGTTAGTACCTGAGGATACTTAAAAATTGGGAAGTTTTTAAAAATAATTGTAGTTGAATCGTTGAAATTTCTATAAAATAAATATATTCGAGGCATCTATGGAGAAGAAGTCTGTCTGTGAAAAAGAAAACTTTGAGTCAATTTTTAATGATAATTCAGAATCATTACGAAACTTTATTTATTATAAGTCTGGGGATCTTAAACAGGCAGAAGATGTTGTTCAGGATGCTTTTATAAAGCTTTGGAAAAATTGTGAGAAAGTCTCTTTTGAAAAAGCAATTTCTTATTTGTATACTGTAGCAAGAAATAATCTTCTTAACTATATAGCTCATCAAAAAGTAGTGCTCAAATATCAACAAATACCCAGATCAGATATTAGTAATCAAGATCCTCAATTTTTAATTGAAGAGAAAGAATTTATGAGTAAATTTAAAAACGCTATTGATGATTTACCGGTTAAACAGCGAGAAGCTTTTTTGTTATCCAGGATTGATAAGAAGTCATATAAGGAGATAGCTGAGATTTCTGGTATAACTGTAAAAGGTGTAGAAAAAAGAATACATTACGCATTATTAGGCTTAAGAGAAAAATTAGGAGATATTTTGTAAAATAAAAATAGGGTATCTTAGATTAAGATTGTTATATATAAAAAGGCAATAATAAAAACGAATAAAATTTAGAGCATACAATGGAGAATCCATATTCAGATGAAACTTTTTTAGCCAGATGGCTTAATAATGATCTTTCTCTTCAGGAGAAGGATGCATTTGAAAAGTCTGAAGATTATACTAAGTATGTAACGATAAAAGATACAATAGATAAGTTAAGTCCTCCTGTTTATAATAAAGAGGAAATGCTTAATGATATTCAAGAAAATCTTCAAAAAAGGGATAAAGTAATTTCTTTTATTCCTCGCTGGGTATATGGAGCAGTTGCTTCGATTGCTTTATTGTTAGGAGTTTTTTATTTTGTAGATAGTTCAGTGAAGTATACTACGGGATATGGTGAAGTAGCTACAATTGAACTTCCCGACGGTTCTGAAGTTAAAATGAATGCAATTTCCAAATTGAGTTATAAAGAATTGGATTGGAAAAATAACAGGAAATTGAAATTAGAAGGAGAAGCTTTTTTTAAAGTTGAAAAAGGTTCTCGATTTACTGTTGTCACTGAAACCGGAGAAGTTCAGGTTCTTGGAACACAATTTAACGTAAATACTCAACCTGGCTATTTTGAAATTACCTGCCATGAAGGGAAGGTAAAAGTAATTGGAGCCAATGATGAAGAGGCCATCTTAAATGCTGGAGATGCATTTAGAATTGCTGATAAGAAGATAGAAAACTGGAAAATAGAATCTAGTACTCCAGGATGGTTATTAGGAGAGACAACATTTACTAATACTCCTTTAAATCAGGTGATAAAATCCCTTGAAAATCAATTTGAAATAAAAATTGACAAAGAGCATATAGATGATCATCAGAGATTTACAGGAAGTTTTACACACGAGAATTTAGAATTAGCTTTGAAAACTATCTTTGTTCCTATGGAAATTTCATATACCTTTAGCGACGAAAATAATATAGTTCTGGCTAAGGAATAAATGAAGCAAATTTTTTTTTACTTTTTTTTACTTGTATACTTTAACACATTTTCTCAAAAAACTATAAAGTTAGAGTATAAGGATACCCCATTAAAAATAATTTTGGAGGATATAGAAAAATCTTACGATGTAAGATTTTCTTTTAATGCCCAAAATGTAGAAAACGAAAGAATATCGATAAATGAAACTGATATCCTAAGTAACATTCTCCAAAAAATACAATCTCAGACTTCGTTGGTTTTTGAAAAGGTAAATGAACGATATTATGTAATTAGGAAAAAAAGTAAAAAAGGAAAGGTTAGTATTTGCGGGTATCTAATTGATGATATGACAAAAGAACCTCTTTCAGGAGCTACAGTAACAAATATAACAAAGTCCAATACGACTGTCACTACAGATAAAGTTGGGTATTTTGAGATGTTTTTGTCAGAACCTCAAGATATAATCAGTCTTCGATTTTTAGGATATAGAACACGCGATTTTAAAGCTAAGGATTTAAGTAGTGAAGAATGTAGGAAAATTTTTCTTTCAGAAGATAATTTTAATCTAGGTGAAGTTCATATTACCGAGTATGTAACTTCAGGAACTTCTCGAGATAGTGTTACAGGTGCAGTACATATTGACCCAAGCAAACTTGGTATTTTACCAAGATTGGTAGAGCCAGATGTATTACAGACACTCCAGTTTTTACCAGGTATTCAAAGTCCTAATGAAACTGCTTCTGGATTGTTTATTCGCGGTGGTACACCAGATCATAATTTGGTTTTGTGGGACGGGATCAAAATGTATAGTTCTGGACATTTCTTTGATCTGATATCTATTTTTAATCCATATATAACCGAGGATGTAAAATTATATAGGGGAGGAACAGAAGCAAGATACGGAAGTAGGGTTTCTGGAGTGATAGATATCAAATCTAAAAATGAAATTCCAGATGATTTCGGTGCAGGTTTTGGCTTTAATTTAACCAATATAGATGCTTTTATTGAAACCCCTATAACCGAAGATTTTGGCCTTATAATATCTGGAAGAAGAGCGTTTACAGATTTTTTAGAAACAACAACCTATAGAAGTTATTCTGATCGAGCATTTCAAACGATACGTTTCTTTTTGGATAATGAAGCATTAAGTCAGGAAATGACCGAAAGTGAGAATGTATTTTACTTTAATGATTACACGGTTAAAGCTATCGCAAAACCTACCGATTCTGATAAAATAGTCGCAAGTACCATTTTTACAAATAACAAACTAGATTATACATTTAATGTGCTCAATGTAGCAGGGTTTAATGAAGTGTTTGATGATCGTCAAAATGATAACTTAGAATTTGTAAATAGAGGATTGAACCTTTCTTGGGATAAAGAATGGGATGATAGCTTTTCACATTCTATACAGGCGTACTTTTCTAATTTTGATTTTGATTATGAGGGAGAAAGAGATGTTATTGCTGATGATGGTTTTGTTTTGTTTGAAAATGATATCGTAGAGAAAAATAGTATTCGGGATGTAGGATTTAATATTCATACAGACTGGAAGATTGATAATACGAGTAGTATTGTTTCTGGATACGAGTTTTCTACAAATAAAGTGTTGTATACTGCAGATTATTCTGCTGAAAATTTCACATTTGATGATATCAATCATAATGTTACTCATGCGGTTTATGGAGAATATAGAGCTAACCTGGGTAAAAAGGTGAATATTAATGTGGGGTTGCGAGTTAATAGTTTTTCTGTAATTGATGATTATTTTTTAGAACCTAGATTAAATATTGATGTTAAGTTACATAAGAACTTAAAAGCAAGACTCTCTGCAGAAGTAAAAAATCAGGTGATCAGTCAGGTATCTAATTATTTACCTAATGATTTTAACCTGGATAATCAGGTTTGGTTATTGGCAAACCCGGATTTTATATCCAACTTGAGCAGTAGGCAATTTTCTGGAGGTTTCGAGTTTAGTAAAAATCAGTGGTATTTAGATGTAGACACTTATTATAAAACTACCGAAGGCTTGACTTCATTTGTTAACGGCTTTAATGGTGTTCTTGGGTTCACAGAAGGGAAAAATGATGTTTTTGGAGTGGATGTATTACTTAAAAAACGAATTCACGATTATAGAACTTGGATAGGGTATTCTTGGGGGAATCAGGATTTTAAATTTCCTGAGGTGAATAATGGAATTTCGTTTTCTGGGAATTTTGATATAACCCACTATTTTTCTTGGGTACATTCTTATCAATTAGATAATTTTGAGTTTTCCTTAGGTTGGAATATCAGAACGGGAAGACCATTTACTCCTGCTCGTGGTGTTAGAGAAACAACTACAGCCTTTTTTATAGATTATGAAAGAGTAAATAGTGAACGCCTTGATGATTATCACCGCCTAGATTTCTCAGCCTCTTACAAATTCAATTTTTCTAAAAACCAAAAATGGAAAGGGAAAATAGGGTTTTCTTTATTCAATTTATATGACCGAAAAAATATTTTAAATCGTATATACGCTATTAGATTAGATAATAGCAATCCAGCCGGAACCAAGGCGTTATTGCAAGAAATAGATACTTTTTCTTCGGGGATTACACCTAATTTATCTTTTAGAGTAAATTTTTAAAACATAATGATTAAGGCAACAATTCTTCAATATTTTTAGAACCATCAATTAAAGTCTCGTTAAATTTTAAAGTCCACCCTAGAGAATTAGTTACGATATAGATTTTTTGAAGCTCACTGATTAGACGATTTTGAGCATTAGTATTGAGAGAAGATTTTTTTGCTTTTTTATTCAATTGTTCAATGACCTGTTTTTGTATTAGGTTGTGATCTTCTGGAGTAAATTGGTTAAAAAAATTCTCTTCTAAGTTATGGTATTTGATATCGGGATTAATATTTATCTCTGGATCTGGAATGGAAGTTATGGTTAATGTTTTCGAATCTTTATCAATCAAATGCTTGATCTTGCTTAAATCATAAGATATGGTTACTGTAGCGTTTACTACTACAATTGCTTTTTTTTCTGCTGTTAAGATGTCTAAATAAAATTTTTTGGCATCCTTGTAGGTAATAACCTCAGAAAAATGGCCTTCTGTAACCACTAATTTCCCAACATTTTTTATCTGATTTAATATAAGATCTGAAGATTCCAACTCTGTTTTTTGAGATCTAGAATGTGAAATTAGAAAATTGATGCTTAAAGCTATGAATGCAGCTATTAATGCTCCTAGAAGAAAGTTACGCATGTCATATGGGTCAAGTTATTTATAAATGTACATAAAAATATATTAAACCTTTTATATTTTTTATTGTCTAATAAGCTATGAAAAATATCTACTTTATTTTATTCGCATTTATTATATCCCTTTTGTCTTGTAAAAATGATGATATAATCGAAAACGAACCTATTGTTACAGAGTTAGTCAAACCTAATATTTTGCTAATTATAGCAGATGATATGGGGCTTGATGCTACACCCGGTTTTTCAGAGGGTAGTGTCAAGCCGCATATGCCAAACCTACAAGGGTTAATAAATAGTGGTGTAAGGTTTAATAATCTTTGGTCTGCACCAACTTGTTCTCCTACTAGAGCAAGTATTTTGACTGGAAAGTATGGAGTTGAAACTGGGGTATTAGAGGTTGGGGATGAGGTGTCAACTGCTGAAATCTCAATTCAAAAATATTTGGATGATCATGCGTTAGACGCGTACAATCATGCAGTTATTGGTAAATGGCATTTGTCAAATATTTCGACTCACCCTAATGACATGGGAATTGATCATTATGCAGGGTTATTAGAAGGAGGAGTACAATCTTATTGGAACTGGCAACTTACTCAAAATGGAATTACTTCACAATCTACAGAGTATATAACAACTAAGATTACTGATTTAGCAATAGATTGGGTAGGAGAACAAGAAAACTCCTGGTTTTTATGGTTAGCATATAATGCACCTCATACCCCATTTCATCTGCCACCATCTGATTTACATACTCAAGGAGATTTGCCAAGTGATAGTGCTTCAATAGAAGCAAACCCATTGCCTTATTATATGGCAGCTCTCGAGGCAATGGATTCAGAGATAGGACGATTTTTAAATTCGATGTCAGATGAAGAAAAGGAGAAAACTATTATAATTTTTATTGGAGATAATGGAACTCCTAATCAGGTTGCGCAACTCCCATATAGAAGAACCACGGCAAAAGGGACATTGTTTCAAGGAGGTATAAACGTGCCAATGATCGTATCAGGTTTTCAGGTTAGCAGAAGAAATGAAATCGAAACCAATATGATTAATACTACAGATTTATTTGCAACGATCGCTGATATTGCAGGAACAGGTACTTCAGAAGTCAATAATAGTATAAGTTTTAAATCATTATTTACTAATTCTGATACGGGAAAAAGAACAATTGCTTACTCAGAGATTGAAGGATTGCCTAGAAATGGATATACAATTAGAGATGAGACCTATAAATTAATTGTCTTTAATACTGGAGAAGAAAGATTTTATAATCTAGAAGAAGATCCTTATGAGGAGGAAGATTTATTGCTAATAGGTCTTAATAATGATGAAATGATCTCTAAAGAAAACCTGGAGCTTAAAGCTCAGGGAATAAGGGAGTAAAAAATAGTAATATTGAACTTTTATTGATAGATAAAACCCTTAAATACATTAGGAGTGTATTGCTCCAGTTTTTGATATAATAAAGAAGGAGGTTGTTGTTTCAACCTCCTTCTTTATGTTTTGGGACTACTGATTAGGCTTGTTTTAAAATTGTTTAATTATTGGTTGGTTGTTTTGTTTGTAAAGGAAAATTATAAAACACGGTGAAAGTTTTTTTTATAGTTGGGTAATGAAATTTGATTTAGTGCACTTATTAATAGATCGATCTAAATTGGAGGGAGCTGAAAATCCGATTATGAATAAAGAGTAAGCATAATAAATTTAAAAATCATTCAAGAATTATGAAGACTAAAAAAATGCAATCATTAAAAAACTTTGAGGTATCTAAAGAAGAAATGAAAAACACTACTGGTGGTTTATATTATGGACACGGAGTGTATTGGGCTCACGTAGAAGGAGATGTTGTGCTACACCGCACAGGTAGTATTGGTACATATGTAGACGGGATGAGTAATGGTACTGATGGTTATGAAGATTAAGTAACAGTGAAGTTATCACTCAGTTTATCTATGTATAAATTGAGTGATTTCTGTTTAAGTAATTATAATATGATATTAATTATATCCATAGAACAAGATGAGAGCACTATTGATATTATCAGGTGGTTACATCATTTAGGTGAAAAGTATATATTACTTAATAATAATGAATTGATTGATAATATTTCAATAGATATTAATACCTCAGATGTATACCTTACCTGTTCCGGAATTAAGATTAATTTTAAAGAAATAAAATCAGTATGGTACAGAAGAGGGAATTTTAAAATTGATAACGCTTCTATATCGGGGGATTTTGTGTCTGACAAAATCAATGATTTTTTAAAAAAGGAAAATAATGAGTTGTATGAGTATTTACATTATTTACTAAACGAAAAATATACCATAAATAATTATAATTATAAAAAAGTAAATAAGCTGATTGTTTTAACAATGGCAAGGGATTTAGGATTAGATATTCCCGAAACTTTGATAACTAATTCTAAAACTGAAGTAGAAACTTCTTTGAAAAAAGGCGATCTAATTACTAAAGCAATCCGAAATCCTATAAATTTTTATGGAGATACCTATTGGTTACCTAACTATACTACTGTAGTTGATGAAAAAAACACTCCTGGTTTTAATGATATTTTTGGTACAAGTCTATTTCAAAAACAGATACCTAAAAAAATTGAAATACGTAGCTATATGATCGAAAAAGAGCTACATTCTATGGCTATTTTTTCACAAACTGATGAACAGACTATTGTAGACTTTAGAAAATATAACAACAGAAAACCTAATAGAAATGTGCCCTATCAATTACCAGAAGAAATAGGTGATAAATTAAAAAGGCTGGCTTTACAGTTAAACTTAAATAGTTGTTCGTTTGACTTGATATATACGCCATCAAAAAAATACATTTTTCTGGAGGTAAATCCTATAGGTCAATTTGGGATGGTGTCTTATCCCTGTAACTATCAATTAGAGAAAAAAATAGCTCAAAAACTAGCGCAATATGATATCTGAAAAAGAAGCAGAAGTATTATTAAAAAAAATCAAGAAAAATCAAAAAGCCGAATTGCCAGTTTTATTGCAGTTATCTGAGATAACATCTATTAGCAGTTTTTCAAAAAAACTCATAACCCATCGTGTGCATATATCAAAATATCAAGATAGATATGCTTCCAAAAGATCGTTTTATAAGGCAATTACAATTCAATGTCCACTTCGTAATGAAAAATAAACAATATATCTCATTATATGCTAATTGCATACCAGTTAAAGGAGAACATAAATCAGGAGTTTATGATTTACAACGAGGAGATTTTATTGATATCCCCAATGATCTATATGATTTTATTCAATTGTTTGATACAAATAACCTAACTGATTTATATCGATTGACAGGAAAAGAAAACCATCATATCATTCTTGAGTATATTCAGTTTTTGATTGATAAAGAATTGGCATTTATATTGGATGAGGACGAAAAAGAAATGTTTCCTAAAATATCTAAGCAATGGGATTATCCTGCAAAAATTTCAAATTCAATAATTGATGTTAGTGAAGTTACCTTGACGGTGCTGCCAAAGATATTTGAACTTCTGTCAGAACTCGGTTGTGAACATTTGTATATAAGAGTTAAGATGAAAAAGCCTGTAAAGGTGATAGGATATATTCTTGATCTTTTGGCAACTTCATCAATATATTCCATTGTTTTTGAAGCAGATCTAGAAGTGGAGAAGGATATTAGTAATTATATTGATTTGATAGAAGCTCATAAACGAATAGAGACTCTTTTTTTGTTTTCTGATAAAGAGTTAATTTTTAGTTCGGAAAAAATAATAATTGTCAATAAACTGAATTTCATTGCTAGAAAAGAAGCGTTTTTTACTGTTAATTCATTATTGTTTAATGAATCGCAGAAGTATAATACCTATTTTAATAAGAAGCTTTATGTAAATGAAAAAGGAATTCTCAAAAACGCACCCGAATGTAATGATGAATTTGGGAATATAAATAACCTGGATTTAGATGATCTAAAATATATTATAGATTCATCTGATTTTCAAAAGTATTGGGGAGTACATAAGGACAAGATTGAAGAATGTAAAAATTGTGAATACCGATATATGTGTGTTGATAATAGACTGCCTAAATATAATGTTGATAAAGGATATTTTTTTGAGGAGAGTTGTATGGTTAAAACAGCTGTAGGAGGTTAGAATTAAATTTTTCACAAATTTTGTGATCAAAATAATATATAAACAGACAAGTCTGAACCAGGTAAATTATTTGCCCGGTTCAGACTTGTATTGTTATGACCTTATTATTATCTCTGCTGTGGAGGATATTTCTCCATAATCGCAGTAACAATCTCGTTAACTTTTTCTTGTTTTTTATTTACATTTTGGGTCAGTGCAGAAGTCCCCATTCCTTGCCATACAAGCTCTTTCTTATTGGCATCTATTAAATCAATATAGAGAGTTCCTTCTGTGGTTCTAGAAACAGTATTATAACCAGTTCCCCAGAACCAAGGATTCCATCCCCATCCATACCATCCTGCTCCAAAATTATTCTGGTAGATGTTTACATTTTCTTTTGTCTTGGTAAAAATACTAACTAATACATCAGGATTACTGGATTTGGTAAACCCTTTTGCCGTCATATCCGCTTCAATAGCTCTAAGAATACGTTTTTTGTCTAAATCGCTTATTTCGGCTTTGTCGATTCCCGGTTTAAAGAAAGCGTAGCTTTTATAAGAGTTAAAGTTAGTTTGCTTATCATAATCTGAAGCTACACGCACAGTTGTGCAAGAACTTAAGGTTATAATAAGGATTAATGATAAAAGAGAGAAAAATTTCATAATCCTGAATTTTATATGTTTAACAATAGATTTTTTATAACAGAAAGCCACAATAACCATACCAGTTTAGTAGACTTTAAATGTCTTAAATAGAGTTTTAAAGATCTCGTAATCGGTAAGTTTTAAATCCGGTGTGGTATATTTTAAGAATACCGATTTGTTTTTTTATCATAACCATAAGGGCAATGCCTGCAGCCACTCTCACAGCAGTACCCTCTTTTAAGATGATACTGTTCAGTAAAACAGCGATAACCCTCAGGTGTTAGATAATAATCTCCTTCTTCTGGCTTTAGTATTTTTTTAGGATTGCTCATCAATACAAAAATAGTATCTTGCAGTCAATATGCCAATCGTAGTTAACAAATATTTGATAGGCCGCCACTTTGTTGGTATTGCACTTTGGCCATTTATTGTTGTCAAAGATGCTGATCTTAAAGACGATCCTATCTTTATCAATCATGAAAAAATTCATCTAAGACAACAGGCAGAATTATTGATAGTACCATTCTATATATTTTATTTATTAGAATATGTTATTCGTTTGTTTCAGTATAGAAACTCTCCACAAGCTTATCGCAACATTTCTTTTGAACGTGAAGCTTATGAAAACGAAGAAGACCTATTATATCTTAAAAACCGAAAACCCTGGAGTTTTATTAAATATTGGTAAATGAATATTTTTTCTTCAGAAACGATATATTCTGAAAATCAAGAGATACACCATCCTGTATTAAAGAATGCTCATATTTCTTTATCAATAAAAAGAGAAGATCTAATTCATAAAGAAGTTTCAGGTAATAAATTCAGAAAACTTAAATATAATTTACGCGAAGCCAAAAAACTTGGATATGCAAAGGTTCTTACTTTTGGAGGAGCTTTTAGTAATCATATAGCTGCTACAGCTGCTGCTGGAAAAATGATGGGGTTGGATACTATAGGAATTATTAGAGGAGAAGAGTTGGCAAGAAATATACAGCATACATTACAAGAGAATAATACATTGCACTTTGCGAATGCTTCAGGAATGAAACTGGAATTTATTACCAGGGCACAATATAAAGATAAAACGTCTCCGGAGTTGTTAGAAGCCTTAAAAGAGAAGTTTGGAGATTTCTACCTTATTCCAGAAGGGGGAACTAATGCATTGGCCATACAAGGATGCGAAGAAATCTTATCTAAAGACGATTCTGTATATGATATAATATGTTGTGCAATAGGAACTGGAGGAACCATTGCAGGTTTGATAAACAGTTCATTTCAAAACCAAAGAGTAATAGGATTTCCTGCCCTCAAAGGAGATTTTCTTTTAAAAGATATTACTGCGTTGACAAAAAATAGCAACTGGGAGATCATATCAAACTATCATTTTGGAGGGTACGGTAAAATAAATAGAGAACTTATTGAGTTTATAAATACGTTTAAAAAAGAACAAGGTATCGCATTAGACCCTATCTATACATCAAAGATGATTTTTGGGTTATTTGAGCTGATTCAAAATGGTTTTTTTACAAAAAATACTCGTATTTTAGCGATCCACACT
Source organism: Aquimarina callyspongiae (assembly GCF_034322225.1). Taxonomy (NCBI): domain Bacteria; kingdom Pseudomonadati; phylum Bacteroidota; class Flavobacteriia; order Flavobacteriales; family Flavobacteriaceae; genus Aquimarina; species Aquimarina callyspongiae. The sequence continues at coordinate 28,549 of NZ_JAXLPA010000003.1, read as the reverse complement.
GGTGGTTTGCAGGGGATACCTGGAATGAATAAAAGATTGATTAAAAAGAACCTACCTAGTATTACGATTTGATATGACGATGAAGAATTTTTTTATACTATTATGCGTTGCTACATTTTTGATTTCTTGTGGAGGAAATAAGAAAGCTGTGGTTTCTAGAACTAAAAGAAGTACACCAAAGCGCGAAGTAGCTGTAGTAAAAGAACCAATTAAGAACGTTGAAAAACCAAAAGCAGTTGAAAAAGAGCCACTGCCAGAATTATCATATAAAGCCAAAATACAAAGGTATATCTATGAGTATTCTAGTATTGCTAAAAATGAGATGAAGTTATATGGGATCCCGGCTAGTATTACACTAGCACAAGGAATTCTTGAATCCGGAGCTGGATATGGAGATTTAACTCGTCGTGCAAATAATCATTTTGGGATCAAGTGCCATGATTGGGAAGGAGATAGAGTTTTTCATGATGATGATCTTTCTCAGGAGTGTTTTAGAAAATATGATCTGGTTAGTGAATCGTTTAGGGATCATTCTCTTTTTCTGGCCAACAGAAAGCGTTATGCTGCACTGTTTAAATTAAGAAAAAACGATTATAAAGGTTGGGCAAAAGGACTTAAAGCTGCCGGGTATGCTACAGATAAGAAATATCCAGATAAATTAATTAGTATCATTCAGCGATATGAACTTTATAAATACGATAGAGAAGTTTTAGGTAGAAATAAAGTAAAAAGAGTAGAAACAGTAATTGTACCAGACACAAATAGTAATGATCATACTGTTGCAAAAGGAGATACTCTTTATTCGATTTCCAGAAAATATAAAATAACTGTTGAAGAGCTAAGAGCTTTCAATAATCTTAAGGATAATACTATAAAAATCGGACAGGTACTTAAAATAGTTCCTGAAGACGAATCAGACGAATTTTAATCACATATGATTTATAAAAGAAGTAGCGCGTTATTTGAAGAAGCGTGTAAAGTAATTCCTGGTGGGGTTAATTCTCCTGTAAGGGCATTCAAAGCAGTAGGAGGAGACCCTATTTATATAAAAGAGGCCAAAGGTGCTTATTTATTTGATGAAGATGATAATAGATTAATAGATTATATTAATTCATGGGGACCAATGATTCTAGGGCACGCATTTGCTCCAGTAGTCGATGCTGTTATCGAAAAAGCAAAAAAAGGAACTAGTTTTGGTACTCCAACAGAGATTGAAACACAAATTGCTGCATTGGCCGTTTCGATGGTGCCAAATATTGATAAAATTAGATTTGTAAATTCTGGAACAGAAGCTTGTATGAGTGCTGTTCGATTAGCTAGAGGCTATACAGGTAAGAATAAAATTATCAAATTTGCAGGTTGTTATCATGGGCACAGTGATTCCTTTTTGATTCAGGCAGGAAGTGGCGCTGTAACTTTTGGAAGCCCTAATAGTCCTGGTGTTACTCCAGGTACTGCAAAAGATACCCTTTTGGCAAGATACAATGACTTGGATCATGTAGAAAGTATTATGCAATCAAACAAAGATGAGATTGCTTGTATTATAATTGAACCAGTGGCTGGTAATATGGGATGTATCCCTCCGCAATCTGAGTTTATAGAAGGATTACGAAGATTATGTGATACTCATAATATCTTGTTGATTTTTGATGAAGTAATGACTGGTTTTCGTCTTGCAAGAGGTGGAGCCCAAGAACTTTTAGGAGTTGATGCTGATATTGTAACCTTTGGTAAAGTGATAGGAGGTGGTCTTCCGGTAGGAGCTTTTGCCGCAAGAGAAGAAATCATGAATCACCTTGCTCCTTTAGGACCAGTTTATCAGGCAGGAACATTAAGTGGTAACCCATTAGCAATGGCTGCAGGATTAGCTATGTTAACAGAGCTTAATAATCATCCAGAGATTTATGATAATATCAATAAAAAGACTGCCTATTTGCATAATGGTATTGCTAAAGCCTTAGATGATAATAACATTGAGTATACAATTAATAGGTTAGGGTCAATGATTTCGGTACATTTTGCTAAAGAATCTGTCATTGATTTTGAAACAGCAGCCAATGGAAACAATGATACTTTTAAGAAGTTTTTTCACGGGATGCTATCAGAAGGAATATATATAGCTCCAAGTGCCTTTGAAACCTGGTTTATTACAGAAGCATTGACTTATCAAGATCTTGATGATACAATAAAAGCAGTTTCCAAAGTAGCAGAAAATCTTTAAAAATAAAGCCTATCGATACCGATAGGCTTATTTTTTTATCTCTATTGGATACCTTTTCGTGTTTTTTTGTAGAATTTTTCAAACTGCTCTTTAGTCAATATCTTTTTTAATTTATCATCAAAAGTATTTCCTTTACTAATACTAGCAGATTTATCTGGATTGTTTTTTCTTTCAGTAAACAACTTATGAAGTGCTGTTTTTTGCTGTTCTGATAATCCCAGTTTTTTGTTGTAAATCTCTACCAAATCTTCTGGAGATTGAGCATCAGGCATTTCTCTTTGAGTTGAGGTATTGTTTTGTTGAGCTACTATATTGCCTGATGACAATATTAACAGACCAAAACACATAATAAATAGGTACTTGTTCATATTGGAGTATTTTTTAATGAGTCTCTAAATTCGAAATCATCATATTAATATATTAGTAAAAATACTACTTTTTAAATATTTCAATTACTTTTAACACTTTTACTAACGCAAATCGACGGTTGATGCGACATATTTTGTCTAATAACATACATAGAATAACAGTATACTTAGTTATTATTTTATATGTGGTTTTTTTAGGAGTAATTACAGAACCTGATACTGGTAATTATGCGCATCTAACTATTATTGCTCCACCTGGATATCCAATATTTTTATTTGTGTTTAAAAAACTATTAGGGGAAGAAAGTTATTTCTCTTTTGTAGTTGGTGCTCAATTGATATTTTGCGTCATTAGTTGCGTATATTTAATCAAAGTTTTACATCGAGTTTTTGGTGTCAAAAAAAACCTTTTGATACTATTAGATATTATCTTGCTGGCTCCATTATTTATCCCTCAGTTCTTAGTTGCTAATAGAATTGTATCTCAAGGATTGTCTTACCCTTTTTTTCTATTAATTATAGCATTTTTTATAGAAGGTATTTTTGAAAAGAAAAGACGTTCATTTTGGTATATGTTATTAGCGCTATTTGTTGGGTTATTAGTGCGAACACAATTCTTCTTTATTATTCCTGTGTTGATGTTAGTGTTGGGTTATTTTTGGAAAGTTAAGAAAGGATTTAGATTATATGGGAGGCCTTTACTTGTTCTGATTGCTATTCCTATTATTGCTTCTCTGGTTGATAAAACATTTCATTATGCTGTATCTGATAGATTTGTAAGTACTGCACATACAGGAGTTCAAATGATGACTATGCCTTTGTTTGTGGCAGATCCAGAAGATTATAAGGTGTATGATGATTTAGAAACTCAGGAATATTTTAAATATGTATATAAAACTGCAGTAGATAAAAAGATTACAGATGACTATTATGTGCCAGCTTTTGGAGACAATGTATATCAGTACTTTCACTATAATTATGTAAACATTTCATATGTTGTTTTGTCTAAAGAAGGAAGGCAATTTTTGATGCCATCTGATCCTAATAGTGTGGATGCTTTAATTATGAATGATAAGTTTTTGATATCTATGTGGTTCCCGTTATTTTGGGATAATCTTGCTAAATGTATAGATCTTTTTTATAAAAATGTAAAGCATGCATTAGGAGGATTTTATATGATGCTTGTGTATTTAATGGTTTTGATAGGTTCTTTGATTATTTGGATAAAAAGAGGTGAAAAATTAGCATTATTTTCATTAGTGTTAATGCTATTGGTGTTTAGTAATGTAGTATTAGTATGTTTAGTAGAACATAGCATTGATCGTTTTATGATGTATCAACATTGGATGTTACCTGTACTGTTAGTTCTTCTATATAATAAAATAATACTAGATAAAAACAAAGAATCGCTAACCGATCTTACATAAATATTCCTTGTTATTGGATAAGTTTTAAAGTGGTTTCGTATAAATCGGTCTTGTGCGTTTTTGATAACAACCAGGCGTAGAAACTAATTTCGAATATATCTTCTTGTATTGTACTATTAATAATTGTAGCATTTTTTAGTGTACTCCTAAAGTTCTCTGTTAGAGTTGTTTCTGGATTGTGATAATAATCAGTAATGAGTTTTAAAAAAGTTATTATTCTGGTTTCTTCATGATCTTTTAGATATGATAAATGTTTCTTTTTAAAACTACGAAGCCTGGACTCAACTAAGTCAATATTTTCTAGTTCTAGATGTAATAAGATTTCAATTAGATTCTTTTTGATTACCCAGGTTATCCCTGCTTTTTCGATATACCAAATATCACTGTGAAAAAAACTTTTAAAGATTTGTAAAGCTTCTCGATAACGAGATTGTTGAAAATAGAATACCACTAAGCATAATTCTAGATCCAGAACGTAAGTAATCTGATCTTTATGTTTTTTATAAGGAAATTCTTCTACAAGCAATATAGCCTGTTTGACGTGACCTGTATAATTGAGATTTAGTGCTTTCAGCAATGTTAATTGAGGTGAAAACCTTTTGAGATATTTATTGTTTTGTTTTGAAACCCAATACTCCATTTGATCCAGATAGTCCTGAGAAGTTTTAAAATCCCTATTTCTAAAATAGGAGTTGGATATATAATATAAAATATGAATGTGATAGAACAGGTGTTTCTCTGATGATTTGTTTTTAGATTCAATATGCGTAACCGTTTCTTCTATAAATGGTAAAATAGAATGATAATCTCTTGAAATATGAGCTGTTTTATTGATGATCTCTAATAACTTGAATAAGGATCTAAAGGTGATATCCTGAGTGTTTGAGATATCAAAACTTAAAAGAGTGTCCTTTATAACAGGTAGAAAGTTTGTTTTTCTTTGTTCTAGTTTGTTTTGAATAGATGCATAAAATAGATTCAGGTTTTCTTCTTGTAATAAAGCTTGTCTGTTGGCTCTAAAATCCTGTATTAAAACTGGCAATATATCTTGTTTACTTAAATGCGCATATTGAATTTGGGTATAATAAATTTCGTTAAGAATACTAAACAGGTCATAAATTTTAGCTTTTTGTTCTGCTTTGTTAATTATTTTAAAAGCAATGCTGTATTGTTTTTGTTCGAATAAAATTCTACTGGCTAATAATAATTTTAGGATTTCCATCTCTTCTGATGTTTCTCCTTCAAAACTTTTAGAAGCTATAAAATCAATAATACTATCGTGTAATCTTTTGCTTAAGGCGTGATAAGCACCTTTAGCTTTTTTTCCATAAATATGAATATCTGGATTCTTGATTTCTGGAGAAGCATCAAGTAAGTTAAATAGTTGGATGTTCTTGGTGTCATGTCTTTTGTTCTTTCGTTTTAAGAACGTGGTAAAAACTTGTTTTTCTTCAGTAGACAAAGTATGTATTAAAGAAATTAATGTGCTCAATATATCGTAAGTTTTTATGTGTTTAATATCAATAAATATAGTAATAATTTAATTTTATAATGTAAATATATCATAAGTTTTTAGTATAAATAGAATTTCGTAATAACAAGAAGTGCTGCATTTTTGCCTTGTTCAATTGTAATAGTTGTTCAAAATTTAATCATCAAAATCAAATTATTATGGAATATAAATTTAGTAATGACGTAGTGGAAGAAACTATAGTCGAAAATCAAGAGAAAAAAGAAGTAAAAGTTTATGATCAAAAACCTACTGCTGCTTTTATATCGGCATCCTGGTCTGCTCTTTTTATAGGTATGATATCATATTGTGTTGGTTTATGGAATGCAGATATGGTGCTCAATGAAAAAGGATATTATTTTACAGTATTACTATTTGGTTTGTTTTCTGCCGTTTCGGTTCAGAAAAGTGTTAGAGATAAACTTGAAGGGGTTCCTGTGACAGAAATTTATTATGGAATTAGCTGGTTCACAACGATAACCTCAATACTATTATTAATTATAGGATTGTGGAATGCAGATATGGAATTGAGTGAAAAAGGATTTTACGGAATGTCTTTTACATTGAGTTTATTTTCGGCAATTGCAGTTCAAAAGAATACTCGAGATAAGAAGTTTATTGAAAATCAAGAGAAGTAATCAAAAGAAGGAGGTGGTCTCGGCCATCTTCTTGTTTTGATGATGAAAAAAGATAGTCGTGTGGCTGCGACTATCTTTTTAATCATATTATAATTATATAATCAATATGTTATGAGTTCAAAATTTAATAAAGAATTACAAACTCTTGTAAAAGATAAAATCATTTCTCCCGAGCTTTCAGAAAAAATAGAACAATACTATTCTAAAAAGGAGATTGATAAACCCAATAAATTGTTTACTATTTTTGGAGTCTTTGGTTCGTTACTTATAGGATCTGGTATTATCTTAATGCTTGCCTATAATTGGGAGGGTTTCACGAGATTTACTAAAACGGTTCTTGCGTTTGTACCATTACTATTAGGACAAGTTTTAGCTGGTTATTCTATTCTTAAACAAAAGAGTCGGGCTTGGAGAGAAACTTCAGGAACTTTTTTATTTTTTTCAGTAGGGGTAAGTATTTCCTTAGTAAGCCAGGTTTATAATATTATGGGAGATCTAGGTGATTTTCTACAAATCTGGATTATACTTTGTTTACCATTGATCTATTTAATTAGATCACATGCTTTGGCAATACTTTTATTGATCTTTAGCACCGCTTATGCACTAGAAGTTGGAGTTTGGAATTATAGGAGTACTGAAACCCCTTGGCTGTACATTGTTTTTCTATTAGCTATAATCCCTCACTATTTATGGCTTCTAAAAAAGAATATATCAAACAATATAATTGCTGTTTTTAACTGGGTTCTTCCTTTGAGTATTTCTTGCGCTTTAAGTGCTTTTATCAGAGGCGGTGAGTATTTTGGTTTGGCGTATATAACACTATTTGCTTTGTTATATATCATCGGTAAACAAGAAGTGTTCAAAGAGTTAAGAACTCTCAAGAAAGGGTTTTTGATTATTGGTTCCTTGGGGGCAGTAATTTCCTTAATGATTTTTACTTTTCGTTGGGTATGGGAAGAATTTTCAAGAGATATTGTTACAAATTCCGAAGGGTTTTATACCGCTTCTGTATTGTTGATAATGGCATTATCAGGTTTGATCTATACGATAAAAAAGAGAGGTATTCATTCCATCAATTTATTTCAAGTGACATTTTTGATTTTTTGGATCATATTTTTTGTTCCTATTAATATAACGATACCCCTAATATTAACCAATATCTTGGTTTTTGCTTTAGGAATATCTGCGATCAAGATTGGAACAGATAAATTCAATTTTGGAATACTCAATTATGGAATGCTTATTATTTCAATACTTATTGTTTGTAGATTCTTTGATACTGGAATGAGTTTTGTCATAAAAGGGATTCTGTTTATTACAGTAGGGATAGGATTTTTCCTGACTAATTATATTATGCTAAAGAGACAACAAAAATTAAAACAACTGAAAAACAGTAAAAGATAAATAAATGAAAACGAAATACTTGTTACTGCTATTTATACTTGTGGCATTGGTACAAATCTTTGTGCCAGCACAAATCATATGGAATAATAACGATACGATAACCTCAGGAAAAGCATATCGTTTTAAAACGATACCAATAGATCCTACAGATCCTTTTAGAGGAAAGTATATTACACTAAGATATGATATGGATTCATACATTATATCTGATACCACCTATGTAAAAGGGGATGAGATTTATGTGTATATCCAAAATGATGATCAAGGTTTTGCTATGATACATAGTATTAGTAAAGAACCATTAAATAATAAACTAGATTATGTAATTGCTGAGGTAACTGGAAATTATAATAATAAGGTAAAATTTAAATTACCATTTAATCGATTTTATTTGGAAGAAACAAAAGCACCTAAAGCAGAAAAAGCATATGCAGAAGCTAACCGGAACAATTATTTAGAAAATGTATATGGATTAGTCTATATCAAAAATGATACAGCTGTTCTCGAAGATGTAATCATAAATTGTGTTTCTATATCAGAATATGTAAATCAATAGTTTTTGAATCCAGATTAAACCTTTTTTTAATATCAGGGTCTTACTTATGGATAACAGAAAAACTAATGATTATGAAAAGGATATTAAAAATTGTTTTATTGATAGTTACAATTGCAACAATAACAACTTCTTGTGCAACTACTGTTAGAGTGCAACCTACACATAGAGTAGTAGTAACCAAAGTACATAAGCCAAAAGTAATTGTATATAAAAATGTAAAATATTATAGAAGTGGTGGCACTTGGTATATAAAGAAAAATAGAAAATATGTTACTGTAGCTGCACCAGCAGGTGTGAGAGTAACAACTTTACCTAGAGGGTACCGAGTAGTAAAAGTCAGAGGAGTAAAATATTATAAATATAAAGGAGTGTATTATAAAAAATCCGGAAGAAAATACATTGTAGTTAATGTTTAGTTTTGATTGAGTTGGTTGGTTAAAAGAGGAGGCTTATTATAAGCCTCCTCTTTTTAATATATTTTACCAGGCTTCTTCGATACGAAGTCGCTCTCCATTTTGATAAGAGGCGATAAAAGCATCTTTAAAACCAAGTCTTACTAATTCTTTTCTAAACATTTTGGCCTCATTCAAAGAAGCAAAATTACCAAGAGCATATTTATTATACTCTCCTGCTTTTATTTCTTTAAAATTTACATAGTTATCAGAATATAAAGAAAGATCTCTTTTTTCAAAAGCTCCTATTTGCACAGAATATGTTAATTCACCCTCTAATGATTCATTAACTTCTCCATTATTTCTTTCACCTTCTATTTCGTTGGTCATAGAAAGTCCTTGAACAGATTCCTCAAGCGTTTTGATCTTATCGTTTAGAGAGTTAACATGGGAGTCATACTCTTTTTTAGCAATCATATTTTCAGGAGTATTGAAATTCATAAAATAGACAGTTCCTGCTACTCCTAACAAGGCAATAAAACCTAGAATAATTGTCGAGATCTTAAATTTTCTGGTTTTTTCCTGCTCGTCTCTGATCTCTTTGGTATGAGCATAGTTGGTTATGCGCTTCTCTTCTTTAGCTTCATCAATTTGAACCTGAAAATCTAAAAGCTCTTCATCACTAATATAAGGCATGGTTACAAGTTTTAAAGTTCTCAAATATAAGTGATTATTAGCTGATGCAAAAATTAAAGAATCTTTAGATTATAAAGATGATATATAGAAGGTCAAAAGATCAGAAACTTATAGTATTTCTTGATATGTTTTTTAAAGTTTAATTAATTCAGGGATAACATAAAAAACTCACTTGAAAAATACCTTTGCTCAAAAGAATTAGACTAAGACTGTAGAAAATACAGTTTCGTATAGTTAATTTTATTTTATAAAAGGGGATTAAAAAACGCAACCAATTTGGTTGCGTTTTTTTGTATAAAATAATTTTATAAGAAAGCTATTCTGCTACTTCTACAATAAGACTATCTTCAGTCTTAGTAACTTTAGTTAAACCAAGTTTAGAAAGCCCTTTCATTCCTTTATCCCAGGCTTTGTTACTTAACCCAACTGCGGTTTTAAGATCTGCAAGAGCGATGCTTTTTTCCTTTTTTAGAATATCAAAAATTGCCTTTTCATTATCATTAAGCTCAATTTGTTTTTTCTCAGGCCTCATTTGAGGGAAGAATAATACTTCTTGTATGGATTGATTATTTGTTAAATACATAATTAATCGATCCATACCGATTCCCATACCAGATGTAGGAGGCATCCCATATTCTAAGGCTCTTACAAAGTCATCATCAATAAACATAGCTTCATCATCTCCTTTTTCACTAAGTTTTAATTGATCTTCAAAACGTTCTCTTTGATCGATAGGATCGTTGAGTTCTGAGTATGCATTGGCAATTTCTTTACCACAAACCATTAGTTCAAAACGCTCAGTAAGTTCAGGGTTCTCTCTATGTTCTTTACATAAAGGACTCATTTCTTTAGGATAATCGGTAATAAATGTTGGTTGGATATAATTACCTTCACACTTTTCACCAAAGATCTCATCAATCAATTTTCCTTTACCCATGGTTTCATCAACTTCAACACCCATAGATTTGGCAGCTTCTCTTATCTCATCTTCAGTTTTACCGGTAATATCAAAACCAGTAAAATGTTTGATAGAATCTGCCATAGTAACTCTGGCATAAGGAGCTTTAAAATCGATTTCGTGATTGTCAAAAGTAGCTTTTGTTGTTCCGTTTACGGCAATAGCACAATATTCCAGCAATTGCTCGCAAAAATCCATCATCCAATTATAATCTTTATACGACACATAGATTTCCATCGCGGTAAATTCGGGATTATGGGTGCGATCCATTCCTTCGTTTCTGAAGTTTTTAGAAAACTCATATACTCCATCAAATCCACCAACAATAAGTCTTTTTAAATATAACTCGTTTGCAATTCTCATATATAATGGAATATCCAAAGAGTTATGATGCGTGGTGAATGGACGTGCTGCCGCTCCTCCAGGAATCGGTTGTAATATTGGTGTTTCTACCTCAAAATATCCACGATCATTAAAAAACTCACGCATTGCATTAAAAAGCTTTGTTCTTTTTACAAAAACTTCTTTTACGTGTGGATTTACCACTAGATCAGCATAACGTTGACGATAGCGTAATTCTGGATCATTAAATTCATCAAAAGTATTACCATCTTTATCTGTTTTAGGTAGAGGAAGAGGTTTTAAGGATTTACTCAATAAAGTAAAGTCTTTAACCATAACTGTTTTCTCTCCTACCTTAGTAGTAAAAAGCTCACCTTCAACTCCAATAAAATCACCGATATCCAGTAATTTTTTATATACATTATTATACTTAGATTTATCTTCTCCAGTACAAATTTCATCCCTGTTAAAATAGACTTGTATGCGACCATCTGCATCCTGCAATTCAGCAAAAGAAGCAGAACCTTGAATACGTCTTGACATTAATCTACCAGCGATAATAACTTTTTTCCCTTCACCAAACTCCTGTTTTATCTTCTTAGAAGTATGATCTACCGGAAATAAAGCAGCCGGATATGGGTTGATCCCCAGATTACGTAAAGCGTTTAATTTTTCTCTTCTTACTAATTCTTGTTCTGATAATTGCATAATTCTGCCATTTTAAAGGCACAAAAGTAGAGTATTTAGAGAATTTAAGGAAAAAGTCTTTTGAAAACTTTTATTCAATGTTTAAAGAATTATTTAATTCTTGAATTTTGATTTCGATTTCTTCATTTTTGGAAATTTTCAAGGATCTTTCATAAGATTCAATAGCTTCTTTTATGTTGTTCATCTGTAGGTGTTTATTAGCTAGACTTATGAAAGTATTTGGTTCATTAGAAAATAATTCAGTATTTAATTTTAGTACAGCCAAGGCTTCTTCTTTTTTATCCGAAAAAAATAAAACGTTGGCATATGTATTTAGCTCGTAAAGACTTTTGGTTTTATTTTTTAATTGAGAGATTATCTTTTTATTTTTTTTGTAGATATAATCAATCCCTTTTTCTTTAAGAAGTTCATCTATTAGAACTACAGATTGATATTTTGGAGAATAGTTGCCTGATATAATGTCTAAAATATCTTCTTCAAGAGTTTTTTTTGGAGACTCTACAATTCTATTAACTTCTTTACCATCTTTATAAAAAATAAAAGTGGGTACTCTATGTATATTTAAACCTTCGTGTTCTCCTCCTGGACTTTGTTTGTATTGAGTTCTTTGATTGTTTACAGCAATTGTAGTTATCCGATTTAAAGAAAAGTCAGCTTCTTCTAATATTTTATAAAAACGAGGTACTTCTCTTTTGCTATCTCCACACCAGGTGCCCATAAATATGGTAACAGTGTATTGAGATAATTGATTTTGTATAGAATCAACTGTACTTTTTTTTGGAGTGTATTCGGTTTGATTGGTTAAAAACCATTGATTATAAGGTTCAGAAGATAAAGCCTGTTTATTGATTTTACCTAAAAGGTGAGGAGACGACTTACCTTCCTGTTTTATTTCCTGATTAAAAGATTGAGCAGTTAGTTGAGTTAACGAAGTAATGAAAAATATAATAAAAAGTGTATTTTTTTTCATAATCAAAATGTTTAGAATAGAGGAGAATCATAAGTTCAATCACAAATTATCGAACGTATGATTCTCTATATGGTTTGTTATTTGTATAGGTGTTATTTGCTTATTGGAGCACCGTTTTGAGTAGGTTTAACTTTAGGAGCTACCATAGCTTTAACCTTAAGAATTTCTCTACCACTTTCTGTATTGGCAGTTATTGTAACCTGTTTGTTTTGCAGGTTAGGTTTGCCATTAGAATTAAAAACAACTAAAAATTCTCCGGATGCTCCAGGAGCAATAGGATCCTTTGGCCATTTAGGAACGGTACAACCGCAACTACCTTTTGCACTTATGATAACAAGAGGAGCTTTACCTGTGTTAGTAAAAGTAAAAGTATGTTCTACAACATCCCCTTCATTAATAGTTCCAAAGTCATGATTTGTTTCGGTAAATGTCATTACTGGTAGATCTTTTGCTTTTTCATCTCGTTTTGCAGCCATCTCTACATTTTCAGATTTAATTTTTCCGGAGGCATTGGTGCAAGACGTTGAGGTAATCATAACAACTCCTGCAAGGATTAAAATTCCTTTTTTCATTTTTTTTGAATTTTTAGGTTATTAAAATAATGATTTGGTTAGCGAAATTTTCTGTAGAGATATCTACAAGATTCACTAAAAAAGTATTCTCAAAATTGAAGATTTGATAGTTGAAAACCGATAAAAAGTGGTTGGAAAAAAGGACTAGACCTAGGTGGAAATTTTTGTTACCTGTTGTTATATAGAGATTTAACTTCGTCTCTCGAACTTACGTTTAATTTTTTATACAGGTTGTTAATGTGAGTCTTTACAGTACTAATACTTACAAAAATAGAAGAAGCGATCTCTTTATTGGTTTTATCTGCTAATATAAGATTCAGAATTTTTTGTTCCTGTTGTGTAAGTTTTTTTTCTAAAGAAATATTAGATGATTTTTTCTTTTTTCGATGTTTTGAAAATTGAAAAATATTAAGAAATAATGAAAGAAGTAATATTGATATAATAGCCCAAAACCATAAAGAACCAGTTATTCCTTTTTTAGGATCGATCAAAAATTTGTCTGAATCCAGTTCTTGCTGATATTGTTTTAGATATGAGCTATTGGGATACTTTTTTTGTAACCTTGTTAATAATTGATCATAATATTCAGTTTTTTTTAAATCCTTTAGATAATGCTGATATAATTCATTGGATTTATCAGATAAAAAAGAATAGATATACAATTCTGCTAATGGTTCATTAAGCTCTTCTCCAAATTGTTGTAGTTTTGTTAACCATCTGGCGGCATTGATTTTCCTATTTGTTTGACTACGATAATTTCCGAAAACAAACTGCATTTCTTCGATAATAGAATCTATTCTTATAAATGCATTACTCTTTTCGTTACCAGAAACTATTTTGCAAAACATTTCTCGATCAAATGAAAACGGTAAAGAAATTGTATCAGAACGATTAGCGATAAAAAGAACTTCTTTGCTGTCCGGACAAAAACCATTAAAATGAATACTACTTTCATTTTTTTCAAAACATTCATGTACCTGTATCCTATAGATATGATTTTCTATTGGTAGTTGATCTCCTTTAAAGGAAAAGTAACCTGTTGAGTCAGAAGTGACTTTCTGAATAATTTGTTCAGGATAGATGCCGGATATTTTTCTATAATCTTCAACAAGAGATAGATATATGTCTTCTGATGAGTTTTGGGTATCAACATAGCCTGTAAACTCATGTTGTGCAAAACCAACATGAGAGGATATGATAAAAATACCAAAAAACAGAATAAATAATCGTTTCATGTCTGAAAGAAACCAGAAATATAGAGATTAATTTTATAACATTGTAACGTAATGAAAATTAGAGCTACCTATAAGTATAACATTTAATATATTTACAAAGATTTATGAGCATTTGGAGAGTTTTATTAGCTATTTTTTTTCCACCTCTTTCAATATTGGATAAAGGGTGTGGTTCTGTACTAATCGTATTATTACTAACAATTTGTGGCTGGGTACCTGGTGTCATAGCTGCGTTAGTAATTTTAAACAACCCGAATAAATAATATTTTAAATGATATATCTTTTATGAGAAATTTTTATACCTGTCTGAAATTCGTATTCCTGTCAATTATTTTTATTGGTTGTCAGTTTTCTGAAGATTTACATCTTAAAGAAGATGGAAGCGGAAAAATATCAATCAATTTTGATGGTTCTGAGCTAATGCAGATTGGTGGAGATAAAATGTCTGAAGGCAAAGAAGAAATTATTGATTCTTTGATCGTTTTTAAAGATTTTCTCGAAGAACATAAAGATAGCATTGCTCAATTATCCGAGGTTGAGCAAGAGAAATTAAAGAGATTAGAAAATTTCAAGATGCATATGCTTATGAATACGCAATCAAAAGAAATGAAATTTGATATGTATACAGAGTTTAAAAATGTATCAGAGCTTGGAGATTTATTTAATGATTTTAAAACCGCTAGTGCTGTAGGTAATAAAGATAAAGGTCAAGCTTCTCAAGGAGCTAATCCTATTTCGTTATCTTCTTCAGAGGTAGAAGGTTCAAAGGTTTTTTATTCTTTTGAAAAAAATAAGTTTAAGAGGGTGACAGAGATTTTGGATGAAAAGGAACTTAAAAAAAACCTGGATAGTTTGGAGCAAATGAAAATGTTCTTAGCTAGCTCTAAGTATAAATTGAATTATCATTTTCCTAGAAAAATAAAAAAGATTTCTTCAGAGAGAGCAATGTTTAGCCAGGATGGAAAAAGTTTTGTTCTTGAAGTTGGGTTTCTTGAATATATGGAGAATCCTAAAATACTGGATGTAGAAGTCGAATTAGAAAAATAACAAGAAAGTAGCTACTAAGCTACTTTTTTTATCTCGTATCTTTGCAGTGATGAATAAGAAGATCGACGTACAAGAATTAGGTTTTAAAGATTATAAAGAAACCTGGGATTATCAGGAAAAGCTATTTAAAGAGATTTTAGATATTAAGATCAAAAATCGCAGAGAAGAAGCTGGATTATCAACTCCTAATTATTTACTTTTTGTAGAACATCCGCATGTATATACACTGGGAAAAAGTGGAGATATAAGTAACTTACTGTTAAACGAAGAGCAACTAAATCAAAAAGGAGCATCTTTTTATAAGATAAACAGGGGAGGAGATATTACTTATCATGGACCAGGTCAGATTGTGGGATATCCAATTTTGGATCTGGATAATTTTTTTACCGATATACATAAATACCTTCGTTTTCTAGAAGAAATGGTGATTTTGACATTGGCAGAATATGGTATAAATGCTGGAAGGAGTGATGGAGAGACTGGAGTATGGTTAGATAAAGGGACTCCTTTTGCTCGTAAAATTTGTGCAATGGGTGTTCGTGCAAGTCGTTGGGTAACCATGCACGGATTCGCGTTTAACGTTAATGCAGATTTAGGATATTTTGATAATATTATTCCTTGCGGAATTAATGATAAAGCCGTTACATCTCTTAATGTAGAACTGGGAGTAGAAAAAGTAAATGAAGACGAGGTTAAAGAGAAAATGCTAAAACACTTCAAGGTTCTATTTGAAGCTGAATTGATAAGATAAAAAAAGCGACGCATTTCCCAATGCGCCGCTTTTAGGTATATGATATAATTTTTACTAAAAAAGATTATTCTTGAATAAACTGCATAGATTTATATTTACCTTTATTTCCTATACTTAGTTTAAGTATATACATTCCTGAAGGTAATGAGCTTGTATTAATAGCTTTTTCTGATACTTCTCCTTTTAATACAGTTCTTCCAAGCATATCGACAACTTCATATTGCGAATTTTCTTTAGAAACAATTACATTAAGAGTTCTGTCTTTACCAACTGGATTCGGAAATGCAGAAATCTGAGGTTGTTCAGTTGTAACTACATTATCGATCGTAGAACTTCTAACCGAGCTACCAATTGTAAAAGTAGTTGATTCTGTTGTTCCAAAAGATCCTCCAGAAGCAAGTGTATTTCCTTCTAGGGTTAATGTATAGGATCCTTGTCCATAGTTACAACAAATTCCATCCCCATAACTATCATTAAAAGTTAAGGTATATGTTCCTGGGTCTAAACATTCAGTAAGGGTAATTGATGATCCATCTGGTTGAGAAGGATATGTTCCTCCAGAAGCAACCACTTGATTATTACTGTCAGTAATTTGCCAGCTTGTCTCTTCTGGATAATTATCAAAAGTAATCGCTAATTGAATATCTTTACAAGTGGTTGATCCACCACCATCACTTACACTGATATCATCAATTGCCATATCACCTCTCCAGGTATTTCCAGTAATACCATTAAAACGTAATTGAACACTAGATCCAATATATGCAATTAGATCTATTGTAGCTGATTGCCATGAGTTACCTTGATTTCCAGACTTAGACCAGATACTAGTCCAATTAGTACCATTATCTGTACTGGCTTCTAAGGTTAAACTACCCATAGTAGAAGCACCATACATGTGGTACTTAAAAGTTATGTTTGCAGATGTTAATGTACTTAGATCAAAACAAGGAGAGTTTAAAATTGCTCTTTTTGATGGGTAATTAGGAGAAGAGGATTCCATGTATACATAATAAGTTCCTTCGGATGCGCTGGATGGTCCCGTATTTCTTGATGGTGTTCCATTGGCATCTACTGACCAATCAAAATCATCTCCAGATCCTTGTGACCATGCTCCCAAAGTATTTTCAAACCCTTCGGTATATGGATATGATGAAATTCCTCCAGTACAATTACCACCTGAGGTTTGTGTGGTTATAGTAACAATATTACTGGCAGCAGATTCATTGCCTGCGGCATCTTTAGCCTTAACACTAAAATCATATGCAGTATTAGCTGTTAATCCAGTAGCTTGATATGAGGTCGTAGCAACCGTTGTTATTACTGTATTGTCTCTATATACATCATATCCAGTTACTCCTACATTATCGGTAGAGGCATTCCAGTTAAGATCTACGCTGTTAGAAGTGATATTTGAAGCAGCTAGAGCCGTAGGAGCTGTAGGAGCTTGAGTATCTGTTTGTGACAATGTTGTGACGTTAACAGTATTACTGGCAGTAGATTCGTTGCCTGCAGCATCTTTAGCCTTAATGCTAAAATCATATGCAGTACTAGCTGTTAATCCAGTAACTTGATATGAGGTCGTAGTAACCGTTGTTATAACTGTATTGTCTCTATAAACATCGTATCCGGTTACTCCTACATTATCGGTAGAAGCATTCCAGTTAAGATCTACGCTATTAGAGGTAATATTTGAAGCAGCCAGAGCTGAAGGAGCTGTAGGCGCTTGTGTGTC
Source organism: Aquimarina callyspongiae (assembly GCF_034322225.1). Taxonomy (NCBI): domain Bacteria; kingdom Pseudomonadati; phylum Bacteroidota; class Flavobacteriia; order Flavobacteriales; family Flavobacteriaceae; genus Aquimarina; species Aquimarina callyspongiae. The sequence continues at coordinate 11,019 of NZ_JAXLPA010000003.1, read as the reverse complement.
TCCACTACCTTGAGTAATCTCAAAATTTGTATTAGAAATATCATAAAAAATATTTCCTGACCCTCTAACCATTATTCTGTTTTGAGAACCCACTTGGTTTGGAACTGTAATGGTATGAGAACCGTCATTAGCGACTCCTGTTGCTATAGTAACGGGATATGTGTTCCCTCCATTAGTAGATAATAGAATGTCTACATTGGCAGCATTGATACCGTTACCTGTAGTTCCAGCTACATCCCATGTAACTGTTTGAGATGAACCAGATGGCCAGCTCACATTAGTATTAGGAACATTTACTACAAAAGGGCCAGCATTACCAGCAACAGAGATTTGCGTATTATCACTGGCAGAACCTCCTCCTCCAGGAGCATTATCTCTTACCGTTAATCTAAAATTCATGGTTCTACTTACAGAAGGTACTACTTCCCATGTAGATGATGTCTGACCACCAATAACGGTAGATAAAGCGGGCATGTATCGATCAGAAGAAGCTGTAGGTGTTAATGACCTAAATGCAGGACCATTTGTTGAAGTAGCAGATGGAGGCATTGTAGCAGGTTGCGCATCCATTTGCTCCCAACAATAGGTAAGAGAATCTCCAGAATTGGTATCACTACCATTACCTTTTAATACAAAAGGAGTAGAAGCAGGAACTGTATAATTAGGACCTGCATCGGCAGTAGGAGCAGCATTATTAGTATTGCTTTGAGAACCACAAGTACCACTCCCTTGAGAAATGTTTTGCCACATTTCCTGGATACTTATAGCATGAAAGTATGCATCACTATTGTTTTGAACATTTGGAGAGCAAATTCCTGCATATCCCATTATGGTTGAGGCACTTCCTGGTTCAACCGAAGCATTTGATCTTTGACAACTATTATTTTGAGTGTGGTTACCACCATATTGATGTCCCATTTCATGAGCAACATAATCTACATCATAACTATCACCAATAGGGCTTCCGCTACCAGTGATACCTCTGGCTTTAGAACTCGTACAAGGAGATCTAAGTTGTGCTAAACCACCACCACCAGTACTAAAAGCATGTCCAATGTCATAATTGTTAAATCCGATAAAATTATCACAAACAGTCTGACTTTCATTAATTAATGCACCTGCATTATTATTACTAAGGTTGTCGGTATTAGCATTAAGGAAAATGATGTCAGTATTGTTATTAACAAGTACCATAGTTAGTGCTAAATCTTTTTCAAAAATCCCATTTACCCTGGTCATTGTTGTATTTACTGCAGAAAGAACTGCTGCTTTTTTTACCTGATCAGAGGCGCCAGAACTGATTCCTTGATTGTTTAAATGAAACTGAGAGTATTCTCCGGTACAAGCAATAGCTAATCTGAATGTCCTGAGTTTACCGTCATTTGCATTTCTAACAGAAGTAGAACCTTGTTCAGAAATATTGGATTTAACGCTTTCTTCTACTAAGCACTCAAAACTATTAGGATCAGCTGGCAAATCTGCTTTTGAATAAGAAATGTAACTCTGCTTGTCTTTGGTAAATGGATCAATATAAATAGTACCGTGATTACCAGAAGATATCATAGCATGCAATCCTATATTGGAAATACTAAATCTCGCAGTAGAAGTAGGATCATCTATTCCATAACCTACATATGATTTAATATCTGGAAACTTTTTTGCCAATTCATCTGCAAGGACAGAAGCTTCTAAAATCTTAAATTTTTTAAGAATTCCTTTTTCGGTAGGAAGTTCAATGATAATATTAGAACTTTTCTGTTGTGTTCTTGAAGGAGTGCTTTCAAGAATAGATTTGAGTTGTTGAGTGTTTAAATCAAATAATTGAAATTTGGTCGGATTGGTTTTTCTAAACTCCTTAGGTTTTGTCTGAGTTTTGTTAGGTGATATGGGAGTCCATACCTGTGCATTTATGCTAATACTCGTAGTTAAAAAGGCGAGTAAGAGCATTTTTTTAAAGATGCTTGTTTTCATAATTGAGTTAGTTTGTGTATAAGTTGTAAAATTTATATCATATGCGATTACAACTCTCAATAAAGGGCTTTAGTGTTTGTGTAATTAGCTTTAACACAAAGTGTTAAATAATTTTATGTTTTTCTTAATAAAATGTTAATTAAGTGTTGAGGAATTCACTTTTGCATAGTATGGAGAAACAAGAATATGACCGGTTTTATAAATAGAGCCATACATTTAAGTGTCTTCAAGATTTTGAGAAAACTTGATTGGTTATTTTAAAAAATGTTACTTTGTTCATAGAGTTTATGCTGACTCATTTTGATAAATAAATGTGGTGTTAAGATCATTACTAATAAATACTAAATAGAAATTGAATATTATAAAAGCGAATACAACGCACTATAATCAAATTTGGGAAATATTCTCAAAAGTAATTCGGTCTGGAGATACTTATGTTTTTGATCCAGAAACTCCTAAAAAGGAACTTGAAAAGCATTGGTTTTCTGATTATATGGAAACCTTTGTAATAGAGGAAAACAAACAGATTTTGGGCACGTACATTATTAAACCAAATCAAATTGACTTAGGGAGTCATATTGCTAATTGTAGTTATATGGTTAGTCCTGAAGCTCAAGGAAAGGGAATAGGGAAAAAACTTTGTGAACACTCTATTCAATTTGCAAAAGAACAAGGATATAAAGCCATCCAATTTAATATTGTAGTCAGTACTAATGAACCTGCTGTCCGTTTATGGAAAAAATATGGGTTTAGAATAATCGGGACTACTCCCAAAGGATTTAAACATAAAGAACTTGGCTTCGTAGATACTTATATTATGTACAAAGAGCTTTAAAGCTTAATTCTTCAGAGAAATTAGTTTCAGTTATTTAGAGAAATAGAAAGATTAATTAATCTGATAAATAAGAATTCCATTTTCTTCTCCTTGAACGGCAAACTCCAAATTGGGATCTTTATCCATATTACCTAAGCTCATAACAGAATTACCATAGACCGGAAAATTAGGAAACAACTCAGCATTGCTATCATATAAATATACTTTTTTGGACTGAACATCTGTAACCGAAATGTAAATCTTATTATTGATATAAAACAACTTAGGTTCTGTGTAAACCCCAAAATCCAACTCAAGTGTTTTTCCTTTTATTGTGAGTTTATTCTCTGATAACGTAACTAAGGTTTTATTAGTAGAGACTATGTGATTGTTTTCATTAAGTCCCAGGTTTTTGGTAGTAACATTTCCATCTGATAGTATTTGTACCAGATTACCATCTTTTGTAGTAGAAGTAAATTTATCTTCATAAGAGTACCATTCATTCTTAGAGAAATCCACTTTACTTTTTACATTAACACGAGTTCTTCCTAATCGATCAAGAATATTAAGTTTTCCATTTTCTTCGGATAATAAAATATGATCTTTGGTTCCGATTCGGATATGTTTTGGAGAAAGTAACAAGTCAGTTTCCGTTTCAGAAAAACCAAAACCGGTCACAATACCCCCTTCTGCATTATACATTTTTACCTTATTACCTTGAGTGGTCAAAATACGGTAGCGTTTATTTTTATCATAATCAAATAAAGCTACAGGTTGCGTTAAGGGCTCATCAAATTTCTTTGGATATGGATTAACAGTATTTCCATCACGATCTAAAAGGTATAAGGTATTTGCTGTATTGAATAAAAGCTGATATCTGCCATTTTTATAAATATCAATTTGTTGGATGTCGCCTAAAATAGCTCCGTCTAATTGTTTTTTCCAAAAAATGGTTCCTTTGTCAGAGATCAGGTATAGATTGTTTTCAATATCCTGAACCGCAACATCCATACCTTTACTTCTATGGTTTTTTACTAAAATTGGCTGATTAAGTATTTTGTTTTCAAGAGTAGTAGAGGCTGTTTGAGTTACAGAGGTAGCAGCACCTTTAGCAATATTCTTTTGAAAAGCACCGTGGATATGTGCAAAATCATTTTCCTTAACAATTTGCAGTACTGCCGTTTGATACCCTTTATGATTTAGGTCACTCCACTGTTTTTGATATTCTTCTTCGGTGTTTTTAGAAATATATTTTTTAAGACTTTGAGTTGATCCTACTAATAATATAGAAGCTTCATCAGATAATTTCTCGGTAGTTTTTTTATAATATTCTTGTTCATATAATAACGTCTTGTTAAGAATATTAGAGATAATAGTTTCCAAAGATTTTTTAGTACTTCCAAAAATAATAAACTCGCCATACGAGATATAAAATTTTGCATCAAAACCTTTAATTAAAGGATTTAAAACACCTGAAAAAGTAATTGGATTATCATAACTATATATTGGGATATCTCTATAGGTTCCGGCTGGTGATCCCTGTAAACTCTCTTCGGTAGTTTCTGGATCCAGAGCTGTTAGAATAAATACATTTTCTTGTTCAAGGAATATAGTTCCGATCTCAGAAACACCAGATAAAATATCATCTAATTCATTAGGAATATCTCTTAATTCACGTTCTTGTGCAGGTGCCAGATTTCTTTTTAAGACATTAAAGTCATCATAGGTATAAGAAATAAAACCTTGTGCTGTAATAGGTGTAATTCTGGCTATACGATTTTCTTGAGCTAGTGTGTTATCAAAAATTCCTATCGTACTGGTTAAAGAGTCCTTTTCTATAGCGATCCCATCGATATAAATGGCATTTTGATCTATAGTAGTATCAACTGAAGCCCAACCACTAAAATTTGATAAACCCGTTAATTGCACTTCCGGAAAGAAAGAATCGTGAATACTCCCTAATTTTTTACCATTAAATAAAATTGAAAATGCATTTTCCAACCCAGAAACCTCGTAGGCTTTTTTTAAATCTTTACTGGCAGGAATGTTGTTTTTTTGCTCACGGATAATATTTTCTATTAATAACTGTGAAGAAGAGGTAATGAGTATACTATCATTTCTCGTGGCAAAAAAAGTATTTTCTTTAAAGCTGACTTTATGAATTGTTTTTTCAGAATAATTGATTGTTTCGATTTTCTTTTGACTAAGAGAGTCCGCCTTTATAAGCTGTGGATCAAATTTTGAAACATAGGTGTACCCAAAATTATTTTTTCCGACTGGCGAAAAGCATAATAAACCATTGGGTTTATTAATTTCTTTTAAGATGGGTAATTCCTTAAAATAATTAAACAAAGCAATTGAGTTATTGTTTTTTATAAAATTATTGTCCCGCAATATATTTCTAGTCTGCTCTAAATCATTGATTTTGATTATGATTTGTGCATCTTGAGGGATGTAGTCTATTAAAGAATTTGATGTTTTTATCGAAGTATTACAAGCTAAAAAAATGATGGATAGTAGAACTACAACTATTTTTTTCATTATACAGATGATTTGTTTTTTCTTTTGAAACGAGAAATATAAGTGCTCCTCAGGGATCAAAGATACTTATTTGAAATGAGTCATAAAAGATGAGAATTATCTAATAAAATATTGATAGATTAAGAAAAATCAAGGGATAGCTGCTCTGGAAGCAATCTAAAACTTTTTCTGTGATATTTAGTGATGCCATATTTTCTAATGGCTTCTCTGTGTTCTGCTGTAGGATACCCTTTATTTTTTTTCCAATTATACATTGGGAACTCTTGGTGGATTTTTTCCATATATTCATCTCTATATGTTTTTGCAAGTATAGAGGCAGCCGCAATATTTAAGTACTTACCATCTCCTTTGATAACGCAAGTATGAGGGATTTCATTATAAGATTTAAATTTATTTCCATCAACTGCAATATGCTGTGGTTGAGGTGTTAATTGAGCTATAGATTTTTGCATCGCAAGGATAGAAGCATTCAGAATATTGATCTTGTCGATCTCATCCATAAAAATATGTGTAACACCAAAGGTGATAGAGCAGTCTTCTAATAGAGGTCGTAAAGAATTTCGCTTAGCTTCACTAAGTTGTTTAGAATCATTTAAGATCTCATTACTGAAATTATCCGGAAGAATAATGGCAGCAGCAGTAACAGGCCCTGCGAGACAGCCTCGACCCGCTTCATCAGTACCACACTCTATGAGGTTGGGATGTAATTTTAATTTAAGCATGATACGAATATACTGTATGTATAGAATATCAAAAAAACTATTTTTTTAAATCATAAAAAAACTAAATAGTAAACAAACAATTAGTGGTGTTCACTTTCGTTAAAAAAGTATATTTTTGCCACAGTTTAGCAAACACATGAAAAAAAGCGTAGTATTTATAATCATACTTCTGATCGGTGCGATGGCTTCAGCTCAGGAATTAGGGCGACGAGTTCCAAAAAAGGAGAAAAATGAGGAAGAAGGTTCTTTTAGAGGTGATAATCCTTTAAATAATAGTTCTTCTTTGAGAGGAGTAAAAGATAAAAAGGATAAACCACCGGTAACTGATTATAAAATTATTAGTTTCAAGAATGATACAACCTATGTAGATACTACATTAACGATCCAAAAAGACTATCGATTCAATTACTTGCGTAGGGATGATTTTGAAATCGCTCCTGTTAATAATGTAGGGCAAACACATATAAGTCTTGCTAAGGTTGAAGAACCAAATCACTTATTACCACTTTTTGGAGCTAGGGCACGACATTTCAATTTTCTTGAAGCAGAGGATATTAATTACTATAGCGTTCCTACTCCGTTAACTGAGTTGTATTTCAAAACAACTTTTGAACAAGGTCAGCAGCTGGATGCGTTTATTACAATAAATACATCTCCAAGACTCAATCTTTCAATAGCTTATAAAGGAATTAGATCGCTTGGTAAATATCAACATGCTTTAACAAGTAGTGGTAATTTTAGGGCGACAGCAAGCTATTTTACAAAAAACAATAGATATCATTTAAAAACACATTTTGTCTCACAAGATTTGTTAAATGAAGAAAACGGTGGGTTGTCTGAGCAAGGAGTAAACGAATATCTAGGTAGAAATATACCGGCAGGAACAGAAGATGAGTTTGCTGATAGAGGGTCAATCACTGTTAATTTTGAAAATGCAGAAAGTATTCTTCTGGGCAAAAGATTTTATCTGGATCATAGCTATGAGCTTATACAAAAAACAGATAGTACTACTACAGGATTATCTATAGGGCATATTATGGATTTGACCGATAAATCTTTTCAATATGATCAAACAACAGTAGCTCCTAATAATTTATTCGGAGAAGCGTATTCTTCAGGAGTTATACAAGATAAAGCAGCTTTAGAAGATTTTACTAATCAATTATATCTTGATTTTTCTAACAAATGGTTAGGGTCATTAAGAGTTAAAGGAGGAAGTTCTAATTATAATTATGGATATAACTCTGTTATTACACTTGGTCAAGCAGGGAGTCAAACTAATATTACTAATCGTCTCGAAGGAGATATTTATTTTGTTGGAGGAGAATACAAAAATAACTACAAAGGATTTCAGCTTTTTGCAGATGGGATGACTATTTTATCAGGAGATTTTGATGGTAATTACGTCAATGCTGGAGCAGGTTATGATCTTAATGATAAATATGGAGCAAGTATTAAAATTAGTACTAGTTCAGTTGCTCCTAATTATAATTTCTTACTATATCAAAGTGACTATATTAATTATAATTGGCAGAATTACAACAATTCTGTAGAAACAGATAATTTTTCTAATATAGAAACTCAGAAAATTCAACTTACTCTTAAAGCAAAGAAAATAGCTAATATTGAAGCTAGTTATAGTACTATCGATAACTATACCTATTTTACAAAAAATACAGATTCAATAACATTACCAGAACAATTTGATGGAAGTGTTAATTTGTTAAAAGTAAAGTTAACCCAAGGACTTACCTTTGGTAAATTTGGACTTGATAATACCATTATGTATCAGAATGTCTCTGAAGGAGAAAATGTATATAGAGTTCCGGAAATAGTTACCAGAAATAGTTTGTATTACCAGGATCATTGGTTTAAAAAAGCACTGTTTTTACAAACCGGAGTAACTTTTAAATACTATTCGGAGTATGATGCCGATGGATATGATCCTGTTTTGTCAGAGTTTTATGTTCAGAGCCCTGAAGAAATAGCATATTTTGATCAAGAAAGTACTAAGCAAACCTTTGGAGGTTTCCCTCAATTTGATATATTCTTTAATGCAAAGATCAAACAAACAAGAATCTTTTTTAAAGTAGAAAACTTTGGTGAAGCTTTTATGCAGAATAATGAATTTGCTGCACCAGGATATGCTCCTCGTGATGCGGTAATTCGATTTGGTTTAGTATGGAATTTCTTCCTCTAAGAAAAAATAAAGGATCTTTTATAGAGTAATGTAAAGAAGAGTATGATATTTTAGATAGAATTATCATAAGAAGTATTCGCTAGATCTACTAGAGTTAATTACATGCCTATTGTCATCATTAAAATGTATCTTTGGTGAATGTCAAAACTTCTCAAGAATTTTAGATAAAATTATAATGAGTACTGCCAAAAAAAGAAATACATCTATACTAGGAACTCAAGAATTTACGGGTATTAAAATTACAGAACCGGCAAACTATGCAGCTGGAATTCCAGCCGTTAAAGTAGCATTACAACATGCATTTAAAGAAATGGGAGTTGTAAAATCTTTGAGTACGTTATCACACATGAATCAAAAAGAAGGATTTGATTGTCCGGGTTGTGCCTGGCCAGATCCAGATAAACCTTCAAAATTAGGTGAGTACTGTGAAAATGGAGTAAAAGCATTAGCAGAAGAAGCGACAAACAAAAGAGTAGACAAAGAGTTTTTTGCTAGATATTCTGTAGAAGAATTATCGCAATGGTCAGATTATCAAATAGGGAAAAGCGGAAGACTTACAGAACCTATGGTAATGACTCCTGATAGCGTACATTATAAACCTATTTCCTGGGAAGATGCTTATACGCTTATAGCAAAAAACTTACAAAAATTAGATACTCCGGATGAAGGAGTTTTTTATACTTCAGGAAGATCCAGTAATGAAGCAGCATTTTTATATGGATTATTTATAAGAGCCTTTGGAACCAACAATATGCCAGATTGTTCAAACATGTGTCATGAATCTAGTGGTGTGGCATTAAGTGAAACTTTGGGTATAGGAAAAGGTTCGGTAAAACTTGAAGACTTTGATAAAGCAGAAGTGGTTATTGTTATGGGACAAAACCCAGGTACAAATCACCCTAGAATGCTTTCTGCATTACAAAAATGTAAAGAAAATGGAGGTACTGTAATTAGTATTAATCCATTAGAAGAAGCAGGCTTAGTGAGATTTAAAAACCCTCAAGAAGTAAAAGGAGTACTTTTTTCCGGAACCGCGTTAACAGATCTGCATCTTCAGGTAAGGATAAATCAAGATGTGCCATTGCTAAAATTGATTATCAAAAAACTAGCACGCTTAGATAAGGAGAGAGGAGATGTCTTTGATCATAAATTTTTAGAAGAATATACTCAAGGTTATAAAGAACTACTAACCGATCTGGAAAAATATTCAGAAAAAGAATTGCTGGAGTTATCTGGAGTAGATGAAGTAGAGATAAATAAGACAGTCGAGTTACTAGCGAGTAACGATAAGATTATTGTTTGCTGGGCAATGGGATTGACACAACATAAAAATGGAGTAGAGAATATAAAAGAATGCGTTAATCTATTATTACTTAAAGGTAGTTTAGGAAAACCGGGAGCAGGAACCTGCCCAGTTCGAGGACATAGTAATGTACAAGGAGATAGAACTGTTGGGATTATGCATCACGTTTCTCCTATATTAAATGAATCGATAAAAAAAACGTTCGGATTTGAACCTCCTACCAAAGAAGGTTTGGATACAGTTCATGCAATTGAAGCGATGCATGAAGGAAAAGCTAAAGTTTTTATAGCATTGGGAGGTAATTTTTTGTCAGCAGCTTCAGATACACAATATACTGCAGAGGCATTGCAGAACTGTGATCTCACAGTTAATATTAGCACAAAGCTTAATAGAACTCATTTGATTACAGGTAAAACAGCATTAATTCTACCTACTTTGGGTCGTTCTGAGATGGATGTAAAAGAAGGAACACCTAGATTCTTTACAGTTGAGAATAGTATGGGTAAAGTACATCGATCCAAAGGCCTGTTAAAACCCGCTTCAGGAAACCTAAAAAGCGAACCCGAAATCATAGGGGGTATAGCCGATGCCTATTTTAGAGGAGAACATATTGTAGATTGGAAAAACCTGAGCGAAAATTATGAATTAATAAGAGAAAAGATAGCGTCGGTCTTTAAAGGATTCAATGATTTAACCGATAAATCCAAGGGATCGGGTTTCTATCTACCTAATAATGTCAGAGATTTGGATTTTAGTAAACTTCCAAATCAAAGAGCACAGCTTAGTATTTGTGGCCTGCCAGAGTTTCAATTAAAAGAAAATGATTTCTTATTAATGACAATTCGTTCTCATGATCAGTTTAATACTACTATTTATGGTTTAGATGATCGTTATCGAGGTATATATAATGAAAGAAGAATAGTTTTGATGAATAAGAATGATATGGATAAACATTCTTTAAAAAAACTGGATGTGATTAATTTAATCAGTCTATATGATCAGAAAGAAAGAAAAGCCAATAACTTTTTAGTAATTCCATATAATATTCCAGAAGGAAATCTAGCTTCATATTTCCCAGAGACCAATGTGTTGGTTCCTTATAATCATTATGCAGACAAAAGTCATACACCGATTAGTAAATCTGTTATAGTTCAAATAGAGAAAGTATAGTTTTTTGCAAAATAATTAATGAGTTATATTAATATGTAGGGCACCTAAACAGGTTGAGTTCCTGTTTATCTAGCTATTCGTTATATCTTTTTTTTAAACATAAAAAGGATGTCACTGCTATCTCTGGCGCAAAAAAGCTATTTGTTTTATTAGGGGTTGTTATTTGTTTAGGAGAAATAGATATTTTTTGTGTTTGTAAATTATGGTTTATCAAGGAGTTATAAAAAGGTTAAAAAATACTTTAAAAAAGTTATTGTTAGTTTAATAAATGGTTATATGTTTGCACCCGCAAAACGGA